>JAVZLK010000001.1:0-280130 GCA_038883795.1 Bathyarchaeia archaeon
GTTTTCCCATGGGAGATAAAGGAAACAGTTCATAAAATCGTTAAAAAATGTAAGGAGAAGGGAAAACCCATCGAGAATGAGACTGCAAAACTCATTAAGGCTGGAATACCCAAAGAGCTGGTTGATAGGTTTTTGAAAGAAATCGTTGGGGAAAAATGATTGCTTAAAGAAATAAAAGAATATGGAAAATACCTTTTAATAACAGGCTTTAAAAATGTCAAAATTGGAAATCCAGAAGAATTTTTAAAAATGATAAACAAAGAAAAGCCTTCAAATGTTGAAATCCAATTTTTCGATGCAAAACTTATTGCTACATGGCAACACCTATACTTTGCAGCCATAAACGCTTTAACGACATTCAAAAACAAAACGAACATTTCAAAAAGCCTTGCCATGGAAACTCTGCTTTACGCTTCTGCCCAACACCAAATCAGAAAATCCATGGAAATTTTGGGAATTAAGGCTGACACCTCGGAAATGGCGGTTTTAATAATTGGAGAAAAACCTGACACGATGAAAGCAGCTTTACAAATGGTTTTAAAACATGCCAATGCAAAAGAGGATGAGTCTGTTGTCGAATTGTCAAAAAGAAAAATAGAGCTCATCAAAAAAACCTTTGAAATTTCGGAATTAGAGCTTAAAACTGTGATGAAGAAGGATAATTTGGAAGATGCTCTGATAAGTCTTGTCATTGAAAGGATGGCGCTTTTGGCAACCCAGCGCTAATTTGTTTAACGAAAATTTAACTTTAATAAAAACGTCAGTTAGTATTGAAATTCAAAAGTGATGCCCATGAGTGAATATTGCATTTTCTGTAAAATAGTAAAAGGATTAGAACCTTCATGGACAGTTTATGAAGATAAATTGGTCAAAGCCTTTTTAGACATTAATCCAGCCAACGAAGGACACACATTAATTATACCAAAAAAGCACTATGAAAACATCTACGAAATTCCTGACAAAGAGCTTAAAAGAATAATCATAGTTGCCAAAGAACTTGCAAAGCTTTACAAAAGGGCTCTATCTGCCAACGCTATTAACATTCTCCATGCAAGCGGCAAAGAAGCCCAACAAGATGTTTTTCACTTTCACATACACCTCGTTCCCAGATACGAGAGAGATGGATTAAACTTATGGTATAGGTTAAAGCCAAAGGTAAAAGCGGATTTCGATGAAACTTTACAGAAAATAAAACAACACATTAAAGAATAGAGCTCAGCGTTGATTATAGCACTTTTTCTTTCATGATTGCCAAAATCTCGTCAGGCTTTATTACGGATAATCCAGTTAATCCGCCCACAACCTCCACTAAAAGGATTTTGTCTGGATTGTTTAGGTTAACTTCTCTTTCAATGTTTGCCGCAGCCGCTTCTATAATGTCTCTTGTGGATGTTTCTGTAAAACGCTTCTCAACAGTAACGCGGAAGGCTTCGTTTTTCCAAATTTTTGAGCCGAGTTCTGTAGCGGCACGCTGAATTTCGCCCAAATCTGTGCGGACAACCCTTTCAATTGGAATTATTCTTAAAATATAACGAAACTCGTAGGGGCGTTCTTGAAGAATTTCCCGAAACTTTTTAATGACTTCGAAGGGGTCGAAAGCCGTTTTTGCAGCTATTAAACCCGCCACGCCAGTCTTATCAACGGTAGGCGCAGAATCGCCTATTTCTCCAAGCAAATACCACAATTCTGAACATGCCTCGTCTTCATTTCCACGGGATGTGGTTGCTAAAAGATTAAAATCTCTAAGCATAACTCGCACCTCTTTCCGTGAGAGTCTAATTAATTATTATTTTGTTTTTAGTAAATTTAACGTTTCAATAATTGGTCAGCGCAGGTTAGTGGCTTTTTCACAGCTTTTGGCTCCCAGCCGTCGCCTCACATCATCCCCTTGATTCAAGGGTTATTCATGTGATTTAAGGATTTCTCTTCGAAGGGTATAGAGTGGGGTTAAAATGTCTTTGGTTAAAATAGATGCTTAACCATAAGCCTATTAAAAAATATGATATCTTAAAACAAGCTATTCCCTTATACATGGGACAAGCACTTTGAATATTATTATACCTAGCGCAGCAAACAGCAAAGTTGCAATTATAGCGACAAATGTAAACTCCGGAATTTCGGTGCTGTTTATAGTGACAGAGTTTGCTTGACCTGCATATGTTATCCAATAATTATTTGTTAGTGGTTCTTGTTCAACGCTTAGTTGAGTGTAATTGCAATTCTTATAGTTTATCTCCACGATGTCGCTTACATTCAAGATTTTCAAAATTGGCAATTCGTTTATTGGTTTTAAAGCATCAGAGGTGTTTGTACTTGCACTCAACAACTGCTGATGACCTAAAGGATGTTCAAGAACCCTGAATCTGAGTATACAATTTATGGTATCATGAAAAACATCGGTTACGTAGACTGGTGTAACGTAAATAGCGTCATCTTCTATGTGGATAGCACTAATATAGAGAATTTTATATGTTTTTGAGAAATATGAGTGGTACAGATTTAAAATTTCATCATCACTTAGAGCATAACTATAAATTCTAACATCGTCAATTTTTCCCATGAAAAATTCAGGGTAATCTCTTTTACCTATGTTTAGAGGAGCATTTCCGTCTTCTGGTATTATGATGCCTGTGTAGTTACGACTTGCATTTTTCAAAACTCCATTTTTATAGATTTTTAATACATCATCTTGAATAACACCCGTTATGAAAATCCATTCATTAATGGTAATAACCTCTCTAATGTATGCTCCAATTCCATAGCCACCAGTTCTGTTATGAATGTAGAAACAGATGTCATTAGGTCTGTTAACGGAATTTTCTGCATTGTATATTACAAAATTCCATTCGTATTCGTTTGGCATGCCTTTACCAAAAAAGCGGATATAACCATACTCATTTGCCGTAGGGTATTGAAGGGTAGCAGGAGATATCCAGAAAGAAATTGTTAAACCATTGGGGTTATTGACAATACTGAATTCTGGCTTATCAGGAACACTTACATAATCGTCAATTCCATCCAAATAAAGAGCCTTTCCGCTAATCCCGTCTTCAAATTTTAATGGTGTGCAAAAACTTTGTGCATGATAGGCATTTTTTGAAGAATCCATCAAATTTCCATCAAATTTTAGCCATAAAATCAAATTATCGTAAAATGGAGTGAAGGGGTCTAAATATCCATTTCTGAATAAAACCCATCCATTAAAACCGTAATTTATAACCATTTTTATTTGATTCTCAAAAATCTCTTTAGCGTTTTCTTTGTCATGATAAGCATAGATACCAACTCCTATTAATAGAGGGATTTTGAGGCTCCATCTTTGCTTTATATTGTCCAACATTCCTCGAAATTCGTTCATGTCTGCTGTATAAGCCATGCCAACCAAGAAATCAACCATATTGAAATTTTCCCAATAAACCCAATCTTGCAATTCGCCTTCTGGTTCTGGAAAAACCGCACATGATAACTCTTTATTTAAATCGAAAGATTTTATCATAATATATGTTTGATTAACAAAATCGGTCACTTGCTGCTTTCTCCACTCTTTCCATTCTGGAGCGTTAGCGTTATCTATTGGGTCAAATCCATAAATTTTCTCAAAAACTGTTCTAGAATATGGGTCATAAGAATAGTAGGAAGGATAACGTATGTAATCTAAATGGATGCCTTTAACAGCATAATTTTGGATTATCTCACTCATAATATTGAAATAATAGGTTTTAACTTCTGGAAGGGCAAAATTAACCCAATCTGAAGTTTGCCCATTCACATCGCACATCGCATAAGAGGAGTTTTGATTAACTAGATAATAATCTCTCCCCACGCAAATCCATGCATGGATTAAAAGGTTAAATTGGTTCGCAATCTCGCAAGCTAATTTTAAGGGGTCCCATTCAAAATAGTGATTATTTGAAATATTGGAGTTGTAGAAAATGTAACCTTCGCTTGATTTTGTCAAAACGAATATTTCATTGATGCCTATTTGATGATAATGTTCAAACTCGTCTAACAATTGAATCCGAGCTGATGTATAATTCGCGTTCAAATCCCCCAAACTATACCAAATGCCATGCCTTAAAACTTCAGTATTACTTAAAGATGGAATAAAAGTTAGAAAGAGTGAAAATATTATTAGGATTAACATTATGATTTTAACCTTGTTCATTGGGTACACCTCATTAATAATAGAAACCCAAGTCCAAATGTTTGTATATTGCAAGCATAACTCACGTTATGCCCAGCAAGGTAGTTACAACGATTGCACGCGCGCATCATCCTATAATCAATGGTTTATCACACAAATTTATCCATTTTGAAAATTTTAAAGCAACATGCTTAAATTTTGGCAATAAAACTTCACTAATCTAAAACGAGAAGGGAGAAGGCGAAACGTTATGCAAAGAAAACCAGCCATAGCAGTTCACGGGGGAGCAGGAACTTGGCAGCTGGAAAGAAGCCAGTCTGGTTTAGAAGGCGTTAAAAAAGCTGCGCTAAAGGGCTTTGAAATTTTGAAAAATGACGGAACCGCCTTAGACAGCGTCACAGAAGCTGTTGCAGTCTTAGAAGATGAAGGCGCTTTCAATGCTGGTTATGGCTCGAGCCTAAACATAGAGAAAGGAATAGAGATGGAAGCATCCATCATGGATGGGAAAACGCTGCGGGCGGGCGCTGCTGGACTTTTAAAAGACATTAAGAACCCAGTTCGTTTGGCAAGGATTGTTATGGAAAAAACAGACCACGTGCTCGTAGTCGGCGAAGGCGCAGAAAAACTTGCAAAAATCTATAATTTGGAGAGAAGAAACCCAATAACTGAGCTTAGGTTGAAATATTATGAACAACAGAAAAAGGCTTTGCTTGAGGGAAAATTTGAGCTTCCAAAACTCGCCGAGCTGATAAAGGAGCATCCGGAAATTTTTGAGCTTGAAACTGTGGGGGCGGTTGCCATAGACAAAGATGGAAATGTCGCAGCCGCCACATCCACCGGTGGATTCCCATTAAAACTTCCTGGAAGAATTGGCGATTCTCCACTGATCGGATGCGGCACCTACGCTGATAATCAAGCTGGAGCATGCTCAGCCACCGGCGTAGGCGAAATAGCAATAAGGCTTGTTTTGGCGAAGACTGTTTGCAATTATATGGAAAGTGGAAAAACAGCGCAGGAAGCGGCTGAAATGGCAATAAACCTTGTCAACAAAAGATTATCATCCACATACAATAGTATGGGTTTGATTGCCATAGACACTTATGGAAGAATTGGCGCAGCCCACAATTCGTCAAACTTGTGCTGGGCGTATATAACATCAGAAATGAAGGAGCCTATGGCTTCTTTAACAGCCAAAATAGTAAAATAGCGTCTAAAGGCATGATAAAAACAGGACTTATTGGTTTTTATTCTCGACGTTTGCCGAACAAAAATGTTTAAAATGTTGTTAAGCATGCTTCCTAAAGCACCAAAACTGGTAAGGAGGTGAAAAAGTGCGAGAGGAAGAGGAATGGGAAGAAGAGGAATGGGAAGAAGGCGAAGAGGAAGAGTGGGAAGAGGAAGAATGGTGAGAAATTACAAGCCTGTAAAAGTTTTTGCAACTTTTCTTTATCAATATTTTGTGAATAATTGTTGATAAAAAGAGTTAAACAGAAGTAAAAGAAGTATTATTCTTAGCATGTGATTAAGGGATGATTACAAACAAGATAAAGAAACGCCACTTGTTGCTCTTTAGCCTTCTCGTGATTGGTCTTATCGTATCTCTTATCGGTGTTGCTTTTTTCAGAGGTGAACAAAATCCACAACCCGAAGAATTTCGTTTAATCTTTTACCTTTCCATACTTGGAACGATTATCTTTGCTATTCTTTTAGCACTTGGAATAATGTATTTGGGAAGATTAAGGATATCACTAAAAGGAAGCAAACGAAACATTTTTTATTCTTTGAGCATTCATTAGCGGTTTAACCATGACAAGAGTTGCCGTATTAGACGCTTACAAGTGCAAACCAAAACGTTGCGGTAGACTATGCCATCGCTTCTGTCCTATAGTCCGCACTCGTGTGGAAGCCATAAGATTCGAAAAAGACAAACCCGTAATAGTGGAGTCTCTCTGCACTGGATGCGGAATATGCGTAAAGAAATGTCCCTTCAAAGCCATATCCATAGTAAACCTTCCAGACGAATTAGAAAGGGAGTGCAGCCACCGCTTTGGAGAAAACACCTTCAAACTCTACAGACTTCCAACACCTTCGCCTGGTACAGTTTTGGGATTGCTTGGACAGAACGGAATAGGCAAAACAACAACCCTCAAAATATTCTCAAACGAAATCAAAATAAACCTTGGAAACTACAAGGAACCGCCAAGCTGGGACGAAATCATCCGCCATTTTAGAGGCTCAACCCTTCAAGAGTATTTCCAAAAAATGGCTGAAGGCAAACTCAAAGTTTCACACAAACCCCAGTATGTGGACAAAATTCCGAAAGTTGTTTCCGGAAACGTTGGAGAACTACTGGAAAAAGTGGATGAGAGGAAGAAACTGGAAAAATTTGCAGAGCAGCTTGAACTTAAACAGCTCTGGAGCCGACCCCTTGAAGTTTTAAGCGGCGGCGAACTGCAGCGTGTAGCGGTTGCCGCAGCCATTTGCCGCGAAGCCGACGTTTACCTTTTCGATGAACCATCAAGCTATTTGGATGTAAAGCAAAGGTTGGAAGTTGCAAAAGCCATAAGAAGCCTAAAAAACGATGAAAAATCAGTAATTGTGGCAGAACACGATTTGGCAATACTGGATTATTTGTCAGACCAAATCTGCATCTTCTACGGAGAACCAGGCGTTTACGGCGTCGTCTCAAACGTTCACGGCATCAGAACTGGCATAAACATTTACCTTCAAGGTTACATTCCAGACGAAAACGTCCGTTTTAGAAAAGAAGCAGTGATATTCCATGAAAAACCGCCAACCGTGAGTTTTGGCGCCGGCGAAACCTTGCTGAAATGGGGAAAAATGACAAAATCATATGAAGGGTTTAAGCTTCATGTTCAAGCTGGGGAAATAAAAAGAGGGGATATAATCGGAATTTTGGGACCTAACGGTATAGGAAAAACCACCTTTGTAAAAATTTTGGCTGGAGTAGAAAAAGCCGATGGTGGAGTGAAATTTGGCGAATTAGAAGTAAGCTATAAGCCTCAGTACATATCTGCAGAATATGAGGGCACAGTTCAAGAACTTTTAATGAGCGTTGCAAAAGAAAATTTCTCTTTAAGCTGGTATAGAACGGAGATTCTCCAACCATTAAAGATAGATTTGCTTTTGGACAGAAAGGTCATGGAACTTAGCGGCGGCGAACTCCAAAAAGTCGCCATAGCCGCATGCCTATCTCGCAAAGCTGAAATTTACCTACTAGACGAGCCAAGCGCCTATTTGGATGTGGAAGAAAGGTTAAACATGGCAAGAGCCATCCGAAGGGTTGTTGAAACCCACAACGTAGCAGCCTTTGTTGTTGAACATGATGTGGTTGCACAGGATTTCATAGCTGATCGTCTTATGGTTTTTACTGGAACCCCGGGAATCGAGGGCACGGCAAATTCGCCCACAAGCCTAAGAGATGGAATGAACATGTTTTTGAAGGAAATGGAAGTCACCTTCAGAAGAGACCCAACAACGAAAAGACCAAGAGTTAATAAAGAAGGCTCGAAGCTTGACAAGTTTCAAAAGGAAATTGGAGAATATTATTATGTTCGTTCACTCCACCAATGAAGCGGCTTGGTAAAACATGGAGAAAATAGAAGAAAGCGAAAAGAAATTGTTGGAAGCGGCTTCTAAAGCGATGGATAAGGCTTACGTGCTTTGGGGCTTCAAGGTTGGCGCCGCCGTACTTGCGGAAGATGGCAAAATTTATGAAGGATGCAATGTTGAAAGCTGGATTTCTGGACTTGGAACATGCGCTGAAAGATGCGCCATCGACCACGCCATCCTCCACGGCAACCGAAAAATCAAAGAAATAGCCATAGTCATGGATAAAGAAAACAAAAATGAAACTGCACCATGTGGTGCTTGCCTCCAATACATCAACGATTTCGCAAAAAACAACAAAATTAAAATTGTCACGGCAAAAACAGAAAAGGGCAAAATCCTGTTTGAAACCGTTAAAGTAAAGAGTCTCAGAGAACTTCTGCCTAACCCCTTCAGAAAATGAACAGAAACAACCGAAAACCGTAGTTAAATTAAATAGATGGCTGAACCATAACCATAAAATGTTGCTATTATAAGAGTGCCGGTGAAAGACAAGTGGTGGCTCAAACAACCTTTGAAGAAATTAGCGCTTCCGACTTCTTTTACCGTAATAGGGACATTGCTGGCTTTACCAACCCATCCAGAGCCATTTTTGCAGCCATAAGAGAGCTGGTGGAAAACTCTTTGGATGCTGCGGAAAGCCTAAAAATACCGCCGGACATTTATGTTAGGCTCTCTTATGAGGGGGAAGCCAGCAAAGAAACCCAAATTTATCGGCTGAGGGTTGAGGATAATGGTATTGGTGTTCCTCCTAGGCATATTCCTTCCGCCTTTGGACAGGTGCTTTACGGCTCAAAATATAAGCTGAAGCAGCAAAGGGGAACTTTTGGTTTAGGCGGGAAAATGGCGCTTTTGTATGGGCAAATTACGACTCATCAGCCAGCCACCATAATTTCAAGCACTGGCATAACAAAGATTTACATGTATAAGCTCATGATTGACATTCAAAGGAATCGCCCCATAATTCTTGACAGAAAAATCTTGTTAAACAAGGAGGGGTGGCGGGGAACCATCGTTGAATTCACATTGGAAGGCGACTATTTCAGGGCTATGCCAAAAATCCTTGATTATTTTAAACAGACGGCTATGGTGAACCCATACGCAAATTTGACTTTTGTTGACCCTAAAGGAAGGCTTTACAAGTTCACGAGAGTAACAAAGGAAATGCCGGAACCACCTAAAGAGACTAAGCCGCATCCTTACGGTGTTGATGTGGAACTTCTTCAGAGGCTTATACAGATAACCCCCCACAAAAACATGCTTGATTTTTTGAAAAACCATTTCCACAGAGTTGGAGAAGTAACAGCCCAAAAGTTTTTGGAGTTCAGCAACATAAGCCCATCAAAAAACCCAAAGAAACTTACTCATGAGGAAATTGTTAGATTAATGCACATGCTTAAAAGGTTCAAGGATTTCTTGGCGCCGGATGCAAGCTGCCTTTCACCTTTGGGCGAAGAACTATTAAAAGCTGGAATAATGAAAGAGCTTAAACCAGAATTTGTGGCTGTTCACCAACGCAAACCAGCAACTTATGCTGGTCATCCTTTCATTGTTGAGGTTGGAATAGCTTACGGTGGAGAAATTCCAAAGAAGGATGGATTCCTGATTTACCGTTTTGCTAATAGGATTCCGTTGCTTTATGATGAAGCTAGTGATGTTTCAGTTAAAGTGATAGAGGCTATGAACTGGCGCAGGTATAAGGTTACGCCAGACATGCCCATCGCCATAATGGTTCACATTTGCAGCACAAAGGTTCCATACAAAACAGTTGGCAAAGAATTCGTCGCTGACAGACCAGAAGTTAGAAGGGAAATAGCCAATGGGCTTAGGGAGGTTGCCCGCCAACTTCAACACTTCTTAACCAGAATAGAGCATGTGGATAGAGAGAAGAAAAGGTTGGGCGTTTTTAGTAAGTATTTGCCAAAAATAGCCCAGTTTTCAGCAAAATTAGCGGGTAAAGAGAAACTTCCAGATATTGATAAGTTGTTGAGGAGTGTGAGACGTTTTGGAGCAGAAGAAACATAAAATTAGTATGATGGAAAAAAGAAAAGAAGTTTTATCAAGCTTGGAAAATCTTGGACTTAAAACGTATGAACAGCTTGACAGCGGATACTTTCCATCAATAACAATGCCAAGCCGCTCCACAGAAAACATCCACTACGACCCACAACTAAGACAATACATTTTGGGGAATAAGACTGTTCGGAGAAGCGCCCGCAACATCCGCCACTTAAAACCATTCACACAGCTCATTTGGGCGGCGCTCTTCTCTCATGAGCTCACTTCGCAGAGAAAAACTTCAACTCTAAGGGACGTTTACTATTCAGCCCAAGCCTATGAGATGACATTCACAGACCAAGAAGAATCAAACAACATAATAACAGATTTAGAAACCGTCTTGGGATTTTCAAGGGAGGACTTCAGCATTTTTCCAGAAGAACGCTCAGCAGTTTTCGGGGACTTAACGATAGAATATACGGTGCCAGGCTATGAGGGGAGAACCCTAAACTTGACTTCCCATCCAGACGGCGTCCTCATTGGACCAGCGTTAACCTCGGCGGAATTTGTGAAAACAACAGCAGACAAAGTTATAGCCATAGAGAAGGGTGGCTTATTCACACGCTTTATAGAGGAGAGTGTGCACAAAAAGTTTAACGCCATCCTCGTTTTGACGGCTGGACAAGCGCCAAGAGCCACAAGACACTTTATAAGAAGATTAAATCAGGAACTGAATCTTCCAGTGTATATTTTCACAGACGGCGACCCATGGGGAATGCACATCGCCATGGTAATAATTTCAGGTTCAGCCAACGCAGCCCACCTACGCGAGTTAAATACGCCAGACGCCAAATGGAGTGGCGTTTGGGCAACAGACATAGTCAATTATAAATTGCCAACAGACCCCTTGGATGAGGTGGATATGAAGAGGCTTTATGAGTTGCAGCGAGACCCCCGTTACAAAGACCCGTTGTGGCAGAGGGAAATTAAGACTTTTGTGAAGATTAAGAGGAAGGCTGAACAGGAAGCCTTCAGCAGATACGGCTTAACATACATAGTTGATGAGTATTTGCCAGAAAAACTTGAGGCAAAAAAGTGAAGCCAAGGGAAATTTAAAATAACCGTTTATGTCTTTATGTAAAAGCACATCTAAACGAAGAAGGAGTTAAAGTATGAGCGAAGGAGAAGCTGGTTTCGGAATAGCATTGGCTGAAAAATTCTTCGGCTTGTTAATCATGATTGTTGGCGCCTTAGCCACATACTTCACATTTACAAGCTTTAATGATTTGGGAGCCTACACTGGATTTTTCGGATTCCTAAGCATTGTTTTATTAGTTTTGGGAATTTTCATGTTAACTGCAAAAACAGAATAGCCTTAAGCCACGTGTTTGTTGGGAATGGTTTATTTATTATTGAATGCGTATTAAACCGTTAGTTTGTTCACTGCTAGAAAAGAGGATGCTGTGGAAATGTCTATTCGTCAGCCTATCGTTTGTGTTCTGGGTCATGTGGATACTGGTAAGACTTTGCTTTTGGACAAAATCCGCAAGACAAGCGTTCAAGCCCGCGAAGCGGGTGGAATAACACAGCATATTGGCGCAAGCTTCTTTCCGGTTGACACGCTTAAACAGCTTGTTGGTCCGCTTTTATCCATGGTTAAGGGTGAGCTGGAAATTCCTGGCTTGCTTGTTATTGACACTCCTGGACATGAGGCTTTTACTAATTTGCGTAAACGGGGCGGAAGCGTTGCTGACATAGCCATTCTTGTCATTGACATTTTGAGGGGTTTTGAGGCTCAAACTTACGAGTGTATTGAGATACTGAAAGCTCGGAAGACGCCTTTTCTTGTGGCTGCCAACAAGATAGACCGCATTCCAGGATGGAATTCTTATCCGGACACGCCTTTCATGAAAGCTTATCAGATGCAGGATGCTTATGTGAAGCAGGATTTGGATAATAGAATATACGACATTATTGGGGTTTTTTCGCGTTTGGGTTTTAGGGCGGACCGTTTTGACCGCATAAGAGATTTTACGAAAACTGTGGCTATTGTGCCCACAAGCGCAAAGACTGGCGAGGGCATAACAGAGCTTCTCATGGTTTTGGTTGGTTTGACACAGCAGTACTTGAAGAAGGAACTGCAGACAACAAGGGGACCAGCGAAAGGCACGGTTTTGGAGGTTAAGGAAGAGCCTGGTTTGGGTTTGACGCTTAACACCATTGTTTATGATGGAACGCTGCGAAAGGATGATTTGATTGTTGTTGGCGGTAAGGAAAAGCCGATTGTGACGCGGATTAGGGCTATTTTGGTGCCTAAGCCTTTGGATGAGATTAGGGATCCGCGGGACCGTTTTTCTTCTGTGGATTCTGTTTCTGCTGCTGCTGGAGTGAAGATTGTGGCGCCAGATTTAGAAGGAGCCTTAGCTGGGGCGCCTTTGTATGCTGTTGGCGAGGGCGAAAAGGTGGATGATTATGTTAAGGCGGTTTCCGAAGAGATTGAGCGGATTAGGATTGCGACTGATGTTGAGGGGGTTGTTTTGAAGGCTGACACGCTTGGCTCTTTAGAGGCTATTGCTGAAAACCTAAAGCGTAATAATGTGCCTGTTCGGCTTGCGGATGTGGGGGATGTTTCAAAGCGGGATGTTACTGAAGCGTCTGTTGTTAGAGAGCACGAGCCATATTATGGGGTTGTTTTGGCTTTTAACGTCAAAGTTTTGCCAGACGCCCAAGAAGAAGCAAATGCCAAAGGTGTTCAAATTTTTCAGGAAAAAATAATTTACCATTTGATAGATAATTATTTGTCTTGGCTTAAGAGCCAACGGGAAGCAAAGATTGAGCAGGAATTTGCGAATCTGGTTAAACCCGCAAAGATTCAGATTATGGAAGGCTATGTTTTCAGAAGGGCGAAGCCAGCAATAGTGGGCGTGGAAGTTTTAGCGGGAAAGATTAAGCCTAAACTTGCGCTTATAAGGGCTGAGGACGGCGAAGAAGTTGGCGAGATACAGCAAATCCAAGAGAAAGGTAAAGCCTTACCAGAAGCCGGTAAGGGTATGCAAGTAGCCATAAGCCTTGACAAGCCCATAGTTGGTAGGCACATTTTTGAGAAGGATATTTTGTATGTGAAGGTGCCAGAACAACACGCGAAGGCTTTGCAAACAATGTTTATGGACAAGTTGAGTGTGGAGGAGCAGGAAGCATTAAACGAGTATGTAAACGTAATGAAAAAGAAAACACCATACTGGACAGCATGAAATGTTAATAAGAGAAATTAAAAAAATCAAAATTATGGAGAAAACACTATAATGTGCCTTAAAATGGTTACAAAAATGGGTCCAACCATATTTTTTGATAAATACCAAAAGCTAGATGGCGCTGAAGCAATCATGGTAAGAAAAATTGGGGACGGTTCCGTTATAGAAAGATTTGCCAAGATCCCCGTTCCGCGCTCACCAATAGACATAGTATGCCCAACTTTTTTGGAACTTAGATGGGCATATGGATGCCCATTTAATTGTTCTTATTGTTACCTTCAAGGAACATTACGTTTCTTGCCAACAGAAAAACAACCACGTCCCAAACTGGAAAGTAAAGTGAAAATGCATATTTTAACATTTTTAACAAAAGTAGCTGACAACATGAAGGAAATCCTTAATACAGGTGAACTAGCGGATTCATTGATGTTTGAAGGAACAAGAAAGGCTATTTCTCATGTGGTTTTACCACTCTTCAAGGAGCGAAATCCATACGGACATAAGGCATTACTTCTCACCAAATCTGACAAAATAGAAGAATTATTAAAAGGAGAATTTCAGAGAAGCGTTATTGCCAGTTTCAGCATAAATACCGAAACAGTAGCACGTAGATGGGAAAAGGGCACAGCCCTACCGAAAGATCGAATTACCGCTGCATCAAAATTATTTGAAGAAGGGTATGAAGTTAGGGTTCGCCTTGATCCTATGATACCTTATCCTGAAGATAATTGGAAGGAAGAATATATGGATTTAATTGATGAAATTTTTGATGTGATAATACCCGAGCGAATAACGATAGGTTCATTGAGAGGGTTACAAACAACCATAAACCATGCGAGTGATACTTCTTGGGTTTTATATTTAGAGGAAAATTCAAAATGGGGAAAGAGAATTTTAACTAAAACTAGGCTTAACATGTATGCTACGGTTATCGACTATCTTCGGAAGAAATATGACTATGATAAAGTTGCACTATGCAAAGAACCAGTTTTTATATGGGAAAAACTTCAATTGAATTGGAAAAAATGTAGTTGCAACTGCGTGTGGTAAACTTGGGTAAACGGAAAACACACTTTGAGTGGTGGATGGAAAGAATCGAGAAGTTAAAAGGTTATCAAGAAGAAGCAAAACATTTGTATGAAATTACAAAAACAGCTTATCCTGCTCATTCTTGGACCATACTTAAACTTTCAATTTTAGCTTATTACGTGGATCTTTATACTGTCATAATAAAGTCCCACTACGAATCTGCCTTCTACCTCGATTTATGCGCTGGATGTGGGTTAAATCATATACAAGAAACGGGCGACATTGTTCTAGGTTCAGCTGTTATTGCAGATCGTATACCACGAGGTAACAAAAAATTTGACCAGCTAATCCTAATTGAACAAGACCAAAAGAAGGCAGAAGCACTTAAAGGGATTCTTCCAAATGCGCAAATTATCCACGGCGATTCAAATAGCAGCATACTTACTGAAATTTTGAGCGAAATAGACAACAGACCACGCAGTCACTTCCTTGCTTTTATCGATCCAGAAGCAGACGAAATTCACTGGCAGACCATAGAGACGCTATTAAAAACGCGAGGAGACATAATCATAAATTACATGTGCACAAGCATCAGGCGAATATGGGGGAATGCATGCAGAAGTGCAGAAAAATTCGTTGAAAGAATGGATAGATTTTTCGGTGATGAATCTTGGAAAGCATGTTCTCATGCTGAGGATCTTTTTGAGTTGTACCTTAAGAAAGTTAAAAAGTACAAAGAAGTGGTTATTCCCATTGAAGTTAAAGGTCCAAAAGGTTTCCACTATCATGTTATAGTTGCTGTGAGAAAAACAAGAGGAACACAGCCATGGATTCAGGTAATTGAGAAGGCAAAACGGCAAATCGAAAAGGCAAGTCATGAAGATGCGGAACAATTTTTGCGAGTGTTTTCTGGAAAACAAAAAACTCTGGATATGCCCTTTCATTAGAATTTTGAAATATACCATAGAGTAAAATTGGTAGCTCCATATAATGCATTTATTGCTTCTCTATCTGACACTGGAAAACGGCTTCTATGAACGGCTGAAATCCGCGCGTCGTTTGCCATTTCTATTGCCCTAACGATATCTGGTGAAAAATCAATTTTTCCCCTTATTTGACGAAATATATCACCTAACGGAACATCGGGAGCTGGTGTTTTATGTATTTCCTCATATAAATCAGCAAGTACGCTCTCAACACAGATTGCAGATAGAACTATTGATGTTCTCCACTCATTCAAGAAAATGTACTGAATCGCACCTTGAAGAAAACTTTTTAGGTCTGACGGAACATTGATACTTGCATCATCTTCAAGCCAAAGTTTAGTAGCTAAAGGATAAGGTCGAAACGTGTACCTTGTCGAAAATTGTTTTCTTTCCTTTAATACCTTCATCTGCTCTTTTATAGGTGGTATACATTCCAAATACTTCTTGAAAGCTAAAAGACCATCTTCTTTTATAGTTACGATATCAAATAACCATTCCATATCCTTAATATGTTCTTTTTCAATTGCAAATACATCCTTAACTCTGGCATCAACATGAGAAACAAAAATATTAAGTGGATGTGGTCTTGGAACTTTTATCTTTCTAATTTTACCTGAGGGAAGCTTCACCTCCCTTTGTCGACATAATAAATTTCCTAAATCCGTGGGGAATTCGTCTAAGGTAGCGAAAAATTGTAAAGTTCTGGTCAATGTCTCAAAAAAAGTTTCCTCCTCTGCCATTTCGATTTCCTCTTCAAACTCTTTCAAAATTTCATTTAATCTGGAGATTTTTCTATCAGACGCCCTTCTTAAAATGCCCTTTTTTCCCTCACATGATTCCTTGTATTTATCAATTAGTCCCTTCAACCAATTATCCATGACGGAAAAGTTCAATATACATTTGTAATTATAGACGCCGACTTCCATGGGATTCCGTAAATACTTAATGATAACTTCCACAATTTATCCCGATAATAATATCATTAACCAAAAACTAATAAAATTTTGCCGCGTACTATTTCATAGCTCTGATGATTTTCCCTATTGGACATGCATTTATAAGAGGTATTTAAAAGACGGCAAAATACTGACAAAAATAAGTTTATGTTAGTAGGTGTATGTTTCCTATGCGTGTATTGGTTAAGTGTTTTTGTGCTGCTTTTTGGCATTCCACGGCTTGTTTTTTGGTTGTTGTGGGCAAATCATTCATCACATAGCATGGATAAAAAGCCAAAAGCGTATACGGAATATTCACGTTCACTTCACTTATGAATTTGGCAATATTCTCCACTTCTTCAGCATCCACGTAACCAGGCACAAGCAAAGTGCTAGCCGTAAGCATTGGCAGTTCCTCCCGCTTACTATAATATTTTTCTCCTATTAGGCGAAAATTTTCCAGAGAAGGCTTGTTGGACACTCCGCAAAGCGCCAATGCCAGCTCTTCACTGTAAGCTTTTAAATCAAATTTTATGTTGCCACCGCTTGCTAAAGCGTATTCCGCCGCCCGTTCAGCCAATTTCGGATTCATATAACCATTTGTTTCCCAGCAAATCCGCAAAATACGGTTTTCAGCCCTCGCCTTTTCCAATGCTATGCGACTAACCTCCAATGAATGAGGCATTTGAGGCGAAGGGTCGCCGCCAAAATAGCATATACAAGAAACATGCTTTTCCACCCGGGCGGCAAGGGCTTCAGCGCTCGTAACAGGCTTGTGTTTGGCGGACAGGTTGCGGTAATGCCAATTCTGGCAGAAGAGACAATCGTAACTGCAGGCGCCATAAAAAACAGCCAAATTCGAATAGCCATACTCTGCAGAAGGCTTGTAGGCATACCGCGGATAGCCAGCGCCAGTGCAGCCAGGACAAAACCACCAGCTAACGCAGTTGGTTGGCAAACCATCATAATACCACTCCAAAACGCCCTTATCCGCAGTACCGCCAAAACGAACCAAACGCCCACTCATATTCCAGACCAAACCACAAAAACCGCTGTTGCCAACACCAATAACACAATTGTTAGCACAAACACCACACGCAATTCCACCCTCATCCCTCGGCGGCTTCGCGGGCAAACCAAAAACAGTCCGACTCTTCGCATGCGCTTCATCAGCAATCACAAGCGCTTCTTCAGGCTTCTTCCGTATACATTTGAGGCAGACGCCCAAATTCTCTGATATTGTAAGCGAACTTTCACCGCAAACTTTGCATTTTCCCATAACAAACTCAAAAATAAACTAGGCAAACAAGCCTAAAAATCTATAGAGGGGTATCCAATTTGCGAAAGAAAACACTGATAAATTTGACAATAAAACATAGAGGGTGGGGCTACCGTATTGCGATGGAAAAACGCCAAAAATGCTAACCGCCGCCCACTGGCGGAATTATCGCCAGAACATCCCCATCAGAAAGCTCAGTCTCTAAACCCTTAAGCGTAGAAGCGCTCCTGCCATTAATTAGAAACTGCAGAAAACCCTTAACTTCGCCCGTCTTACTATCATAAAGATAATCATCAAAATCCTTTCCATAACGCTCACTCAACCGCCTAAGAACACTATCCACAGTAACCCTTTCATCATCAGAAAACTCCAAAGTTTCTTCTCGCTTACCAACAATCTCTCTAAGGCTTGTGAAGAAACGCACCGAAACCCGCATGGCAAACCACCAAAGATCAAATTTAGCAAGCCAAAATTTAAACTGTTACCAAGCCAATGGCGCATTCGCAAAAACAAAAGTAAAAGTTTATATTTTAGGGCTTTTTTGCTATTCGGAATAGCTAAAAATAACATTCTAACAAAATGGAGGAATTTGTATGGCATACTTAACAACAACCCAGTCTGGACAACCAGTCCTAATCCTAAAAGAAGGCACAACCCGCAGCCGCGGAAGAGAAGCCCAAAGAAACAATATCATGGCGGCACGCATCATAGGCGAAGTCCTAAAAACCACCCTTGGACCGCGAGGAATGGACAAAATGCTCATTGACAGCCTAGGCGACATAACAATAACCAACGACGGCGCAGCCATCCTAGACGAAATAGAAGTGGAACACCCAGCAGCAAAAATGATGGTTGAAATAGCAAAAACCCAAGACGACATGGTAGGAGACGGAACAACAACAGCCGTAGTCCTAGCAGGAGAACTCCTCAAAAAAGCAGAAGAACTCCTAGACCAAAACATTCACCCAACAATAATCGTGAGCGGTTATAGAAAAGCAGCTCAAAAAGCCGTAGAAACAATAAACAAAATCGCCACGCCAGTAGACATCGAAGACAGAGAAACTCTAAAGAAAGTGGCATTAACATCCATGGCAAGCAAAGCCGTAGGTCCAGCAAAAGAGCACTTGGCAGAAATAGCCATAGACGCAGTCAAACAAATAGCAGAAAAACGCGGAGACAAACTGATAGCAGACATAGACAACATACAAATAATAAAGAAAACAGGAAAAAGCCTCCTTGAGTCGCAACTAGTAAAAGGCTTAATAATAGACAAAGAAGTTGTCCACCCAGGAATGCCCAAAAAACTAGAAAACGCAAAAATCGCCTTGCTCGACTGCCCACTAGAAATTGAAAAAACAGAATTCAGCGCAGAAATCCGCATCCGCGACCCGCTTCAAATGAAAGCCTTCCTAGACCAAGAAACAAAAATGCTCAAAGAAATGGTAGACAAAATAAAGGCAGTAGGCGCCAACGTAGTCTTCTGCCAAAAAGGCATCGATGACATGGCGCAACACTTCCTAGCAAAAGAAGGCATACTCGCAGCCAGACGCGTAAAACAATCAGACATGGAAAAACTCGCAAGAGCAACGGGCGGAAGAATAATCACAGATTTAGACGACTTAACAGCGCAAGATTTGGGCGAAGCTGGCATTGTTGAAGAACGCAAAATTGGCGAGGACAAAATGATTTTCGTGGAAAAATGCAAAGACCCGCGGTCTGTGGCTGTGCTTATAAGGGCTGGACTTGAAAGAATGGTTGACGAAGCAGAAAGAGCCATGACAGACGCCCTATCCGTAGTATCAGACGTAATAGAAAACAACAAAATAGTCGCAGGCGGCGGCGCAGTAGAAGTAGAAATCGCCAAAGAACTCCGCGACTACGCCACAAAAGTCGGCGGAAGAGAACAACTAGCCATAGAAGCCTTCGCCGACGCCATAGAAATAGTCCCAAGAACATTAGCTGAAAACGCTGGACTCGAACCAATAGACATAATCGTAGAACTACGAGCAGCCCACGAGAAAAAAGACGGAAACGCTATGGGAGTAAACGTTTTCACAGGAAAAGTCGAAAACATGCAGGAAAACGGTGTAGTAGAACCATTAATAGTCAAAGAACAAGCAGTAAAATCCGCCGCAGAATCAGCATCAATGATACTCCGCATAGACGACGTAATAGCAGCAACAAAACCAAAAGAAGAAAAAGCACCAGAAAAACCACCAGGCGAAGGCGAAAGCGAAGAATACTAAACCCATAAACCCCAAATTTTTCTATAAAATCTTTTTAGAACGTATACAGAAAATTTAATCCGTACGAAGAAATATTTATTTACTTTTTTACTATACTTTCCAGAAATATAAAGGCGATGAAGCTCGCCTTCAACCGCCCTTGCTTCTGCAGGTGCAGGGGCTGATAGCTTCTACTCAACAATAAAGCGTAAGAGGGTATGTTAGATTGCGTGAAGTGGGGCGGTTCGATGATTTAGAACTTGAGCAGTCTGCCAACTTTTTATGGGTTAAACGTGTCATCCAGTACGTAGTGAATCGACAGAACGAAGACGGCGGATATACTTTCTGTCAAGGCATCGAATCAAATGCACAAGATACCTATTATGGACTTGCAATCTTAGACTTGTTAAACTTTCCATTTCCAAATGTTGAAAGGACCGTTAAGTGGTTACACGACTTTGTTCCAGACAATCTTTATTCACATTATTATGTGGCTAAAGCCTTAAAATTGTGCGGTGAAAAACCCGAAAAAAATCTTAAAGATTTCATACTTTCTCTACCCAGCGTCAAAGGCGAGTTTGGAACAGTTGATGTTTATGTTGAAGTCGCTTCAGAATTTCTACTCACTTTCATGACGACCGAGCTTATTAAAATTGTGGGCTTAGAAATTGAAAGCAAAAAACTCGCAGATTGGTTGTTAAGCTTCAAAAATAAGAACGGTGGTTTTGGAGCTCACAGACACTCAAATTTGAATTCCACCTATCACGCTGTGGCTTCACTTTTCAACCTTGGCTATCCGATCAAATCTCTCAGGGACACTTTGAGTTATGTTAGAGCTTGTGAAAAGCCATTTGGAGGCTTCACGGTTGTGCCACATGCTTCTACACCATACATGGAACACATATACTATGGAACGTCAACGCTTAATATTCTTGGCGAGCGCTTGAGATACCCAAAGCAAACAGCAGAATTCGTTCTTAAATGTCAAAATGCAAACGGCGGATTTGCAAGATCTGACATTGGGATATCTACTTTCGAAGATACTTTCTACGCCGTTAATGTATTAAAAACAATCAGTGCGCAGTGGTGATTTACATGAGCCTTGACGTAACGTATTTCCGTATTGAAAGGATGATCAAAAGCGGCGCAGAATGCTTCTTATGCGCACTTGAAGATGAAATTGAAAGAAAATACATAGACGCCTACCTTTCCGAGCTTGTAATGGATAGTAAAGCAAGAGAAAAAATCGTCGAGAGCAGAGGATTTTGCAACCACCACTTTTACAGAATGCTGATCGCCGCAGGCAAACCAGAAAGCCCAGACGGCCACGGAATAGCCCTAATCAGCCAAGACATCATTGAAAAACTCATTCAAGACTTGCATAAACAAAAGAAAAACCGTGAGAAAAATTTCCATCAAAAAGAAAGCATAAGAAACTGTCCAGCATGCGTGTATATGGCTAATCTCATGAAAATTTGCAACAAAAAGATCGTGAAGCTTCTTTCATTAAACCAGAAAGAGTTTCTTATGCTCTTCAAAGATTCTGAAGGACTCTGCATCCCACACTTTACAGCACTAATCAACGCATTAAAAGAGGTTTTGCATAGCAAAAATTGGGAAGCCGTTGAAACTATTATAGAAATTGAAGAAAAAAATCTTCGACGGTTGGGCTCAGAACTTGCTGAGTATATAAGAAGACAAAGCTACGAGTTTTCAGACCAAGACCGCAGAGCAGTAGAAGATGTCCTCTTAAGAAGCGTTCAAAAGATGGTTGGCAGACGAGGATTGAAGCTTAGAAATGTTTCTGTTAACCGTATGAGGAAAAAGAATGTTCAGCCGCATAGTTTTAAATAAAAAAGACAAATCAGCAATAACAGAAGTGTTTCTTGATCATTCAACCTATGAAAAATTCAAAGCGTATATGGCTGAGAACAATCTAGACGAAAGCAGTGCACTTGTTAAGGTATTGGAGCGTGGAATGACAAACTATTGGTTACAGGAATTCAAGCAAATGAAGAAAAGTTACTTGCACATGAAGAAATTGTTCAGAGAATACAAAAAAGACAATGAAACCTTGAAGGCTTTAGAGAAAGAAAACGAGCAACTAAGAAAAATGCTGAATGAAATGACTACAGAGGATGAAACATGAAGATTAACAAGAATTTTTCCAGTAAAGAATGGTCTCCAAAACCTCATCCAAATGACCTTATTGGTGCTTTGGAAGCTATTGAAAACCGCGAAAAAGTTCACATAAAAGTTACCATTCCATATAAAGCCGCTGAAAAATTAAAGCAGTTTCTAAAAGAGAAAGGAATCCTTGGAAGCCAAGGCATCCTCCTGCTTATTCAACATGGTCTTTCAAATGAAAGTGAAGAAGAATTGGAGAGCCTAAAAAACGAGATGAAATCAAAAGCTGCTCAAAACCTATGGGGAGAATACGCTGTTATGAAATTCAGAACTTATGAGTACTTCATGGAAAACAAAGTCATGACAATGAAACTTTCCAGTATGTTGTATGAAAATAAATCATTAAAAAGAACGCTTAAAACAAAAGGCTTGCAAAAGTTTATTTCAGAAGATGAATGGGACAATTGGAACAAATTAAAAATAGATGGCTTCTACCGCAAATATGTCTTTACAAGTCACCTCTAAATTCCGAAGGCTTTTAATTTATTCCTTATAACGGAAGAAACAATGTGGCTATATACAAGAAATAAAAGTAGTATAAATTAGAGGCTCCGGTAGTATAGTCCGGTCAAGTATTGTGGCCTCTCGAGCCACGGACCCGGGTTCAAATCCCGGCCGGAGCACCAAATTGGTTGTATATTGATGGTGTTTGTATTTATTGGTAGATAACAAAATTTATATTAAGTATTGCGATAAAAGACATTTTGGTGTTAACTGTTGGGAGGACCTTCCGAACGTGAATATGCAGA
This sequence comes from Bathyarchaeia archaeon, assembly GCA_038883795.1. Taxonomy (GTDB): domain Archaea; phylum Thermoproteota; class Bathyarchaeia; order Bathyarchaeales; family Bathycorpusculaceae; genus JASEJA01. The sequence goes on from JAVZLK010000001.1 coordinate 22,414, forward strand.
AAAGCTTGGCAAGATAAAACAGAAATTGAATCAAAAAGTTGGAGACGTCAGAAAGCAGTTTGAAAAGATTGAAAAGGCTAAGGTGGATTTGCTGAAGAAAACGAAAGAGATGAAACACGACGCTGAACGTGAAGTGGTGAAAATAGAAAATGACATAGTAAAATCCAAAGATTTAGCGCCAGAATCCAAAAGAAGACTTCGCTTGGAGATTGATGCACTCAAAAGCGAAATCCGAGAACGCTACGCTGAAATAGAAGCGCGAATTGCTGAAGCCATTGCGCCAGTGTAACCGAAGATTTGTTGCAAGGGCTAGATTTTGAATGAGGAAAATTCTTCGGAAGCAGAAATCTGCATATGCGCTTAGTTTAATATTTTGTCTATTGGGAATAATTGCCTTTTCAGCTGCTTTATGGAAAACGTATCCCTACCTGTCTTCAAGTGAAAATCCGTTTTCAACTTTTTTATCGCTTCTTTGGACAGAAAAAGTAACTCTAATTTCATGGTTTGAGTTTAGACTCGTCTACCTTTTTATTTTTGGGGATGTGATGCTGGTTGCGGGAGTGATATTGTGGGTTTTGAGTCGGCAATGGTTCATTATTCCAGGAAAAACTGTGTGGTATCAGTGTCCTTTCTGCAAAAAGAAGTGGAAGTCAACAGGAGACAAAGCCCTCGTCCATTGTCCTCACTGCCGTCAACTGGTTCATCCACAAATTGCCGAAAAATAAACTCGCACACTTTTAGTAAATTTCATAGGCGGGCCATTTGCTCAATGGGAAAGTAATATGCAAATGAAACATGTGTGAAAGTTGAAGTAAACGTAAACGTATAATCTGTTAATTGGTGGTTAGTGTTTGAATTCTTTAATTAAGGCTATGTATGAAAGACTGGCTAACTTTATGGTTAGAAACATTGATTTTCGTAAAATATCCATTATTCTTGAAGCTGGATGCGGAAGTGGACAGTTAACAATTCCATTTGCCAAAAATGTTAAGGAAATTCTGAAAGAATTCAAATTGATTGCCCTTGATGTTTCGGCTGGACCTTACAAGGGAAACTTGGAAGCGCTGAAAAAGCGGATAACAAAGGGAGGACTGGAAAAGTTTGTTATGCCTCTTAAGGGCGACGTTAGGAACATAAAAGCTATAGAGAACGAAAGCGTGGATTTAATAATTTCAAACGAGCTTTTCTGCGACCTTAACAGAAAAGGGCTTGAGAAAGCTCTTAGGGAATTTTATAGGATTTTAAAGCCAAATGGGCAGATGGCGCATGGAGAGCTTAATCCAGTTGCGGAAAATGCTGCTCAAAAATTGCTTATTGAAGCGGATTCTTATTCTATGGAAACCTTAACTCAAAAATATGAATGGTTTTCACCCTTCTCCGATGAGGTAGTCACACTTATGCATATAATAGGTTTCAAGGACATCACTGTAAAATATTTCGAAACAAATGTTCACCTGTCTTTCAATGAGGCAGTCAAAAAATTAGAAGAGTGGAATGTTAGCCCAACTTTTATTGAAAAGCGCATGGAAGAGCTTAAGAAATACGGCTTGGAGTTTCCAATGGAGCATATTATCTTTTGCAAAAAGTAAGATGTAGAAGCTTTGCCTTCAATATCTTACGTAGACTTTGCCGCCTAACTCTTCCATGGCCAACTTCAATTTTTCAATAGCTTGCCTCATTTTCACGGTTGCAACTTCTTGCCAACCTTTCGAACCGTTTGGAACTTCTACCTCAATAACGCATCGGTACTTCTTACTCATGGTTAAACCTCAACAGTCCTCATTTAGACTTGTCAAGGAAAGAAGTATTTAATGGGTGTGAATTTTGAGTATGAATCTATTATATTTGAAAGTCAGATTCTGAATTCACATTCACCAAATTGTGTAATGTAGCATTGGTGTTAGAAAGCTTTAATTAAATCAGCCTTTGTCATTTGAACTATATGGGAATGTTATGGCGAGGCTTGGTGAGTTAAAACTGGCGATGGGAACATCTATATTTCTTGTAGCCCTAATCTTCGCCCTATTCCTTTCCGCAATAATGTTTATCATCGGGCTTTCTTTAATTTACGCAGTAATCGGCACAATACTCTTCATACTAATCCAATACCTCATAGGACCAGCCATCGTCAGCGCTTCCACACGTCTACAATATTTAAAGCCCGGCGAAAATCCATGGCTTGAATCCACAGTGAAAGAGTTGGCGGACAAAAGCGGCATACCAATGCCAAAACTAGCCATTGTGCCAGACGAAACGCCTAACGCTTTTGTTTTTGGAAGAACCGCCAACAGCGCCACCCTAGCGGTTCACGAAGGACTTTTGAAGAAATTGAACCAAGAAGAAGTTAAAGGCGTGATTGGTCACGAGTTGGGGCACATAAAGCATAAGGATTACATAATAATGACAATTGTTTCCGCCCTGCCATTACTTGCTTACTTAATTGCACGGGGGACATGGGAAGCGGCAAGATGGGCACCAGCATCATCAAAGAAGAAGGAAGAAAGCAGCATAAAAGCAGCCTTTTTCGCCATTGCAATAATCTCCTATGTAGTTTACATAATTTCACTCTTGTGCGTCATGAGGCTCAGCAGACTCCGCGAGCATTATGCAGACGCATACTCAGCCTATGTAACTGGTTCGCCTCGAAGTTTACAAAGTGCATTGACAAAAATCACTTATGGATTGTCCCTTTCGCCAAAACCGCCATCAGGAGCTAGAGCCTTCTACATAGAAGACCCAGCATTGGCAAAACAAGAGATTCAACCAATAATTGAGAAAAAGGCAGAGTACGATTTGGACAAGGACGGGGTGCTTGATGAGAGAGAATTGGAAATAGCCATGGAGAAAGAGGCCAAATCCACATGGGTGAAAATTAACACCTGGTTTGCGACACATCCGCCCACGTTTAAGCGCATACTATTGTTACGGGAGATAGAGCGGGAAATGGAAAGCGGAAGATACACGGCAGACCGCATATATGCGCATGTTTAACCTTCAACTGAGACGTTTAGAAACATAATCAAGCAAAGCCCTTGTCTCATCCTTTTCAAGGCTTAAGCGGAAAAGTCCATCAACCCAATAATTGGCTAATTTCAGAAAAACAGAATCTACATCTTTAACCACATAAACAAGGAGACACTTTACTTCGGCATTCCAACGTTTTAAAATTGCAAAAGAAGCCAAAGCCGTTTTTAACCTTGCAGAGTCAAGCTCCATTTTTGCATCAAAAACAATTTTTGGCTCAATAAAGCCTTTTGCTTTCTTTCCTATGGCAACATCAAACTCCATAGAATAGCATTCATCACCCTTTCGCCAAACCAAACATTTTTCTCCCCAAAAAATCTGCAAAGGCTCAGGAAGGCGAATTTTTGTTTTTAGCAAACGATAAATGTACTCTTCAAAGGCGTAGGCCCGAAATTTTCCGAAAAATTGGGCGACGCCAATTTCTTTCTTGTTTTCTTGAATAATTTTTGTAAAAGTCAAGAAATCTTGTAAGTTTAGGGTTTTGGTCCATTTAGCGTATTGAACTGCAAGCTCCTTTCCAAGCAACTGTTTCTTTGTACTGTTGCTTGAACGGAGTTGGTTTATGTAGTCAACAGCCTTTTTAATCCTTGACACTTTATGTGCCTCAGCTTTTTCTGGGCAAAACAGATTTATTACTTTCATGCTAAAGTGAAGTGGGGTCTAACAGTTGAAAGTTAAGCTTCTCCGATATACAGCAGACGCGGAACTCTTATGTGGAACTGCGGCCTTAACATCATCAAAAAGTGGAAGCCCCTCAGAAATTTTTGAAAAAATGGACCAGGAAACGGCTAAACGCATTATAAAGCGGGTTACTGGTTATGGACATGTTTCAGTCATTGAACACGCGTCTTTCACTTTCAGTATTGAAGGTGTTTCAAGAGCCATGACCCACCAGCTTGTCAGACACAGAATAGCCTCATACACGCAACAAAGCCAACGCTATGTCACCTATGATACTTTGGAAAAGTATGTGACGCCGCCAAGCATAGCAAACAAAGCCGAAGCAAAGAAAGTCTTCGAAGAGACATTAGAAAGAATTTCCGAAGCTTACAAGGAACTTTTGGCATTGGGAGTTCCAAAGGAGGATGCAAGGTTCATTCTTCCAAACGCAGCCAAAACAAACATAATCGTAACCATGAACGCCCGAGAACTAAGACACTTTTTCAATTTGCGATGCTGCAGGCGCTCCCAATGGGAAATAAGAGAGGTGGCAACTGAAATGCTCAAACAAGCAAAAAAGGCTGCGCCTATACTGTTTGAGAATGCTGGACCATCCTGTGTTGAACTTGGCTACTGTCCAGAAGGAAAAATGAAACCTCCAGAATGCAACGTGGAAGAAATAAAGAAACAATTCCAAGCCCTTTAAGCGTTTACAAAGCTTTTAGATTAGGCATTTAATATGGTTAAATATAAAGTCTTAGCAATAACTACGAAATATTGGAGACCAAGAGAAAATTATTTAGAAGAAATTTTGGAAAGTGTTAAGGGTAAAGTGAGTAATGGGGATTTTGTTGTTATATCAGAGAAGGCGATTTCTACAGCCTTAAACAACATCATTGACGAAAACCGTGTTAAGCCAAATTGGAGTGCAAAGTTAATCGCTAAATGTTGGATGCGCATAGTGTGGGGCTATTTTCTTGGACCATTATGCCATTTTCGCGGAAAACTGCTCCATTATTTGCGTCATTATCCATTGGAGATGGGAAGCCGCCATAAACAAGTTGCCTTGCAGTATGCTGGGTTTTTGCAAGCTTTAATGTTTGGTTCCGAAGGCGGCATAGATGGAAGCAATTTGGCTTATTCCTATGTGAGTTTGCCATTAAATAATGCTGCTGGCATAGCTGAGGAAATACGCAAACAAATTCGGCTGCGGTTGGGAAAGAAAGTTTCCGTGATGATTGCGGATACTGACAAAACCTTTTCGTTCAAAAATTTTCGTTTCACCCACCGCCCAAAACCGATTAGTGGTATTCATTCTTTTGGGGGGTTTATGGCTTATGTTGTTGGGCGAATGTTTAAGTTGAGGAAAAGAGCGACGCCCATTGCAGCGGTTGGATGTAAAATATCGGTTGAAAAGGCGTTGGAAATAGCTGAAATTGCAAATCGCTCCAGAGGTTTTGGTGCTGGAAGAACGGTTTGGGATATGGCTGAAAAGTTTAAGGTTGGATTAAATGAGGTAAGCTGGGAGATGCTGGAAACGGTAAAACATAAACCTATAGTTATCGTAAGACCCGAAAGGTGAAAACGATATGAAAACAAAAATAGAAAACTTGCATGCATTTTTCTCTCCAAAATCCGTCGCCATCGTAGGGGCAACCAAAAAGATAAATAAGGCTGGGCATGTGATTTTCAAAAATTTTGTCGAAAACAAAAGAAGAGGAGTTTTCAAAGGGGAAGTTTTTCCAGTAAACCCCTACGAGGATTCCATTTTAGGGTTTCAATGTTACCCTTCAGTAACCAAAATTCCCGTAGAGTTGGATTTGGTTGTTGTGGTTGTTCCAGCAGAAATTGTGCCAAAAATAATGGAGGATGCTGCCGCTAAAAAGGTGAAGGCAGTTGTCATAATCAGTTCTGGTTTCAGCGAAATCGGAAAACATGAACTTGAAAATGAAGTTTTAACCATAGCCAAAAAAGCTGGAATACGCATTTTAGGACCAAATTGCCTTGGAGTTTATGATTCAAAAACAGGCGTTGACATGCTTTTCTTGCCAGAAACAAAAATTTTAACGACAGGAGAGGAAGTTATTGCAACGCCACGTCCCATGCCTGGAAACATAGCGATGGTAACGCAAAGCGGCGCCTTCGGCGTGGCAGCCCTCGATTATTTGGCTGGGCGGCAAATTGGAGTTAGCAAATTCGTGAGTTTTGGAAACAAATGTGATGTGGACGAGGCAGAAATGCTACGCTATCTTTTGCATGATGAAGAAACCAGAGTCATAATGCTATACATTGAAGACATAAAGTCGGGGAGAGAGTTCATAAAAATAGCCAAAGAAGTTGCAAAGAAAAAACCCATAGTAGCCCTAAAAGCTGGCAGAACAGAAGCAGGAGCAAGAGCCGCCGCTTCGCACACTGGAGCCTTGGCTGGCTCGGACCAAATATACGATGCCGTTTTTGCCCAGACCGGCGTTATAAGGGCAAAGGATATGGAAGAATTTTTTGACGCTGGAAAAGCTTTGGCTATGCAGTTGCCTGCTTCTGGAAAAAATGTCGGAATAGTTACGGATGCGGGTGGTCCAGGCATAATGGCTGTTGACGAATGCGAATTGAGAGGTTTAACTGTTAAACGCTTTTCAGAAGCCACCATCCAAAAGTTTGAAAAATTGAAAGAGGAAGGGCGGCTTCCCAAATTTGCAACAAATCTTAATCCCGTTGACATAACTGGTTCTGGAACATCTGAAATGTTTGAAACCGCAGTGGAGATTCTCTTTCAAGACCCGGAGATTAATGGCATAATATTGCTTGGTTTACACCACACCCCAGCCCTACAAGAAGACTATATCGACAGAGTAGCAAGAGTAGCAAGCAAATATGACAAGCCAATAGTGGCATGCGACATTGGAGAAACTGAAATGGCTTTACACACCCGCTTCAGATTTGACAAACTTGGCATACCAGCATACTCATCACCAGAAGACTCTGCCAGAGCCATGAACGCCCTTGTAAAATACGGCGAATACCTAAAAAAGAAAAACTGCCTAAAAGAGTATATCCAAAACTTTCTCAAAGAAAAACGAAAAGTAAAACCTAGCTAAGCAAAATTTTTACTTTGACCTTGTCACCGTCTTTTAGCTGAAACTTCTCCCTTAAACTTATTGGAGCGACGATTTCGATGACTTCCTCTGGATATCCATTAACTTCTGGAATGACAACTACACATTCCATTTTGTCCATAAAAACCGCTTTGAAAAGTTTTCCTTGGCAGAACCCTTCTGGTGGCAGTATTTTTATGGCTTTTACTTTGCTCATGATTTGCCTTTTAAGGGCTAAACCGTTTTTGTTCAGTCTTAGGTTTAAGGTTCCATTGTAAGGGGTGAAGCCCAATTTTTCAGTTATTTGCCTTTTCACCCATGGAAGACTAACGAATTTTGCTGCTTCTCCGCTTCCCGAAAAAATTTTGCCTTCAAACTGTATTGAGGCTATTTTTGTTCTTTTAGCCAACTTGCAACCTTTCTGAACATAGGGTTAGAAGACATGTCAATAACTGGGACAATAATTTTCTCCTTAGTTTCAATTGTCGATTGGTATTTTGGCATAAGCGCATAACCGACAAAAGTCCAGTAAACCCTACCGTTCTCAATTAATTCTTTTGCAGCAATTTCCGTGGATGCGGGAAGGGGGAAATATAGGAATACGACTCCTTCAGCCCAATATAATCCTGCGGGTTTTCCCCCAGCAACTATAGAGGTGAACCTTGCTATCTCGTCTGGCGTAGAGAAAAAATTGCGTTCCATAACCACAATTTCCTTGAAAGGCTCATATTTCACGTCCACTTCACTTTTACCCATAAATATACGCTCCAAAAACGTGTATAATTTAAGGTTCCCTTTTAATTTTGCTATGATTCCAGAAAAAGTTATAGAGCAGACAGCTTCTAAAGCCTTAACAAAGCCTATAAAGGAGAAAACCAAAATTGGCTGAAATTCGTGTAGCAATAGCTGGCGTGGGCAATAGTGCATCTGCCCTAATTCAAGGAATAGAATATTATAAAGACGCTGAAGAAAAAGAAAATGTGCCTGGGCTGATGCATGTAAACTTCGGCGGATACCATATAAGGGATATAAAATTTGTCGCCGCTTTTGACGTTAACAAAAATAAGATCGGCAAAGATTTGTCTGAAGCCATATTTGTTGAGCCAAATTGTGTCGAAAAATTTGCCGATGTGCCACGCTTGGGTGTGGAAGTTTCGCCCGCTCCAATCCTTGACGGCGTAGCAGAACACATGAAAAAACCCTTTAACGTTTACAATGGTGGTGAAATTAAAACTACGGATATAGCAGAAACTTTGAGAAAAGTTGATGCGGACATACTTATCAACTATTTACCTGTTGGAAGCCGAAACGCCACACGATTTTATGCTCAAGCAGCTTTGGATGCTGAATGCGCCTTCATAAACTGCATACCAGAATTTATAGCATCAGATCCCTCATGGAGTAAAAAATTTGAAGAGAAAGGGTTGCCAGTGGCTGGAGACGACGTAAAAAGCCAGTTGGGCGCAACAATTCTCCATCGAAACTTGGTTAAGCTATGCGTTGACAGAGGAGTAATTGTCGACGAAACTTATCAGTTAAACCTCGGCGGGGATACGGACTTTTTGAATATGACTGTTGAAGAGCGCTTAAAGACTAAGCGCATAAGCAAGACAGAAGCCGTCAAAAGCCTCGTCCCATACGATTTGCCAACAAGAATCGGACCATCAGATTATGTGCATTTTCTTGGAAACAAAAAGATTTGTTACATTTGGCTCAAGGGCAGAAAGTTTGGCGACAGACCATTAACCATAAGCGTCAAACTTGAAGTTGAGGATTCACCGAACAGCGCCGGAGTGGTGATTGACGTTATAAGAGCTGTGAAAATCGCCTTGGACCGAAAGATAGCTGGACCCCTCATAAGCATATCTTCTTACGCATTTAAGCATCCACCAATACAAGTGCCAGACTTTACTGCGAAAGAGTGGGTGGAAGAATACATACAAGGAAAAAGAAAAACATAAACTGAATTATTTATTGTTTGCTGGGTTCGTTTTTTGTTCAGCTACGACTTGTTCCTTATAGATTGTTTTGATTTTTTCGAATTCAACGTCTTCGCGACGTCTCTTCCTTAAACCTATGTCAAGTAATAGCATGAAAACGTATGGAGTAGAAAGATAAAGCGTAGCAAAAATAGGATTCTGAAATAGAAAGCAAAGGCCAAGCAACTGACTTATTGGTTCTATTTCATAAACTTTCAGTAAATCTTGTATTATGAAAGCCAGAAACGTCAATGTTAAGCAAACTGCAAACTGAATTAGTACACTTCTCTGTTTTCCCAACAGAACCGATGGAATAGCAGAGGAAAGCAGAAAAATCCATGCAAAAGCATGAACAAAAACCAACATGTCTATTCGGTAACTCATCCACCACCCTATTTCAGGCAAAACCATAGTAACATAGGATACAACGGTGGAAACCGCTGTTTGAGTGAAAAGCTGATAACTAACAAGTAATGTCCACGCCACTGAAATGTATAATGGCGTTATTAGGGCTGTTTTCCCCATAACATTTACACCTAACGCCTCATGTATAATCAGATTTTCACCTTAAGATTTATGGTTCAAAGATTAATCTTCAACATCTTTAATTGATAAGAAGAGAGCATTTTATTGCTTATTTAAGTTAAACTTGACGCAAAAATCAGCTTGTAATATAATTTTCTTCGTTTATTATGATAAGTGAACATTGTTTTAACAGTTAATTTTAAACGTTTAAACGTAAAAGAATTAGCACCAATTAGAGGTGGAAATATGGTGAAAGTAGACGGATATGAAGTGCCAGAAGGATTGTATTACACAAAAGATTTTGAATGGCTAAAAATTGAGGGAGACAAAGTTCGCGTAGGCATAACAGACTACGCCCAAAAACAACTAAGAGAAATCGTTTATGCGGAACTGCCAAGCCCCGGAACAATGACAAAACAAAACGAGCCCTATGGAACAGTGGAATCAGTAAAAGCCGTTTCAGACTTGGTCGCGCCAATAAGCGGAGAAATATTAGAGGTAAACACGGAAGTCCAATCAAAACCTGAATTATTAAACGAGGACCCCTATGGGAAAGGTTGGCTGCTAATAATAAAACCATCAAACCTTCAGGGAGAACTCCCTAATCTAATGAACTTTAATCAAGCTGTGGAGTGGCATAAGACGCTGATAAAGTAGAGATGGAAACTTATGCCCAGACGCATAGTCATAATAGGGGCTCACGCCGCTGGAGTAGATGCAGCATCTGCAGCGAGAAAAACAGACCGTACAGCAGAAATAACCCTAATAACAGATGAGAAACATGCTGGTTATTCCCGCTGCGGCTTACCTTTCGTCATAGGCGGACACATACCAAGCTTTAATGACCTAATAGTTTTCCCGCCAAGCTACTTCCAAATGATGAAACTCAACCTAAAAACAGAAACAAAAGTGACAAAGATAGACGCAACCAAAAAAGTTGTTCTGACAACGGATAAAACTGGAAAAACAGAAGAAATTCCTTACGACAGCCTAATAATAGCCGCTGGCGCCAGCGCCTTCACACCACCAATAAAGGGAAGAGAAAAACCCGGAATTATCCCTCTAAGAACAATAGAGGACGGACAAAAAATAGTTCAAGCAGTCAAAGAAGGCGCAAAGTCAGCCGTTGTCATGGGCGCAGGACTCATTGGCTTAGAAACTGCTGTTGCCCTGCAGGAGAAAGGGCTGGAAGTAACAGTGGTGGAAATGCTGCCCCAAATTTTGCCAGCAATGCTCGACGCAGACATAGCAAAAATGGTTCAAGAAATGCTAGAACAAAAGGGAATAAAGATTCTCACAAACAAGCCAGTTGAAGAATTTCTCGGCGCAGAAAAGGTTACAGGCATAATAGCAGGAGGAGAGCAGATAAACGCGGATCTTTTCGTCAGCGCCTTCGGCGTTAGGGCAAACACGCAGCTTGCCGTGGATGCCGGAATAGCCACGGGAGAAACAAGGGCCATCAAAACAAATGCTAGAATGGAAACAAACGTAAAGGATGTTTATGCTGTTGGCGACTGTGCAGAATCCACCCACATAGTCACACAAAAACCAGCCCTTCAACAACTGGGAACAGTGGCTGTAAGACAAGGAAAAGTTGCTGGAATAAATGCCGCTGGAGGCTATGCACTTTTCACAGGTGTTTTAGGCTCTGCTGTGACGCAGCTATATGATACGCAAGTGGGCGTAACGGGTTTGACAGAGGCAGCAGCCCAAAGGGCACGAATAGAAACCGTTACTGGAACTATATCCTCAAAGACTAAAGCCGATTATTATCCGGGTGCCTTGCCAATAAAAGTGAAATTGGTTGTTGAAAAAGAATCGCAAAGAATTATTGGCGCTCAAATCATAGGCGGCGAAGAAGTAACCCAACGCATAAACGCCATATCTTTAGCTATACAAAAACAGATGACGGTGCGCGAACTTGCTAAGGCGGACACTGCTTATGCGCCGCCGCTCTGCGAAACTTGGGAGCCATTGGTTCTGGCTGCAGAAATGGTTCTGATGAAGCTACGCTAAGCCTAATTCATATTTCCTCCAAAAAGGCGGTCGGAAAATTAATTAGGGGAAAACTTCGATTAGATAATTCAAAATCGGAGAGTAGGTGAAAAGTAAATGGCAATAAGAGTGGCCATAAACGGATTCGGCAGAATTGGGCGCCTTTTGTACAGAGCTGCAATAGAAAGGAATGCAAACATAGACTTTGTAGCCATAAACGACGTAACCGACGCAAAAACACTTGCTCATCTTCTAAGATACGATTCGGTGCATGGAAGATTCAACGCAGATGTTCAAGTCAAGGATAACAGCATAATCGTTAACGGAAAAGAGCTAAAAGTTTTGATGCAAAAAGACCCAGCAATGCTGCCATGGAAAGACCTAGACGTATATTTGGCTGTGGAATCCACTGGCTTATTCACAAAAAGAGAAGACGCCGCCAAACACTTGCAAGCTGGAGCCAAAAAAGTTTTGATATCAGCCCCCGCTGAAAACCCAGACATAACAATAGTTCTGGGAGTGAACCAAGACCAATACGACCATGAAAAACATAACATACTATCAAATGCTTCATGCACCACAAACTGCGTAGTGCCATGCGTCAAAGTACTCCATGAGAATTTTGGAGTAAAAGCTGGGCTCATGACAACAGCCCACGCCTACACAAACGACCAAAGAATAATGGACCTAGTCCACAGAGACCTCCGCCGTGCAAGAGCTGGAGCAGTAAACATAATACCAACAACAACAGGCGCAGCCAGAGCCTCAGCCCTAGTTTTCCCAGAACTTAAAGGAAAAATTGATGGAATAGCCTTGCGTGTACCAGTTCCAAATGTTTCGATAGTGGATTTGACGGCAGTATTAGAGAAAGACGTAACCAAGGAGGAAGTGAACGCTGCATTCAAGAAGGCAGCAGAAGGACCGTTAAGGGGAATAATGGAATACACTGAGGAACCAATTGTTTCAACAGATGTAAACCACACATCGTATTCTGCTGTGGTTGATGGACTCTCAACAATGGTTGTCGCCGGAAACCTTGTTAAAGTGCTTGCATGGTACGACAACGAGTGGGGCTTCTCCTGCCGAATGGTTGAACTGATAGAGCTAATCGGCGAAAAGGCTGGATTCTAGCCTTAAAACTCCCTCATTTTTCTTTTCAATGAGGTGAAAAAATGGTAAAGTTTCTAACGTTGGATGACGTGGAAGTGAAAGGTAGAGTCGTGCTTGTACGGGTGGATTTTAACTCCGCAGTAGATCCGGAAACCAAGAAAATCTTGGAAGATGTGAGAATTCGAGCTCACGGCGAGACAACCATAAAAGAGTTGGCAGATAAGGGCGCAAAAGTTGTGGTTTTAGCGCATCAAGGAAGAAAGGGCGACCCAGATTTTATACCATTAAAACAGCACGCAGAAATCCTCAGTAAAATTTTGGGAAAACCAGTCAAATACGTAGATGATGTTTTCGGAGAAAAAGCCAAAAACGAAATAAAAAATTTGAAGAACGGCGAAATCCTCGTTTTAGAAAATGTTAGAACATATGCAAATGAAACAAAAGAGGGAACTCCCGAAGAACATGCAACAACGGATTTTGTTAAAAATTTGGCTCCACTAGCTCAATTGTTTGTGAATGATGCTTTTGCAGCAGCTCACAGGGCCCACGTTTCAATAATAGGTTTTACGGCTGTTTTGCCAAGCGTAGCAGGACGCATAATGGAAAGGGAGCTAAAATCCCTAAGCAAAGTCTTAGAAAATCCAGAAAAACCATGCGTATTCATTCTTGGAGGAGCAAAGGCAGACGATTCGCTGGAAATATCAAGATACGTATTAAACAACAAAATAGTAGATTACGTCTTAACAGGCGGCGTTGTCGGACATGTCTTCCTCGCAGCAAAGGGCATAAATCTTGGCAAACCAAACATGGAGTTTTTGGAAAAGAAAGCGCTCATGGGCTTGGTGCCAGGCATAAAAGAGCTTATGCAAAAATATCCAGATAAAATTAAAACTCCGAAGGATTTGGCTGTAGAAGTTGATGGAAAAAGAAAAGAAGTTTCCATTAATGAATTACCAGTGAACTATCAAATCTTTGACATTGGAGCGAAAACTGTTGAGGATTACGCCACCACGATAAAGGCGGCAAAATCCATTGTTGTCAGCGGACCTATGGGAGTTTTCGAAAACAGTGAATTCATTTATGGAACGAAGAGGGTTTTTGAAGAAATAGCCAAATCAAAAGCTTTCTCGCTTGCTGGAGGCGGCCACACAATCTCAGCCCTAGAAAAGCTTGGGTTATCAAACAAAATTTCCTATGTTAGCACAGCAGGCGGAGCACTAATAGAGTTTTTGATGGGTAAAAAGTTGCCTGGCGTTGTAGCCTTAGAAAAGGCGGCAGCTAGAAAAACCTAAACTTTCCCCCTTTTTATGTCTTTGTCAATTTCTCCATCAAATCTACGACTTTTGGCTCTCCTTCCTCTTGCGGGTGCTGGAGCGAATGGTATATTTGTAGAGTTTGCTCTGCAACCTTTTTCCATGTAAAGTACTGCAGCACTCGCTTTCTGCCATTTTCTCCCCACCTTTTAGCCCTTTCAGAATCACATAAGACTTCTTTTATGCCCCATGCAATGTCAGCCGCGTTTCCGCCGTTTACGTGAACACCGTTTTGGTCTGGTCCACAAGAGATGACTTGTTCCCTGAAGCCGACAACGCCTTGGGCTCCTACGACTAATGGTTTAGCCATAGCCATGGCTTCTAAGCTTACTATTCCGAAGGGCTCGTATGTGGATGGGAAGATACAGACGTCAGCCGCTGCATAGTGTAAGATGCGTTCTTTTTCTGGCACGAAGTCGAATCTGTAGGCAACTTTGTTGCTTATTCCAAGCCTGTTTGCAGTTTCAATTATGTCGTTTTGCTGTTCGCCCTTTCCTAAGACCACAAGTTTGGCTTTTGGATATTCCTCCAGAACCATGGGCATTGCTTGAATTAGGTTTCCAACCCCCTTAACCCAAGTTAGCCTTCCAAGGAACAGTAACATTTTTTCGTCGGGTTTAATGCCATACCTGTTCCGAATAGCTTCCACTTCTTCGGGTTTGCAGTTTTTCGGATTATAACGGACTGGGTCAACCCCGTTCCAGACAACGCTTATTTTTGATTTTGGCCAGCCATGCCTCACTAAGTCTTCTTGCATGGCATGGCTTACAGTTATTATTTTGTCAGCCCTTTGAGCTGTTGCCCATTCAAGATAGGAAACGACTTCGGAGCCTGTTCCTCCGCTTCTGCCCCATTCTGTGCTGTGGACGTGAAAAACCATGGGAACCTTTGTCTCATTTTTTATTATGATACCAGCTATGCTGCTGAGCCAGTCATGTACGCAGACTACGTCGTAGTTGCATCCTTCCTTTTTGAGCATGCTGTTTATGAATTTTGTTGCACTCAATATGTTGTAAATGAAAATGTCGTTGAAGAGGCGAATGTTTGTACCCCACTTTTTCAAGTCATCAATGACGAACATGGGGAAAACGTTGCTTGCATTCGCAATTAGGGGTCTGTGAACTTCAACACCCTTAATTATTTCTCTGGTTTTCAAGTTTCCGGGGTTAAGCGTAAAAACAGTTACATCATTTCCCATAGAAACAAATTCTCGAGTTATATATTCTGCGTAGGTACCCAAACCACCAACAAGCGCTGGTGGGTATTCCCAGACAAAGAAGCCAATTCTCAAAAAATCACCAGTAAAATTTTGTGCCAGAATTCTTATGGAGCAGATAAAATTTTGGGATGTAGCAGTTTTAGAATAGTTTTAGCTTCCTCTTTGGCTCTTCTTTGGGTGGCATAGGAGACTCTTCTTTTAGTTTTTCCGCTGGTGGTGGAGGCGGTGGAAGCTCCTCCTTCGGTGGCTCTAATGGGGATTTTGGCGGTTCTGGCTCTTCTTTCTTTTCGCTCGGTTCAGGTTCATGTTCCTTTTTCTTCAAAGGTTTTACTTCACGCTTTTTTTCAGTAGACTTTTCTTCCTTTGGTTTTTCAATGGGCTTCCATGTAAAAATGGGTTGGAGGCGGAGGCCCTTATGGTCTCCGAGTTTTAGGTATTCCCATTCGTATAAGTCGATGCGTATTCCTTTCATGCCCTCAACTGCACGGCGCACGGCATCAGAAAAGCTTGGCGCAATCAAAATCAGTCTTGGTTTTTCTTTGTCATCAATCTTGTGTTTGTTGTATGTGGCTTTAAGAAATGACTTGAACTTGTCAACATAGTCTACGCTTTGTATTCCATGCAAAAGCATAATGTCATCTTCCTTCACGTCCAACTGAAGAATAACAAGTTGTCCATTGCTGTCATGACACAAAATGTCTAAGGATGCCTTCTCGTTTATTGGCACATTGCTGCAAATCATCGTCAAACCCTTTTCTATTTGGTTTATCTCATTCGTTATCATTTGCTCTAGTTCGTGACGACTTTCTACACTAATTTTTTCTATGGACACACGGTTCACCTTTGCTTTTAAAGAGCTAATGAAACGGATAAATAGATTATGAATTCCAAATTCGAATCTGACCTAAACTTTCCACAACAGCGCTTATCGCATAGCAAATTAGAAATAAACACCAAAAGATAATAGAAGAAAACAGAGGCGCCAAAACATTTGACAGACATCGTACTCGTATTCGAGGTTCATCAGCCCCACAGATTAAAGCGAAATTTCTTCTGGGAAAACAAAATTTTCAAACGCCTAAAAAAGAAAGAACTTTTTGATTATTATTTTGACCTTCCAGTAAACAGAGACGTTTTTGACAGAGCATGCAAAAAATGCTATTTTCCATCAAACCAAATACTGCTCGAACTAATTGATAAACACAAAAGAGAGAAAAAACGGGTAAAAGTTTCCTTTAGCCTTTCAGGAATATTTTTAGAACAGTGTGAAATGTTTAACAAAGACCTTTTAGAATCCTTCAAACAACTCGCCGAAACGGGCTGCGTGGAATTTCTATGTCAAACTTATTATCACTCGCTGGCAAGCCTCTACCCGGAAAAAGAAGAATTCATCGAGCAGGTGAAATTGCACCAACAAATAACAAAGGACCTTCTAGGGGTTACACCAAAAGTTTTTGAAAATACCGAATTGCTCTACAACAACGCTGTTGCCAGAACCGTAGAAAAAATGGGGTTTAAGGGAATCTTCACAGAAGGCGCCGAAAGAATCTTACATGAAAAATCGCCAAATTACCTTTACGTGCCTAAAGGATGCACAAAAATCAAAATATTACTGCGAAATTACAAACTAACTGATGACATAGGATTCAGATTCTCTGCAAGATGGTGGAGCGAATGGCCACTAACAGCAGACAAATACGCAAGCTGGTTGGCAGCAACTCCGGGCCAATGTATTAACATTTTTCCAGACTACGAAACCTTCGGTGAACACCATTGGCCAGAAACTGGTATACATGACTTCCTAAGACATTTGCCACGTGAAATTTTGAAATGGTGGCATCTGCACATGGCCACACCTTCGGAAGTCGTGGAAAAATATCAACCCGTGGGAGAAATTGATGTTCCTGAACTTGGCGGAACAGTTTCTTGGGCTGATTTGGAAAGGGATGCCAGTTGTTGGCTTGGAAACACCATGCAGTGGGCCTACTACACAAACGTGAGAAAACTTGAAGCCCTTGTGAAAGAAGCAGAAGATAAAGATTTTATGAAAATTTGGAGATACTTCCAAACAAGCGACCACCTTTACTACATGTTCACTGCAGGAGGAGCACCAGGAGAAGTCCACTCTTATTTTAGCCCTTTCAACTCTCCAATGGATGCCTTTGTAACCGCCCAAGCCGCGATACTTGATTTTGAAAATAGGGTGCGCCTTGCAATAGTTGCGGCGGATGAACCTTTTCTGTTCTATACTGGTGTGGGCAAAGAATACTATACGGGAATTATGGCATGGAGCCTAAAAGGTTTCATAAAGGCGCTTCAGCGGGTTGACATAAAATCTTTAGAATTTCATAATGCCCGTGAGGATTTTGAGCGTTGGGCAGAAAAATCGCTTCACGACAAAGAATTGGCAGAACAACTAAAGAAGACAAAGCTTGAAAAGCTGGGAGGAGAAAACCTAAGGAAGACGCTAATAAGAATCGCAAAAGAAAGATACAACAGCATGAGTAGGCAAGTGCAAATGGCTACAAAATACTTTTGATTAACTTGCCTATCCTTTATAAGAAAACACTACTAAACTATAGTTGAGATTAGGTTAAGGCGAATGCCTATGAGGGAAGAACTGCCACTCTCGGAAAAAATTCTACAAACATTACATAATCTTTGCGCCACCGCCCCAGACCTCGCCAGAAGAAGCGAGGAGGTAGCACAAATTCTGCAAATTAACATAATTGAGGTGGAGAAAACTTTGGACAATTATAAGCTTGAGGGTTTTGTTGAAAGCTTCTGTGACAATGAAGGCAAAATGCGCTATTACTTGACGGGGAGAGGCATAATAAAAGTTTGTGCACTTTTCACGTAGTGAAAACAATGCATGTTATAATTTTCTCTTGGGAATATCCGCCGAGAGTTGTGGGACAACTCGCCAATTACGTTAAAGAAGTTGCAGTGCAATTAGCAAAAAACAAGGTAAAAACCACCGTTGTCACATATCATGATTATTTGACTGGACAATACGAGGAGCCGGAAGGCGTCATAACTTATAGAGTAACAAATCCAGTGCGCACCCACATTGGCGTTCTCACATGGGTTCTAACCTTAAATCAGGAAGTTGAAAGGGCAGCCGCAAACATCTACTACAACACGCAAAGGCAAGTGGATTTGATAGATGTGCATGATTGGCATTTCACGCCAGCAGCAGTCACATTAAAAAAGGCGCTAAATTTGCCCTTTATTTTTTCAGTTGAAAGCCTTGAAGAACACCGTTCCCACGGAGCGAATTCGCCTTTTAATATGGCTATTAAAAGCATTGAATGGTTGGGAATGTATGAAGCAGCAAAACTGATTGTTAAGTCTGAATGGATGCGAGACGAAGTTTATAGATTATACAAGGTTCCATTAGAAAAGATAAGGGTGATTCCACCAAAATCCGCCAACTGGTTTAAGAACATTTTGGAAACCTACAAAAATGTTACTGGAGGCACGGCTTCCCAATGAGTAAGGAATTGACTGTTATGATGCTTACGTGGGAGTTCCCACCAAGAATCATTGGTGGAATATCCCCCCACGTTTATTATTTATCAAGAAATTTGGCGAAAAATGGCGTCAAAGTCTATGTGGTTACATGCGATTTTCCCGGGGCGCCCCAACATGAGGTTATTGATGGTGTAGAAGTTTTTAGAGTTGATTCTTATAAGAATCCTTCGCCGGATTTTGCTACATGGGTTTATTTGATGAATGTTAACATGCAAAGGGAAGCAGCAGCCCTAGTTAACAGCCTCGGTGGAAAAGTTGACATTTTTCATGCTCACGATTGGCTTGTGGCAAACGCTGGAATAGGCTTAAAACATGTCTTTAGAAAACCCCTTTTAGCGACTATTCATTCTACGGAAATTGGTCGGCGAAACGGAATTCACTTTGATTACGAAAGAATGATTCACGAAACAGAAGCATGGCTTACATACGAAGCATGGAAAGTCATATGCTGCAGTGATTATATGGTTTCGCATGTTAAATGGGCATTTGGGCTTCCCACAGACAAATTGATCATGATTCCAAACGGTGTAGAAGCAGAAGCATACACAAAGATAGAGAATGAAGATTTAAGCAGTTTCAGAAGCAAATTCGCCTTACCAGAAGAAAAAATTGTACTTTTCGTGGGAAGGCTAGTATATGAGAAAGGTGTTCACGTGCTGGTTAACGCTGTTCCAAAGGTTTTGGAGAAAGTTAACGCCAAATTTGTGATAGTAGGTAATGGTTACATGAAAGAACAACTCTCAAACATTGTTAAGAACATGGGATTAGCCCACAAAGTTCACTTCACAGGTTTTGTAGACGATGAAACCCTAAGAAAACTGCAGAAATGCGCAGATGTTTCTGTTGTGCCATCCCTTTTCGAACCCTTCGGAATAGTTGCTCTGGAAGCTATGGCAGCTAAAAGCCCAGTAGTGGTTTCAGACACGGGTGGTTTATCTGAAATAGTTGAGCATGAAGTTACTGGAGTAAAGGTTTATGCAAACAACCCTGAATCCCTAACATGGGGAATAACAAGAGTGTTACTTGACGAAAATTTTGCAAAAATAATAAGAGAAAATGCGTACAAAAAAATTCAAGAAAAATATAATTGGAGTAGAATAGCCCAACAAACGAAAGCCACTTACGAAACCGTTTTAGGCGAATATTTAAAAAGCTTCTGGGCTTGAAAATTGGCGCAACTATGGATATTTCAGCTTAATAGCTTTGTTTGGACAAGCATCCACACATTTTAGGCAGTAAATGCATTCTGGGTCGTTGAACTTCTCCCATGGCAAATCCAAAATCCGAACACGCATAGGGCAAACTTCAACGCATTGACGACATTCAGCCTTTGCGCATTTGGTTAAATCTCTTTTTAAACCAAGAAAGCTGAACCTGTTAAGGATAGCCATGATGGCTCCATGAGGACAGAAATATTTGCACCAACTTCTTGGGACATATGCCGCAAAGACGAGAAAGCTTCCCAAAATGAAAAGCTGAACCCATAAAAGCGGAGGAAAAGCTGCAACACTGGATAAAACGTCCAATAAAGGTTTTTCTAACAGTGCATTCTTAAAGCTTAAAATTCCGTTAGGCAATGTGGAAAACAAAGTTTCTGCAGGGCTCAATGTGGTAAATGGCATCTGGACGAAAATGCCAAAAGCACTTTCATAACTGCTATGAGCTCTGAAAACTTTGGCAGCGGAAAATGTTACACTGATAAAAAGAGTAATGCCTAAAATAGCGTATTTAATATAGACCATGCTTTCATGGGTTCTAGACGAAATTTCACTCTTTTTACGCTTAGCAAAGTCAAGTAAGTCTTGGATGAAACCGAAGGGACAAACCCAACCACATAAAGATTTGCCAACCAATATTCCAGTTATTAAGAATGATGCTAACGCGAGCCATGGAAAAACAGTATCATAAAACATAAGTTGCATAGCCGTAAAAGCGTCGCCAACAACATTTGACTGAAAACCCCACGTCCAAACCACGGGCAATAGTAGAGGTTGGGGAACCATGTTGAAGACCATGGCGCTAAAGAATATGAAAGACAGAAATTGAATTATTCTTCGCAAAGTGTTGAATTTGAGTAGGCTTTGCTTAATTTTGGCTTTCAATCATTTCGCCTCTTTCATTAAACGCATTAGACCTTTTAGTTATTTATTTTCCTATCACCTTAACGTTTTCTACAAGAACCCAAGGCGCAACCAATTGCCCAATTTTTCTCTCATTATTTGCCAATTCTGAGATATTCTTTAACACTTGAAAGACGTTGCCAGCTAACATGGCTCCTTTAACGGCATGAGCAATTTTACCATTCTTGATTTTCCAAGCGGGAGTTGCGACAACAGAGAATTCTCCGCTGGCTGGATTGCTGCTGTGGGCGCCTTGTAGGGAATATACAAGCAAGCCATCATCCACTTCGCCAATAAGTTCTTCAGGTGATTTCCTTCCAGGCATCAAGCGAAAGTTTGTGGCTTCTATATTTGGTGTAGATAAATATCCAGCCCTTGTGGCGTTTCCCGTGCTTTCTTTACTTTCTTTTTTGGCTGTGTAATTGTCATAGAGGAAATTCCGCAATACTCCCTTCTCTATTATGAGGGTTTTTTGTTGGGGAACTCCTTCGCCATCAAACTCCCATGTTCGGATGCCTCCCCCGAGTAAACCATCATCATAAATTGTTACATTTTCAGAGGCAACTTTTTCTCCGATTTTGCCCTTAAACGCCGATTGATCCCGCTGTACATAATCCGCCTTAACCGCATTAATAAGAGTGTAATACAAGAGCTCTTGCAATGCAAACTGTGAAAAAATGACATTTGTGCTTTTTGTCTCTACTTTTTTGGCTTTTAAGGCTGAAACAGCAAGGCGAGCGGCTTCTTTACCAACCCATTCTGGGTCAATAGCATATTTTCTTTCGATATTAAACTCAAAGCATATAGGTGTTACTTCGCCTGCCTCTTGTCCCAAAGTTGCCAAGCTACATTCAATAATTGTTCCATGATCGAAGGCTGCAATCCCGTTAGAGTTAGCAATTGCCCTGGAAAGGTAGGATGCGCCTACTCCACCCTCCACAGGAAAAACACGCTTATCCACTTTTTCAGCGGAATCCAACATTAAAGACGCTGCATTAACCAAATCTTCAGAGCGAAGCTCAACAATTTTGCGGTCATAAGTGTTTTCTACGGATTTTAATGTTTTTTTGGCCGGAAGACCATGCCACTCTTTGTCAGGCTTGCTTGCTTTAGCAGCACTTAAAGCTTTTAGAACTGTCTCTTCAATTGCGGCTTTGGCGACCACTACATTCGTATAGGAAAAGCCTATTGCCTTCTTTATTATAGTTCGAATTCCTAATCCTCTGTCAATTATTTTTGTGCTTCTAGTAATTTGTCCTCTCTCAACTATGACGGTTGTTGTTAAACCTTGATAGGCAAAAGCCTCAGCCTCATTCGCACCTTTCTTGAGAGCAAAATCCACAGCTTTTTCGGCTAAATCCAACATTTCTTCATTTTTAACCGCTACCACCGACAAGAACCTCCTTCACCCTAACATGGGGTCCACCATCGCATACAAAGGCTGTTTGTCCCTTCCCACATCTTCCAGGCCACAATTCGAAATCCTTTCCAACAGCATCCACCTTAAACAATGTTTCAAGAGTGTAGCCACTTATAGAAGCGTTCCGAACGGGAACGCCTAATTCGCCCTTAACTATTTCGTAGGCTTCTTGGATGCCAACCTGAAAAGTGCCGTCCAAATTTGCTTGTCCACCCCTGAAGCTTTTGAAGTAATAGCCAAATTTCACATCCTCGATTAGCTCTTCGAAGGAGTAGTCTTTTGGTTCCATGAATGTGTTGCGCATACGAATTATGGGTTCCACTCTAAAGTCTTCAGCCCGCATGTTCCCAGTAGGCGTCGTATTGAACTTTTGGGCTGTTTCGCGGCTATGCATTAAACCAGCAACAACGCCATCCTTTATGAGAAGAGTTTTCTGCGCGGGGATTCCCTCATCATCATATTTGAAAGAACCAAAAGCGCCTTCCACTGTTCCATCATCATAGAAAGTCACAAGGTCAGAAGCGATTTTCTTTCCAAGTTTATCTAAAAGCACAGACCCAGACAATGTCAAGTCTGCCTCAGCCAAGTGCCCAAAGGCTTCGTGAACGAAGACTCCAACTACATTTGGTCCAAGAATTACTGGGAATGTTCCACCTTTAGGCGGTTTAGCCTTCAACTGCTCAACGGCTCGTTTTGCAACCCTTTCGCCTACAATTTCTGGAGTTTCTACATCAAAGATTTCGTAGCCGGAAGTGGAACCAATTTCTTCACGGCTAAAAGTGAAAATGTCTCCTTCTTTGGCTGTGGCAGTTATTCTTGACCAAACATAAAGCTTGTCTTGTTCAATGTATGCGCCTTCATTGTTTATGAAATAGCTTGTTCCAGTTAGGTCAAGATAGTCTATGGTGCAACTTTTTATCCGGTTATCGTAACCCAAAATTTCCTTGTTCATGGTTAGCGTTGTATTAATTTTGTCTTCTACAGAAACTTTTGAGGGATCTTTGCGCGGTTTTAGGGTAACTTTGTCCTCAACAGGGTTTGTCGGGATAAGTTTTATGGGCTTTTTAAGTTTTAAGCTTGCGGCTTTCGCCATTTTACATGCATCCGAAATAGCCATGGTCAAAGTTTCAACATCGAACGTTCCAACAGATGCAAAACCCCACGCACCATTTACAAGAACCCGCAAAGCGGCGCCATTTTCAATTCCTTGCCTTGCCGCTTCTACGCGACCTTCTTTAAGTGTAAGCATAGTCTTAAAGAGCCTTTGACCACGAACTTCGGCGTATTCGGCTCCGTACTTTTGGACTGCCACGTTTATAGCCTTAATTAAAATGTCCTTCAAAGACTGCGCTCCTTTTAGCATCGAGTTAGAAGGGATTATTCAGAGGGCTCTTTTATAAAATTGTTATGGTTTCATTCTCTGCTATTCAAAAACAATAGATGAAAAAGAATATCTAAAAAGGAAGTTAAGCTCTTTGCTTGAGCAATTTTACTTGGCTAACAAAATCGCATTCTTCTTGCATTCGCTCTAATTCTAACCTGCGGAGCAAACCATAAGTTGAGTATATGTCCTCTAAAATTTTCTTTTCAACAACATATGCGCCAGTGCTCAAAAACTCTTCAAGACCCTTAGCAAAAACCTCTATCTTTTCAGATATCTCATTTGGCTTGACGCCGTGATTCTTCTCCAAATGCTTATAGATTAGGTAAGTTGCTTCTTCGCCGAAAACTTGTTTCAATACTCTGTCAACGATTTTTAAGATTTTGTCTTCTTTTTCCATTGGGTGTCAAGCCTCAGAAACTATCGTGCGTATTACGACTTAATAAACTTTGTCGTATACGTGTTTAACACACATACAAGTCAAAGTCCATGAAATAAGCATTACATAAAGTCTGTAAGATTCAATTGTTGAACTCTTTGGGCTGTTGATTTTTGGGCAATTTCCTCTTCGGAAAGAATAAGTTGTCCATAAACGCCATCGTAACCAGGCAATACTTTAACTTGCTCTTCTCTGACTTTGACTATTGCTTCAGCAATTTTTTCATTAACAGAACGTAAATTTTCTTTAGAAGCATCAATTAGCACAGTATATTCGTCGCCGAATTTTTCAACAAAAGCGTTGTAAATGTTCCACACTTGCTGAGTGGATGGCGAATCCACGCCTAAGACCGTTGCGATGATTTCAGAAAGTGGAAGCAAATGCATAAAATCTATGGCGCTTGAAGGTTTAAAGCCTGGCGGACGATCAGCTAATTCTTCCACGCGCTGTTCAACACCCTTTGTTAGTTTTTTGCGGCAGACAGGGCAGATGTTTCCAATTTTTATTGCTTCTGCTGCTGGAAAGGATACATGACAGTTTCTGTGGCCAGTCCAATGGTATTTTCCATAGGCGGGGTCCGTTTCAATAGTAAACTTAAAACGCTCTTCATCTTTGAATCGAATAGCATCCAAAACTTCCTTGTAGCTTGGCTCCTTAAGTTCAAAAACGTTGGCTTCCCTCCCCATGCGCCAAGGCCAAAAGCTGTGGCTGTCACTGTTAGAAACTAAGGCGAATTTGTCAAGTTTGCTCAAACGCCAATTCATGGGTGGGTCCGAGGAGAGCCCGGTTTCCAAAGCGTGAATATGCTTTGTCATGTCTTGGTAACATTCTTCTACGCTGTTGAAACCGCTGAAGGCGCCGAAAATACTGAACCATGGCGTCCAAGCGTGAGCTGGGAAAACCATGTTTTCTTTTGAAACTTCCATGACTTCTTCAACCAAATGTGGGGCGTCCATGTTCAGTGTTGGTCTTCCATCTATGGCTAAATTGCCATATTTTGCTAATCTGTCATTTATTTGAATAGCGGTTTCTATGTTGGAGGTAAAAATTACATGGTGAATTTTTTTAACTTCGTTTTCAAAAGTGAATACTGTGCTGACTTCGGTTGTTATCATAAAATAGACTGATGATTCTGGATTCTTTGCAACTTTGTATAAGCCTTTATCCCCTTCTTGAACCAAAGTTTCTCGAAGCTCTTTAAGCCATTTTGGATGAGTAAAATCGCCTGTCCCGACCAAGTTTAAACCCTTAATTTTTGCAAAACGAGCAATCTCTTCAATATGCATTTTATCGCTTGTTGCACGACTATAACGACCATGAATGTGTAAATCGGCTATAATTCTCATGTTTTAGGCCTAATCTCATATTGTCTATTCTGCTAATTTCATTTGCGCTTTCAAAAGTCTAATGCTTCTTACGGAATTTTCCTTTTTACTACTGGCACAGCCCAATTTCCATATCTTATCCAAATAAAGGAAACGGTTCCGCCTATAATATTGCTTAGGGAAATGGCTAGCCAAGCTCCAATAGAGCCCAATCCAAAAATAAATGCTAAGGAATAGCCTAAGGCTAAGCGGATTCCCCAAAGCCTCAATATTCCAACAGCCGTTGGAAAAAGCGTATGTCCCGAGCCTCTTCCAGTGGACATGCCCGCTATAAATAAACCAAAAAATGGAAGCGTTGGCAGCAGTATTGAAAGGAACAAGTCGGTCTCATTTATAATATCAAGATTGTCAGCGAAGACATCGGACAACCCTCTTCTAAAGGGATAAATTATGCCAGCACTCACAACCATAAGCGCGAATATTAGAAGGGCTGTTTTGTAAGCAACTTCTCTAGCTCTTTTGGGGTTTTCTGCTCCCAAGTTTTGTCCCACCATTATGGCTGTTGCTCCGCTTAAACCCCATAAGGCGGCATCAACTATATCCATGATTACAAAGCCTATGGAAAAAGCCGTAGCTACTACAATGCCTAACGCGTTAATGATTCTAAGCTGCATGAGAAAGGCGAAACCATTCGTTAAGCCCAATGCTAAAATGGGTAAGCCTATACGAAGAACCAACCGAACCCAATCCAAATCTATTTCCTTAGTGAACCTTACCTTAAGCTCGGGATATTTGCTCCTAAGTATGTAGGTTAGGGAGCTTACCGATATTATCTTCCCCATAACATCCGTGACGGAAGCGCCCACCACACCAAGCCTTGGAAACGGCCCAATGCCTAATACCAAAAATGGGTCTAACAATGCATTAATGCCCACAGCCAATCCATTCACAATTGCTGGCCTTTTAGTGTCTCCTATACTTTGCAGTAGCGTTGTGTATGTTAGGGCTAAGTAATTGAAGAATATGTCAAAGGCGATTATGCCAGAATATTTCATTAAATCCTCAAATATTTCTGGCGGAGTGGATACAACAAAAGTGAAAATTGCGCTTCTAAGCGCTAAAAGTACAAGACTTAATGTTGCTCCTGCAGTAAAAGAGAACGTGAAGAAGCGTGAAGCCGCTTTGCTGGCGTCATCATAAGCTCTTCTTCCAACATATTGAGAAACAATGCCTAAACAAGCAGCCGTCAAAGCCATCAAAAGCGCCTGAAAAAGCACTATAACAGGCCACATTTGCCTTGGAACAGCCACGGTTATATCACTGTATACGCTTAGCCAGTAAGCATCCGCTAGGTTATAGGCTACAACTATAAGTTGATTCACAAGTGGGGGAACCCCCAACCAAAAGAATGTGCGGATAATCGGCCCATTAACAATTTTGTCTCTGTATTTGCTTATTGAAGGAAGCTCTGACAATTCCTCGGATTCTTCAGCCATAGCCTTTTTGACTTGATTTTAATCTTAAAAGCTTTTCTTGCAAGTAAAAGCGTTTAAAATGGGGCCTATTTTCTTTTAAGAATTTTCTTTACAATTTCTCCAATGTCAACTTTTAACAAAACCACAGTCACGATTATGGTAAGAACTATTGAAGCTACCATCAAAAGTTCTTGGCTAATCCAAGGCGTCAAAAGTTGTTGACCAGCCTTTCCTAAATATGCGCCCACAACGGCAATTGAAAGCTTTCCAATAAAGTATGACGCAAAAAACTTGAGCGGATTATACTTTAAGAGCCCCAATGGCACAACAACTGGCTCGTCCGGAAGTGGTGAAGCCGCAACAATAAATAGTGCCAAAAAAGCCCAATGCTTAAGTTTCAATCCAGCGGCATCAAGGCGTTTTCTACGTTCTTCGCCGAGAAAACCGCCGACGAAGAAAGTGATAATGTAATGGATGGATTTTGCCAAGGCCGAGCCTAAGGCGACGAGGAAGCCTATGGTGAAGGGGTCAGCGTTTACGATTAAGGCAGCGTTTGAGGCAATTAGCATGTTGGATGGGCCCATGAAAGGTATAATGTTTAAGACAAAAGAAGTGACCAGAATGCCAAATAGCTCATATAGAGTGGTCAACTGCTATGGCCTCTTCTCAACAGAAATTACAAACTACCATTTAAAGGTATTATCATAATATCCGTAACACACTTAAATGGGAAATCGGCTTAAAAGAAATTTACAACAATTTGGAGAGAATCTTGATTTGCCAACAAAAAAGGAGCCCATATGGATAGCAAGAGAACTTTCAAAATGTAGTGGCTGCAGAAAATGTGAAATTGCATGTTCGCTTTTCCATGAAAAACGTATATGGCCAGAAGCTTCAAGAATAAGGGTTTTCATGTTAGTTCCAGGCTTGGATTTTCCGCATTTTTGTGCGCAATGTGAAGATTACCCATGTGTAAAGGCTTGTCCGGTGGAAGCATTATCCATAAGCAAAGAAACTGGTGCTGTTTTGGTGAATAGGGATAAGTGTATTGGTTGTGGTAAATGCATTGATGCTTGTCCTGGCAGAATTCCCCATATGCATCCTACTGAAAATTATATTTTAATCTGCGATTTATGCAGGGGAAATCCGCAATGTGTAAAGGTGTGCCAAGAAGGCGGATGGAACGTTTTAAAAAAAGTTCCAAGAAAGGAGCAGTCTTACAAGCTTTATGCCCGCAAGCCGGAAGAAATCACGCGGGATTTGGCTATCAAAATTTATGGAGAAGAGGGGGAGAAGCTGTTATGATTTTGGGTTATGCTGGAAAGTTTCTTGAAGTTAACCTTTCCACAAAAAAGGTAAAGGAAACCAAATTTAATGATGATATTTTAAAAGATTACATTGGCGGCAGAGGTTTAGCAACAAAAATTCTCTGGGATAGGTTGGGCAGCAAATGGAGCGAAATAGACCCCCTTGGACCAGAGAATATACTCCTCTTTTTAACGGGTCCTCTTACGGGATTTTTCCCGGGTGGAAGAATATGCGTTTCTGGAAAGTCTCCCCAAAGCAATGGTGTTGTAGGTTCCACGGTGGCAGGCGAATTTGGTGTTGAGCTTAAATGTGCTGGTTATGATGGCATAATAGTAACTGGTGCCTCTGAAGAACCTGTTTGCTTGTTTGTTAAGGATTCTGAAGTGGAAATCAGAAAGGCCAATCACGTTTGGGGAGACGACGCTAAACAGACGGTTTCAAAAATTACAAGGGAGTGCAGAGAACTGCTGCGAGAGCGCTTTCCGAGAAAGGGCGAATGGAGAGAACCCGCAATACTCTACATAGGTCCAGCTGGAGAAAATAAAGTGCGAACCGCGGTGGTTGCAGCCAAGTGGACCCATGCGGCTGGTTATGGCGGGTACGGCGCAGTTATGGGTTCAAAAAAGCTTAAAGCCATAGCCGTGAAGGGGACTGGACCGCTGCCAGAAGTTGCTGACATAAAGAGTGTTAAGAGGCTTATGCAAAGCGTGTGTGAAGATGTTTATGAAAGTGAGTTGTGGAGGCGATGGGGAACTGGGGCTGCTGGTTACGAGGTTGGAGCAAAAACAAGCTCCGAACCCGTTAGGAACTGGCAAGAGGAGTGGCATGATGAGAAAAGTTTTGGTGTGGACCAGTTTGAGAATAGGGTTTGGATAAAGCCCTATTGGGGTGATTTTGGCTGTCCAACAACATGCCTAAAAATTGCCGTAGTTAAAGCTGGGAAGTTTAAAGGCGCAATAACTGATAACCCAGACTATGAATTGCAAGCCTATTTGGGTCCAAACCTTGGAATATTCACTCCGGAAGAGAACGTTTTTCTCGCATCACTAATTGATGATTTGGGGTTATGTGGAATACAAACGGGAAATGTGCTTGGATTTGCAGCAGAATTGTTCGAGAGGGGAATTTTGACAAAAGAGGATTTAGACGGTTTAGAGCTTCGTTGGGGTAACACAGAAGCCTTTGCAACATTAGCCAGAAAAATCGCCTTCAGAGAGGGCATAGGCAATTTGTTGGCGGAAGGAACTTATCGTGCTGCGTTGAAAATTGGCGAAATGAAAAAGAAGGATGTGTTAGCTTATGCGGTTCAAAGCAAGGGCATAGCCATAGGCGCCCACGGAATCCGCAGCGGAAAAGACTATCCAGAAACTTATTCTTACGCTTGCTCAGTTCAAGGCGGAGACCACACATCCACAGCATGCTTGCCTTTGCATGATTTCAGAAGCGAGTTAATAATGACTTTTAACGATTCAGCAGTATACTGCTACTTCAACATTTTTGGGATTCCGCGCAACTTAAAATTTGAATTTTACAAGGCAGTTACTGGCATAGAATTGACGCAAGAAGAGTGGCTTAATCCAAAGGCTTTAAGGATACTGCAACTGCAAAGAGCAATGCTGCTGCTGGGTGGACCAGACCTAAAATGGAAACCAAAAATCCACGATGTTAACCCACCAAGATTTTACGAACCCCTACCTTCAGGACCATACAAGGGAAAAACTGTTGATAGGGCTGAAGTTGAAGGGGAAATTGCAAAGTATTATGAGGCTGTCGGCTGGGACGAAAACGGAATTCCAAAAAAAGAAACTCTTAAAAAGCTTGGACTAGAGGACGTTGACAAGGCTTTGGAAAAACTGCGCTGAAAACCATATATTTTTGGCGCAAAAATCAACCAATACGGACCCTACCCTCTAGGTTTCCAGCCGCCAATTTAAGCTGGTGGATTGTGTTAAATTCGATACCCTCTCTAGATTTTCTGCACTGTAAAATTTAGGTGGTTATCCGAATGACTCTTGTGGGCGTAACAATTAGGGATACTTTCTCGTCTCTTTCCTCGAATGGGACAGACTCAACCACTTGCATGTCGTGAACGGTTGTTGCTATCGGAATTTTTCCGAACATGTTTTTGAGAAGGTTTATTTCCACATCTCCATAGCCGTGTCCCTTTCCAAGTCTGTGCCCATGCAGATCAACAGCCACGGAGCCTTCAACTATTAAATCCGGCTTTGGAAAAGAATGCGTTTCTGTTCCAAATTTGAATGCGCCCTTAATGGTTGAGGCAAAACGCTCTTTTCCTTTCGCTTTGGCTGGGTCAATTAGAATAAAGCCTCTTTTCAGTCTTGGAGAAGCCATTACAAGGATTTTCCCATCTAATAGTGCATTTTCTCTAACCTTTTGCTGTGGCGAGTCTGGATTGGCAAATATGACCTTTGCTTTTCGCCATTCTTCCAGTTGGCGCAGTTTTTCGGCAGCAGCAGATGCTCCAAGAAAATTTGGTATTCTGCCCTTACATGGGAGCGGAAAAACGGCTATTCCAGAGCGTTCCATACTGTTCCAAATTTTCTCTCTTAACTGCTGCTTTTTTATGGCTATGCTCATGATTCTCTGCAAAATAAAATGGGAAGGGGAGGGTTTAAATTATTCCGAGTTTTTTGCCGCCTTCTTTGAAGGCTTCTATGGCTCTATCCAACTGTTCAGTGGTATGTTTTGTGCAAACTTGGACGCGTATTCTGGCTTTGTCCCTCGCCACCATTGGATAAAAGATTGGCAAGACAAATATTTCCTTTGACCAGAGATAATCAGCCAAATCCTTTGCAGCCTTGCTTCTTCCACACATAACCGGGATTATGGGCGTCTCAGTGTTTCCAGTGTCAAAGCCAGCATCCTGCAAACCTTCAAGAAGGTGATTGCGGTTCTCCCAAACTTTCCTTACATGCTGCGGTTCTGTTTCCAAAACATCTATAGCCGCAATACAAGCAGCAGCAACACCAGGCGGAACAGCCCCGCTTAGAAGCCAACTCCGCGCTTTGTTATAGGCAAAGTTGCGCAAATCTTCTCCTCCAGTTATGTGTCCGCCTATGACTCCGAAAGCTTTTGAGAAAGTCCCCATTTCAACATGGACTTCGTCGCGTGAAAGTTTGTAGTGGTTGACTATGCCTCTTCCGCCCTCGCCTAATACGCCTTCACCGTGGGCATCATCAACATAGACGCCTGCGCCATGTTCTTTGGCGATTTTTGCAATTTCGGGCAATGGAGCGGTGTCGCCGTCCATGCTGAAAACGCCGTCCGTGAGAATCCATATGTGCCTGTATGGCGGGTCATGTTTTTCAGCTTCGTCCATAACCCGCGCTAAATCCTCTACATCTTTATGTTTGAAAATTGCTCTATCAGCATGGCTTAGCCTTACGCCATCAATTATGGAGCCATGGTTTAATTCGTCTGAAACGAATAAGTCGCCCTTATCAGCGAGTTGGGGAATGACACCTTCATTAGCCATAAAACCTGTTTGGAATGTCAGCGAGGCTGGAGCGTTTTTGAACTTTGCAAGACGGCGGTCCAATTCCTCGTGAAGAACCATGTTACCAGAAATCGACCTGTCGCTTCCCGCGCCTGCCCCGTATTTTTGGGTTGCTTCTATCATTGCCTTAACAACTTTTGGATGTGTTGCAAGGTTTAGGTAGTTGTTTGCACAGAGCATTAGAACCTTTTTTCCATTCACTATGCAGATGGGTTCGCTTGCAGTTTCCAAAACTTTAAGTTCCCAGTTGAGGTTTTCACGAACCAAACGTTGGTATTCTTCGCCTAAATACTTTGTTGGATGCCGTTTAATAACCAAATTAACCACCTTTTAAAACTTATTTTCACCCTTCTTTTAACATTTCCTATTCCATTTTCAAAAAATAAGATTGCCTTCAGCAAACCGTTTCTTCAACTTTTCAATCATGTCCCTTGTCATGGAAGCCAAATCATATTGGGGGTTCCATCCCCACTCCCGGCGGGCCACGCTGTCATCTATGGACATAGGCCAAGAATCCGCAATCTGCTGCCTAAAGTCGGGCTTATATTCACATTTGAAATCTGGAATATACTTTCTTATTTCCGCAGCCAACTCTCCCGCAGAAAAACTCATGGCGGTCACATTGTAGCTTGTGCGATGTTTTATCTGTGAAGAATCAGCCTCCATAAGTTTTAAAGCTGCGTTAAGGCAATCTGGCATATACATCATCGGCAGAACCGTATCCTCCCTCACAAAACATGTATAACGCTTATGCTTTATGGCTTCGTAAAAAATCTCAACAGCATAATCCGTTGTACCACCGCCAGGGGGTGTCTCACTGCTTATGATGCCCGGATAACGCACACTTCGAACATCCAAACCAAAACGCGTAAAATAATAATTGCACAGCAGTTCGCCAGCCACTTTTGTAACACCATAAATAGTTCTTGGAATAAGGATTGTATCTTGAGGCGTGTTAATGCGGGGCGCTTCTGGACCAAAAACAGCGATGGAGCTGGGCCAAAAGACTCTAACTAAATCGTGTTCCCTTGCGACTTCAAGCACATTGTAAAGGCCGTTTATGTTTACATTCCAAGCCAACTGCGGATTTTCTTCGCCAGTGGCAGAGAGAACTGCCGCCAAATGGTAAATGGTGTCGATGTCATACTCTTTTACCACTTTCTCAATGCTTTCTTTTGATGTGGTGTCAACATACTCAAAGGGGCCAGACTCTAACAATTTTTCGCTCGGTTTTCGTTTATGCCCAGCAGCAACAACATTTTCTCCACCATACTTTTTCCGAAGCTCCATTGTCAATTCAGAGCCAATTTGTCCGGTGGCGCCAGTCACCAGAATCTTTTTCATGGTTTTCTTTGACATTGGATAACCTCATCAGCGTGAGAAAAGGATGTTCAATTTTTAAAGATATAAGAATTTTCAGAAAGAAATCCTCTTCTAACATTGGATACTTTACTTTTGAGAATTCAGCCTACGAATTAGTTCTTCAATGGGCTGTTCATGCATGCCAACCTTTATTTCAACCTCCACCTTCTCGCTGCTAACTACTATAAGGGCTGATGATTTTTCACCCCGCTTGTCTCCGCCACTTTTGCTTCCAGCTTGCAGTGCCTTCACTAATCGTGAGGCTAAGCTTCCTCTGGAAGCCTCAAACTCTCTTGCCATACTGCTCGCAACATTTTTTGTGGAAAGCAAATTTCCAATAACAATGTAATCTTCACCTACAATTTCTGCATAATATTCTGGAACAGCACCGCCAGTGAAAACAGCTTTCCTTCTCTTAAAATCCATCATCGCCACTTGCCTCATGTTTCTTCCAGAATCTTCCATCAAAAGTTTGGCTAAGGCTTGATCTGGAGACAAACCTTCCCTAAGCAATTCTAACCCTTTAACGCCATAAGCAACATTTGTATAAGCTTGGGTGGCGATGACGCCCACTCCAGGTTTTGCATGAGAAACTCTGTCGCCCACGTTTGTGGAGCCTGAGGCTGTGGCAACGCCCATAAGAGCGGAGTCTTCGGATATAGCCAATATAGAAAAGGTTCCGAGTGAAAGTAGCGGTTTTGCCTTCCGTGTAGACATTGTTTAAACCTATTATTCTATTAGGTGGGAAATGGCTGAAATAGTTTATAGCACGCTTAACAATCATTTTCAGATGAAGGGCCATGAAGCTTGGTTTCATCGTCAATCCAATAGCTGGAATGGGAGGAAGAGTCGGACTAAAAGGAACAGATGGAGTACTAAAAGAAGCTATTGCAAGAGGCGCCAAACCAGTTGCGCCAAAAAGGGCAGTAGAATTTCTGCAAAAACTGAAAGAAAATTTCGCCCAAACAAAAATTGAAGTCCTCACCTGCCCAGGAATTATGGGCGAAAAAGAGGCAAAGGCTGCAAATTTTCCAGTACAAATATTGCCAATGAAAATTGGAAAGGAGACAAGCGCCGAAGACACAAAAACCGCAGTCAAACTCTTAACAGCAGCAAAGGTTGATTTGATAGTCTTTGTCGGCGGAGACGGCACAGCAAAAGATATTTTCGATGCTATGCGAGACTGTAAAGCGGAAACACCAGTTTTAGGCGTGCCCGCAGGAGTAAAAATGTATAGTGGCATTTTCGCAGTAAACCCCTCAGATGCAGCAGATATCGTTTTGGCTTTTGCTGAAAACCAAGCAGAAATTACGGAGTTTGAAATAATGGATGCCGACGAAAGCGCCATAAGAAGCGACACCTTCGCAGTAAAACTTCACGGTTTTTTGAAAGGACCTTTTTTGGCTATGCGAATTCAAGGAAGCAAACAAGTAAGCCCAGAAACAGCCGATGAGAAAGAAAACCAAACAGCAATAGCAAAGTTCATAATAGAAGAAATGCAGCCAAACGCCACATACATACTTGGTCCTGGAACAACAGTCAAGCGCATAGCAGACCTTTTGGGCGTTCAAAAAACAGTTTTAGGCGTGGACATATACAAAAACGGCAAAGTAATGCCTGACGTGAATGAGAAGAAGATTTTGGAAGAAATAAAGGATTGGCAGAAAACTTGGATTATCCTATCACCAATCGGGCATCAAGGAATCCTCTTGGGAAGGGGAAACCAGCAGATAAGCCCAGAAATCATTAAGCGAATTGGAAAACAACGCATAATTGTGGCAGCAACAAAAAGCAAACTCCAAAATATTGAAGGAAACGTTTTAAGAGTTGACACGGGCGATGCCGAAGCAGACGCCATGCTTAAGGGCTATATTAAAGTCATAACAGATTATAGAGAATGGAGACTAATGCCAGTCCAATAGCTAAGCTCCAAACTTCCTGGTTTTTCCAAGAAAATTCATTAAGATAGGCATCAAATCCATACCCCTAATCCTGTTCAACCCGCCCTTTGCACAGGACCTTTCGCCGAACTCTTTCACATCATCGCAGCGAACATATGGACCAGTTATGGCCACGGGAACGGGGTCGGCTTCATGCTCGCCAGTTACAAGGGAGGTTGTGTGGTCTGCGGTTACAGCCAAATAAGTTGAACTTGTGTCAACATTGTTAAGCAGATAGCCAACCATTTTATCAATTTCTTCAACCACCTTAATCTTTAGCTTAACATTTCTGTCATGACTTGCAACATCCGGCGCCTTCACATGCAAAAGCACAAAATCATAATTAGCCAGCGCATTAACTGCTGCCTTCGCTTTACCCAAATAATTGGTTTGAGGCAAACCAGTGGCGCCTTCAACCCTTATCAAATCCATTCCAGCAACCTTACAAACTCCACCAACTAAAGGCGCAGCGCTTACACAAGCGGCTTTTACGCCATAAATTTTTGTCAAAGGCTCAATTTGAGGAATCGTACCCGCCCCTCGGCATAAGACAATATTCGCTGGACGCAAACCACGCTTAACTCTTTCTTTATTTAATGGATGAACTTCCAATATTTTATGGAATTCATGGACAAGTTCGTTGACTATTTTTGATGTTAATTTAGCCTCTGGGCTATCGTCTAATGGTTTCACTTGCCTAACCTTTTCCCCGGTTTTTCCAGGGTCAGCATCACTAACTGCACTTGACAGTTTGGCTCCGCGAAGAATCAAAACTGCACGATGCTGAAGCGTACTCCTAAACAAGAAATCAACTTTTGCTGGTTTCTTTAGCTTGATTTTCTGGAGACTTTCAGCCAGTTTCGCCGCTTCTTCATTGGAGATTCTTCCAGCACGCCTATCCAAAACAATAAAATTGTCATCAATTGTCGCAAAATTACATCGGAAACAAACATCGCTTGGTGAAACATCTATGCCAGAGCCTATTGCTTCTAAGGCGCCTCTTCCCGAATAAACTTTTAGTGCATCGTAACCCAGCAAGGCAAGGGTAGCCACATCGCTTCCGGGCGGCGTTCCAGGTGATATTGGGTCCATTATGCCGCAGACGCCCGTTTCAGCTATTTTGTTTAATGATGGTTTTTGGGCTGCTTCTAAGGGTGTTTTCCAATTCAATTCTTTTATGGGTCTGTCAGCCATTCCATCCCCAATAACTAAAATCGCCTTCAATCTTCGTTCACGCCATCCACTTGAAAGACGAACAAATTCATTTTATGCGGTTGTTCGGTTAAAACACTTGCGCACATACGCAACCAATTTTCACGATAAGAAAATGTTTAATAGCAACTTTTCATATCCTTCTAAGGCGTGGTTGAAATGGGCGATTGCGTTCCACATCACTAAATTTTCGCAACACTTAGCCCACATCAGAATCTGTTCTCCATTAGAATTATATTCAACAAAAAAGACAGAAGGGAGAGATGCGCATGTCAGAGATGGGATTGACAGTTAAAAAGGCTGAAGACTTCTCAGAGTGGTACACGCAGGTTGTTGTAAAGTCTGGATTGGCAGATTATGCACCTGTCAAGGGCTGCATGATATTCCGCGAACTTTCCTACGCCATATGGGAGAAAATCCAAGAAACCTTCAACGAAAAAATTAAGGCTACGGGACACAATAATGTTTACTTCCCACTGTTTATACCCGAAAGTTTCCTGAAAAAAGAGGCTGAACACTTCAAGGGGTTCGTTCCCCAAGTTGCATGGGTCACCATCGGCGGAGAAACACCATTAGAGGAAAGACTTGCTATAAGACCCACGTCAGAGACGATAATGTATGCCACATACGCCAAGTGGATTAGAAGCTGGAGGGACTTACCATTAAAGCTTAATCAGTGGAACAGCGTTGTAAGATGGGAAACAGAAGCCACCAAACTTTTCCTACGCACAAGAGAATTCCTCTGGCAAGAAGGTCATACAGCCCACGCAACAAAGGAAGAGGCAGACCAAGAGGTTATGGAAATCCTAAGCATATACAAGGAAATTATAGAAAATTACCTAGCCATCCCTGTTCTCGCTGGGAGGAAAACAGAAAATGAAAAGTTCAAAGGCGCATTATACACTACAACCTTAGAGGCTTTAATGCCAGACGGCAAAGCCCTACAAATGGGAACATCCCACCAGCTTGGCCAAAATTTCTCCAAAGCCTTCAACATAAAATTCCTCGACAAAGACGAAAAGGAAAGATACGTTTGGCAAACATCCTGGGGTTTTTCAACAAGAATGATAGGCGCCATGGTGATGGTCCACGGCGACGACAAGGGGTTAGTATTACCGCCGAAGGTTGCGCCAATCCAAGCGGTTATAGTTCCAATACCCTACAAAGACGCTGATTCCACGGCAATACTGGCAAAAGCTAAAGAAATCTATGAAAAACTGAAAAAACATGGCATATCAGCGGTTCTTGACGACAGAAGCGAATACACGCCTGGATGGAAATTTAACGAGTGGGAACTTAAAGGTGTGCCAATAAGAATAGAAATTGGTCCGAGGGATTTAAAACAAAAACAAGCAACATTAGCCAGAAGAGACACATTCGAAAGAATCACCATAAAAGAAGAAGAAATAATTGACGCTGTGGCTAAGCTGCTGGAAGAAATTCAAAAAAACCTTTTCACCAAAGCCAAAAAATTCTTGGAAGAAAACATAACTACAGTAAACAGTTACGAGGAATTCAAAAAAACCCTAAAAGAAAAAGGTGGATTTATTAGGGCTTGCTGGTGCGCCGATTCTGCATGTGAAGAAAAAATAAAGGAAGAGACTGGGGCAACCATAAGAATAGTGCCCTTCGAAAGGGAAAAAATCTTCTCAAAATGCATCTATTGCGAAAAAGAAGCAAAG
Organism: Bathyarchaeia archaeon; assembly: GCA_038883795.1. Taxonomy (GTDB): domain Archaea; phylum Thermoproteota; class Bathyarchaeia; order Bathyarchaeales; family Bathycorpusculaceae; genus JASEJA01. Next base: position 60,046 of record JAVZLK010000001.1, read on the forward strand.
GAAGTTGTCTACTTCGCCAGAGCCTATTAACCTATCACTTTAATTAATCAAAGAGTTTAACACGCTTTTGAAGCTGCTTGGCAATGTCCTCCAATCCCAACTTTTTCAATGCTGTTTTTGTTGGAATCCCCCGTTCATCCCAACCTCGTTTTTTGTAGTATCTCCGCAACATAACATCATACTTTGTTCTGTCGAGTTTTGCTCCTTTGAAGGAACCCTTAGTTAATGGTTCCTCGAACCATCTTGCTGGCGGAAAATCCATCTCAGCGCTCCATTTTTTGCCATATTCGCGAATCCAGAAAGCACGAATCAAATTGAAAATCCTATCAGCAATAATATTCAATTCTTCCCAACTCATCTCCAGTCCAGTGACAGCGTGCAAAAACTTTGTGTACCATTCAAGTTCAAAGCCAAGCTCAATCCATGGAAGCCTACAAACAGTTAACGACTCAAAAACCCCTCCACGGATGCGCTGAAACTCTATAACCTTATCAACCTTTTCCTCGCTGTAGCTTTCACGTCCAAACTTAACTTCCCAAGAAATAACCCAAGCATCCTTGTGGTGGGCGCCGATGGAGCTTGTTGCATAAGCCAAAGCCATAGCTGGAGTAGTGTGACAATCGTAAGCGGAAATTTCCAAGCCTTTCACATGCATAGCCCAGCGACTTGAGTTCTTGCCGATTTTTTCAGCTGCAAAACGAACCCCTTCGGCTAAAAGGTTGCCTAAACCACGTCTGTAGGCTATATCTTCAATCAAACTTTTAGTTTCCTTAAACTTTCCCCAAGAAACTTTCTCTTCAATCAAACCCTTTTCAGAGGCTTCCATAGCAAAACCAATGACATTTCCTAACGAAATCGTGTCTAAGCCAAGTTCGTCTGCAACTCGGTTGAGGGCTGCAACTTGTTTTAAGTTGCCTAACCCAATGTTTGAGCCAAGCATGGCAACATTCTCATAATCAAGTTCGCTCGCTCTCCTATCCGAATCCTTTACAACATTGCCGCATGTCATATTACACTGTGGACAGCCACGATTTGATGTTTTAATTTTCTCCATGCTAAAGCCGCCTATGGTTTCTGCCTCTTCAAAAACGCCTTCACGATAATTATATGTTGGAAGAACACTGTTTTCTTGGCTCCACTCAATAGTCATCATTGTCCCCTGCCTCTTCCAAAAGGCATAGTTGGGCTTAGTTAAAACTTCTCTGTAAGCGTCCGCGCCCAACTCCTTCATTTCTTTAGGATAGGCAGCAGACAACTCGCCAGAACCAACAAAAACCACAGCCTTCAAATTCTTCGAACCCATAACAGCTCCCATTCCAGGTCTTCCACCAGCACGTCCTTCCTGCGAAACTATATTCGCAAACTTTACAAGATTTTCTCCGCCAGGCCCTATGCATAGGATTCCAGCCGTAGAACCATAAACCTCTCTAAGCTTTCTCTCAGCCTCAAAGGAGGATGCGCCCCAAAGGTCTTTGGCGTCCAAAAACTCTGCTTGAATGTCTTGGACAAGAAGAACTATGGGCTTTTTTGCTTTACCCTCAATGATTACAGCGTCGTAACCAGCTTTCCGAATTTGAACAGCCGCATAAGTTCCAATGTTTCCATCACCATAACCTCCAGTCAAAGGACTCTTTGAAGCCACGACCATTTTGCCGCTGCTAGGCAAGGCAAAGCCAGTTAATGGACCAACAGCAAAAACCAGTTTATTTTCAGGAGATAAAGGTTCGATTCCGGGTTTAAGTTCATCCCACAAAATCTTGGCGGCAAACCCCCTCCCGCCCAAAAAATTTTTTGCAAAGCTCGCATCATACGGTTTTGCAACTGCCTTGCTTTTACTCAAATTTACATACAAAAGTTTGCCATTCCATCCATACATATCTAACGCCACTCTAAAGTGGTTTATAGTTTCTATTTAAGAGCAAATAAAATTAGTGATGTAAAAAGGGCTAAATTACCAGTTTTTCTGGCTCCACCCGTCTATTTTTTAAACCTAAATCGCTAACCTTAAACTTTCTATCTCCATAAAGCAGAGCATACTCTTCACCATTGTAAAGCGCCGCTGCAATCCTACCTATGGCATCAGCCTTCATTATTCCGCTTCCGCTGGCGCCACCCACAACCATCAAACCATTTTCCTCAAAAACTAAAGGCTGCCCATCCAGAGTGTTAATTTCATACAAGCCAGCAAAAGCCGAAAAAGGTTCACAACCAACAAACTGCGGAAAATATTTCACCGTAACTTGATACAACCCGTAACGGTAAAAGTTTTCTTCAGGTTCTGGATTGTCTTCAATCTTAAAGGCTCTTGGAAAATCATCAGCATAAGCCAACCAAAAAGCTTCCTCTTCAGGTGCTGGACGAATATAAGAAGAGGGTTTTGGAAAGATTGTGAAGGGTAGGCAGCCAGCACTCGTGAATTCTTTTGTGTAAAGAAGCTTTTTGAGGGCATCAGTTTTTGCTTTAACAGAAAAAACTTGCCTTTTCTTAGCCTTAATAAAACATTCAATTCCAATGGGGTCAAGAAGTTGAGGAATCCAAGCTCCGGCCGCAACTATCGTCTTCTTAGCCCTTACAACGCCTTTAGTTGTTTTCGCCCCCACCACAGCGGCATCTTGCCAAAAATATGGTTCGCCAGGCATGCCAAGCGGTTTACATGGCTCAACAATAATTTCCTTAACTTCACTATTGTACTGAATTTTGCCGCCTAACCTGAGAAATTCAGACTCATAAAATTTGACGAGGGAATCAACATCAAGCAAGCCAGCTTTAGGAATTAATATTCCCTTGTAAACATCTCCTAAACCCATCAGCTGCGCCTCTTCATCGCCAGCGAAACTTGTCCGCATATCAAGCTTTTTAGCCAACTCTTCCACCTCATACTCTTTATACTGAAGACCCCTACCAGCCAAATCTTTCAAAACAGGAAGCATTCTGCCGTATCGTTCCTCGTCAAAAAGCCACAAATAACCAATCCACCTCATTTTCAAATCAAAACCCAAATCCTTCTCGATATGCTTGTAAAATTCAACAGAAGAATCAGCTAAAGCAAAATTCGTGCGAGAATAAAAGAAACAACGAAAAGCTGCAGCGCTCTTTGCTGTGCTACCTTGCCCCGCAGCGCCCAGCCTGTCAACTACCAAAACATTTGCTTTAGGGTTTCTGACTTTGATGTGATAAGCCGTTGCCAAACCCAAAATTCCAGCACCAACAACAAGCGCATCACACTCAACCATTACATTTCCCCCGGCAAGGAAAATCTAAAAGTGATGCCAACCATTAATAAGCTTAGCTCTTTAAATATCCCATTTTAATGGCATTTGGTAAGAGAACACTTATCTATTTCCACGAAATATGAGATAGAGCAAAATGTCAAGACTTGGAGGAAACGCATATGTTCGTTAACAAAAAAGCTCTTTCAACTCTAATTATTATAATTCTTCTCTTATGCTCAGTTGTTTTTGGAGCCCTTGTATCTTACTTGTGGGTTATGTCAAGTTATTATAACATGCCAGAAAACACCACAATGCTCATAGTGGAAGAAGTTGTCTTCCCAGATTTTCCAAATTTGGATTGCACCTATTTTAACGTAACAATTCTTAACCCATCCAACTCCCTTTCTGATGCGAATATTACTGCGATCCAATTAACTGTAAAGGGTAAAAATGAGGTATGGACTATCAATACAACAGAGCCGGAAATAAATTTCACGATAAGAAGAGGAACAAGGCAAACTTTCAAATGCCTAAAGAATTGGAGCGACTTTGCTGGACAAACAGTGGAAATTGAACCAGTTGCAGCTAACATATCAGCATTAAGCTATTCATGCCAAACACCAAACGTAAAACTAACGTTACAACCAACCTTTAAAGTAGAAGAAAGCGTAGAATACTTCAACTTAACTGTGATAAACTCAGGAGCCCTAAACCTCACAATATCAGACATAATAGTACAAACCGACTCCATAAAAAACAACGTAACCCCACCGCTACCAATTATTTTAAGTCCAGAGCAAAATGAGACATTCAAATGCTACTGGAATTGGGATTGGCGAATAGCTGGCATTCAAGACGTTAATGTCACAATTAGAGTGAAAACAACAGAAGGATATGAAACAACTTATAAAACAAATGCGCTTCCCGGGGCGTATCTTTACATAGAAGAAATAAAGTTTGATTATTCTGATACAACGTATTTCAATTTAACGATAAGCAGCTCCCCCTATTCAACAGCAACGGCGGTTATAAGTGGGATAAATCTGACTCTTCAAGATACAACTTTTCCAATAAATGAAACACGGCAACGTGTTTTATTCAAAAGTTTATTGCCCATTTTTAGGTCTATTCCAAAAAACGAGTCCAAAACCTTTGAATGCTATTGGGATTGGACTTTATATCGCAATACTAGTTTCATTGTCAACGTTTACACTGAACAAGGCTTTTTAGTAGATAGCAAAAACGTGTCTACCCCTCCGGATGTTGTTTGGAATATAACAAACGTGAGTTTCGACTTAGATGATATAAATTACTTTTTGGTTAATGTGACAAACATGCCTTGCTCCCTTCGAAACATAACAGTTACGCAGATATGGCTTAATGAAACCAGTAAAGACATACAGCCACCATCAACTTTATCTAATGGCACCCAAGAAATGTTTAATTGCCCCCTCTCTTGGGCAGATTTTAGAGGAAAAACCGCAAACGTTACTGTGGTGACAACGGAAGGAAGCATTTCGAGGCTTTTAGAAGTTTCTGCTGTTGGACTTAAAATACTTGAGGAAAATTTAGTTTGTGGCGACTTTTACGGCAACACCACAGAAATTGCAGTGCCATATATTAACGTCACAATATCAAATTCAAACAATTCCCTCTACAACGTCACAATAACACAAATTATAATCCAAACAAGGAATGACACATACATAATTTACAACAATGCCACATACCACCAATACAACAGCATCTTATATCCAAGATTACGCCCAGACGGATACGCCCCGACTGGCTATCCTCTTAACATAGGAGAAACTGTCACATTTGTTTGCTCTTGGAACTATGAAAGCTATCTTTCAATAGATCCCATAACAGTTACGATATACACTGCCGAAGGCTTTCAAGCATCAAAAACATGGTATCCATAATCCCATAACCTTTATTTTCTCTAATAGGCTTTAACTCAAATTCTTTAGGAGATTTAGCCTTGACTAAAGTAAGGGTTACAGGAAGGGTTCGCACCATAGAATATGCCATCCGCGATGTTATTGTCTACGCAAAGGAGTTGGCGAAGGCTGGCAAAAAAATTTACTACTTGAATATTGGAGATCCCGTTGCTTTTGATTTTGATACGCCGCAGCATATTAAACAAGCTTTAATGAGGGCTGTTGAGGAGGGGGCTAATGCTTATTGTGCTTCTGAAGGTTTGCCAGAACTTAGGGAGGCCATAAGCCAGAAGGAAAGGAGAGTTAATGGTGTTGATGTTTCTGCTGAGGATGTTATTGTTACTTCTGGAATTTCTGAGGGTATTCAGATGGTTATGGCTGCGCTTGTGGATGCTGGGGATGAGATTCTGCTTCCGGGACCCACTTATCCGCCGTACATTTCTTATGCAAAATTTTTTGGTGGAAAACCAATCACTTATGAAACTGTGGAAGGTGAGGGTTGGCAGCCAAATATTGACGATTTGAGAGGGAAAATTTCAAAGAAAACTCGGGGAATTGTGATTATTAATCCAAATAATCCTTCTGGAGCCCTTTATGAGGAGAAAGTGATAAAGCAAATATTGGATTTAGCTGGAGAATATGGAATTCCAGTTTTGTCTGATGAAATTTATGATCAGATAGTTTATGAGAAAAAATTTGTCAGCACGGCGTGTTTAGCTAAAGACGTTCCAGTTATAGGGTTTAATGGTTTTTCAAAGGCTTATTTGATGACTGGGTGGAGACTTGGCTACGTTTATTTCCACGACCAAGAGGGGGAGCTTCAAGAATTGAAGCAATGCGTCGAAAAAGAGGCAAGAATAAGGCTATGCGCAAACACGCCAGTCCAAAAAGCTGGGGTTGCCGCCCTAAATGGATCACAAGACCACATAAAAGATATGGTTAAGAAACTTAGAGAAAGAAGAGACTATTCTCTAAAGAGATTAAACGAAATTGAGGGAATTAGCTGCACAAAACCTGAAGGCGCATTCTATGTCTTTCCAAAAATTCATGCGGTAGGACGAAAATGGAAAACGGATTTAGAATTTGCGTTGGAACTTTTGAAAGAAACTGGTGTGCTTCTTGTTCATGGTTCAGGGTTTGACCAAACTTATGGGGCAGGACACGTTAGAGGCGTTTTCCTTCCACCACTTGAGACGCTTGAGGAAGCCTTTAACAGAATTGAAGAGTTTATGATTAAGAGTAAATAAAGGGATTAAAGCTTGCTTTACTGGTAGATTGGTATTCCTTCCTTTGGGTCTTGAACCATCTTTGCAAACTCAGCCATTAGTTTCCTGGTTACGGGACCCGGATTTCCATTTCCTATTATTCTTTTGTTTATTTCCTTCACTGGCACAATTTCGGCTGCAGTCCCAGTGAAGAAGACTTCATCAGCGTTAAACAATTCATATGGTGTTATGTTCTTTTCGATAACTTCATATCCAAGTTTTCTTGCAAGTTTCATTACAGCCTCTGCGGTTATTCCTGGCAATGCGCCTGTATAGCTTGGTGGTGTGAAAATTTTTCCGTTTTTGACTATGAATATGTTTTCAGCCACTCCTTCGCATACGAATCCATTTTTGTCTAGGCATATGGCTTCGTCGACGCCGTTTATGTTTGCTTCAATTTTTGCCATTATACTGTTGAGGTAGTTGAGGGATTTTATTTCATGGGTTGTCGCATCCACAGGGTCTCTTTTAACCCATGAAATCATGGCTGTTATTCCGTTTTCTTTGGCTTCGGTTTTTAGCAGTTTTATGGTGTCTGTTATCACTATAATTGTGGGTTTTGAACATTTTCTTGGGTCTAATCCGAGGTCGCCGACGCCTCTTGTTACTATTAGGCGAATATAAGCGTCTTTTAGGTTGTTTTTTCGAAGGGTTTCCAGAACGGCTTGTATCATTTCCTCTTTTGTCATGGGAATTTGCAGCATTATGGTGTGGGCTGAACGGTATAGTCTGTCAATGTGTTCTTTAAGTTTGAATACTACGCCGTTGTAGGCGCGGATTCCTTCAAAAACTCCATCCCCATATAGGAGACCGTGGTCGTAAACAGAAATTTTGGCTTTTGATTTTGGATAGTATTCTCCGTCTATAAACACAAGTAGTTCTCTTTCCAAGAACCTTTCCCCTCAAACTGGAGAACTTAGTTTATTTGGTTAAGGTTTGATATAGTTTTTGCCAGATTCGACTAATTTTTAATGTTATTAACCATAAAATTGGGGTCTTTTTGAAAGGTGTTTCGGTAAAGGCAGAGGCTTGAAGGGCTTGTTTTGGGTTATCTCTTTAACCTCGCTTATTAGCTCTTCAATTTTCATTTTGCGGATTTTTTCGGCTTTTCTGTCTCTTACTGCTAGGATGTTTGATTCGGCTTCCTTTTGTCCAACAACAACTATGTATGGAATCCATTCCATTTCTGCTTCTCTAACCCTCTTTTGCAAAGTTAAGGTTCGGTCATCAATGTCCACACGTATACAATTTTCCTCCATTTTTTTAGCCAGTTCTTCGGAAAAGTCCATGTATTTTTCGGATAATGGGATTATGCGCACTTGAGTTGGAGAAAGCCATAAGGGAAGCATTGGTGGCTTGCCCGTTTGTTGTTCTTTGTAGGCTTTCTCTAATAATGCGTATATGCATCTTTCAATGGCGCCGCTTGGAGAACAATGCAAAATTAAGGGATGCCTTTTCTCGCCTTTCTCGTCCACATAGGTTATGTCATACCTTTTTGCGTTTTCGACGTCTATTTGGTCGGTGGATAGGGCGGCAGCCTTGTTTTGATTGTCCACGTAGTTAAAGTCCCATTTTAGTCTGAAATAGAAAAAGCGTTCCTTCCACATCTCAACAAGGAAGGGTTTGCCGAAGATTTTCGCCAGCTCAGCGATGAATTCTTTATTTTCTTCATAGAAGTCTTGTGTGAACCGCAATGCTGCCTCATAATCGTTTTTTGATAAGCCTATTTCCTCAAGAATTTCCATGCTCAACTTGAACCTTGTTATGAACTCTTTCTTGGCTTGTTCCAAGTCCTCGCAGAAAGCGTGGCAATCTGGCATGGTGAAGGCTCTTAGACGCCTTAAACCCACAACTTCTCCGCTTTTTTCCCTTCTGAAACTGTAACGGGTTAGCTCGTAAACTTTTAATGGCATGTGCTTGTAGGAAAATTGTGAGTCATGAACCATTAAGAATTGTCCGAAGCATGCTGCAAACCGCAGAAAAAGTTCTTTGTCTTCCGATTTTAGCAAATACTGCCGTGCGGGAAAACGATTCATATAATCAGCAAGGCTTGGATGGTGAAAATCGTACATTACTGGCGTTTCAACTTCCATGGCGCCATATTCCACCATTTTAGCCGTGACAAACTGTTCAAGCAAAGATTTTATTAAACGTCCTTTTGGATACCAGCGGATGTTTCCCGGATCGCTTCCAGATTCATAGTCAGCTATTTCCAATCTCTTCATTAACGGCACATGAGGGGGCATTTGCTGGCTTGCCCTTACCTTATGTATCTCGTAATCTGCAAATTTCTCAAGATTTTCATAACCCTTAAAATTAAAATCTTCGACGGGAACCATTTTTCCATCCGGCTGAAGAACATACCAGAAGGATTCCAGTTTTTCTTCGGCTTTCACGGCTTCAGATACTTTTTCTTCTTTTTCCTCTCTCACTTCTGCAGGAAGAATTACGCGGGATTGTTCTGCCAGGGGATGCCCCTTTATTGATATCGTGAACTGTTTGTTCCAGCCGAAAGGTGCCCTAAAAACTTCTAAGCCCCTTTTCTTAGCGTTTTCTTCCATAGCCTTGATTATTTTGAGGGCTTCTGGGGGCTTTGCCAGTTTATTGCTTAGGTGAGCGTAGGGATAAATTAGAATTCTGTTTACCTTCAATTTTTCCAGAAAAGCATAAACTTCGTCTACGGCTTTTCCGGCTACTGTTGAATCGTCATTTTCCTCCACAGCCGTGAATAATACAACAATTTCTTCTAGGCGTACTGGTTTCTTTTCTGCTTTTTCAGCCATCTCTATCTCTTTTTGAATTGGCATGTACTCGATATAGTTTGAGTGTAACTGTAATATTCGCATGGAAAATCACCTTCCCCTTTCAGCCCATGTGTCGCCATTTCTCAAGCATCTTATCCTTCTTTGTCTTCTTCTTATATTCTTTATAATGCTCCTTGCATAAGTAAGCACGCCTCTCGCTACTGCCAACATTTAAGCCAGTAGACCTTACTTTTTCTGCTGAAAGCGAACGAATAGCTTCGCCTCCACAACCAGAAACGCTGCATTTAACGCCTTTGTCAACTCGTCCCATTCTTAGTGCCTTCTTAATCACGTAACCTTAAGGAATAAGATATGCGTTATTCCTTAATTTCTTTTTCATAAAGCAATCTGGCTCTTTGATAAATTTCTGTTTCGCCTTCCATAAATGTGGGACCAACAACTTCAACAGCAAAGGAAGCAGCTGCAGAACCCACGCATGCGCACCATAAAGAGTCTTTGCCACGAACGTATTCGGCGAGAAAGCCTCCAATAAAAACGTCTCCAGCCCCTGTTGGGTCGACAATTTTCTCGCATGGGTATGCTGGAATAGCATATTTGGTTCCTTCGATGGAAAGCAATGCTCCTTTAGCGCCTAAAGTGACTATGACTGTTTCTACGCCATAATCGTGAACTGCCTTAACTGCAGAGTTTAGGTCAGATAAGCCAGTTGCAGCTTTGATTTCTTCTAAGGAGGATTTGTAAATGTTGGCGAGCTTCAGTATTCGCCTATCCAAGAGCGGAGAATAGGAGACATATCCTTCAATGTCGAAGTTTCGCACAAGTCCTTGCGGGTCTATGGATAAAACCTCCGCGCTGCCTCTTAATTTTTCAGCCACCTCGTAAGTTATTTCGCCTGCTATGGGACCAATGTGAACTGCTTTGCTTTTCATGGATTTTGGCAAATCTTCCATGGTAATGGATGGTGCTTTGCTTTTCAAGCGCAAATTTCTGTTAAAAAATCCATCAGCATATTTCAGCTCGAAACGTGTTGTCTGCGCATCACTAACCCTTGTTACGCCGCTTACGTCAATGCCTTCCTCTTTTAACCACCATAAATAAGCTTCTGGAAAATCGCCGCCAACCTTAGAAAAAACCGAAGCTTTCGCATTTAAACGCCTGGCGATAAGCGAAACATAAGCTGCAGAGCCACCCAAAATAATATATGGCGTTTGTCTATCTGGAAGAAAAATTGAGTCTATAGCAAAATGACCAACAACTGTAACATCAAACATTTTAATACACATTAAACTTTTGACTGAAGTAGAAGAATTGCTTTGGCTAGGTCTCCCCCACATTCTTCTAGGGCTTTTCTGGCTTCTTCTGGGCTTTTGCCAGTTTGGTCTGCCACAAGCCTCACATCTTCTTCTGGTATTGTTAGTTTGCGTTCCATGGCTTTTTCGCTAATCTTTCCACCAGCCACTTGGAAAATTTTTTGTCCTTGCATTTCCATGATGGCTACTTCTGGCGCTTCTATGGTGATTTCTTTGCTGCTTGTTTTAATTATTACTTGTTCAACATCGGGAACCGTGTCCATGCTTAGACCCATGCGTTGCATCATACGTCTTGCTTCGCGGGGGCTAATTCGTCTATGCATAAACTTCGCCTTCCATCAGATATTTACTATTAGACTTCATATACTTAACTTTCTTCTAGGCTTCCGCGCCTAACTTTAACAGCAACGCCGGTTTTGAAGACTTTCATTTCTTCGCTGGATAGAACGGCCCGCCCAACAGCTAAAACTTCACCACTTTCGTTAAGGACTATGACTTCGTCCTTTGGGCGGATTTCATCGTCAGCCTTCAGTACGTGAGCAGCGAAGACGTCGCCGCCTTCCGCAATAAACTTTGAAACATCCTTCTTAACCGTGACAAAACATTTTGCCCACTGCCCATTTTCAGCTATTCTCTTTGCGCCAGCAATGCTTAAAGAAAATAAGCCATCTGTGGGGCGTAGGGTTGCAAGCCTTTTGCCATCCAAATAAACGTAACGGATTCTCCCAGTTCTTTTAGAATATTCTATTTTCACGTTTTCTGGAAAAAGTTTGACGCCGACACCCTTTCCAAATTGATAGTCGGCCACGCTTCGAATTCTTTTGAGAGGATTTTCCAACTTTTGCACCATTAATTAATCTATTTTGCTTCGACAACTATAAACACAACCAACAAAATAAAAACACATAGGTGCGTCAACAGTTGCGGTGTGAAGTCTGTGGAGCAAAAATCTTCGGCAAACCATATAAGGTAATTATTGAAGGAGCAAAACTAACCGTATGTAGCCAATGTTCGAAGCATGGAACAATAGTTTGGGAAGAAGAACCAAAGCCCAAAAGCTTAGCATTAAAAACCAAACCGATTTCTCAACCCACGAAAATGAAAAGCAAGAAGGCACCAGAAATCGTGGAAACAAGTTTGGAGCTTGTGGAAAATTTCCACACAAAAATTAGGCAAGCAAGGGAAAAACTTGGGCTCTCCCACGAAGAACTGGGCAAAAAAATTAATGAAAAAGTGTCTCTTCTCAAAAAGATAGAAACGGGAAAAATGACGCCGGACAATAAGCTTGCAATGAAGCTTGAACATGCGTTGAAAGTTAAATTGCTTCTCCCGCCATCAGAGGAGAAAACTCTTACTACAAAGATTCCGCAACCAGCAAGTCGTGAACTAACTTTAGGAGACATTATCCAATTGAACAAAAAGGAAAAGGGGAAGGGGGATTCGCCTCAACGAAAGCCATCATAGTCCAACGGCGACAATCTTTTGAAAACTCAAGCCTAGAAGAACTTAAAAGTTTGGCTGAATCTGCAGGTTATACCGTAGTTGGTAAGATAGAACAGATTCGAGAACCAGACTCCCGCTACCAAATAGGCGCAGGAAAAGTTGAAGAACTCGCAAAACTTGTTAAGGAAACGGGCGCCCAAAAAATAATTTTCGACAACCCACTAAAACCAGTTCAAGCCTACAACATAGCAAAAGCCACGGGTGTAGAAGCCATAGACCGCTTTCAACTAATCCTCGAAATATTCACAAGGAGGGCCACCACAACCGAAGCCAAACTGCAAATTCAACTAGCAAAATTGGGATATGAATTAGCCCACGCCAAAGAAAGGGTAAGGCTAGCCAAAATGGGAGAACAGCCAGGATTCATGGGTCTCGGAGCCTATGAAGTTGACGTTTATTACGAGGCAGTAAAGAAGCAAGTGCATACGGTTCGAAAAAAGCTAAAAAAGATTCGAGGAAAAAGGCAGCTACATCGAGAAAGAAGAGAGGAACTGGGTTTTTCATCCATTTCCTTAGCTGGATACACCAACGCCGGAAAAAGTTCACTTTTTAACGCTTTAACAGAAGAGGAGGTTCCAGTTGACGCGTCCCTGTTCACAACGCTATCCACAACAACAAGGCTTGTGGAAGTTTCAAAAAAGAAGTTTTTGTTAACGGACACCGTGGGCTTTATAGATCGCTTACCATTAACATTAATAGAGGCTTTCCACTCAACCCTCGAAGAAACCATCTTTTCAGACCTTATCCTTTTGGTTGTAGACATAAGTGAACCAATAAATACTATTGAAAAGAAACTAAACGTATGCTTGGAAACCATAGAACGAATAGGTGCTGCCGGCATCCCAATAATAACAGCCTTAAACAAAATTGATTTACTAACAGAAAACGAAACTATTCAAAAACTTGAAAGCCTAAAGGAAAGAGCGCCAAACCCTGTGCCAATATCAGCCCTTTATAAAACCAACATAGACTTACTGAAGCAAAAAATTCTAAAAATGCTAAAAGATTATGTTCAAGCCTCTTTTACGATTCCATTAACAAACGAAACCATGCCCTTCCTATCATGGCTTTTCAAAAGAACAGATGTGCAAACAATAAAATATGCCGACAATCATGCCCATGTGGTTTTTGAGGCAATTCCATGGTTCGCAGAAAAAGTCAAGAAACAAGTAGAAGCATTCGATGGAAAATTCGAAAAGAAAAATCCGCAACAAAACGAACAAAGGGATATGATGTATGCCTAAAGTTGTAGTATTACGATGGGGCCACAGACCAAAAAGGGACGCAAGACTTACAACCCACGTTGTTTTAACTGCAAGAGCACTTGGAGCATCAGGCGTCATACTTTCAGACATAGAAGATGAGAAAATAAGAGAAAGCGTCGAAAAAGTTACAAAAATTTGGGGTGGGCCCTTCTTTTTTGAAATGGGAAAACCTTGGAAAAACGTTGTGAAAAATTGGAAAACAAAAGGCGGAATTGTCGTACACCTAACAGCTTATGGAGAAAACATCCAAACAAGCAACGTGCTAAGCAGAATTAAAGAGTGTGGAAAAGATATTTTAGTTATTGTTGGAAGTCAAAAGGTTCCGAGAGAATTTTTTTCAGAAGAAGTTTCAGACTTTAATGTAGCCATTGGAAATCAACCCCACTCCGAATGCGCAAGTCTAGCAGTCTTTTTAGACCGTTTGTTTGGTGGGGAGGAACTTAAAAGGGAATTTGAGAATGCCAGAGTGAGGATAATCCCCCAAAGGAGGGGGAAGAAAATAGTTAAGAACATTAGTTCTGATTCAGATTTCGTAAAGAGATTTAAATGAAAGTTTACTAATATATATTTCAAAGAGGTGCAGTGTTCAACAGTTGAGCAAAAGGGTCGCTATGTTATCGACGATTGATGATGCAACTTTGATGAAAGTGGCAGAAGCTTTAGGCGAAGAAGAGGCAGTTAAATTAATCGAGATTCTAAAAAATTCAGATGAGATAACGGATGACGAAATAGCCAACAAAACAGGCATAAGACTCAACAATGTCCGAAAAATCTTATACAAACTTTACGACCATTCCCTCGTAAGCCTAAGAAGAACCCGAGACCCAAAAACAGGATGGTTCATATTCCATTGGAAACTCCAACCAGACCAGCTTGAAGGCTTCATATTAAGCCAAAAAAGGCGAGTAATGGAAAAACTTAACATTCGCCTCGAGTATGAGAAAAACCACGACTTTTACTATTGTTACACGCCAGGATGCAAGCGCATTCCATTTGAAGAGGCCGTGGAGCTTGTCTTCAAATGCCCAACATGCGGAAAACCTTTAGTCCACTATGACAATGCCAAAATTGTTCAAGTGTTATCAAAGAAGATTGAACAGTTAAGGAAGGAACTGGGTGAGTGAAAAACTCCCAACAAGAGAAGAGGCATTATATTTTCTTCATAAGAGTGGATGTTCCGCAAACGTTATAAAACATTGTGAAACCGTTGCTGAACTCGCCTTGGAAATAGCAAAAATATGCAAAGAAAAAGGCTATAACGTTAACTTGGAGCTTGTAGAGATAGGTGGCCTTTTACATGACATAGGGCGCTCAAAAACTCACACGGTCCACCACGCCATTATCGGAGCTGAAATTGCACAAACACTTGGTTTACCAAAACCGCTCATCTCAATAATAAAGAGGCATGTTGGAGGGGGAATAACAGCCGCAGAAGCAAAAAAGCTCGGATGGCCCAAAGACATATACGTTCCAATAACCTTGGAGGAGAAAATCGTTTCCTACGCAGACAAACTTGTTGAAGGCTCCAGACGAGTATCCATAGAAAGAACCATTGAAAATTTTTCTAAAGAGTTACCGCCCTCCGCTATTGCAAGAATCAGAAAAATGCATAACGAAATGCTCACGTTAATCGGCGACTGCAAATGCCTACTGTAACCTTACTCCTAAAAGTCTACGACGAATCTCAACTGGAACTTGTTGAAAAATCCATAAAATCAATTCTTAAAGGATTAAAAGTTGAAACTAAAATTTGCGAAATTACCCCACGTGGAATGGTGCAAATAAATGTTTCAGGAGAAGACGAAAAGGCAGCACTCCACTATTTGGATAAAGAAATTGGAATATGCCCAGCAAGTTTTGAAAATCTAAACAAATATTCCGAGGCTAAAGGACGCATAACATCCTTAAACAAAAGCAAAACAGAACTTTACGTGAATATAGGAATTGCATCACCAATCGTCGACGCCACAATCCCACTACAGCGCTTACAAGCACAACTCGCCGACGGAAGAAAAATCGCCCTAAAAAAACTTATAGAGCTTTATGGCTTCTGTGAACATCTACCGATAATCATCAAAATTTTAGACATAAACAAAGACAAAAATTTCATAGAAGCCATGCTCTCAGAAAGCCAAATTTCTAAATACAAAAAGTGGACAAAATCGTTCTTAGATAGACTGATAATTTTGGGTATATCCCCTCTGGAATTGAGGTTGGCTTTAAAACGTGCAAGAATTAACCGCGATATAATAAACATTGAACCTTTAGGGTTGTTTGAAAATGCTGTGGCATGCAAACTTGGGACAGATGCTGTGGGGTTGATTCCAAAAATTGGTAAGATTTTAGATAACGCAACTTTTTCAGTTTTTAGTCCAAAAAGGATTCTTGAATTCATGGATTACTCAACAGCGCTTATTTCCGAGTAACTAAGTATACTCCTATGAAAATTAGAAAACCTCCAGTAATCGTGTATATACTTAACTTTTCTTCAACAAAAACAACGGCAAACAGAGCTGTGATTAAGGGTTCAGCAAACATGAAAGAACTGGCAACGGCAGCACCAACCCTCTTTATCACATAAAACCAAATGTAATAGCCCAAAAATGAACAAGTAACAGCCAAAAAGAGAATCGTCAACCACCCATTAAAGCTCAAAGCGAAAATTTGAATAAATGAACCCTCAGCTAAAGAGAAGGGAATAAGCAGTAAGCCTCCAAGCATGTTTACATAAGCCACAACAAGGAATGGACTATACTTGCCCATAACACTTTTTCCAAGAAGACTAAAAGCAGTCCAAAGAAATGGCGTGGAAAGCAAAATTAGGCTTCCCAAAAGAAATTGGTTATTAGCTTGGAAACTTATGCTTCCGCCCATAATAACAATAAAAGTGCCTGCGGCTGCTATTCCAACACCAAAAAATTGCCTTCTCACCAAACACTCCCTTAAAAGTTTGGCAGAGAAAACCGTTATAAAAACTGGTGCCAGTAGGCAGACAAATATGGCTGCGATGGATGCTCCAGCCATTTTTATGCCAGTATATTGAGCGGTAAAGAAGAAAGTTACGCCTGTAAGCGCTAAAAGAATTAGTGTTGGAAAATCTTTCTTTTCAACAAAAAGCACATAGCACTTCACCCTTTTTCTTTCAAGCAAAATCGCAACGAAGAAAAGCCCTCCAGCAACAAGAAAACGAAAGGTTGCAATGGCGATTGGAGTTAACCCTTCCATCAAGGCAATTTTAACAACAACGAAGGAACTTCCCCAAAAAAGAATTAGCATAAGCATTAGAAAGGCGTTAAGACGGCTTATGGCTTTAGCTTCCATGACGAAGAATCTTTTATCCTAATTTATAAAGAATTCACATCAGAAAATGACGATTTTTCTTGATATTTATATGGATGGTTTGTATTTTGGTTCGTATCTCCACATGTTTTCTCCGATTTTTTCGGCTGGAACCCCCTCTTGGATTAGCATTTCCTTAATTTCGTTAACAAGATCATCAATAATTTTATGTTTGAGGTCAAATGATTGTTTTGAGAAATTTTTCGTTTGGATTAATTGTTTGATTCTATATTCATAGTTTGCTGGTTTCTTCGCTATTTTTTGCAATTGGCGCATTCTCCACTTTCTGTATGGAACAAAACAGCGATTAATGATGAACAAAAGGGCCGTGAAAATTTCCACAGCGTTACTGAGGCAAAGCTGGGCTGTCAGCGGATCCTTCCCGTATAAGGCTTTCTCAAAATTGTATGGTGCCTCAGCCCACCCATAGAAAAAGTAGGAGAACATTTTCTCTCTTCGAATATCCTCAGGGTATTCTCTATACCCATCTAATAAATTCTTCACAGTATTATCTGGGTCATACATTATTTTAGCTGTGGAATAAACCCACAGATTAATGTCATCATACCAACCTGTCAACAAAACACCTAAAATGCCACGACAACCAGCAAATTTTTCATTCGCAAATCCTTTGGCAACATCCAAAAGATCCACCAACATGAACAACTTAAAATTCCAAAAGTGTAATCGAAATTAACAAAATAAGCATTTAGCCTCGCAAAAGAGAACGTTCTTGAGTGGGCCGGGCCGGAGTTGAACCGGCGACCTCAGCCTCGTAAGGGCTGCTTTAGGCTTGCTTTTATGGCGAGTGTCCTAACCAGGCTAGACGACCGGCCCCTTTCAGATTTAGGGTGTTTTGTTTTTATTAAAGTTTGGCTGTTGAGAATAAATATTAAGTTGTTATTTTATACTGAAAAGAGAAAATTGCCGCTTTAGGCTTAGCATAGTGAGGCAAATGTGAGGAAATGAGATGAAAAGGATTCTAGTTACAGGAGCTGGAGGACCTGCCGGCATAAATTTTGTCATGTCGCTTAAAATAGCACCTGAAAAAATGTTTATTGTTGGAACCGAAGCCAACAAATATTTTCTCCACTTGGCATCTGTGGACAAGAAGTATTTGATTCCTAAAGCATCAGACCCCGCTTATATAAATGAGTTGAACGGAATAGTGGAGAAGGAAAAGGTGGATTTTGTTCACGCCCAGCCTGATGTTGAGGTAGCCGCCATTTCAGAAAGCCGTGAAAAATTGAAGGCGAAAGTCTTTCTGCCAGCAAAGGAGACTATACGCGTTTGCCAAGATAAGTTGAAATCGGCGGAGAAATGGGAGAAAAATAATGTTCCAGTCGCAAGGTATCTTGAATTACGAGAGGAAGCAGATGTTAACAGAGCCTTCAAAGAATTGGGAACGCCGATATGGATTAGGGCAAGACATGGTGCAGGCGGAAGAGGAAGCACCCTTGCCCACAACAAAGGAACAGCCTTATCGTGGATTAAATATTGGAAATCGCGGGGGATGAATTGGCAATTTATTGCTCAAGAATACTTGCCCGGAAGGAATATAGGCTTCCATAGTCTTTGGAAAAATGGAGAACTTATAACTTCAATGGCTAGAGAAAGGATAGAATACATATATCCTAACCTTGCACCTTCGGGTGTTACTGGTACGCCGGCGGTTCAAAAAACAATTCATGATAAAGTTGTGAATGATGTTGGAACAAGGGCTGTATTAGCTATAGACCAAAAATTTAGCGGAATTGCATGTGTAGACTTGAAGGAAAACGAGGAAGGTGAACCATGCGTAACAGAGATTAATGCTGGAAGAATGTTCACAACATCCTTCTTCTTCTCTTACGCAAGCAAAATAGTGAGAAGAGACTATTACGCCAATATTCCTTACCTATATGTGAAACTTGCATTTGAAGAAAAAATGCCAAACATACCAAAATATAATATTCTACCAGAAAACATTTACTGGATCCGCCATATTGATGCACCAGCAAAACTGGTTATGGATGGAAAGGTTGTCGGGGAAATGTACAGTTGATTGAGGCTGTAATATTTGATTTTGATGGCACACTGGTTTATTTGCCAATAGACTATGGAAAGCTCTTTCAAGAAATAAGCAAAATAACAAAAACCTCTAATGTACGTCCATTAACGAAAGTAGTCGCTCAATTAGGTGAGGAAACTAAGAGGAAGGTTTTTGATGTCTGGGATAAGATCGAATATGAAGCGCTGGCGAACATGAAAGTTAATAATGAAGGAATTTTGCATTATGAAAAACTCTTGGAAAAAAGGAAAGCCCTCGTAACCATGCAAGGCAAACCTTTTGTGCAAAATGCCTTAAAACGTTTGGGTTTATCCTTCAATTACGTAATAACAAGAGAAGACTCCCTTAACAGAGTTGAACAACTTAAAATTGCCGCAGAAAAACTTGGAACTAAAATACAAAACATTCTTTTTATTGGAAACACAGATGAAGACATGTTGGCTGCAGAAACTATTGGATGCCAATTCATGAGGGTTAGAGAATGAGAATCTGGTATGACGCATGCACGGGAAAACACGTCAGATACGGTGTAGCTATCGCAAAACGTCTAAGAGCATTGGGACACGAAGTAATATTAACAACAAGAAAACATCCAGACACTTTACCCTTAGCAGAATTCCTAAAGGAAAAATTTATTGTAGTGGGGCGTTATGACCCAAAATCTTTGTTAACAAGGCTGAAAGAAGGCACACGCCGCCAGCTTTTATTCTGTAAAATTTTTGAAAAAAACAACTTTGATGTTGCCATTTCGCATGGTTCAGTGGACCAGTGTAGAGTAGCCTTTGGTTTGGGAAAGTCAATAATCTGCACGTTAGATACACCTTATGCAGAAGCAGTTCATAGGCTTACACTGCCACTTGCCGATTACATTATAGCATCAAAAGCCATCCCCAAAAAAAGCTTACAAGCCTACAATGTTAAAGGAGAAATAATTAGCTTTGACGGCGTAGATGAAGTTGCATGGATTAAAAATTTTAAACCAAAGATTCAATACGATTTTGGAAAACCATTAATTGTGGTAAGGCAATTAGAGGAAAAAGCAGCATATATAAAAGAAAAACAAGATATGATACTTCTAGCCAGAAAATTAATGAAGCTTGGAAATGTTATCTTTCTTTCACGTTATCACCGTAAGAAGATTAGAGGCTTAATTGTTCCAAAGGAATTTATAGATTCTGCCAGTTTAGTGGCACAAGCAGATTTATTTGTTGGTGTCGGAGGAACAATAACACGCGAGGCTGCGCTACAAGGAACCCCGGCCATAATCGTTAATGTATTTCAAAAGCAACATGTTAACGACTTTTTAGCAGAAAAAGGCTTTCCAATTTTCAAAGCTAAACCATTAGAAGTGCCAAGGCTTGCTGAAAAACTCTTAGGCGCGAAAAAAGATGTAAAACATTTGCTAGCAGAACTTGAAAATCCGGTTAATATCATCACAAATCTTGTGGAAAAATTGGCGAGAAGAGAACAGAAGATGAAGCTTTAAACATAACAAGTTTATATGTAACATTTAGCATTTTGGATTTTTCTGGTGAAGTGGAATGCCAAAGGAAAGTGTTTTAATTGTGGGTTTAGGCGAGGTTGGACATGCACTTTTTGAGTTGTTTAAGGAGAGTGGAAAGTTTGATGTTTATGGTTTTGATGTGGACGAAGAAAAAATGCTTAGAATTGTTGGCGAGAAAGAACTACCTTCATGTGTTAATTTTATGCATATTTGTTATCCATGTTTAAAACAAGATGAATTTGTGAAGATAACTTTAGGCTACATGGACAAGTTTAAACCCAAACTCACCCTAATCGAAAGCACCATCCCCCCAGAAACTACTCAAAAAATTTATGAATCAGCAAATTCGCCCATAGTGCATTCTCCCATCCGTGGAATGCATAAAAACATTGAAAGTATGAAAAGGGACATACTTTTCTGGACAAAATATGTTGGTGGAGTAACAAAACATTCCGCGATGATGGCGCAGAAGCATTATCAAAAACTTGGATTAAAGGTTAAAATTCTTAAAAGTCCATTGGAGACGGAGTTGGCGAAACTTTTTGAAACAATTTATCGGGCTTGGATGATTGCATGTTTCCAGGAGATGCATAGAATTTCAAGACATTTTGGAGCAGATTTTGATGAAATTGTGGATATGATTGAAGACATCCACCGTGTAGATTTAAACAAGCCACCACATTATCCTGGCATCATTGGAGGTCATTGTCTAATTCCAAATACAGAGTTGTTGTTAAGCGTATACGATTCCGAGTTTTTGCATTTAATATTAAGATCCAACGAAAAACGAAAAAAGGAAATGGAAGATGAAAACGTTAGACTCGAAGTGGAGAAAATTAAGAAAAGAGTAGAAACCCTGGAAAAGGAGTTAACCAAGAGAAAAAGTTTATCTTAACTTTTGATAGTTAAGCCTACTATAACTTGGGTGATAAATTGTCTAAAATCATTCCCCCAGTGAAACCATACTTTTTAAAAGAAGATATTGAACAAATAAAAGCTGACGTTGAAAAAATCCTCCAATCAGGGATGCTGACCCTTCACACGTACACAAAAGAATTCGAAAATCAATTCGCAAGAACATGCCACGTAAAACACGCAATTGCTGTAAACTCGGGAACAAGCGCCTTAGAAATTGCTTTGCGCACCATGAAAGTAAAAGCTGAAGATGAAGTGTTAGTTCCAACAAACACTTTTTCAGCCACAGCGGCAGCCGTAATTTTTGCAGGAGCAAAACCAAAACTAACAGACATAAATCCCAAGACCCTTTGCATAGACGTAGAAAATGTTCAGAAGAATTTAACACCAAAAACAAAAGGAGTTATTACCGTTCACATTGGCGGATTAATTTGTCCAGATATTGAAGAAATAAGGGAACTATGCCGGGAAAGAAAACTTTTCTTAATTGAGGATGCGGCACACGCTCAAGGTTCAAGCATCAACAAAAAACCAGCGGGTTCCCTAAGCGACGCCGGTTGCTTTAGCTTTTATCCGACAAAAGTTATGACTACAGGCGAAGGAGGCATGATAACCACGGACAACGATAAAATAGCAGAAAAAGCAAAAATCCTAAGAGACCAAGGTAAAGAAAACTTCAACAGCAGCATAATCATAGAACTTGGCTACAATTGGAGACTCCCGGAAATAAGTGCAGCAATAGGTTTAACCCAGCTAAAGCGGTTGCCAGAAATCATTAAAAAACGTAACGAAATTGCAAAGTATTATGACAAAGAGTTGAGCAGAATTAACGGAATAAGGCCACTGAAAACCCCATCCAATATTCTTAACAACTACTACAAATACATAGCCTTACTGGACAATGACATAGACAGAGAAAAATTAAAGGAAAAACTTAAAGCTAAAGGCGTAAGATGCAGTGGCGAAGTTTATTGGCCACCATTGCACCTTCAACCAGTTTATAAACAATTGTTAGGAACCGAGGAGGGCGATTTTCCAAACGCGGAGGATGTATGCAAGAGAATGATATGCTTACCCTTGTATGCTCAAATGGCGGTGGAAGAAGCACAGTTTGTGGTGGAAAAGTTAAGAGAGACATTATCAGAAATGTAAACGAGTGGGTGATTATGAATATACTTGTAACTGGTGGTTCAGGCTTTATAGGAAGCCATGTTGTTGACAAACTTGTTGAAGAAGGACATAATGTTCGAGTTTTTGACGAAAATAAACCATTAAGAGACGTTGAATGGCTTAAAGGAAACTTACTAAATGAAAATGACATTTTAGAAGCATGTAAGGATATGGAAGTAGTTTATCATCTTGCAGCCATAGCAGATGTAAACGTGGCCCTATCCCACCCAGCTTTATGTTTGCAAGTAAACGAAATCGGAACTATGAATCTGTTAAATGCGGCCTCCTCAATGGAGGTTGAAAGGGTTATACTTGCTTCAACAACATGGGTTTACGGAAAAACAGAAGGTGTAGTAGATGAAAACACTCCTCTGCCACCACCGGATCACATTTACACAAAAACAAAAATTGGACAAGAACACCTATTTATATCATGGCAAAAGCATACGGGGCTACCATACACTATTCTGCGATATGATATACCTTATGGACCACGCATGAGAGCAAACATGGCTATCGCCATCTTTGTTAGAAAAGCCATGCAAAAAGAACCAATCACGGTTTTTGGTGATGGAAGCCAAGGCAGATGCTTCATTCACGTAGATGATTTAGCGCGAGGAAATGTTGCAGCACTCCAACCTTCTGCTAGTAACCAAATTTTCAATCTTGCAGGCTCAGAATTTATCACCATAAATAAGATAGTGGAGGTGCTACGCGAGAACTTTAAAAGTTTAAAAATTGAGCACGCACCCCCCAGACCGCATGATTTTAAAGGTGCCATTGTAAGCATCGAAAAAGCTCGAAAACTGCTAAAATGGGAACCAAAGATATCATTCAGAAAGGGTCTGAAAGATTTTATTGAATATATGCAAGGTCAAAAGAGTTAATGAGTTCTTTTAACCCGTCTTGGATGGAAAATTCTGGTTTAAACCCCAATTCCTTCTCTGCCTTGCGAATGTCGGCGTAGCTTTCTCGGATGTCCCCCTTTCTTTCATCAACATGCTTTATTTTCACATGGGATTTATTAGCTTGTTTAATTATTTCGTGTGCGAGTTCGTTTATGGAAGTTTTGGTTCCTGTGCCTATGTTGAATGTTTTTCCTTCGCAATTTTTGCGTGTAAGTGCAAGAGTGCATGCGTTAACTGCATCTTTTACGTAGAGGAAATCTCGTGTTTGGTTTCCATCTCCATATATGATTATTGGCTTGTTTCTTTTAAGCGATTCAAGAAAGGTTGTTATTACTCCTCCGTAGGGTCCGCTTGGTTGTCTTAGACCGTAAACGTTAAAGAATCTTAAGCAAATAGTTTGTAAGCCATATATTTTATTGAAAACTTTGCAGTATTCTTCGGCGGCAAGTTTTGAAGCCCCATATGGCGATAGAGGATTGGTGGGATGTTCCTCGTTTATTGGTAAGTATTTTGCTTCTCCATAAACAGCGCATGTGGACGCATAAACAAAACGCTTTACATCATTTTTTACGCATGCCTCAAGCAGGTTTATTGTTCCTTGAGTGTTTACTTCATTGACAAGCGTAGGATTTTCTATTGATAAGGGAATATTAACGATTGCGGCAAGATGGCATACAGCATCCACGTCCTCTAAAGCCTTTTTAACATCCTCAGGATTTCTGACATCACCTTTTATTAAGTCAAAATTTTTGTTGTTTAGATGCTTTCGTATGTTTCCGATTTTGCCAGAGGAGAAATTATCTAAGACCACAATTTCATATCCTGATTTGAGAAGATAATCAACAAGGTGGCTTCCTATGAAACCTGCTCCGCCCGTTATTAAAACTTTCAAGTTTTGTATTTCTCCTGCGGTGTGAGTTATCGTCCTATTCAATAAGACTTCGTTTGTGTTTAAAGTTTTAGGATGCTAAGTTCGTAAATGATTTATAGTTATTTTTAGTTGTGAGACTCGTAAAAAGGGTGGAGTTGTTGGTTAGGCTTGCGTATGCACATGATGGCATAAGTAGTTATGATGAGCTTTTTTTGAAGGCGTTTAGGGAAGTGTATGATGTTTATGTTCTCACTTTTCATCCTTCGCCAATTTGTGTCCCAGAAGGGGTTAAAATTGTTAGAATGAGGGATTTTATTCCAGAAACCAACGTCCACCCTTTCGAGGGAGCGCGAAAACACCTTTTAACTCCGCTTAGGGCTTATGCCCTAAAGAAAGTTTTACAAAAAGTTAGGCCTAATGTGCTTGTTGGTTGTTGGGCGAGCACTTATGGGTTTTATTCTGCTTATTCCAACTTTCATCCCTTTATCCTGTTTGTTTGGGGTTCAGATGTTCTGGTTTTCCCCAGGAAGTATTTTCCGCTTAAGCCTTTCATTTTTTATTCTCTTCGGAAGGCTGATGTGGTTGTTGTTGATAGTGAAGTTCAACGGCAGGCTGCAATAGGTCTTGGATGTGAACCAGCAAAAATTGTGAAGTTTCCATGGGTTAGCTTAAGTGGGTTTAGTCGTAATGAAGTCCAGCGGCAGAAAATCAGAAGAGAATGTGGCTGGAGTGATAAAGACATTGTTGTTATAAGCTTGAGGTATCACAGACCCATCTATGGTGTTGAATATTTAATAGATGCAATTCCACAAGTGTTAGCCAAAAATAAAAATGTGAAGTTTCTAATTTTGGGTGATGGACCGCTTACCAACACATTTAAAGCAAAAATGGCTGGTTTCATAAAAAGTGGATGTGTCCGGTTTGTGGGAGCCGTTCCACATAAGAGGATTGTAGATTATTTGAGTGCTGCAGACATATATGTTTCGACATCCTTTTCTGATGGAACATCCGCCAGCCTATTAGAGGCTATGGCTTGTTCCTTAGCGCCTGTGGTTACGGAAATATTTGGCAATAGGGAGTGGGTTGAAGACGAAGTGAATGGCTTACTTGTCCCAGTGGCAAATTCTGAAAAGCTTGCAGAAAAAATCCTCCTATTAGCCAATGATTATAAACTTCGTAAGGCTTTAGAGGAAAAGGCCATGGAAACTGTGAAAAAGCGCGTGAATTGGCAAAAAAACATACAACAACTAACAGAGATAATAGACAAAATGGTATCTGCTTAAATATAAATTGCTGACGCAAAAATGACTATGTTAGAAATAATAGTTTGAAAGGGAGAAGAAAATTGGTAAGCGTACTCACACTATACATAACGAAGGATACGATTGATCAAAAATGTTATGATAGTGTTTTAAAGCAAAAAGGTGTGAGACAAGATGTGATTGTTGTTTCGGCAAAGAAAATAGAAGTTTCAAATAATTTTGTTGTGGAAGTTCCTCAAAGTTATCCTCTCCCAGTGAGAGTTGGACTTTCCATTAATCGTGCTCTCAAAGTCTATTGGAATTGTGAAAAATATGATTATCTCTTTAAAGTTGATGGGGACGTTTTACTTCCGCAAGATTACCTTCTGAATTTGATGTCGAAAAATAAGCCAATAGTAGGTGCTGGATGTGCAATGTTGATTGAAGCGGAGTTCTTTAAAACCCAGTTTGGAAGTAAGTGGGCAGTAACTTATGCAGATGACGAGTATATGAAAGCGTATGCCTTTGCAATGGGCTTCATAAATGAGTTGTGGGAAAAAGATGATTTGGGCATATCCTTTAAATATCGCCCCCCGCTCTCGAGGGCATACATATATGGTAAGGAATATTATAAGTACGGCGCCCCGATATGGTTTATGTGTCTACGTGTGATTGCATCGATAAGAAATCGCATTAAGAAACTTGCAACTTGTATTCCAATTTCCCATAGCATTTACTCTTTTGGTGGTTATGTTTCAATGTTAGGAACAAAAAAATATGAGTGGCATGATGACTATGCCAGAAGGTTGACAAAACTATATTTTCAGAAATTCATTTCAAAAATAAAGAGATATTTGCCTATTTAATTGATTTTTATATATTCAAACAGTAAGTACTTTAAGAGTTGTCGTAGGGAAAGAATCCAAATGCAGAAAGCAAAAAAGTCTGGTGTTAATGTCTGCGCTGTCGTTGTAACTTTTAATAGAAAAGAAGTGCTGCAAAAATGTTTGAAGGCATTACAAAATCAGACAATTCCACCTGACGAAGTTATTGTAATCGATGGACCAAGCACCGATGGAACAACGCAACTTATGAAGGAAAAATTCCCAGAAGTTACCTACATAAGGTTAAATGAAGACGTTGGTGGAGCTGGAGGATTCTACGAAGGCATGAAGTTAGCTTACAAGAAAGGATACGATTGGATTTGGACCATGGACGACGACGCAATACCAGAGCGGGATGCATTAGAAAAATTATTGGCGGTTGTGAATGGCGACCAAAACTTGATAGCACGACCTGCGGTTATCGATGCACATCATTTCGCTCCATGGTTTGCAGGTGGCATTTTTTCACGCGCAACAATCAAGCGAATAGGACTCCCATTAAAAGAATTGTTCATATATTTTGATGATGCTGAATACGTGATGAGAGCTCAAAAAGCTGGAATAAAAACAGTTGACGTTAAAAATGCAAAGATGAATCACAAAGATTGGTTGCTAAGAGGGTGTGTAAGCAAGAAAATTTTGCATAAAACTATAAAGAGACCAAAATATCCTAAAGGTAGAAAATACTATTATATTCAAAGAAACAACTTGTATGTGCATACAATCCATAGAGAATGGAAGGTGCTGTTTCGCTTACTTACGATTAATTTAGCTTCAAATTTAATAAAATACCTTTTACTTGGCGATAAAGAAAAAGCATTAGCTATCATCAAAGGAACAATCGATTATTTCCGACGTAAAACCGGAAAAAGTTTATGGGCGCACAAACAATAATAGAGAGAGCAAAATGCCCTACTTGTTATGAACAGTTAAGAAACTTCTCCTTCACATAGTTTTTGGCTCTTTCTATACACCCGTCCATATTTAAATACTTAAATTCAGCGAATCTACCCACAAGGTCGATACCTTCTTTCGCAACATAATTTTCAATCACCCGCATATTCTTGTTATAGTCTAAGTCGCTTATAACATAGGCAAATTCTGTTCTTCGCAATTCTTTAAAACAAACCTCCATCTTGTTTATAATCTTGAGTTGATGTAATTCATTTATCACACGTTTTATGATTTCTTCATCCGGCATTTTCCATGTTTTGCTTCCTATTGTACACGTTATCTCTGCTAATACTGAAGATTTTCGTGGAGGAGCAGCATATGGACTATAATTCGAGGGGAAGCTTAATCTATGAGGTAAAATGTGCTTGTCTGGGATGTAGAGCCAAGATAAGTCGTTTATTTTTTCTTTATTTATGCCCAACATAACCGTGATAAGCGAATTGTACTTCAATTGGCTAGCGGCTTCTCTCACTTCTGAGGAAGCGCCGATGGCGTTTACCAACTTTTGAATGGGAATTGTGGAAATAATTTTATCATAAGCTCTTTTTTCGATACCGTCTGAAACAAGCCATTTCCTATTCTTCTTTATTTTTTTAACTTCAAAGTTTACGATTATACGACCCTTAATTTTCTTCTCTAAAGATTTTATTAGCGTTTGAATTCCGCCAGTTTTAGGATAATAGAAATTCAATTGATGGGTGTAGCCTTCGGTTTTTATTCCTAAAGAGGATTTTATGATGTCTTCTATGGGGGGATTGGGGACGCGTTCTACCCATTCTAAGCTTATTTTTTCGGTTGGGTATTTCCAAATTTTCTCGTTGTATGGGATAAGGTATTTTTCAGCTATTCCTTCGCCAAAGGTGTAATAAAACCATTCTTTAAGGTTTGAAGGTTTTTTCAGTTCGCCCTTTTCTTTTCTAATCAAATTTTGGATGAAAGAGTTTAGACATTCAAAGTTGTCTTTAAGTGGCAGGTCGGCTAAACCGTTCTCAAATGGGTATTTAACGTAATACTTTCCTTTGTATAACACCTTTGTGTTCCTTCTATTCCTTATTCTGTTTCTTCCCAACAATTTCAACATGAAATCCAAAATTTCCTTATTCTTCGAAAAGATTATGTGCGAACCACCATAGTCAAAAGTGAAACCATCCTTTTGCAAAGTTCTCATTAACCCGCCGCATTCCTCTTCTTTTTCTAGAATTTCAAAATCAACGTTTGCTTTGTCGAGCAAGTATCCAATTGTTAAACCAGTTAAACCTCCGCCTAAGATAGCCACCTTCATTCATGATTCCATTCCAAGTCTATAAATGAAATCTTATATAAGGCTAACATCAAAAGCACATCATATTTTTGAATAAGCTTTTTATTATCTCTACATTCATACCCTAATCTATGCATGGAAAAGTAAACAGATCCAGCATTCACTTTGGGCTTGTAATGCCACAAGAAGATCGGTTTGGGGAAGAAATATTGTCCGCTGCCCGCGAAGCTGAAAAACTTGGTTTTGATTCTGTATGGGTTTATGACCACTTGTTTATGTCGCATAAAAAGCCTTATCTAGAGTGCTGGATGCTCCTGTCAGCTATTGCCGTTGAAACGCAACGAGTTAAAATGGGACCACTGGTCCTAAATAACCTTTTACGGAATCCGTCACTTGTTGCTAAAATGGGAGCTACATTAGACCAAATTTCTCATGGACGATTTGAATTAGGAATAGGCGCTGGATGGTATAGGGAAGAATGTGAAGCATATGGCGTGAGGTTTCCTTCTTTCACAGAAAGAGTGACAAGACTAGCAGAATCGGTTGAAATCATCATGAAATTATGGAAATCACGTGGTAGGGCAGTTTCTTATTCAGGTAGATACTATAAAATAAAGGATGCAAGATGCTTGCCTCCGCCGTATGCTAAACCCAACCCACCTATTTTCGTAGGTGGAAGAAGCAACGAGATCTTGCGGATTGTGGCAAAACATAAATTAGGGCTCAATGTTGACCAAGATTGGGGCGTAGGCTTTGCGGATATGCAAAGGATACTAACCACTCTAAACTATCTTTGTCGGTTGGAAGGCACAGATCCGAAAAAGATACGTAAATCGATGTGTGTGAGACTTATTGTCGGAAACGAAGAGAATGATATAAAGAAACAGCTAGCTGCATGGAATAAAGAGATTAATTCCAGACAATCCTTTGTTAAAAGAATAGCGAAAAAATCTTTGCAGGCGACTCGTTCGCTTTTAAGTGGCAAAAATGTAAAATTGGTTCCACCAACATCACAGATTATAGGCTCCCCCGAGGACTGCGTCTCTCAACTTTTAGAATACTACAAGTTAGGCATCACTAACTTTTACATAAAACTTTACGACTTCACAGATATGGCGCTTTTGAAACTCGTAGCGGATAAAATAATCAAACCAATGAAAGGATAAAACATGAAGGCATCTGTGGGTATTGTCGGTGCAGGATTTATTGCACAAATGCGACACCTTCCAGCTTATCAAAATGAGAAATTAATCAAACTTCAAGCAATATGCGATCCCGACTATCGAAGAGCACGACAAATCGCTAAAATATATAATATTTCTAATGTTTATTCAAGTCTCGAAGATATGCTGTCTAAAGAATCTCTAGACATTATCGACATATGCTCAACAGCTTCAACGCATGCACCATTTGCAATTCAATCCTTAAAAAGAGGAGCCAATGTGATCGTTGAAAAACCAATGGCTATGGATCTTCCATCAGCAAAACAAGTTTATGAGGCAGCAAAGCTAAGCAAAAAGAAATTCACGGTTGTACAGAATTACCGCTTTACAAAAGAATACAAGTCTCTAAAAGCAGCTGCGGTCACGGGAAAACTTGGACATATCGACCTTCTGTACAGCTTTTTTGATACGGCAGGTATTGGCCTTACTGATCAATTTTTGCCCAACTATAAGTATGGCATACTATTTGAAACCGGAATACATGATACTGATATTGCAAGGGATTTAATGGGCGAAGTGGTTAGTGTAAAGGCGATTTTGACGAGGAAATCTTTAGATGGACAAGCGCGCAGCTTAGTTTCCATTCTGCAACACAAGAATAAGGCTGTGTCGGTGTTAAGGTTATCATTCACCGCGGCAACATCAGCACATCGACTTGAGGTGAGCGGATCAAAAGTTCGGGCATTATTAGATTTCGAAATGAGATCCTTAGAGTTTGAAAGCAGTTTTAAAACCTCTTCAATTAAAGAACAAATACGCTTCGCGACACGTGAATTATCTAAAACCCTCAAGAAAATTAAGCAACATTATAGTAATATTTTTTGGTATGGCATGAGTGAATTCGGAGGGTTAGAGCCGTTTAGAGATATTATCCATCAATTTGTGTTATCCGTTCTTGAAGATACCAAGCCCCCCATCACATTAGAAGAGTCATACACAAACATGAAAATATTGGAAGCGTGCCGAATTTCGTTAGAAACTGGACAAAGCCAACGAATGGCTGATTTAGCTTAGTAAAGAGAAGAAGAATAAAACTATTTGTATGAAGTTAATTCATTGTAGGGTTCTAATTTATACCCGACGTGGATTCTGAATTCATAACTTAAATAAGACAACGAAAGTTGAATCTCCTGTTAACCACCAAACAAACCATTCGCAGGAAATGCAAATGTTTTCACGGTTAACCTTGAAAGCTCATCCGAGCCTAAAATCGAGTTTTGATCAAAGAATAAGATTCAATCTTATTTTGGCCCATGTTAAAAAGAATTATGGAAAAATTGTGCTGGATGTGGGGTGCGGACCCGGTATTTTAGGAAAAATGATAGAGAGAGAAGGGAGAAAAGTAATATATTTAAGTCCTAATGTAAGTGATTTCGAATACATTAAAGTTGGAGTCTTTGTAGCAGGAGATGGCACTCAATTACCCTTTAAAGATAAAGCTTTTGACTTTGTTTTATCCTCCGATGTGTTGGAACATGTACCCAAATATAAAAGAGCAGCATTTATAAATGAAATGATGAGAACTGCAAAAAAGAAGGCAATATTCACTTTTTCGCAGGTTCATCCCAAAAATCCTCTAAAATCTGGAATTAGAATTTTTGAACATTTTTAAAAATGTTCAAAATTCCATATCCAAGCTGGTATAAAGAACATGGAAAAGAGGCAATGCCCAGGTTAGAAAATGTAAAGATGTACTTACTAAAATGGAAAGACAAATTTCATTTATACCATTATCAAGGAGTATTGGCACTATTCTTTTTAGGGTCCATTCATGCTTTAACATCATTTTTACTGAATAAGACAAGAAATAAAAGTTTATCCTATATCATTCGTTTAATCAGCAAGCTTCTTGACTATTTCTCTTATCTAACTTTGCGAATCGTAGATATTCCTCCATATTACAGTTTTAAAGTAGTTATAACCCTTTCAGATTAACATTCTTTAGAATAAGAATTTGAAGCGTATCCATTGCCACAAGTTTCACCTTTCATACCGTTAAGCCCAAACTTTTCACCATACAAGTGGAAAGTTATAATAAACGAGTTTTGCTTAGATTGGTTTATGAAAGCTTTGGTTTTAAGTGGTGGTCGGGGCACTAGGCTTAGACCTTTAACTTTCACCACTGCAAAACAGCTTATTCCAGTGGCTAACAAGCCAATTTTAGGCTATGTATTAGACCATGTAGCCCAAACAGGCATCAAAGATGTTGGCGTTATAATTGCTCCAGAAACAGGAGAGGACGTCAAAAACTATGTTAAAGACGGCAAGGCATGGAACATTAACGTAACCTACATACCACAAGAACCCCGTGGGCTGGCGCACGCTGTAAAAACGGCAGAAAATTTTCTCGGCAAAGACAACTTTATCATGTGCCTAGGTGACAACTTAATAGGAAAAGGCTTCAACACGCTAATACAAAAATTTGAAAACGAAAACCTAGACGCCCTAATACTGCTAAAAGAAGTTGAAGACCCAACAAGATTCGGCATAGCAGTACTAGACGAAAAAGACAATGTCATAAAACTAGTTGAAAAGCCGAAAACTCCGCCAAGCAACCTAGCGTTAGTAGGCGTTTATATATTCTCAAACAGAATCCACAAAGCCATAGAACACATAAAACCCTCATGGCGTGGGGAACTCGAAATAACAGATGCCATACAAGAGATGATAAACATGGGCTATAAAGTGAAAGCGGAAAAGCTTGAAACGTGGTGGCTAGACACAGGCAAAAAAGATGACATATTATATGCTAATGCAAAAATCCTAGATGAATATATAAAGCAGGAAATAAAAGGCGAAATAATAGAAGGCAAAGTTGAAGGAAGAGTAACTATACAAAAAGGAGCAAAAATAATAAACAGCACAGTAAGAGGACCAGCAATAATAGGCGAAAACTGCCTTATAGAAAATTCCTTCATAGGACCATACACAAGCATAGGAAACAACACCCAGATAACAGAAAGCAACATCGAATACAGCGTAATACTAGAAAACGCCTCAATAAAAGGCGTTGAAAGACTCGAAGAAAGCCTGATAGGAAGAAGCACCAAAATTATAAAAAACCAAAAACACAAAACCCTAAAGCTCAACATAGGCGACTATTCAGAGGTAGAAATATGAAAGAATACCCACTTAAAGGAGTTAGAGTTCAAGAAATAAACGTAATACCAGACGAAAGAGGATTTTTCGCAGAAGCCTTAAGACAAGATTGGAAAGACCTCCTCGAAGAAGAATGGATAACACAAGCCAACATAAGCTACAGTTACCCAAACATTGTCAGAGCATGGCACAAACACGAAAGAGGACAAGTGGACTATTTCCTTGTCTTGAAGGGAGCCATGAAAATTTGCGCTTATGAAGAAGAAACTGGAAGGATGGTTGAAATCATAGCCAGCGAGGAAAAACCGTCAATAGTGCGGATACCGGGAAAATACTTGCATGGAACCAAAACCGTCAGCAACATACCATCCTTAACGGTTTACTTTGTCACAAAACTTTACGATTACAAAAACCCAGACGAAAAACGCAGACCATGGAACGACCAAAAAATAATTCCTACAGAAATAAACGGCAAAAAGGACGACCCAAGAGTCGGCAAACCATGGGACTGGTTCCACCCACCACATAAGTAGGAGGCGTAAACACTGAAAGTTTTAGTAACTGGTGGAGCAGGTTACATAGGGTCTATCCTTTTAAGGCTTCTTTTGGAAAAAGGCTACAATGTAGTGTGTTTAGATAGGCTTTTCTTCGGAAAAGACCCAATAAAAGACATAGCCGATAAAATAAAACTGATCAAAGATGATGTTAGGTGGTTTAAGCCTGAAATCCTAAAGGGCGTAGACGCGGTATTCGATTTGGCATCACTTTCAAATGACCCCAGCGGAGAACTTGACCCGCAAAAAACGTTAGAAATAAACTATAAGGGAAGGGTTAGAGTAGCTAAACTTTCCAAAAAATATGGTGTAGCCAGATATGTTTTAGCCAGCACATGCAGCGTTTATGGATTCCAAGAGGGCATTTTAACGGAAGAATCCAAACTTAATCCGTTAACGACGTATGCAAAAGCCAACGTCCTCGCAGAAAAAGAAATCCTACCATTAGCAGATAAATCCTTCACTGTAACAGCCCTTAGACAAGCCACAGTTTATGGATTTTCTCCAAGAATGAGGTTTGATCTGGCAATAAATGGAATGGTGCTTGGCTTTTTCAAAAATGGTAAAATCCCAATAATGAGAGATGGAAAACAATGGCGCCCCTTCATCCATGTGAAAGACACATCAAAAGCCTTCATTACAGTTTTAGAGGCCGAACAAGACCTTGTTAATGGTCAAATCTTTAATGTCGGCAGTGATGAGCAAAATGTTCAAATTTTCAATTTAGCAAAGCTTGTGGCGGAATCCATCAACTTGCCATTCAATTATGAATGGTATGGCTCTCCAGACACAAGAAGCTACAGAGTAAGCTTCAAAAAAATCAAGAAAACATTAAACTTTAAGCCCCAATATACGCCAAAACATGGAGCAAGGGAAGTGTTCGATGCTCTAAAGGAAGGAAGATTAAATGCTGACGACCCAAGAACAATAACAGTCAAATGGTACAAGCATTTACTTGAAACGCACACATTCATAAAGGACATTGAAGTTAAAGGAGCAATCTTATGAAAATAGTGGTCATAGGCTCCACGGGGCAACTTGGCACAGATCTTATGAAAATACTGAAAAATGAACATGAAACAATCGGCTTAACACACCAAGACATAGAAGTAACAGATTACAATTCATGTCAAATCTTGAAGAAATATCACCCAGACGTTGTCATAAATACTGCTGCATTCCACAAAACAGATCAATGTGAAGAAGAGCCAACGAAAACCTTTGCGGTAAACGCTGTGGGAGCCAAAAATATAGCCACAATTTCAAAAGAAGTTGATGCTACAACCACATTCATAAGCACGGATTATGTTTTTGATGGCTCGAAAAATGAACCATATACGGAAGACGACGCACCAAATCCTATCAACACTTATGGCATTTCAAAATTGGCAGGCGAACTTTTCACAAAACAAAACCCAAAACATTACATAATTAGAGTCGCAAGCTTGTTTGGTGTAGCTGGAGCCAGCGGCAAAGGCGGAAACTTCATCGAAACAATGATAACTAAAGCCAAAAAAAATGAGCCTATAAGCGTTGTGGATGACATGTGGATGAGCCCCACATATACAGAAGACGCAGCCGCAGCAATAAAGAAAATAATAGAATTACAGCTTCCTTTTGGGGTATACCATGCAACAAATCAAGGCTACTGCACATGGTTCGAATTCGCTCAAGAAATATTTAAAATGGCAAATCTAAACCCAAAACTAACGTCGATTAAAACAAGCCAGCTTCAAATGAAAGCTAAAAGACCACAATTTTCAGCATTAAAAAGCATAAAACTTCCAAAATACGGCATAAAAATGAGAAGCTGGAAAGAAGCTCTTTACGATTACTTAATTGAAAAAGGCCATATAAGCCCTCAGTGAAATAGGACAAAAGGTGAAGATGGAATTGCATATAGCCCAAATTGGAACAGGTCGTGTAGGACGCCCAACAGCATATACCATTATGTGCGCGGAACTGGCGGACACAATAACGGTATGCGATACCAAACCGGGGCTTGCCGCAGCCTTCGCTGAAGAATTAAAACATGTCACAGCAAGTTTAGGATTAGATGTAGAAATAAACGCTTGCGAAAAAGATGAGGAGGTTGCAGGAGCGGACATAATTCTAATTTCAGCGGGAGAGCCGAGAATTCCGGGGGTTAAAATGAGCAGACGGGACTTGGCGGTTCAAAACGCAAAAATAATCAAGTATATCGCTGAAGTCACGTCTCCACGAAATCCCGGTGCAAAATACATTGTTATAACAAATCCTGTGGATGCAATGGCGATGGTTTACAAAAAATACTCTAAGGCTGATTTTGTAATAAGCACTGGAACAAACCTTGAATCCTTGAGGTTTCGATCAAAACTGGCGGCAACATTAAAAGCGCCGGTGTCCAAGGTTCAAGGCTGGGTTGGTGGGGAGCATGGAGAGGCTGCGGTTATTCTTTGGTCTACAACAAGAGTGGATAGTTTTCCTGTGAGCGAGTATGTTAAGTCAAGAAACAAAATTTTGCGCAAAGATGAAATAGAGTCTTACATGAAGGCGATATCAAAATTTGTGGTTGATAATATCGGGGGTACGGAATATGGTCCAGCAGCCTCTTTCAGAGACATTGTTAGGGCTATAGTTAAAAATACAAGGGAGATAGTTTCGGTGGCAACACCCATGAAGTTTGGGGAGATATCAGAACCAGTTTTTGTTGGAACACCGTTAAAACTTGGAAGTTCCATTGGTACTTCTTTGTATGATGCTCTTTCAAGCGAAGAAAAGAAAGGAATAGAGGAAGCAGCGAAAGCGATTTACCAAACATACCAAACGGCAATAGAAGGCATCGAATAAAGCTGTAATTTATGATTTTCTAACATACTAATGTTAAATAATAAAAGCCAGTATCATGAAACAGAAAAAATAAAGGTGGCAGCTTGGCAAAAAATGAAATAAGGCTGGAATATTCAGGTTTTGTGGTATTTGCTGTTCAATTGCTTAGTGTGGTAACGGGCGTAATTTTTCAGCTTATAATAATTCGTGCTATTAGCGCCGTCACTCCGCCAGACAAGGTATCTGATGTTTATGGCGTGTGGTCCAATGTTAGTAAGGATGTACTACCATACTTCACATTGATGGCTGGAGTGTTTCCTTTTTGGGCTTTAAGGTTTACGGCAAGAGGAACTGAAGGCGCTGTGAAAACGGGAGTTCTTGCCAACTTGACCATTTCATTGATTTCTGCTTTAACGTATACTTTCTTGGTTCCTTTCATTGTTTCCGCTCTTGGAGTTGGTGATTACTCTTTCCTTTATTTTATCGCTGCCCTCCAAATAATTGAAATATATGCCATTAATATCTTTGAGGCGTGCATTCAAGCGAAAAAGCCGCATGTGATAGGTTACGGGTTATTTTTGAGAGAATTATCCAAAGTTTCGTTGGGCTATTTTTTAATAAATATTGTTTACTCCGGTGATCCGCTTACTGGAGCTATGCTAAGTCTCATAATAGCCTTCACCATTCAAGGGATCTATTATTTG
The DNA here is from genome assembly GCA_038883795.1 of Bathyarchaeia archaeon. GTDB lineage: Archaea > Thermoproteota > Bathyarchaeia > Bathyarchaeales > Bathycorpusculaceae > JASEJA01. Next base: position 96,794 of record JAVZLK010000001.1, read on the forward strand.
AGGCTGTTGCTAGAGGATTTAAAGCAAAAATTCCAGTGGAAATATTTGAAAGAATGGCTGAAAGGTTCCATCGCAAACATATACAATGCTGTTGGCAACCAAATAGCGGCTTTCATATTCATAATGCTATTTATTTATGGCGGTGAAGCCGCACGAGGTGTTTACGGCGCAGCTTCATTAATAGCGAGCATAATTGGTTATTCTTCCTATCTGGCTTTTGCCTTATATCCAAAGTTGCTTGCGGAGGGAAAAAGCGAGGATGTAACCACTGCCATGAGAATTGTTTTAATGTTTGCCTTACCCATGACCGCGGGCGCAATAGCGCTTTCAGATTCCTATTTAACAATTCTCACCTCTGAGTTTAGGACAGCTACACCAGTTTTGGTTGTACTTGCAATAGATGCACTGGTGGCGACTATATCGGGGATATATGGCACTGTGCTTATGGGATTTGAAAAAGTTGATGAAAAAGCGCAAATTTCATTCAAAGAATTGTTAAGAAGTCGACTTTTCCTCGCATTTTCTTTGCCTTATCTCCATTCAGCCATAACCCTTCCAACAACATTCTATGCATTAACAACGTGGGTTCAAAATGACCCGCTGCAAGCTGCAGTTTCTGTGGGCGTCATTAATTCTGTGGCTCGTTTCGTCATGTTCCTTATTCAATATGTTATCGTTCGCAGAATTGTTAGAATAGAAATTCCATGGTGGAATATTGCCAAATATGTTTTTGCTTCAGCTTTGATGGCGACTATTCTATTTTTGATTCCTCATCCAACAACTATAATGTTAACTTTCGCTGTCACAGCTATTGGTGGAATAATTTACTTGTTGATTGTGATGGTTCTTGATAAAGAAGCAAAAATGTTAATTTCAAGAACATTGCAAATAATTCAAAGCAAAGGTTAAGCTTCATTATTCCATAGTTCAAGGAAGAGAGTTTTTAGGGTTTTAACGAAGGCTTCGTAGTTTGTCCATAAGGCTGCAACTCTCTTTTTTCCATTGTTCTTTCTTATTAGCAGAAGCAGTTGCTCATCGTCTCTGAGGATAAAGGTTGGCAGGTCTTCAACGTTTGAAAGGGAGTATTTGGATTTTTTTAGTTTTATTTTTTCGATGAAGAAGCAGCTTTTTGGGGAATAATTAGTTAGTAGATGCACGTTTATGTTTTCCTTGGACATTGTTTCAAGTTTGTCTAGGAATCCAGAATGGTAGAAGTTTGCTATGTCATGTTCTGAGGCGAAGACGTAAACTTCTCTTTGGGCGTTATTGAGTATTTCATCTGCCTTGAGGTTAATTTGCTCTTCGCCTTCCAAAACTTGAAATACCTCTTTTCTTTCATGTTCTGTTTCTGGTTTGGGAAGAGAAAGCCAAAGGTTGATCAGGTTTCCCTTTTTCTTTTCAAGAAGGCTTATTTTCATTTTTTTGGTTTCGATAAGTATTTCTAATGCCTTTTCGAAAGGTATGGCAATGAATTTTAAAGGTTTTTCAAAAACAGAGGATATTAACCCCTTTTTCTCCAAATCACGCAAAATTCTGTAAGTCTCAGTTCTGTGAAGGGATAACGCCTCGGAAATTTCACTCGCTTTGTGTTCGCTTGTTCTTGCGAGATAAATGTAAACCTTAATCTCATTTTTTGATAATCCAAGCCTGTGAAGAGCCTTCTCTATTATTTCTAGGGATTTTGGTGGTCCCTTATCTGTTTTTACGAATCTCCACATTCCCGAGTTTTCGTCGTATAATTTTACGATATTTTGGGTTTTGTCGACTGTTAGTTCCATTCTGACCCTCTAGCAGCCTTGCTCCTTATTCTGACTCTGATTCAGAACCGTTTTACTCAAAGCGTCATATTTTATACTTCTGAATCTGAAATCTGAATCCAAAATCAACATTTCAAAATTTTTAAGCAACAAAAGCTAAAAGCATGAACCGCTTAGAACAGCAGAATTAGAGAGAAGGAGAAAAGGAGAATGCAAAGTAAACAGGGTTATGCTTTTTGCTTTAAAAATTTCTTAGTTCCAAGAAACAATCATTGGTTAAAAAGAACAGCATTACTTTTCGCCTTCATAATATTTGATTACCTAATAACCCTTGCCCTTTGCCGCATCCCTCAAGAAGAAGCCAATTTTTATGCAAGGGTTTTTATGGAAAATTTCGGCATACCCCTTGGATTGACGCTTTTCGTTGTTGTGGTTAACTTACCAATCTACATGATATTGAGCATAGATTCGCATGTTATAAAGTTTCCATTCAAGATAGGTGTTGTTATCGAAACTTTGGTTGATTTTATCTTTGCATGGTTTGTCGCTGGACTGCATTTTAGTGGTGGTTCCAGTTGGGTTTGGTTTGCTCCAGATTGGACACGCCAAACTTTTGGCGCTTTTTTGTATTTGTTTTTGGCTTTTCTAATTGTTAAGCCTCACAAGCCATCTTATGCTGCTTAGTAGGCTTGTTAGTGCGTAACAGTTCACAACATACTAACCCTATTATCCCTTAACAATTGATTACTTTGCAGAGTCTATTAGCGAAGAACACGGGAGATTCTTTATGGAAGCCAAAAACGTTAAACCTAAAGTAAACGCCGAACAAACGCAACCACAACCACCAAAAGAAGCACAACCCGAGGTTGTGGAAGAAGCATACTTTTTCCATCCCGTACAGTTATCTGAAGAAAGCGAGGAAATTTTAGACGAGAAGGAAATAGAAAAATCTAAAACTGAAATTGAACAGAAACTTCAAGAATTCCTAAAAAGCATAAGCGAGGAAACATTACAGTTAAGCGAGTTTCTGATCGAAGAAAAAACCCTCATCAACGAACTTTGCATGTCCCTTAAACAAATTCTCAAAAAACTTAACGTCTCCTTCAACATTCCTCCGCAAAATGTACCCTTCAAGAAAAAAGTCAAAAAGTTAATTTTGAATGAGGAAGGACACCTAATACTCGTTCCCGAAAAAGGCGAGGTTAACTCAGCCTTCCTAGCAGAGTATCCGCCTGAAATTGTCATGGCTGTTTTATGGGTTATATTGCCTGAACTGGCGAAGGTGATAATGCTGTATAGAAAGAAGATAAGCACAAGGGTCAACTTCTTTGGAAAGTTGAAAAAGGAACTGAAAGGAGTTGTTAAGGCTATTGTTGGAGGCAAAGAGGAAACCGCCGTTTTAAGCGAAGAAAGGACCATGGATGTTGTAAAAGAATCCGTAACAACAGGAAATCAAAGCTAAGCTTGCGGGTGTTATTTTTGGATGGCTTTTTAACTGAAATTCGAACTTTTTATTCGCTTAAAGAAATCAGAGAAATGATAGAAGCGGGAATAAGCCAATATAAAATGTTGCTTGAAGATTACAGCCAGTGGTTAGGAAGCCTTCTAAGAAACCCGGAAACCGCAAAGAACCAAGAGCAAATGAAAAAATTCGCTGAACTACAAAAAGTTCTGAGAACTGGAGGTAGAAAAGGAAGCAGAAAAGAAGAGAAAAAAGTTGGCATTTCAACGGAGTGGGTTCAGTTCAAAGATATTATGCTTTCCGCAGATGCGCTAGGAGAGGCGGAAGTTCTCTTCGAAGCCGTGGAGGAGTTAAGAAATAAAATTGACAAGTTGGAGAAAGCAAAAAACTCGATAATTGATTTGGAACGTTATGGCTTGGGAAAGGAATTGCTTTACATAGCCTTCATACGTGATGGGATGCCAGAAAAAATAGTTTTCAAACCCAAGAAAGGTTTTGGTGTTCCAGAAAAATTTGAGTTTGAGGCGGATTTCTCTGTTGTAGAACAAACTTCATAGGAAGCACGTTTTAACCTACACTAAATTCTATGAAGGCTTTAGTGAATTTCTTCATCAAATCATAAGGACCTTCCACAACACAATTCACACGAATATAATTTTTAACCGCACGACTTTTGATGCCAATTCCTATGACGCCAACGCCCATCCGTTCAACTTTTTTAAGGTTTTCTTTCAACTTTTCCTCTGCACCCTCATATCCTGAAGGAAAGAAATCTGAAACCACAACCAAAACCCTAGCCTGTTCCAGTCGCTTGGTTAAGGCTTGGGCTGCTAATAGAACAGCATCTGGAAGATATGTTAAGCCTCCATGGGTTAATCCGCCTATTCTCGCCTTCACTTGTGCATTAAACCTTTCAGAAAAATCTTTGATGACGTAGAATTTGTTGTTGAAGGCGTACATGCCCCATGAATTCTGGTTAAGGATTAACGTTTTTGCAACTTCAGCTAAGCATAGGGCTATGCCGCGAACTTCGCCCTTAAACATGTTTAGGCTGTGGCTGGCATCTATAAGTATAGACCATGCGTCCTCTCTTGTTTGAAGTTCCTCTCGAACGAAAATGTCGGTTCGTTGGCTTTTGCTGGCAATAACTTGTATGGCCTCTTGCAAATCCACGAATCCACTTTCTTGTCTGAAATCTTCGCCTTCAACATTTTTCAAAAGCCTTAGTTGATGCATTATACGTCTTATGGGACTACCTAAAAGTTCCCTTCTTCTTTGAAATTCTGCATAATCCTCAGCAGGAAACTCGAAATCCTCGAATGGTGTATTCTTTCCTATCTGAACGTAATCCCTCAAAATCTTTAACTTAGAACGTTCCTGCTCCTGCCATGTCATCAAAACTTGATGGGCGTCGCCTTCTTTCAAACTCTGCAGCAATGTTCGTAGTTGCTCTTCGCTTTTACTTTCGGAGTCCAAAAAGTTTAACGAGTCTGTAAAAACTGGTTGTATATCCTCCTCTCGGGGTATGTGCTGCTCGTAGAAAAGATCATTTGTTCCATGGCATTCCATGTATAAAAGCGATGGCACCTCAAAAGGCTCTCCATAAACAGCTAGAGCATCATAAATTTTGCTGGCAGCATCCACCCTACTATCCAACGTGGGGTTTTCTCCTAATCCTCGAAGGATGGACGTTATTGCTTTAACATCTGTAAGCACGTCATCCTTCAATTTTCCTTTAACTTTTCCAAGAGCATGTTCCTGAAGTATTGAAGCCATGACTTGTGAAATGTTGTTTGGAAGTTTATCCACGTCCTTCATTAGAAGAAAGGAGATGGCGTTTGCGTAGGCTATTTCTGGAAGCATCCATTGAAACGACCGTTTAAGTTGCGAATTTATTATGGCATCTTCGATTATGCTTATGACAAAGGTTGATAAGTTGTGGGATTTCCCCCTTGCCCATTTTGAGTATATTGAAAAATCTGATAGGTGTGCGTGCATAGCTAAATGGTAAACTGAGGATTTGAATAAATACCAAATAATTTTCTTGTGAGTTGGGTTTTGAATGTCAAATTTTAATCCTTGAAAATAAACGCATTTCTCGTTCAACTTTTTTGGTTTAATTAAATGTAGAACGAATCCTCGACTGTCTTTTCCAAGATAGGGATATCTTAAATCATCATGCAAAAGAACCTTCAATTCATTATGTGATTTTTTTGTTATTTGAGTGACTGTGGACCATGCAAAATCAAAAAAGTTCAATGCACAACCCATAACTTATTACGAGCTAAAAATGGACTCAACAATCCGCTTAACAGCAGCTTGCACTTCTACATCATCACTTGTAGTCCCAACAATGGTTTCAACCGCAGCCTCTATTGGTCCGCATCCATCAGCAATTAAAGTTGCCCAATTAATTAGGTCTCCAGGGGATGGCCCGTAGGGGAGGTCGCCGTTTTTGTACTGCCTTCTGAGTTCAGCGCCTACTTGGACTATTTTTTTGGAGGTTTTTTCGTCTAGGCCGCTTCTTTTCATGATGAGTTCAATTTCGTCTGGGGAGATTTTGTCGCCTACACTTAGGTAGTCAAAGTTTATCCATACGGACATGCGTCGTCTTAAAGCAGCGTTTAATGGTTTCGTTCCAACGAATTCGGCTGAAAAGGGATTCATGGAAATTACGAGATAGCCATATGGATGCCTCTTCACTATTTCGTTGTCTTTTTCTGTTAAAACTATGTGCCCCCGCGTGTCCAAAACTGGGTTAAGCCTTGAAGCTATATCTTGTTTCATCATGTTTGCCTCGTCCAAATAGAGTAAGCCGCCATTTCTACACCACATGACTATTTGTCCGTCAATCCAGTTTTCCTTTCCAAGACCAATGTATCTTCCAAACAAATCGTAAGCTGAAGTTTGCAAACCGCAGTTTATTTCCCACATTGGTAATCCGCAAAGCTCCGCAATTAAATATACAACGTGGGTTTTGCCTGTTCCGCTGGGTCCAATTAAAGCGCACTGCTTAAAGTAGTAGAGGGCTCGGACTATTCTTTCAACATAATTGAAGCCTTTGTCTATGTATTCTGGAGTGTTACGCGGTATAAGGGTGCGTACAGATTCGGGAAATATAAATCCGGGGTGCAGGTCATATTTTTCTATTCTGTATTTTTTTCGAAGCTCGGCATGGGTATAAGAGGTTATGTTGGCCGTTTTTGTTATTGAAACCGATAAGCGCGTGTCTTTCACTTCAGTTTTTATTTGCTCTTCTACAACGTAAGCAGTTTCGGCTTTCTGTTTCTTTCCGCCTTGGAATCCGAATCCGACAGCCTCTGCTACGATTGGTTTATCCTTTAACTTTGTTTTCGAGTCCATTAGAATGGTTCCTCCGGAGGATTTTTCTATGAATTTTAACTGCAGAATTTGATTTAAATCTTACTTCTCACGATTCAATACATTGAATCCTTTGCGCCAATTACAATAAAAGATCACTCAAAATACTCTGCAACACATTTTTATCCTTTAAATTTCGGAAAATGGCTTTTCCCGTTCCGTAAAGGCGGAAAGAGACGCCTTTGAAGGTTAATTCGAAGATTATGGATGAAATTGACTTTTCTATTTTTGCCCTTTTTAGAATTTTGTTTATAGCTTCCTCTTTCCTTTCATATTTTAGTATGACTATGAAGTCTCTTTCTTCGCCGCATGTTTCCTCAATTCTAGCCACATAATCTTCAACTGAAACCATTTAAATCTGCTCTATCTCCTTCAAAACTTCGACAAAGCGGTCAACTTCTTCGCGGGTGTTATAAATGTAGAAGCTGGCTCTGGCAGAGGATTTCAGTTTAAACAGTTCATGTAAGGGTTGGGCGCAGTGGAAGCCGCTTCTAACCATGATGCCGTAATTGTCCAAAAACAAGGCAACATCATGCGAACTTAAGCCTTCAACGCCGAAGGGAATTATTCCACATTTTATGAAAGTGTCTTTTGTTCCGTAAATTTCAACTTTTTTGCATTCTGCCATTTTTTGCATGGCATATTTTGTTAGCATTTCCTCGTGAGCTTTCACATTTTCCATGCCTATGCGCTTTAAGTATCGTATAGCTTCCATAAGTCCTACACCGCCGCAAACATTTGGTGTTCCAGCCTCAAATTTCCATGGCAACGCATTAAAAGTGATGGAACAGCGTCCTTTGGCGGAGTTAAAGGAGACTTCGCGTATCATTTCGCCTCCTCCTTGGAAGGGTTCCATTTTTTCGAGGATTTCACGTTTGCCGTATAGGACGCCTATGCCAGTGGGTCCCAGCATTTTGTGTCCAGAAAAGGCTAGGAAGTCTATGTCTAAATCTTTGACGTCTACTGGCAAATGGGGGACGGATTGGGCTCCGTCCACAAGTGTTAAGGCGTTATATTCGTGGGCGACTTTTGCTATTCTTTGTACATCGTTCACTACGCCGCTTACGTTTGAAACGTGGCTTATGCACACAATTTTTGTTTTTTTCGAAATTTTGTTTTCAAAATCTTCATAATCTAATGTTCCATCTTTCTTTACGTTTACATACGCAACATTGAATCCGCGTGTTTTTGAGAGAAGTTCCCATGGGACGATGTTGCTGTGGTGTTCCATTAATGACACTATTACTTCATCGCCTTTTGTTAGGTTATGACAGCCCCAGGAGTATGCCACTAGGTTTATGGCTTCTGTTGTGCCTCTAACGAAAATTGTTTCTTCTGTACCTTTTGCGTTTATGAATTTGGCAACTTCTTCATGGGCTTCCTCATAAAGCGCAGTAGCCTCTTGGGATAATGTGTGGACTGCACGGTGAACGTTTGCGTTGTGGTTTTCGTAAAAGTTTTTGATGGCTTTAATGACTTGTTTTGGTTTTTGCGTGGTTGCTGCATTGTCAAAGTATATGAGAGGGTTGTTGTTTATTTTTCGTTTTAAAATTGGGAAGTCTTCCCGAATTTTGTATGGGTCCAGCATTATTTCTCCTCTGTTGTTTTCAATCTTTTTTCGAGAATTTTGGCTAGTTCTTCCTCTTCTAAGGCTTGTTTTTCTTCGAAACTTAGATTTTCCGGCAGCCAAGAGGGGGAAACGCCTTTGTTTTTATAATATTTTCTTATGGCTCTGTGGAGTGCACCGACGGCTAGGACGCCGCAGTGGAATTTTATGCTTGGCAATCCGCCGACGGCTTCGGCTACGCTTTTCCATGAAGTTTTCCATGCATCTTCAAGTTTCATGCCTTTAATCATTTCTGTGAGGATGCTGGATGTGGCTATGTTTGCGGCGCAGCCGTAACTTTCAAATGAAGCCTTCTCAATAACTTCTTGCTCATTTATTTTTAAGTAGAAAGTTATCATATCTCCACATGCTGGGTTTCCAGCAACAGCCGTAACCGTGGCGTCTTCCATCTTTCCAAGATTTTTCGGATTCCTAAATAGTTCAAGAACTTTTGGGTTGTAGGGTAATGGCATCCTCGACATTTTATTCCACTCCAGTGGCGCCCGTTATCCCCCTTATTCTTTCTACAGCCTTTGGAATTACTTCCAAAACGTAATTTATGTCTTCCCTAGTGTGATACCTCGTAACTTTCATTAGGATGCTGCCGTGGGCTTCACTGTAAACACGCCCTATTGCGACGAGAACGTGGCTTGGTTGGAGAATTCTTCTGGTGCATGCGCTTCCGCTTGAAACGTAAACGCCGTTTAGGCTTAGTTCTATTGTTAGGGCTTCTCCTTCGCATCTTAAGAAGCTAATATTCGCATTGTCAGGCGCCCTTTTTTCGCCTCGGGGTCCGTTAAGCCTGACATCTGTTATTTTCTCAATTATACCGTCAATGAGTTGGTCTCGTAAAGCCCTCATATGCCTCACATTTTCCTCAAAGTTTTGGAAGGCAAGCTCAGAAGCCCTTGCAAAACCAACAATTAGAGGCGTGTTTTCAATTCCTGGCCAAAGCTTTTGGGTTCCAATTTGCCCTTCCAAAATCCTTTCTAAGTTGACGCCTTCCTTAACGTATAAGGCGCCTACTCCTCGAGGACCTAAAATTTTGTAGCTGCTTATTGTGGCTAAATCCACTTCTAAGGATTTTATGTCGATGGGAATTTTTCCAAAGGCATCTGACATGTCAGAGTGGAAGATTGCTTGTGGATTTTTGTCTTTTACAATTTTTGTGGCTTCTTTTATTGGTTGTATTGTTCCAATTTCATGGTTTACAGCCGACAAGCTTACGAGGATTGTTTCTTTGTCTATGGCTTCTTTTAGTTTTTCAAGGTTTAGGAAGCCTTCTCTGTCCACTGGGATTTTGGTTGTTGTGAACCCGTATTTTTGGAGCAGTTCGGTGGTGGTATGCAAAATGCTTAGGGGTTCAATTTCGGAAACCACGATTTTTTTGCCTTTATTTTTCATGGAAAAAGCGGTTCCAAGAAGCGCCAGATTGTTGGCTTCTGTTTCTCCTGGAGTAAAATTAACCTCCTCAAGGCTTTTACATCCCAAAAAATTGGCAATTTTTTGTGCTGACTCCATTATTGTTTCGAAGGCTTCCCATCCTGGTTTATGCGTTAATGTAGGGTTGCCATAAGCCTTTTGGTTAAAGTATGGGAGCATGGCTTCCACTATTTCTTTTGGAACCATGCTGGAGTTTTCAATGTCTAGGTAGACTTCCTTTTTTAGTCCTTCATGGGCTTTGAGGAGTTCTCTAACGTTTTCAATCATAACCTTTCAAGTCCTATTTTTCAACAATCTATTAAGTTTTAGCTTATAGAAAAAGGTATTCAACTAGCTTCCATAAGGTTTGCAACATTTTTTGGCTTGTTTTTCAACCAATAGTGATAGCCTCTCTATAGATTTCTGCGTTTCACGTAACGCTTTAAATTAGCGGTGCGTTTATTGTGCTGTAGGAAAGAGATAGGCGTATTCAAGTGAAGATTGTAGATTTGCTAATTCCAGAGTCTGTTAAGGAAATTCTAATCAGGTCTGGAATTGTGGAGCTTTATCCACCACAAGAAGAAGCCATAAAAGCCGGCGCCCTTGAGGGACGAAACCTTGTTTTGGCAAGTCCAACGGCTTCTGGAAAAACTTTGGTGGCGGAATTTTGCGCCTTAAAGCATATTCTGGAGAAAAATGGAAAAGTCATTTACTTAACGCCTTTAAGGGCTTTGGCTAACGAAAAATTTGACGAATTCAAAAAATACACCGCTATAAAAAAAGACGATGGCAAACGCTTGAGAGTGGGCATAAGCACGGGCGACTTTGACAGCAGCGACCCATGGCTAGAGCGCTATGACATAATCATAACCACAAACGAGAAGGCTGACTCGCTTTTGAGGCACAGAGCCAAATGGATGGATGAAATTTCGCTTGTTGTTGCTGATGAAGTGCACTTGTTAAATGATGCTGAGCGCGGACCAACTTTAGAAGTGGTTTTGGCAAGGCTTATGCAAATTAACCCAGACATACAAGTTTTGGCTTTAAGCGCCACAATAAACAATGTCCAAGAAATAGCCGAATGGCTTAAGGCTGATTATGTCGCAACAGAGTGGAGACCAATACTTCTAAAGGAAGGCGTCCTCCTACACGAAGAAATCCAGTTTAAAGATGGAGACGCCCGCAAAATAGAAAAGGAAACCAGGAATCCAGCCATAAACTTAGCATTAAACACGGTAAAGTCTGGCGGTCAAGCATTAATTTTTGCTGCAACCCGCAAAAACGCAGTTATGCTGGCAAAAAAAGTCGCGGGCGAAATCGAACAAGTTTTGTCTAAACCAATAAAACGTGCCTTGGAACATGAGGCAGAAAGGATTCTGGCGGCAGGCGAAAAAACCAGAATAAGTGAATTGCTTGCTGAACTCGTTAAACGGGGCACAGCCTTCCATCATGCTGGCTTGGGCGGAAACCACCGCAAATTAATAGAGGATTCTTTCCGAGAGGGAAAAATTAAGGTTTTAACTGCTACGCCAACATTGGCTTTCGGCGTGAACTTGCCAGCAAGAACAGTCGTAATCCAAGATTATAGACGCTACGAGCCTGGATATGGCTACTATCCAATAAGCGTTTTAGAATACAAACAAATGGCTGGCAGAGCTGGAAGACCAAAATACGACAAGGTCGGCGAAGCCATACTCATAGCCAAAACCGCAGATGAATCAGACTATTTAATGGAAAGCTACATCCTAGCAAAACCAGAACGCATATGGTCCAGATTGGCTGTTGAAAGAATCTTGAGGTCTCACGTTTTAGCAACGATTGCGGCAGATTTTGCCCACACAGAACAAGGAATATACGACTTTTTTGGAAGAACCTTTTATGCCTATCAATATGAAACAGGCACCATTAAGGGCATAATAGCAAAAATTCTCAAGTACCTTTATGATGAAGAAATGATTGACGTTAGCGGAGAAAACATTTACGCAACAAAATTCGGAAAGCGAGTTAGCGAATTATACATAGACCCAGTTTCAGCAGTTATAATACGCAATGCGCTAAGAAGGAGACCAGCATACATAACGGACTTAAGCCTCCTCCACATGATTGCCCATACGCCAGACATGGGTCCAATAATGAGACCCTACTCCCGCGAATTAGACGTGATAGCCCTTTTCATGGAAGAACACAAACCAGAGTTTCTGGTAGAAGTGCCAGACGAGTGGGAGGATCGCATAGCATACGAACAATTCTTAGGCGAAGTAAAAACAGCCATGATTTTAAACGGTTGGATTGAGGAGATGACGGAAGACGAAATAATCGAGAGATTCAGAACGCAACCAGGCGACTTATACAGAATAATTGAAAATGCAAAATGGCTCCTATACGCAACGCATGAACTGGCATCACTTTTTGGCAACAAAGAAATCCTACCAAAAACAGCAGAACTCATGGAAAGAGTCGAAAAGGGAGTAAAGAAAGAACTGCTGCCCATAGTTAAACTGGAAGGCGTCGGCAGAATCCGCGGACGCATACTATACAATTCTGGATACAAAACAATAGAAGACATAAAACTCGCATCCATAGAAGACCTAATGAACCTACCGCTAATCGGACCAAAACTGGCAAAGAAAATAAAAGAACAAGTGGGCGGCTTCGTGAAAAAGGAAACATGGGAAAAACTTGAAAAAGAAGAAGTATGGAAACAGAAGGCTTTAACAGAATATTAGGCTAAACCCCGAGCTTTACGCTCCCTTAACGTCTTTTTAACCATCAAAACAACTTGTTTTTTGGCTGTCCCAAGATAATTCTTCGGCTTCAAAGCCTCAGCAATTTCTTTCTCGCTTAATTTACTACTTACAATTTTGTCTTCTAAGAGAACTTCTTTGAAATTTCGTTTTTCTGTTTCGCTTTTTATGGTTAATTTTCTGAGCAGTTCGTGGGCTTCTTGGCGGTCCATGCCCTTCCGTGTTAATGCAATCATAACCGCCTCAGACATGGCACGCCCCTGTGTTAATTCAATGTTTTTAAGCATTCTTTCTTCGTCAACACATAAATTAGCCACAATATTAGTCATTAAGAAAAGCATGTAATCAACCAAAATGCACACTTCGGGGATTATGAAACGCTCTGCTGAGGATTGCGTTAAATCCCGCTCATGCCAAGTCACAACATCCTCTAGGGCTGGAACAACAAGGCTTCGGACAATTCTTGCTAAGCCGCAAATTCTTTCGCATGTTTCCGGATTCCGCTTATGAGGCATTGTTGAACTTCCAACCTGCCTTTCCACTTCAAAAGGCTCAAAAAGTTCGCCAATTTCTGGTCTTTGCAGTTCCCGAATTTCTGTGGCAAAATTTTCAAGAGACGAAGCAATCAAGGCTAATAAACATACGAGTTCCGCATGGCGGTCCCTCTGCACAATCTGCGTTGAAATATCAGCCGCTTTAATGCCAAGCCTCTGCATCACAAGCTCCTGAATTTGCATAGCGTTAACGCCCAAACCAGCTTGGGTTCCCACAGCCCCACTCATTTTACCAACCAAAACCCGCTCTCGACATTGTCTGACTCTTTGAATGTGACGTGAAACTTCGCGCATCCAAACAGCAAACTTAAAGCCCAAAGTTATGGGTAAAGCATGTTGTCCATGTGTTCTGCCCATCATTAATGTATTTTTATGCTGCAAAGCCTTTTCCATCAAAACCTTTTCAAACTCATCCAAACGTTTCTCAATTAACCCTAACGCATCTTTTAGCTGGAGGGCTATTGCTGTATCCACAATATCATAGCTTGTAGCTCCGAGGTGAACGTAAGCTCCGCTTGGTCCACACGCCTCTGCTAAGGCTCTAACCAAGGCTGCAACATCATGCTTTATCTCACGCTCAATCTCCTTTATCCTACTTAATTTAACATGCTCTATGGACGCTGTAGCCGCAATTTTTTCAGCATCCTTTCTCGGTATGTTTCCAATTTCAGCATGCGCCAAAGCCAAAGCCGCTTCCACATCAAGCATTTTTTGGACACGCGCCTCTTCTTCAAAGATTTTTCGCATTTCAGCAGTTCCGTAACGACCAGTGTCGATGGGAAGAATTGGCAAATCCTTTATCCCTCGCAAGAAAATAATGCGATTAGAGATAAATGCCTTACCAAAAGGACTCAACAACATGGGAGCAATAATAGCCGTACTAAACAAAAAAGACGATAACGCAAAAGAAGTAGCTGTTGCCATGCTAAAAACTTTAAGCATCGATAAATGCGCAGAAGCCTTTGGAATAGCATCACCACAAAATTTGGAAATAGAAAAATCCGTTGAAGCATTACGAGACAAGCCAATAAAATCACCCGTAGTAATTGGATACGCATTCTCAAAAATCTTGGCATCAGACAAACCTCAACCAACAATGCTGAAACATGCAACGCTTGTTTTTGATGGAAGACTATACCCGAGTACCGCAGACACTTCGGACGTGAAGATTGCTGCAGAAAAACTTCAAAAAAATGAAGAAAACATTGAAGCATTCATACGAAGCGTAGAAGGAGACTTTGCCTTTGTAATAGCTGAACCAAAAAGGCTCGTTGCTGGAAGAGACATCATGGGGGTTCGTCCGCTTTATTATGGTGAAAGTGCAGATTGTATTGCGTTAGCCTCCGAACGAAAAGCCATATGGAAAATCGGAATAAAAGATACCGCATCTTTTCCACCTGGACATATAGCATTTATCAACAAAAACGGTTTCAAATTTAAACCTGTGAAAACACTTGCCCGCTCAAAGGCAAAACCAATTTCCATGCAAGAAGCCCTCAAAAAACTTGAAGCCTTATTGCAAAGGTCAGTTGAGGAAAGAGTTTCTGGATTAGGGGAAGTTGCAGTAGCTTTTTCTGGAGGATTGGACAGCAGCATAATCGCTCTTCTAGCCAAAAACTCAGGAATAAACGTCAAGCTAATTCACGTAAGCCTAAAAAATCAGCCAGAAACCCAACATGCAGAAAAGGCGGCAGAAGCGCTGGAACTTCCAATTTATAACTACCTTTATGAAGAGGAAGCGGTAGCAGAAACCCTTCCAAAAGTTCTCTGGCTTATTGAGGAACCAGACCCCATAAACGTAAGTATAGGCATTCCATTTTGTTGGGTAGCGGAAAAAGCTGCAAAAATGAAGCTTAAAGTATTATTAGCTGGGCAAGGCGCTGATGAACTATTCGGAGGCTACAGGCGTTACGTAAATGATTATAAGCGATACGGAAGCGAAAGGGTACAAGAAATAATATTTAACGACATTGTCAAAATGTATGAGAACAATTTGGAAAGGGATTTTAAGATTTGCAACTTCCATAATGTAGAATTGCGTTTACTTTTTGCAACATATTCCATGGCAAAATTTGCCATGTCTTTATCAGTTGAATTAAAAATTAAGTTAGTAAATGAGGGTATGCGAAAGATTGTGCTTAGGCGTTTTGGCGCAAAACTTGGACTTCCAAGATGGATAACTGAAAGGCAAAAGAAAGCGATACAATATGCTACAGGCGTGAATAAAATCCTCAAGAAATTAGCTAATAGTAAGGGATTATCCCAAAAAGCGTACTTACAGCGAACATTCCAAACTCTTCTAAAAAGGAAGTTGTGAAATGGATAAGACTGCGGTTATATTTTCTCCCATATATTATCAGCATAATCCAGGCAGAAACCATCCAGAATCAGCAAGGCGCCTCAGCGCCATCATAACCGAATTAAAGAGGGGACAATTATCAAGAAGCAGAAATTGGCAGTTTGCAGAACCAGAAAAAGCCAGCATAGAACACATCAAACTGATCCACGACATAGAATACATCAGATTCATTGAAAACTTTTGCAACTCTGGAGGAGGACTAATAGACTTGGAAGACACGATAGTTTCACGGAAAAGCTTTGAAGTTGCCCTTTACGCTGCTGGTGGAACATTGAAGGCAGTTGACCTTGTCAAGGAGGGCAAGTTTGAAAATGCTTTTGCTGTGGTTCGCCCTCCTGGTCATCATGCAGAAAAGTTTCGTGCTTTTGGCTTTTGCATATTCAACAATGTTGCCATAGCCGCAAAATACTTGCTTAAAAATTTTGGTTTAAAAAGAATCGCCATTCTGGATATTGATGCACACCATGGAAATGGCACGCAGGAGAGTTTCTATCAAACAGACGAAGTTTTATACATAAGCCTACATCAAGATCCCAGCATCTTTCCGGGAACAGGATTTGTTGATGAAATAGGAGAGGACAAAGGTTTAGGCTTTAATGTGAATATTCCGCTTCCCTTTTGGACGGGTGACCGCGTATATTTGAAGGCGTTGAGGGAGATTGCTGTGCCAATAATACGGGAATACAAACCACAATTCATGCTTGTGTCGGCTGGTTTAGATGGTCATTACACAGACCCCGTTGGTAACCTTTCTCTTTCTGTATTGTGTTATCAAGAAATTTTTGAAACGATAGTTAACTTGGCATCGGAAATGTGCCATGGAAAGCTTGTGTCTGTTTTAGAAGGAGGCTACAGCCGCAAATTTGTTGGAAAAATAGCTGCAGCAGCCATTGCAAAAATGAGTGGAACATTTTACAGCATAAATGATAAGGCTCCACCAACCAGCAAGCACAACGAAAGAAAAGGCGAAAAAGTCATAAGCGAAATTAAGAAAGCACAGAGCAGCTTTTGGCGTTTAAATTAGAAAATTAAAAGCGCATGTTAGAAATGGTTAACCCTTATTCTATCACTTGAATTGCACTTTCTGGACATTGAGCCTCGCATGCCCTGCAAACCAAACATTCTTCAGGTTTAACTGGAACGGACTTTCCGTCTCTAATCTCGTAGACACCTACTGGGCATGTGTCTACGCAGGTGCCGCATCCTGTACATTTGTGATTGTCAACTACTATTTTCACCATATGAGCTCCTCCTTTCTAACTAGATTTTCATTGAATGCAAAGCAGTAGAATAAAAGCCTTTTGGGGTCATCTGGCGGTTTCTTCACGTAATCTTAACAGAATTCCGTTAATGGTGGTCTCAGCCCGCTCTTTTCTGCGTTGATAATCAGCAAAAAGCTTTCGGTAAGCCTCCAATGAAAGTTCGCCTCGGCTGTGACGAGCTTCTATGCTTCTGCTACTGGCTTCAACCTCGTTTATTTCGGTTTCCGCAACCTCAAGCTGCCGCATCAAATCCGCATACAAACCACCGGCCGCACGCAGTCTTTCCTTATATTCCGCCAAACTCTTAGACAAACTATTGAGGCGAGTTTCCAGAGTTTTTCTCAACACTTTATATCGACGCCTAGGAATCTTTCCCTTACGTACTCTAGTTTCCAACGTTTCCAATTCCAATGTTATTTTTCTTTTTTCTTCATAGGCGCTTACGAAAGATTTAATGTATTCTGGGCGAAGCCTTACGGCTGCCGCTGGTACAGGAGCTGCAACTCGGACGGCGGCGGCTTTTGACTTTTTCCAAAGGGCGCCCACTGTTACTCCGAAAACGGCTAAAGCCCAAATCATTAATGTGGGACGAAAAGCCAACCATAAGGGATTAAATTCATAGGCAATTCGCAAAACATTTTGTAAGGGAAGAACGCTTTCTAGATACGTAACCTTTTCTTTGTTTATGGTTATTGTTTCTTGGAAAATGCTTCTTGACAAGTAGCAAGAACCAACGGTTAAAACATTTTCAGACGTCAAAATTCGTGCACCCTCTGGCAAAGTAAAACTCACAGAGGCTGCTTCCACATAACAATTCATATCATTAAGTAAAAGAGATGACGCATTGAAACTGTTAGCGCCTTCTTGTGTGCTAAGGTAAACTTGGCTTGGCAAAGAATATTTTATAGAAAACCTTGTAGACCTATAGCTTTCCAGTTGCAAAGAAAACGTAACCTTATAAAGATTCTTTTCCCTATCAACCACTTCCACATCTGACATTTTTCTCCCAAACTCATCATACGCAATTGGATTGGTAACGTTTGGGGGCAAAACCACTTCCACATAGCCGATTTTGCTAGGTGATTTACTTGAAATGTAATAGCTATCTGTGCCTTCGATCTCGCCTAAACCGCCTATCCAAACTTCACGTTTCAATTCTTTCACATCAAACAGCCGCAGCTTATCACCAGCATAGGAGAATGCCAAATTTGCAGGTGAAAAAGTGAAGGCAGAAAGTTCTCTAGAATAAGTTGAAGCATTAACAATCCCATCATCCTTTACAACCCTCACATCACTTGCACCTAGCGGCAGAACAATTGAAACACTACAGTTGCCCACGTTTTCTGTAAAGGCAGGATAAGCTGGAAAATCCAATGTATAAACTGATTCCGAAACTGTGAGGAGGTCATTTGAAAGCACAAAGGCGACGGTGAAAACTTGCGCTCCTTGTGAAAAGTCTATTTCAACACCATAAAAGCCGATTCTATTTCCTAAGGGTACGTTAAGTTTTACTGGAAAGATTTTATTCGAGTCGTAGGCTACGCATCTTAGGATATGTGAACCATATTTGTATGGAAACCCCATGACAAAGCTAGGAGTGAATGTTTGTTCGGATAGTTCGATGGTGTCGTTTATTATAATGTGGCCATTATACAAAATTTCAACAGTATGGTCAACTTTTGTTATGCTGTAAGTTTGAGCCCATGTGAATTTAATATTCAGTGAAAGGGAAGCAATAAAAATTAGAACAGCTATTATCGCAAGCATTGAAGACTTCTTCCTCATAGGGCTTCCTCCACGATGTTGCAAGTTTTAGGCTTTTATTTAATAATAAGCCTATTTATTTACTTTTACGAATAGCGCCACCTTGTTCCATGCATTTAGGATAGAATACGAAGAGAAAACAGCTTATGGTTTAAGTGCTAACGTGGTTCACCATGTTTAAAGTAATAATTCTCCTCTTTTTTGGGTCCAAAACTTCTTACGCCCTTCTCTCTTAGTTGTTTTCTAAGCTTTTTGGCATATTGCCTTTCTATTTCGCCTCTCTTCTCCATAAAATCTATTATCTCTTTTGCTTGCTCTTCGGTATCACATCGCCTAATGAAATCTATTACGTCTGGCATGTAATGGGCGAATCGTTGAGTAGAAGCCCTTTCTCCGGTTTGAATGTCTGTTCGCACAGAGTTTATTGAAACCTTATGCTCGTTGGATTCTAGTTCTTTGGCTAAGTTTGGAAAAAGTTTTTTGAACGTTTCTTTGTCGAATTCCACAATTGCACCTTCAACCGTGCTCGCATATCTGATTTTATGTAAGAAAAACCAGATATTTAAGCCTCTTCAAAATTTAGACAAAAATTTACAAGGGAACAAACCGCTTTGTCGGATTTTCTTTAAGCACTATTTCCAATTCTTGCAAAGAAAGACCAGTAATCTCATCCCCGTATATATCACATTTCATTTTACCATGAGCCTCTTCGGGGCTTCGAACAATACCTTCGAATTTTTCTCCACTTGAAGATTCACAATATATGTGAAAGAATGTCAGTTTCCTTCCTTTTTCAGTTATGCTTGTCCATTCAGTTTTTACTATTTGGAAGTTGTTTTGTTCCAGTGTTTTTGCGATAGTTTTCGGCTCATCATGATACACTATTATGTCTATGTCGCTTTGGCGGCGTGCTGTTCCACGCCAAACACTACCAACAAGAAAAGGCTTGTAAGCTTTCAATATTTTCATTAGCTTTAAAGCTTCTTTTCGTCTTTGAATCAAACGTTCTTCTCTTGACTTGCCTTCGATTTCGTCCGCTATTTTGTCAAGTTCTCTTGCAACTTCGAGGTTTGTTGGAAGAAACTTAACCCCAAGCGTTTTTGCAGCCTTCATTTTTGCTTGCTTATATTCCTTTTCAATGCCAAAATAAAGAAGGCTAGCGGCTTCCCTTGCAACCTTCGTTCTTAACTCTTTAGAACTTTTCAAAGGCTAACCCATAAAAGCGAGTTTAACGTTTGATTATTTGCTCGTATAATTCTATTGTTTTTTGTGCAGCCTTATCCCATGTAAACTCGTTTAAAACCCTTTTTCTGCCATTGTTTCCAAGCCATTTAGCTTTTTCAGGATTTTCCAGAGCGCTTGTTATTCCCCAGGCTATGTCTGCTGGATTGTTTGGATTTATGTGAAAACCGCATTGTTCTTCGCCGCAAGGAACGACTATTTCTCGCATTCCACTTACACCTGCTGCGCCGACAACAACTGGGCGTTTCATGCTCATGGCTTCGAGGGCTACGATTCCGAATGGTTCGTAGAGGCTTGGAAAGACTGCGACATCACAAGCGGCATAGTGGAGTATGCGCTCTTCTTCTGGGACAAAGTCGAAGTTAAACTTTACAAAGCCATTCAACCTTATGGTTTTAACCAAATTAACCAAGTAATCTTGCAAATCGCCAATACCCACTATGACTAGTTTTGCTTTTGGTATTTTCTGCAAAACGTGGGGCATAGCCATTATCAGTTTATCAACGCCTTTAACGCCCACAAGCCTCCCGAGAAAAAGAATCATAGGTTCGTCGTCCTTTATTCCATAAAAATCCCTTATCTTCTTAACCTGCTCCGCACTCACGTTTTCCGGATTATACTTTTGCGGATCAACACCGTTGTAGCACACTTGAATTTTGTCTTTTGGAAAACCAAGTTTTGTAAGCTCATCCTTCATGGCATAAGAGACGGTTATGATTAAATCGGCTGCCTTGGCGCCGTGAAGCTCAATGTTACTTACAACTTCTGAACCATTTCCAAGGGTTCGCCCTTTTTCAGTAGAATGCACATGAAAAGCAAAGGGCAGCCCAACCTCTTTTTTGATGGTTATCCCGCTTATGGCTGAGAGCCAATCATGCGCAATCACAATGTCATATTTGAAATTCTCTTTTTTAATTAGTTCATTAACGAGTTTTGAAGCGCTCAAATAGTTGTAAACGAGAATTTTGGAGAAAAGCTGAATGCCTCTGCCCCATTTTTTAACATCCTCTGCAAGAACATCAGGCAGAGAATCGGAAATGTCAATGTGTAAGGGACGGTGGATTTCTATTCCCCGCCAGATTTCCCTTGTTGGAAGACTACCTTCGTCATCATTCATTGTAAAAACTGTCACGTCATGATCCATTAAAACAAACTTTCTTGTAATTTCAGCAGCATAAGTTCCTAATCCACCAACAATTTTTGGCGGATACTCGTAAACCAGCACAGCCATTTTCATTTGTTTCACCGTCTTTCTTTAGGTTAATAGTGCTCTATGCTTACTAACCAACTGCTTATTTACTTTCCTCATAAATTTGAGAAACTAAACTGTTGCGGTGAGTATCCAGCGGCTTGAAAGTTTTCCTTCAACTTCTCGCTCCTGCAATTCCACTTTAATGATGCGGAAGTCTTTAAGAAGATATCTTATTTCCTCTTCATCACTAAAATGGTGAAGAATACCCTTCTCTGCGCCTTCCTTGTCAATAAAAGTGTCTTCTTCCACTTTCTCGCCCATACCATATCTGTAGGTCCTCTTTGACAAAAGGTTGACGAGAAGAAAACCCTTTTTCTTTAAAATTCTTTGAATTTCAGAAAGCGTTTCTTGCATATCCTTGAATTTTTGATGATAAAGGGTGTGGAGACATATTACAGTGTCAAAGCAGGAATTAATGTAAGGCAAGAATTTCATGTGGCACTTTATGATCTGGGCTTCTAGGTTTTGTTTTTTGAGCCTTTGTTTCGTGGTGTTTAATCCGGTTTCTGAAATGTCTATTCCATGAGTTTCGAATCCTTGGTTTGCCATATAAATCAGATGCCTTCCAGCGCCACATCCAAGGTCGAGCACACGTCCGTCTCTCTTCTTTGTCTTTAGAAGGGCGGCAAAATTAACCACTAGTTCATCGGGGTCTTCTGGGCTGTATCTTTTTTCTTGTAATATTCTGTTCCATTTGGTCATTAACTTTCCCGTTTAAATCTCTATTGCTTATAGGAAATATGAAAAATCTATTAAATAACATATTTGTAAATTAAAAGAGGAGTGCAACAAAATGAGTATTTCACCCGTTAAAAGGTTAATTCTTGAAACTATGTGGATGCTTAACAAGCCGGCTAAGGCTTCTGAAATAGCGAAGGAGGCTGGTTTGGGTTTTCCGTCTGTTATGATGCACGTAATTGGACTTACCCGCATGGGATATGCCGAATCCAATGAAAAGGGATACTATTCCATAACAGAAAAGGGCAAGAGAGCACTTGGTTTTCCAGAAATAAGTAAAGAAAAAGCTGAAGAAATTTTGGCTTATTTGCCAATGGAAAAGGCATTCCACTTTTACGCAGACATCGGAAAACCATTAAACATTCACGCTGCAAGCCTCCAAGACTTCTGCGACAAAATTTCCAAAATTGATATTGGATCTTTGGAGTTTCATCTTCACCGTGGAGATTTTGAGGCATGGTTCATGGGGTTGGGCGACGTGGAGCTGGCAAGAAAAACACTTCTTCTAAAAGAACAGAAAATTTTTGGTGAGCAAATTCGCATAAGGCTTCATGAAATTGTGAAAAATCGATGCGAAGAGCTAGCAAAAATCAGAAAGCAGCGCACTTAACCAAATAGGTTTGAAACTTTAGGCTGGCTTAAAGCGTCCCTTAAGTTTCTCTAGAATCTGCTGTAAAGTAGTATATTCCATCTCCTCCGGACCCAAACGGGCAGGCTCAAACTCGCCCATACGCCTAAGCATAGAAGCATATTTCAATGCCTCCTTTCTAGCTAAAGCGAAAGCTGGATCATCAAACAAATCAGCTATCATGGGTTTTCCATCGTCACCGCTTGCAATTTTCCCATTTGAAACTTGAAAACCTAAGGCAACAATCCTTGGAGGACCATCAAAAAGCGTGCACTTTGCATCCTTTAAGCCTACGGGCATAATAGGTCCCCAGTGGCTTCCTCGCATCCATCCCTCAACAAGATAGCTATGCATGAAAGGCGCAAGAATTTCACCAACGGCTGGCAGTCCATGCTGGGCTCGTATGATCATGACTGGATCGTCTTTTCCAACATATTTTCCAGCAATCTGCGAAAGCCTTGTTACGCTGCCCACAGCACATATTAGGTCGTCTCGTGCCCGCCAAACACGGGAAATCATGTAACGCTGAACTGTTCCAATCAAGGCGATTAACTCATACATTTCTTCTGGACATTTAAGCACGACACTCTTGTTTTCGATGGTGTCCAAAACTTCAAATTTGAAGCCCCCCGCCATATTGGGGTCTATCACTAACCCCGCTGTATTCATGGGATCAGCAAAAATGCGGAACAGCGGAAAGTTAAAGGCTCCACCGGAAGTTTTGTCAGCGGCAAAAACAACTATGGGGTCGGAGCCTCTCTCTTCTATTTCCATTTCGGCAACACCGGGACCCATTCCGCGGACGTTCCCGCTGAAGGCTGTTTTTAATAGGTCTTGTCCAGCACCATACAACTTCAGTTCCAAAGCCTTATCCGCTGCTTCTCGAAAAGTATCCCAAGCGATTTTATGGATTTCAGGGTTGGATTCGCCCCTTTCATGCACCATAAGCAGCTGCAAATCATCTCCCACATTGAAAACATAATAACTATTTATCAGACCAGCTTCTTTCATTGCCTTAAGATTTTTCTCGGCAATATTTAGAAGCGGTTTTGGAACAACATGATGACCAGCTAAAGAACCCACATCACACTTGATTAGGGAAACTGTGGTTTTCTTGGGCATATAAATCACTTAACCAAGTTTCGGTTTAGAGTTAGACTACAGCTTTTAAAAGACTTGCGAAAGAAAACCCACAAATAAATCATACAATAATAAAAGTTCAATAAAGCAAACAAGAAGGGGTTCTTGTGGAGAAGTTAAGGGTTATCTCTGTAAAAATACCAGAAGAAGTCTACAAAGAAATGCTTTTACGGGTTCCGGAAGGAGAAAGAAGCAATTTTATTCGCGACGCCATCACCGAAAAACTTCAAAAAATACCGAGACCAGATAAAATTCTTGAGTTAGAACAAAGACTGGAAAAGGTGGAGAGGGAATTTTCGGAAATAAGGAAGTATCTTGCAGATTTAGAATTACTCACCTATGAAAAGGGGAAAACAAATCCCCACGCATTTTGTACAGATGAAACAGACCAAAAAATTATAGACTACCTCCTCCACTACAAAGGCGCCACAACACCAGAACTGGCAGAGTACCTTAAAACAAACAGATGGCTAATCCTAAACAGACTTAGAAAAATAGAAAAAACCTCAAGAAAACAGCTTGGAAAACCCATAATAGAATATTACGCAGGAGAAAAATCTGGTAAGAAAAAAGCGTGGTGGATAAACGAAGAACTAATCGAGACATAACAACTAATTTTAGACACCACAACCTATTTCACAGATGGGCCCGTAGCCCAGTATGGATTAAGGCGCCGAACACACTCTATACCATAGTGTGTGCGCAAGCCTCCGGACGCTTTGAAAAGGAAGAGAGCCGGAGAACAGGGGTTCAAATCCCCTCGGGCCCGCCAAAATTTCCGTAATTCAGATGTCGGTAATAGTCAAGGGGATAACTTGTTAAGGACGTGGCTTTCAATGTTGTCTTCATCAATTTTGAAGGTTTCTGGTTCCTCTATTTTTAATATAGCCCTCAAGGCTTCTGGTTCAAGCCCTCGCACAAGCTTAAGGACTTCTTTTTTAGCTGATTCCAAATGTTTTTTGAGTATTTCGCCATTTTTGTGGAGAACGCCGGCGAGGGGGCATATTTTTTCCATTTTAAGATACCACTCTATTTTTCGGGTTTGCTTGTTTATGTCAAAGGTTATTGGTCCAGCCACGCAAGTTTCTGGTTTCACTGGGTGAATTTTGCATTTTCTTGTTTGCCTATCATAAAATATGCAGTATCCTTCCGCATCTTCTCTTGGAAAAGTGTATGCTGTTTTTGCAAATGGATTTTGAATGGGGATCTTCTGCTCTTTTAGGTATTTTTCAATAATTTTTTTGCGTTCGCTTGTTATTGGAGGTCTCGCATTTTGGCAACAGCTAATTTTGCAATTGGCGCAAACGTTAAAGAAATCCTCTTGCCTTTTGTTCGTCATAGCGAATTTTCTCCAAACTTTAGAAGTAAGGCTGATTCTTCATAAGGCTTTCCACAAGGCTTGAGTAAATGCTTACGATGGCTTCTTTCAAATCTGTCTTTTGCACTTTTCTTTGAACCCTCTCCCTTATAATTTCAGAAAGGTTGCCGCTTTCAATTCTCTTCCGTATCAGAGGAAGGTATTTCTTTTCCTGTTTTGAAGCGTTTTCCCAAGCAATTTTGAAAAAGTGCTCGCACACTCGCTTAGCAGTTTTTCCCTTCGGATGCAAAACACTTACATTTAATCCTTCAGCTATGACAGAGTTAAAGTCTTTCACAAGAATTTCATGGGGCAAAAGGTTAGGTTCGCTCTTCATCAGCCCTCTTAATAACGCCCTTAAAAAGCAACTTAGGGCAACATCTGATTTGACGCATTCCTGCTCGTCCATGATCCTTATTTCGATGGCTTTTCTGTCAAACCGGAAAATTGCTCCGCGGGAGTTAACCCAGTCTTTGTGGAGAAGGCATTTGTCCACGCCTTTTCGGGCTAATTCCATGGAGTATCTTTCTATAATTTCTTTCTTATACTGAGCGAAAGAGAATATGTATTCGGGAATTACGTCTCCAGTTATCGAATTTACTTCCTTCTGATTTGTCATGTAAAAATGTAATCGGTTATCCACGTATGCGCCAAATTTTCCTTCATAAATGGGCGAGGCCGCTGAAATTGCCGGCAGATACGCACAAACTTCTGCAAGAATATTATGCATCAAAACAGCCTTTTTCTCATTAAAGTATGGGATGTTTAGTTGGAAGCTTTGAATGTTAAGCCACCCGTGCTGTTTAAGGTTGAAGACTTTGCTGTATGCCTGGTAAATCTGTCTGTGGCGGTGAGGCCAAATCATAGTTTCTTCAAGCGTGAGCAGTGGGTGCATTCCTGTTCCGAGGAGAGATGCTCCATATTTGCTTTCTAAAAAGTCTGCAATGGTTAAAACTGCTTCGTGCATTTTTTCTTCGAAGGTTTCAGGCGATCTGAATGGCATGTTGGGTTTGATTTCCATAACGTGTAATTGAAGTTCTTTTCCAAAAGTGAAGTTGGGTTGCTCCACAAAGTTTACAATGCGTCCACGAAAATCTTTAATGATTTTATCCACTATTGGTAACGCTTTTAATTCTTCGTTGACTATTGAAAATTCGTGTTCTGGACCCAAGACTTCCAGGGTTTTGTACGTATACTGTTCCTCTTTCATTATATTTGGTTCTGAAATTGGGATATAAGAATACAGTTAATTTTAAATATGACTGGTGCAATACCGAGCATTCAATAATCTGGTGTTACATGCGTGTTGGTCGTATCAAACATCGACCTAACAACAAACTTACCCATTATGAAACCGTCGACCTTCCTCGAATCTTCGATTAAAGACTTTACTCTCAACATAAACAATGATTATAGGTATTTAAAAACCGGATATTACGTGTCTTTACACGCAGAAGTTTTGGGCAATCCTGTTATTCCACCAAGCGAAAACATTCTAGACGCTTATAGAACGCCTCTTTTTCTGCTTAGGGCTTCAAAGGCTGGAATTCCAACGATTCCCTACATCGTAACGGATTCGGTGAAGCAAATAATTTCCCAACTTAATTTTCCAGTTGTTGTTTTTGCTGTTAATCCATTCTCCTTTGATGGATACAAGATTGCAAGAAATAGAAGCGCCCTTTACAGAGCCATGAAAAGTTTGGGTATGAACTACAAATTTGATGTTTGTGTGCAACCCTTGAGGGGAGTTATGCTCTCATTTAAGTCTATTTTCGGAAAATGCGATTTAGAAGAGGATGTGCAGAGGATTGCGGCTAAAGTTTATGAAGTGTTTAAGATACCCATTTGCAAATTGCATGTTCAGCGCACTGAAAATGGCGTGTATTTGTGTGGGCTTCAACCATTAAAGAGGGAAGAAATATCCTCACAAGATTTGAGGATGATATCCGCGGAAGTTTCTCGAATTTTTAATAATGGTGACCACCTAATTGTCTAGAATAGCATGTTTTGTTGAAAGATACAATTTTTCCGATCCGAAAGAGGCAATGGCACTCCAGAATTTCAGAAGAACAGCGGAGAAAATGGGTCACACCTTTAACTTCTTATTTAGGGAACACTTACAAGAAATTCCGACATATGATGCAGTTTTTATCAGAGCTACAACCGATCCGCTTTACACTGCATATATAGTTTCGAAAATGGCTTGGGAGATGGGATTAAATGTGGTTGATGATCCAAAGTCCATACAAATCTGCGGAAACAAAATTCACTTATACTCTCTTTTCAAAAAATATAACGTTCCACATATCCCAACAATTTTCTTAAACAAGGATGAGTTTCATCACAAACGTATAATGGAAATTTTCAAAACTTTCGGAAGACCAGTTGTAGTGAAGGCACCATACACAAGTTTTTCGAGGTATGTGGAGAAAGCGGCTTGCGAAACAAGTTTCCGAGAAGTTGCAAAGAGATTTTTCAGAAGATCCGATGTTTTGGCTGTTCAAGAGTTTATGCCAACCGCCTTTGACTGGAGAGTGGGAGTCTTAAACGGTGAAGTCTTGTATGTCTGTAAGTATATGGTGCCGAAGGGCAGATGGAAACACGGCGCAAAAAGAAGAGGCAAACCAAGCTTTGTTTGGGGCAGAACCGTGACGCTGAAAAGAGAGAACGCCCCCGCTAAGTTGAAAGAAACAGCTTTGAAAGCGTGCAGTGTTGTTGGGCATGGGCTTTATGGAGTTGACATTAAAGAAGTTAATGGCAATTATGTAGTTGTTGAAGTTAACGACAACCCAAGCATTTATGCGGGCAACGAAGACCTAAGAAACAAGGATGTATATGAAAAAATCATAGCCTACCTAGTTAACTAGTTCGACAGTTATTTATCTTTTACATTACAATCTAGCTGAATGGGGACGAAAGCGATGTTAGAGAAAATTGAGGATTATAATCTCTTTGATGGTATGTCTGTTAATGACCTTGTTTTGCAGATGGAAAAGGCTTGGGGTTTCACTGCTGGAAAATTGGCTGTAGGCGTTAATATTTTAGAAAGGATGGTTAATGATAGCGCATGCGTAAAGTTTCTTTCTTTTACTGGAAATCTTGTGGCTACAGGAACCAGAGGTGCCTTAAGAGAACTAGTGAAACGAAAGCTTATTGAAATCATAATCACAACTTGCGGAACCCTCGACCACGATATTGCTAGATGCTGGAAAAACTATTATAAGGGTTCATTCTTCATGGATGACGCCGAACTTCGCAAGAAAAAAATAAACCGTTTGGGAAACGTTCTGGTTCCAAACGAGAGTTATGGAATAATAATTGAAAAGAAAATGCAAGAACTTCTCCAAACTTTATGGAATGAAGGCATCAAAGAATTATCAACAAGTCGACTATGTCTTGAAATTGGGAAACGCATATGCAACGAAACCTCCATTCTTTATTGGGCAGCTAAAAATAACATACCAGTCTATGTGCCCGGCATAACGGACGGTGCGGTTGGCTATCAGCTTTGGCTTTTTTCGCAAGAGCATGACTTAAAAATTGATTTGTTGAAGGATTCAGGCGAACTTAGCGACACTATTTTTACGGCAAAGAAAACAGGAGCATTAATTGTTGGTGGCGGAATTTCAAAGCATCACACGCTTTGGTGGAATCAATTCAGAGAAGGATTAGATTATGCGGTTTATGTTTGCACAGCTGATGAGTGGGATGGAAGCCTATCAGGCGCAAGACCAAGAGAAGCAGTTTCATGGGGTAAGATAAGCCAGAAAGCGGACACTGTTATGGTTGAAGGTGACGCTTCGCTGATTCTTCCAATCATGGTGTGTTCGTTAATAATGAGGCTTCAGCCTCTTAAGAAACATCTTTGAAAAGCCATGTAAGGTCTGGAGCCTTTCTTTTGATTTTCACTCTTTCGTTGAGGGCATGGGTTATAAGCGGCAAAGCAATGGTGGCATCGCAATAAACAGTCACTCTTTTTCCTTGACTGTGGATTTTGCCCCAGCTTATGGCTTCTTCCAAGGTGCAGCCTGACAGCCCACCCCACTGGGGAGAGTCTGTGGTTATTTGGATGGCATATTTGTGGGGGTAATAGTATTCTTTTACGCTTTTGCGCATGAAGCCTTCTCTTCCGGGCACGCCTTTGTCCATTGTTTTTGTTGAGACTGATATGGCTATGAGTTGTGTGAAGTCTTTCGGTACGCCTCCTCCTATGTAGATGACGCCTATGTCTTTTGTTTTTTCGCCTATGCCAACGAATTGGTCGAATTCTTTTACTTGGTCTAATAGAATAGTGTGGCCTCGGTTTTTCGCCATTAGGAAGGCTTCTCCGTAGGCGCTGTCTGATATTGCTGGACAAAATATTGGAACATTATTTTCTGCGGCTACGGCGGCTATGCTTTTTATTCCTTTTTTGCTTAGCCACTTTCCAAAGAGGTAGAGCAGTTCCATTGATGAGTATGCAAAGTCTGTTTTTAGTGTTAACATGAATTCGGTCATGAGTTCTTCCATCTGCCTATAATCTGATTCTTTTCCGTAGACATCGTAGTATCTGTTAATGTCAGCTTTAACGAGGGCAGCATCATTAACGTATGGTGTGCCTTGCCAATAACCAAGGCCCATGGCATCCACTATGTCTTCTGAAACATTGGCTCCTGTTGAGACTAGGACGTCTATGAAGCGGTTTTCTATAAGCCAGTTAACAATTTTCCACTGCCCAGCCGTGCTCATGGAACCAGCAAAGCCCATGATTATGGTTAAGTCTTTTTCTTTAATCATGGCTTCCCAAACTTCAACAGCCTCTCCAAGTTTTCTGCCTTGGTAGGCGGTTTTGCTCATTTCCGCCAAAAGTTCGGAAATTTTCTTTTCTCTAACTTCGATGGCTTCAACCTTTCTTTCAAAGTATGAGCTTGACATATTAGGTCTCCCTTTTAGGATTAAAAAAGCAGTATAAGAAATTTTTGTAAACTATTCTCTAAATTAAGTGTAGAAAATGTCCGGTTTTTTTCTCAAGTATTCTACGTACAAGTTGATTAATTCTTTTAGCTTAACCAGTTTAAGGGTTGCTTTTCCAACTTTAACTGTTTTCATTATTTCATGTTTTAGGCATGGTTTCTCTAATTTTGCAAAATTTGGATATGGTCCCACATCCCATTCCCACTCATTTTCTGGATATTTTTCTACGAACCATTTCGGCGGAGTTATCTTTTCCAGTATATGTTTTGGAAGTTGAACCATGTTTTCTGCAAGGTGCATGGCGGTGCAGATTTCCAAGCCTACGCCTATCAAGAGGATGTAGCCGTCAAGTTCGTACACTACTTTCCACCCATCTAGGCTCCTTCCATCGCCAGCGCTTGTTATTTCTTTAGCCTTTGGACCTATGGCTGCTATTGACAAACTTGGATGCTGACTCCTTATTACGCCTTTGCGTTTTCTGAAAGTTTCGGGTATTATTCCTGTCGTGCATGGGGTTTCTTTTTGGTTGTATGGCAAGATTTTGAAAAGCCATGAAACTCCCGCAGCTTTTTCTTCAAGTGATAGTTCAACTTTTTCTAGATTGCTTGAGTGGGTTGGCATGACGATGGTTCCTCCTTTTCCAACAACTTCTAATAAAGCATCAATGACTGTGTCAGCTCCTCCTTCAACATACCCAAAACTGCTTAGGGAACCGTGAACGCCTACAATGTCTCCTTTCTTTAATCCAAGCTTCTTTAAACCAGCCTTAATGTCTTCTTTAGATATCCGTTTCAAAGGTTTTACCATCCATTAATTGAAAGCGTATGCAAAATTATACTTTACGAATAAGCTGGAACTAACGTTGAGAAACTGCTAAATGCATGCACTTCTAGTTTAAAGCGGGTGGATGATGCAGTTTGAAGATGTCAAGGGAAGAATTGGCTAAAATGATTGATTCAACCAACGTGAGGGCCACAGCGACAAAAAAGGAAATTGAAAAGCTCTGCAAAGAAGCAGTCAAATATGGCTTTAGATGTGCAGTTGTTAACCCCTATCACATAAAGTTTGCAGCCAAACTGCTGAAAGGTTCAGATGTTAAAGTTTGCTCTACTGTTGGTTTTCCCTTCGGCGTTTCACTACCAGAGATAAAGGCTTTAGAGGCTGTTAAGGCTGTAGAGGACGGCGCAGAAGAATTGGACATGGTTATAAATTTAAGCGCCTTAAAGTCTGGCGATTACGATTTTGTGAAAAAAGATATAATGGCTGTTTTAGATGTTAAACGATTATCTAACGAAATAATCGTGAAAGTAATCATCGAAAC
This sequence comes from Bathyarchaeia archaeon, assembly GCA_038883795.1. Taxonomy (GTDB): domain Archaea; phylum Thermoproteota; class Bathyarchaeia; order Bathyarchaeales; family Bathycorpusculaceae; genus JASEJA01. The sequence goes on from JAVZLK010000001.1 coordinate 127,736, forward strand.
CGCATATCTAACAAGAGATGAGAAAATAACTGCCTGCAAACTTGTCAAGGAAACAGGAGCAGATTTTGTCAAAACCTCAACGGGCTTGTTTGGAAAAGGAGCAACAATAGAAGATGTGCGACTGATGCGGCAGACCGTAGGCAAGGACATGGGTGTTAAAGCTGCTGGTGGCATAAGAACATACGCTGACGCAATAGCCTTCATCGAAGCTGGGGCAAACCGCATAGGAACAAGCACAGCGACAACAATAATTAAAGATGCACCATAAACGGCTACATTTTTTCTGGAGCTACTATGCCCAACAGATTAAGAGCGTTTCTTAACACGATTCTTACGGCATTTACGAGGGCAAGTCTTGCGTCGCTGAGCTCTTTTGGTTCAGCTTTTATCACCGGATAGGCGTTGTAAAAAGTGTTAAATTTGTCGCTTAAAGCGTTTGCAAAATCTGCAATCATGTTCGGTTTAAGGAAATCGGTTGCCTCAACAAAAACTTCTGGGAAGTTTGCCAAATCTAAAACTATTTGATTTTCTATTCTTTCCTTCAAAAGCCCATAATCTGGGTTTTCTGGTTTTCTTTCAGCTTTTCGTAGGATGCTGCATGCTCTTGCATGCGTGTATTGTATGTATGGTGCACTATTTTTTTCAAAATTTAACACCCTGTCCCATGTGAAAACAACTGGTTTGGATGGGTCAACTTCCACAAGCGCATAGCGGACTGCGCCTATGCCAACAAACTCTGCAATTTTCCTCTTTTCATCTTCAGACAATTGCGGAGAACGTTTCGAAACTTCCTTATAAGCCCGTTCAACCGCTTCCTCCATAACTTCGTCAAAGGTTATGTAGCGTCCCCTTCTGCTTGACATTTTATAGCCTGGAAGCGTTACGAGGTTATAGGCAAAGTGAACCAAATTGTCCGCTTTATCACCATAGCCCAAAGCGTGTAAAGCTATTTTCAACTGCAACTGCGCAAGGCTCTGCTCCATGCCTATAACATTAATGAACCTATCCGCTCTTTCAAACTTCCAGAGTGTATAAGCGATATCTCGTGTGGTATAGAGTGTTGTGCCGTCGGCACGCATAAGTGTCAAAGATGGAACCTCATAATCTTCCCTTAAACCAAGTTTCTGTTTCAAGTTAAGCTCTTTAACCGCCTTTTCTGCGTCAAACTCTAAAACTCCACCCAAAATAAAGACGTAAGGTGTCCTCTTCAATTTTTCAAGGGCTTTACTAACGCTGTTGCTCCAAACAAGATCGCTTTCCCAATCCCACGAATCATAAAAAACTCCAGCCCGCCCCAGAGTTTCCCTAAAACCTTGGAGGCATAACTCGCTAACTTCTCTTATCAGCGCTTTCGCTTTCTCTTCTCCTTTCTCGTAGGCTTGATTTAGCTTGTTAACCTCATTTTCTGGGTCTTCATCCCTGCTAACAGCATCCAAAAGTTTTTCGAAAAGGTTTGGAAAGCGTTCTTTCAGCTCTACCGCCACGGACATCCAATCGTCCAGTTCCCGGTTAATTTTTGCAACCTCTTCGTTCAGCGAAGCCTTTTTTGCTTTTTCAAGTTCCTTTTTTAAGCGGTTAATTTCGATAAGGCAGCTGGTTATGGTATAGATTTTTCCAATATAGTGATCTGGTTTGCCCTCTGGTTTGGGTTTACCCAGTTTTTTGTATCCATAGGCGATGACTGCTGTTTGACGACCAACGTCATCAACATAGTAGTGGCGGAAAACCTTGTGTCCAATGGCTTTAAACATGTTTGCAATGGCGTCACCTAAAATTGGATTTCTGGCTTGTCCAATGTGTATGGGGTGAAGCGGGTTTACACTTGTGTGTTCAACAATTATTTTTAACGGCTTTTCAGTTTTAACAAAACCATATTCCATGTCTAATTGCCAGATTGATTGAATAGTTAAGGCTGAAAACTTTGCAAAATCAACATGAAAGTTTATGTAACCGCCTCCCGCCGGAGCAACACGTTCAATTAAAGAAAACTTTGACTTATCCATGGCTTCAACTATGCGGTCAGCCAAAACAGCAGGTTTTTCGCCCACGTTTTTGGCAAACTCAAAACACAGAGAAGAAGCCAGCTGACCAAAATCTGGGTTGGGCGGTTTTTCTAACATTAAACGCGCAATTTCAACTTTCGGAAAAAGTCTCTTTAAAGCATCTTCTAAAACGGTTTGGCACTCAAGACGGAATACTGCGAAAGGATTTTCCGAAACCATCATTTTCTCTATCACGCCAATGCTCTAAACCTTTTAGGGTTGAGGTTATATTTTAATTTGAAAACAATAAAGGATACGCTCATGAGCGTGAACATTCCATGAAGACAAAAATAATATTTTCAGAAAAATGCCTAAACTATGGATTCACACACATAGAAAGCCCTGAAAGGGTTAGAAAAGCCTGCGAAATCTTAAAGCAGAAAGGCTACGAATTTTTAACGCCCGAACCAGCCCCAGAAGAAGCCTTGCTGAAGGTTCATGACGCTGAATACTTATGGAATCTAAAAAAGGGTTTCGTAGAAGACGCAGACACACCAGCCTACGAAAACATATACGAATACGCAAAACTTTCCGCCGGAGGAGCCATTTTAGCAGCAGAAACCAATGGTTTTTCCCTCATGAGACCCCCAGGACACCATGCGGGCAGAAGTGGCACCGCCATGGGGGCATATACAAGAGGTTTTTGTTATCTAAACAACATTGCCATAGCAGTGAAGCATTTGAACAAGCCAACCCTAATTTTGGACATTGACGGCCATCATGGAAACGGAACCCAAGAAATTTTCTCCAAAGACCCAAAAGTAACTTATATTTCACTCCATAGGCATCCGCATTATCCAGGAACAGGCTATGGTTGCGAGGAAAACTGCCTAAACTTTCCATTATGGGCAGATTGCGGAGAAGAAGTTTACTTAAAAACGTTAGATGAAGCTCTAAGTAAAGTTAACATGGAGAAGTTTGAAATAGTGGCGGTTTCTGCAGGCTTTGATGCCCACGCTGGAGATTTAGCTTCTTTGGGTTTAACGGAAAAGACTTATAGAGAAATAGGAAAGCGCATAGCATCTTTGAAAAAACCCACATTCTTCGTTTTGGAAGGCGGCTACCATGGCGAAAACATCGGAAGAGATATCGACCAATTGTTAAAGGGAATGGAAACATCAACCCGTTAATTTTTTATGTAAAATTTGTATGGTTAATTTCCTTTTTAGTGGAAGCGATAAGTTTTTAAATTTCTCCAAAATATTTTCGCCGAGAGGGTTTTAAAATGGCTGAAATAAAGGAGGTCCCCTCCAAAATCAGCCGTTTTGAACGAGTAGGAGCCCACACACACATTAAAGGTTTAGGATTAGACAAGAATTTGAAAGCAGTAAAAGTTAAGGATGGCATGGTCGGCCAAGAAAAAGCTAGGGAAGCTGCTGGCCTCGTTGTTGAAATGATAAAAGAGGGAAAGTTAAGCGGAAAAACTGTGATTTTGGCTGGTCCACCGGGAACTGGCAAGACCGCCATTGCCGTTGCCATATCACGAGAGTTAGGTCCCAACGTTCCCTTCATACAGATGAGCGGTAGCGAAATTTACAGCAGCGAACGTAAAAAAACCGAAGTTTTAATTGAAGCCATGAGGAAATGCATTGGAGTTGAAATTCATGAAATGCGCAAAGTTTACGAAGGTGAAGTTGTAGGCATCGATATAAGAACCACATCGCATCCTTACAATCCATACCAAAAGGTTCCAGAAAGTGTACGAATAACATTAAAAACTACAAAACAAGAAAAAACCATTGAAGCAGGAGCCTCCATTGCCCAACAAATAATTCAGCAAGGAATAACAGAGGGACATGTCATCCAAATAGATGCGGAAACCGGAAGAGTGGCAAACCTCGGTTTAAGTTTAGAAAGCACAAAAGGCAAAACCTATGATGTGGATACAAGCCAAAAAATTCCAAGACCCACGGGCGATGTTTTAAAGGAGAAAGAATTTGTTTATTCGCTTACTTTGGCGGATTTAGATGAGCTCAACGCGAGACAACGCTCTGGAGGATTTTTCTCGCTGTTTTTTGGAGGTTCAGAATCAAAGGAAATAGATACGGAAGTGCGCATGGCTGTGGACCAACAAGTAAAGGAGTGGGTGGATTCTGGAAAAGCCTTCATACATCCAGGTGTCCTATTCATCGACGACAGTCACCTATTAGATTTAGAAGCCTTCAGCTTTTTGGGAAGAGCCCTAGAAAGCGAGCTTGTTCCGATAATCATTTTGGCAACAAACCGCGGCGTAACAACAATCCGTGGCACAGACGTAAAAAGCCCCATGGGTTTCCCATTAGACCTTCTGGACCGTTCAGTAATAATCGCCACTCATGAGTATGACGCAGAAAGCATAAGGGAAATCCTAAGCATAAGAGCAAGAGAAGAAAAAGTAACAATAGAGAACGACGCATTAGAAAGGCTGACAAATATTGGAGCAAAATCTTCGCTTCGTTACGCCGTACAACTCCTCAGCCTAGCAGCCCAAAACGCGGCTGCCATGAAACGCAAGAGCGTTACTCTTGAGGATGTGGAGAGGGTTGATGCCCTATTCATGGATATAGGCGAAGCCAGCGAACACCTGAGAAAATATGAAGAAAAACTCATGTACCATTAAAAATAACACAATTTTTCTCTAAAACTGCAGTTTGAAGCTTCTTTAAGCCGTAACTCTGTAAACCCTAACACCAATTTTAAATAGAAGTTCAAAAGAAACGTTCAGTACGGAGTATTGATTATTTGAAACGTTTAAACCCTTTTGATGTGGGTCGAATAATTGTTACTGGTGGAAGAAAAATTTTTGGTTTCGCCTTGGAGGCATGCTACGAAAAAAGTGTTTTGCGCCAGCTTGGGGAGTTGGCGGAAAAACAGGGTGTCATAGTGCGCTACATTCAAATTTCAATGCCAAAACCATCAGATGAAACAGCTAAAGCAGTAGCCTTCATCGACTTTTCACAGTCGCAGCTTTCACCAGAAGAGGCAGAAAAAATTCTCAAAAACCAAAAGTTTGTTAAATCAGTCAAACTCCTAAAACCAGTGGCTGACAAATTTGTTAGTGATTCACACTATTTCCCATTAACAATAATGGATGAGAGAGCATTAATTTTTAGAAAAGAAATTTACGAAGGAATTTTTAAGGGCGTAAGAAGCCAGTTCGGTACAGCGGGCGAAGCCTTTCTTTATTATATAGGATTTGAGATTGGAAAACGTGCATACCTGAGTTATAGCAAATTGTCTGGAACCGAGGATTTTGAAGCCTTAATCGCCACGGCAAAAGCCGTCAACCTAACCCTTGGCTGGAGCATCCTTAAAGAAGCAAAAATAAATGGAAAAGCAAAAACCGCAACAATCACCCTACTAGAAAATTTTGAATGTAACCTTGCAAGAGGCTATGGAAAAGCTTACAGCCAATTCTACAGAGGAGCCATAGCAGGCATCTTCACCCAATACTTTAAAACCGAAATGAAAGCCGAGGAAACCAAATGCGTAGCAAAAGGAGACCCATACTGCCAATTTGAAATTAAGCAAGCATAAAACAAACATAATCATTGTTTGCATTTGCTTAGACCTTTGGCGGGCCCGCTGGGATTTGAACCCAGGATCTCCGGCTCCGCAGGCCAGCGTCCTAATCCGTACTAGACTACGGGCCCACAGAAACAAATTTGGTTATTGCTAATAAAAGGGTTTTTAATTGCTTTTTAGGGTTCTTTCTAAAGCGTCTATCACGTTTTGTTTTCCCATGGTTAGGATGTATGGGCCTAATCTTGGTCCTTGGGGCACGCCTAAGAGGATCGTGTATAGGGTTTTGAAGAAGTTGGGTGGTTGGATGTTGTATTTTTTGGCTGTGTTGAAGATGGCGTTTTGGATTTTTTCGGCTTCGTTTTCGACTTTTAGGGTTTCAATTAATTCTTTTATCGCTTCTTTTTCTTCAAGTGTTAGAGTGACTGCTGTTTCTTTTATTTCTTCAAAATCTCTTATCCAGTTAAAGGCATACTCGATACGCTTTCGAAGGTTTTCATCCAAGGTTTGGTCTTTCCGTAAATAGCCGTAACTTCTTAGCTTTTCAGTTATGAATTCCTCTTCACGCTCTTTTGGCGCCATTTTAGCCAAGAACGTGAGAAGGTTATATGGCACTTTGATGCTTGGTTTTGAAGGAGGCTTCATCACCCAGCAGTATTCGTATAAGCCTCGAAGTTTGGCGAGTTCCTTTTCATCTTTCAGCTTTTTAACTCCAAAGTATATGTCTTCCAAATAATCAAGCTCGTTCATGTAGGCGGGTATATCTGTAACGTCTAAGGTGCGGGTTCCAACAAACCTTTTCAACATTAACAAAAGCAGTGATTGGGGCGAACCATAACGGAACCAGACTTGTGGTGTGAAAACGTTTCCTGTGGATTTTGAGATTTTTCTTCCGCTTTTGTCAAGAAACATTTCATACATGGCGTGGGATGGCGGTTCATAATTGAGTATTTCGCGGCAAATTCTATCGTTTATCCGCACAGAGTCAGCTATGTCTTTTCCATAAGCTTCAAATCTTATGTCAAGAGCTTTCCATCTGGCAGCAAACTCGCCTTTCCATGAAAGTTTGCCTTCGCCTTTTTTCACGTTGGCTTCGCCTTTGAAGCCGCAGCCTTCAATCCATCTGCCTTTGATTTCCATTCCTTCACAAACGTAGAGAACTTTGTCTTCTTTTGGCAGATATTCTAGGGCTTTGGTTGTGTAAATGCGTCCACAGTTTTCGCATATTGGGAAATATGGTAAGACTTCCATGTAACGCTCTTGTCCCACCTCTTCTTTGACGATTTCACCGACTCTCTTGGCGTTTAAAAGCAAAGTTTCAACTTCTTTGTTTAGTATTCCTTTTTCGTAGGTTTCCTTGGCGGAAACGTAACGATATTCTATAGAACACTTGTCCAAAGCTTCCAGTAATAGTGAACTCATGTGTTTACCGTAACTTTCATGGCAACCGAAGGGGTCGGGAATGTCGGATACTGGAAAACCCAAATATTTTTCAAGGGATTTTGGCAAGCCAGCCGGAACCTTCCGCAATCCATCCTTGTCATCACAAAAGGCAACCAATTCTGAATTATAGTTTTGTTCCCTTAAAGCCAAAGTAACAGCATAGGAGCGGGCAGCATCGCCCAAACTTCCAATGTGTGGAAAACCTGAAGCGCCCAAACCCATTTCGGTTCTTATAAGGTCTAAGCTTCTGCCCAGCTTCCGCTCTCTATCAATTATTTTTGCTGCCATTTTATCGTACCAAGTGCCTCTGCCAATAATCTCCTTGCTCATCACGCCATGCTCCTAATAGCATAATTAAAAAGCAAATAAAAATGTTACAGAAATAGTTAGCAGAACCATAAAAATATAGGGGACGGTTACTCGAGTGTTGTTCCACAGTTGGGACAGAACTTAACTCCCGCTTGAACCTCCGAACCACATTTTGGACATTTACTAGTGGCTTGTAACGGCGTTCCACAGTTGCCGCAGAATTTCGTTCCAGCAGGGTTTGATGTACCACATTTTGGACACGTAATACCTACAGCCTGCAGCGGTGCCCCGCAGTTGCTGCAAAACTTTGCTGTCTGTGGATTTTGGAAGTTGCATTTCGGACATAATACCATAGGCACTGCCGGGGCTGGTGCTGGCTGAAGCACTTGTGGAAGGATTACTGCTCCAGCGCCTACTGCCGCGCCTGGGCTCTTTGATAGGCTTTCGGCTGATTTTTGGACTGTTTCCATTCTTAGAACTTCGGTTGCGCCAACTCCAGTTTTAATGTAGAATAAGCGGTCTCTCCACTCTGGGGTTGTGTCGATTCCCTCAAATTTCACATCGATGAGCTCAAGCCCTATCCGTGAAAAGGCGTCGAAAAGAACATTTTTTGCAAGAAGGCTTGTTTCGTCAAGTTTACCGTAAACGTCTGCCAGCGAATATTGGCTTAATGTGTCAATGAGCCTCTCGTTAAAGTAACCCCTTAGAAAGTTTTGCAATCCATCTGTTGTGAAGGCGCCTTGTCCGCCAACAACCTCGTTAACGAAGAGGTTTGGTTCTTCCACTCTAAACCAGAAACCACCAAAGAACTTAAGCGGCGCAAGCTCTTTGGTTTGTCCTTGCGCTCCAAATTTTCCTTGGAACTGTTTTAAAGATACAAAGACAATTGTTGCCCTAAAAGGAACTTTGTCAAATCCGGCAATCTTTGAAATTATGTTTGTTAGTAATGGTAGGTTTGCTGTGGTTAAGACGTGGCGTCCAGCTCTAAAAACGTCGTAGGCTTTTCCATCTCTAAAGAAAACTGCGGCTTCGTATTCATGGACGATGAGGTTGTCTCCCCAAGCAATTTCTTCGATAGGATATTTCCAAACGATGTCTCCTTCTCTCGCTCCAACCCATTCAATAACTTTTGGCACGCTAATTTCACCTCCTTTTAAATCGTTCCTTTAGGAATCCAAGGTCTTTGCCCAGCAATAACGCTTCCATTACATGCGTCAACTATCACGGAAAATGATTTGCCGCCCATACGATATTCTATAAACCACCAAGGCGCATATATTAATTCGGGCTCCTCCATGGGGTAAGCTCCAACATTAAACCGTGAAACAAAAGTGTATCTTGACCTTAACTCCTGTAGGGCTAATCCCTTTGCTTTTTCCTTAGCCTCTTGAGCGCTTACTTCCACATTAAGCGTTTCCTCACCAGTTTTCCTAAAAGGCTCCTTCCTATCCAAAGGAATTTTGTAGGCGCCCACATCTGGCTGATATTGGGCTGCTTTTCGTGCCACGACAAGGACATCCATTGTTTCGCTTACGGAAACTCTTTCTTTTCTGTCGGCTAACGCTTTTCCTGCTCCTTTTCCAGCTCCGCCGAAAATGCTTCCAAGGGCTCCTCCTAAAGCCTGCATGGCCACTTCTTGGGCGAGTTGACTCTTTGTGTCCTTTGCCTTTACCAGTGCCTTTTTGCCTTCAAGGTCTCCTTCAAGCTGAACAGTTACAGCCCAATTTGGAACATAACGAAGAACAATGGCGCCCCATTCAGCACGTTCAGCCATGCCCCGAGTAACAAGAATTCCTTTTGCTACATGATTTTTGGCTATTTCCAGCGTCTGAGAACCAGTAAGCAGTATAGGCAGCATGCTGCATCTTGGTGGTTGTTCGCCAGTTATGTTGTTGACGTACCCGCAATAGTTGCAAACTACGAGAACTTCTTCTGGATTGTATGTAAGTGGGGCTCCGCAGTGCATGCACGCTTCAAGTTTAGGTTTCAATGGTTGCGGTGGTTGCAGTTGAGTTGGAGAGGGCGCTGCCATTGGGGGCGCTGGTGAAATCACGCCTAAACTTTTGGATATTTCTATGGCTTCCTGTTTCTGTTGTTCTTTCCAGCCAATCAAAGCACTTGGATTGTCGCATGAATTCGCCAAAGCTTGCTCCACAACATCCATCAAATCGCTTGGTCCATCAACTTCCACATAAACGTCTTCTGGTACGCCTCTAACTTTGACTGTTGCCTTTTCAAAAAACCCCTTCTTCAGTTCAAGCATGAAGCTTCTTTCGCCTGGAATAACTTTCTTAGTACTCCAACCAACCTGTTTAAGGTATTCGGGGAGAACTTGTTGAAAATTTGCCATTCTTACTCCTATTTGGCGATAGCGAGCTGAAGTCATCCTCCCAATCCTCTAAGGATTTCCGACCTCTTATCCACAAGGCCATCTAGTTCTTCAACTTTCGATATTAGTTCGTCCATTGCTGTTCGCCAATCGTCTTTTCCAGGTTCTAGCGCGTTTACTTTTTCAACGTCGGCTTTTATGGCTTCAGCTTTTTCTATTAAACTTACGTCATATTCGAGTACAGTGTCAAGCTTGTCCTCCTTAACTTTGACAGCGTCAAACATTCCAGCATATCCGGCAACCGCCCTATCTATGCGTTGGGTTACTCTATCAATGCGGGCTGTAAGCGTATCAAACCTAAAGGTGTCTTCGCTTGAAAGTTTTTGGATGAGAGCGGGGTTTGCAAATTTTCTTCTGAAAGCGGTTTTTGCAGCCTTAAGCCTATTCACAACCTCCATCCGCACAAGACGGTCGCTTTCCCGTCGCAGTTCCTTCTCTTTGTAGCCTCTATATCCAGGAATATACCCCATAATTCTCTCGAGAAGACTTCTTTCTTTTCGCACTTTTTCAAAATAGTCTTTTCCACTCATTTCTTGCTCCTCCAGTATGCAACTATACCTATAACAGCAACAACAATTAAAAATATGCCTAAAATAACGAAAGTGTTCACCACATTATAGAAGGCGGAAGCCGCTGCAATGGCAAACATTATGACGCCCCAAACCAGATAATAAGTTGATTCCTTACCAGCCATAAAAGAGAAAACTATAGTGTAAACCCCGAGAGGACCCAAAAGCCAAGCGGGAATATTGAAAATATCAAGCGGAATTATGTTCACGCTGTAGACGACAACCGCCAATCCTACGGATATGACAAGAATAACGAGGGCTCCAACATTATAATCCAATACTTTGCGTTCAGCGTTCATCTTATTCCTCAACGCATATTTGACTTACTATTGCGTAATCGTTTCTTTTAAAGTTTCACTACAAAATTCCAAAACCAGCTGGAGGTATGTCACCCTTCACAACGGTTCCAGTAGCCCCATCCACTATTAGCTGGTAAGTTTTTCCCTTATACTCATATTTTACAAACCATGTTGGAGCATGGAGGTAAACTGCTTGGTTAACTTTTATTTCACTTTTTATCTCAATTATTTTGTCCACATCTTGCTGGGCTAAGTATTTATGGTGCTCTTCGATTTCCTCTTTTGCCTTTTCCAAAGCCTCGCCTTTGTCGATCTCGCTGTTTAATACTTTGGCATAACCTTCAATTTTCCTAAAATCATAAGGAATTTTACCCTCTAAGGGCACATCATACTCTTTTGTCGGAAATTCTGTTGCTTTTCTTGCCAAAATCAGCCAGTTATATTTTTTCTTAATTTGTCCTTCCTTGGTAACGGCTGGTGTGATGCGTTCAAAAATTCCTTTATATGTTGTTTCTGCTTCTGCTGTTATAATCCAGAAAGGTATGTAAATTAGGGATTTTTCCAAGATTTTTGATTTTCGTGCAAGGTCTGGAGGTTTTAGAAAACCAGTGTTCATCCAGCTTTTTACAAGTTCTTCAATTTGGGTTGGGTCGTATTTGTTTAGGAGCATTGAATGTTCAAAGGTGAAGGCTTTTCCAGTTTCTATCACAACGGTGTAGCCACAGTATTTGCATGTGGCTATTATCTCGCCTGGTTCGAAGGATATTGGGGCGCCACAATTCGAACACCTAATTTCTTGCACAATGGACATTTCTTTTTCACGCTTTTGGTTTTTCCCTCTTTATTATTTCTCTCGCCACCAAAACCCCAGAAGCTGAAGCTTGAACTAAACCTCTAGTTACGCCAGCACCATCCCCTATAGTAAAGAGATTGCGGATTTTTGTCTCTAAACAACTGCTCAGTTGCAGTTTTGAAGAGTAAAACTTCACTTCCACACCATAGAGAAGCGTATCTCTTGAGTAAATGCCGGGTGAGATTTTGTCCAAGGCTTTAATCATTTCTCGAATATCAGAAAGGTAACGATAGGGCAAAACAAAGCTTAGGTCGCCTGGCGTAGCATTTTTTAATGTGGGGGTTATGACGCTTCTTGAGATTCTTTCGGGCGTTGATCGTCTTCCAGCTTCCAAATCGCCTAGACGCTGTATTATTACGCCTCCGCTTAGGAGGTTTGAAAGCCTAGCGAGGTATTTTCCGTAGGCTATGGGTTCTTTGAAGGGTTCGGTGAAGGATGTGCTTACAAGAATGGCGAAGTTTGTGTTTTCTGTTTTTCTTTCCGCGTAGCTTTGACCGTTCACCGTTAATACTCCGTTATAAGATTCTGTTATAACTTCGCCATATGGTGCTACACAGAAAGTGCGAACTTGGTCATCGAAGTGTTTTGAATAATATATAAGTTTGGGCTCGTAAAGGGCGCTTGTCAACTCTTCCATCACAGAAGCTAAGACTTCAACCCTTATTCCAACATCAACGGGGTTATTGAGGGTTTTTAAGCCTAAGGCTTGGGCTTCTGATTGGAGCCATTCAGCTCCGCTTCTTCCAGGCGCCACGATCACATATTTTGCGAAATATTTTTCGCCATTTACGGTTTCAACACCTTCGACGGCGTCGCCTTTCAATATGAGTCCTTTAACGTCAGTTTTTGGTTTGAATTCAACTTTACCGTTTAGTTCTTGCCTCATTTTTCTTAAAGTTTGGGCGCATCTTTCTGTGCCCATGTGGCGAATTTTTTGGCGAATAAGCTTCAACCCAGCCAATGAGGCTTTCCGTTCAATCTCTTCTACCTTTTCAATGTCGGCTCCATAACTGTGTTCGGGCGCACCAAACTTTAGGTATATAGAATCTACATAGTTTACGAGCTCTTCAAGTTCTTTTGACGAGACATATTGGTTAAGCCAACCGCCAACCTCAGTAGATAGGGTAAGTTTACCATCGCTGAAAGCTCCAGCACCACCCCACCCAGACAAAAGCAAACATGGTTCACAGTGGACGCATTCAAAACCTCGGCTTGCCGGACATTTACGCTGATTAATATCCGGACCTCTGTCAAGTATGAGAATGCTTAGTTTGGTTTTTTCTGTAAGCTCTAAAGCAGAGAATATTCCTGCTGGGCCGGCTCCGACGATTATTACGTCGTATTTCAATGGTTTTGTCTCCTGAAACCCAGAAGTAGATGGGGTAACTTGCATATATTTTTAGCGAACCACCAATCATTTTTGTGTGTAAGGTATGAGGCAGAGAAACTTCACAGCTTTCGAGCCAGTATTCCTAAACTGGTGTTCTTCTTTTGGTGGAATAAAAATGACATCGCCGGGCTTAAACTTGCTTTCTTCGCCTCCGCTTTGCACTATGCCTTCGCCTTCCAAAATGAAAACTTCATGCTCCCAATCATGAGAATGCAAAGGACTGTAACCACCAGGCTCCATCTCAAAAAGCCTCATGGCAAAGTTTTTGGCGCCTATATCTTTGGTTATAAGCCATCTAACCTTCAACTTGAAAGTTCCTTTCTCCGCATCCTTAGCTTCCACACTAGTGTAGGGAAAAATTTTCATGTTTTACTCTCTCCTTAAATAAGAAAGTTAAGTGAATTCGAAAAGATGTATTAATCTTTTATGGCTTCTAGGAGGCTCATGACGTTCCACAATTTCACTCTTGTATAAGGTGGCATGTTCGGATCCTGCAAAATCTCATCCAGAATCGAAATAGCGTTGGAAGCCCTAACCGCAGGCGTAAACTCCGTTGTCTGCAAAGCATCCATAGAATCTTTAGCGGCTCTCCTAATATTTCGCGGCGTAGTATTATCTTCAGAAACAGCATTTAACACAGCCAAAGCCTGTTTAATCCTCTCTTCATATTCCTCAAGCTTCTTCTTCCTAACCACAACAGCCACCCCACATAATTTTCAATAATAAGTTATTATAGGCTTTTATACTATTCTATTGGAGGCTTAAACCTTGCCACCAGAAAAAGACGAAGAAAAACATGTTAAACGAATGGCCGACCTCCTACGCCAAGGCTTAACCCTCACAGACTTAGCTTGTCCCGCTTGTGCATCCCCACTTTTCAAGCTAAAAAGCGGCGACCTTTGGTGCGCAAAATGCGAAAAAAAAGTTATAGTGGTGAAGGAAGGAGAAGAACCGAAAATAACAAGTTCCATGGTTCTGGAAACTATGGAGGCTACACTCCTAACAAAGATACAAGAGATACAAAACAAAATGCAAAGTGAACAAAACGTAGAAGAGCTTCAAAAGCTTGGAAGGGCGCTTTCTGACTTGTTGGAGAACCTTGAAAAGCTAAGAAGGATTAAAAGGTTTTAGGCGAAAACGCAAATGCTTGGGTTTTACGAAAATTTTCCTCAAACCATCCACAAAACAGCCCATTTCACTAGCGTAATCTCAAACAAACGACTACAACAAACCTTAATACGAATACTCAAAGAAATAAACGCCGAATCCTTCAAATTAGAAGAAATCGCAGACCCATCAATCCCTCAGTGCACAGTGTTTTTCGAGTTTGGCATAGCTGAAGCCAACACTTTCAACTTCCTAAGCAGTGAAGAAACAAACAAAGCATTAAAAATCATAAACAAAAAACCATTTCAGGTCATGGATTTCTTCTGCGCTATTCGATACTACAAGATGGAAAATGAACAGAAAAAGCCCTTAAAATTTGATTACTACATGATACGCTTCATATTCAACAAAAACTATGTGGAAACACAAGTTTTCCATGAAAGAGGACCAAGATACATATCACCAGACGACCTAGCCAACCTTGTTCTTAACAAGATTAACGAGGCATTTTCAAGAAAAATATTAAAAGCCCTTCAGCCCTCATAGGTTACTTTTCTTCAAAAAGTTCATAACAAAATTTAAGATGGCTTCAGCAACTTCTGCTTTGGATTTGTTTCCATCTATCCTAACAAGTTCCCCTTTCTTAATAAAATCCAAATACACGGAGCGCACTTTTCTCTGAGTTTCCAAATCCTCCATGACAGACTTTTTGAACTTTAACCGTTTAATTGCAGTTTCTGGCTCTACATCAATAAAAATTGCCAAGTCTGGACGCAGTGCATGCCTATTTATGGCTTCAATCCACTTCAAATCAATCCCCGCAGCCCCCTGATAAGCCAGAGAAGAATAAACATAACGGTCAGAAACCACAATTTTTCCGGCATTTAAGGCTGGAACAATTTCGTTGTTAACATGTTCGAAACGGTCTGCAGCGAAAAGTAAAGCCTCCACAATAGCTGAAACCCTTTTTCCACCATGCAAACAATACTTTCTTATAAAGCGCCCAATTTTTCCTAAACTTGGCTCCGCCGTGTAAACAGCAGCATAACCCAGTCTTTTCAACCTTCTAACAAGAAGCTTAGTTTGTGTTGTTTTTCCACAACCATCTAACCCTTCAATGCAGATGAAACAGCCTTTCCCCCTCATCTCATCAATCCTTTAATCGTTTATAACATTAGGCATTATAAGTGAAGACACATTATAATAATTATTCTAGAAACAATGGAGAAAAGCCTATGCCAAAAAACCATTGGGGAGAAATAAAAGACCCAGTGCATGGATACGTATACATAACAGAAGAAGAAAAGGAAATAATAGATTCTTATCCCGTGCAAAGACTGCGAAGACTGCGCCAACTGGCTGGGGCAGAATATGTTTATCCAGGAGCAAACCACACACGCTTTGAACATTCAGTAGGCGTCATGTATTTAGCTGGGAAGGTTGCCGAAAACCCAAACATCTCCCAGCACATAAGCAAAGAAGAAAGGGAGATTATTAAAATTGCCGCTTTGCTCCATGATGTTGGACACGGACCCTTCTCCCACGTTTTTGAACATTTACTTGATAAAGAGTTAGGTAAAACCCATGAAGACATGACTTATTGGATAATTACTAACAGCGAATTAAAAGATACCATCAAAAAGTTTGGTTATAACCCCGAACACATTGGAAAATTGGCTGTGGGAAGACTTCACAAACCCAAAAAAGCCTTTCTAGACCAAATAATAAGCAGCGCCGTAGACGTAGACAAACTAGACTTTGTGATAAGAGATACGCATCATACAGGCGCGGAGTATGGCTTTGTTGACATTTTCAGACTAATCCATGCATTAGATGTGTTGGACGAAAATTTGGCAGTAGATTTGGGCGCCCTCTCAGCCCTCGAATCCTTCATAATCGCAAGAATAGAATCATTCAAAAGCATATACTTCCACCGAGTCGGAAGAGCCGCCCAAATAATGCTTGCCATTGCCATGGAAAAGGCAAACCCAGAACTTGAATTAACCCAATTCAAATCACCAGAAGAGTACCTCGCCATGGACGATTATACGGTCTGGACTCAGCTTAAAAAATGCAAAAAGTCAAGCGAGATTATAAAAAATCTTGAAAGGCGAAAAATGCTAAAATGCGCTTACGAATGGACCTTTTACGAAAAAGACGTAAAAATCTCAAACATTTTCAGCAAAGAAGCCCACAGAAGACAACTTCAAACAGACATTGCAAAAAAGGCGGGGGTGGAAACAGAAGCCGTAATAATAGATGTGCCAACTGTCCCATCAGTTCCCTATCACCATTCAGTTTTAATGGAACCAATGGAAATTCCATCCTTCTACAAAACCCGCGAAGGCGAAAAAGTTCAACAATGCTTAAGTGACGTATCAAAAATTTTCGAAGTCCTAAAAGGGTTCATAAACATACTGCGTGTTTACACAAACGAAGAAAACCGTGAAAAAGTTAGTGCAGCAGCAGCAAAGATTTTAGGTGGAACCCCCACAACAGCAAGAATATCCTATTAAAGTGTGTGAAATGCAGCCAATAACAATAAAAGGAAGAAAAATAGTTGAGGGACACTGCAAAGCACAAGCCCTCGTATCCGCTAAGCCAATAAGCTTTTTGGGAGGAGTAGACCCAGACGACGGAAAAATAATCGAACGCGACCACGATTTGTATGGAAAGTGCATAAAGGATAAAGTCTTGTGCTTTCCGCACGGGCACGGCTCGACCGTTGGCAGCTACGTGCTATATTCCCTTGCCAGAAAAAATTGTGCGCCAAAAGCCATAATCAATCAGACTGCTGACCCAGTCGTAGTTGTTGGAGCCATAATAGCGGACATCCCAATGATTGACCAAATAGACATCAGACGAATAATGATAGACGACATAGTAGAAGTCGACGCTTACAAAGGTTTTATCAAAATTTGGAAACAGAAAGGAGCAAGATAGACATGTACTTAACAAAGGAAGAAGAACGCATCTACGATGGCGAGTTTGGCTGGGCAAACCAAGTATGCATGAAAATCCTCGTCCGTTTGGGCGAACTTTTCAATGCTAAAAAACTCATTCCAATAAGCTCCGCCCACGTTTCAGGAGTTTCCTATAAAACCTTAGGAGACGCACCCACAGAATTCCTAGAAGCCTTGGCAAAGGCAGGTGCGAAAGTAAAAGTAAAATCAACACTAAACCCCCAAAGCCTCGACTGTAATCTCCTCTGCAAAAGGCTTCCATTTGACTTGCATGAAAAGCAAAGGAATGTTCTGAATTACTTTGAGAAAATGGAGTTTACGCCCTCACTAACATGCACGCCATACTATTTAGAAGAAACCAAAAAGGGCTCTCATTTGGCATGGGCTGAATCTTCAGCAGTAGTTTATGCAAATTCGGTCCTTGGAGCGTGGACAAATCGGGAAGGAGGACCCAGCGCCCTTGCAGCGGCAATAATAGGGAAAACACCAGATTATGGCATGCATCAAGCTGAAAATCGCCAACCGAAGGTTTTAGTGAAATTAGAAAAACCGTTAATAAATGAGGTTGAGTTTGGTGCTTTAGGGATTTTTTTAGGCGAAATTTTGAAAGACGAAATCCCAATAATCCAAGGTTTAGAAAAAGCTTCAAAGGATAACCTAAAACAGTTGGGAGCAGCTCTTGCAACTACTGGAATGGCAAACATGTTCTACCACAAGCCCCTACGCATAAAAACCGAAAAAATTGAAAAAGTAAGTGTGCAAACTGAAGATTTAAAAAGAACAATTGAAGAACTGACTACAACAACGCAAAAACCAGACCTAATTTTTGTAGGATGCCCCCACTGTTCCCTAGATGAAATTATGCAAATTGCAGAGTTAATAGGTAATAGAAAAATTAAAAGTGAAATAGAATTTTGGGTTTGCGCATCCCGCTATATCAAAGAAAAAGCCGGAAAATATGTGGAGAAAATAGAAAAAAGTGGATCCTACGTGCTCACTGATACATGTGCTGTTGTCACTTGGACAGAAAAGCTTGGAATAAAAACAATAATGACAAACTCCGCAAAAACAGCCCATTATGCTCCTACGCTAAACAAAGCACAAACGATACTTGCACCCTTAAAAGAGTGCATAAAAAAGGCTTGCGAAGGATAAGGTTTATTCGAGGGAAAAAGCATCTTGCATGATGCCACAAAAAGCGCTCCGGTAGTATAGCCCGGTCAAGTATTCCGGCCTTTCGAGCCGGAGACGCGGGTCCGAATCCCGCCCGGAGCATTAAATTTTAAGCTCATTTTGGGCTTATTTTTAACTAAAAAGGCTGATTTGAGTTAATTGAAGTTAATTTGGAAGCAAGCTAAAAATAGAACACAAAATTACTGGCAAAAACACCACTGCGATTTTAAGCTTAATATTAGTTTAGTAGACACGTTTACGATGACCTACAACTAACAAGAATACTTGGTTTTTCTTAATCTGATAGAGAACTCTGTAATCGCCTATTCTTAAGGAGTAAACACCTTTCCATTCACCGCGTAAAGGCTTTCCTAGGTAAGGGTTAGTCTTTAGCATGTTGATTTCTCGAATTATCCGTACCTGAATTTCTCTGTTTAAAGCTTTGATGTTCTTTAAAAAGCGCGGCGTAAACCGAATTTCAAATTTCGCTTTCAAGGTTTAACTCTCTTATAAGCTCATTCAATGGTCTAGTCTTGCCCTCTTCAACCTCGCGTAATGCAATCTTCAAATCTCTAACAAGCTTCTTATCCTGCATAACCTCAAGAGTTTCCAATAATTCATCTATTAAAATTGCGGCTTTTGTAAGTAACTCTTTCTCTTCCGCTGTCAAGATAGGCATTTACCTTTCACAACCTCTCATAATGTAAGATCTCTACGGGCATCTTAACTTTTACGCTCAAAACAGACACAAAAAGACGATAAACAGAATTTGGTTCATCTTGAAATTTGAACAAGTCTTTCTATGAAATCTTCAAATATACAAGAGAAATTAATTTTTCATGGTGGAGGTGAATAGCACTGTCGTCGGATTTACTTTCTAAGTATTTAATAGAGGCAGAAGAACATATTAAGAATGCGAAGGAACAAAGTCGAAGCGCCGGCGATGCAGAACAAACAGGTAAAATTGAGGATGCTGCTAAGTTTTATTACTCGGCTGGAAGAGAGTATTTTCTAGCCGCTGTTAAGTTCAAAATGATTTTAATGTTTTTAAAATACTTATCAGAACCCTCGCTTACAGATGACAAATCGCCTAAGTTAAGGTTAATTGATGCGCTCGAAGGCAGTTGTAGTTGTTACGAAAAAGCGGCTCAACTTTTCAAAAATGTTGATAACCGATTTATTGAATCGGAGGCTTATGGGAAGGCTGCATTAAATTACATTGAACTTGCCGAATTAAAGAATGAGAAAGCATTAAAAAGAGAGATTAAAGAAGACAAACTTTCAACATGTGTCGGAGAAATCCAACTCTTCACATATGCTAGAGATACACCTCTTGGTAAAGCCATTACTGCTTATCATAATGCCGCATTAGCGCTATATGACCTTGGAATGAAGTATAGAAACTCTGGTGAAATCGATAAGGCATACGTGATCATTGGTGAAATGGGTGATGCCTATCTAAGTATAGGGTTACTATACGAAAACGAGGAGCTTGAATCGGCTGTTGAAAATTTCTTTTACGCTGCAGAAGCATATAAGGAGAGTGGGTTGCTTTCACGAAAAGTGGGAATACCAACAATAGTTCACCATGCACGACTTGAGTGGAGATATGCAACAAGGAATGCCAAAGAATTTTTCAAAGATGAGAGAGGCTACTACACCCTCGATGATGTAAGGAGAGCCGTCAAAACCTACGAGAAAACGAGAGAATTAGCCGCGAAAATGAATAACAAAGAAATTGTGTATAAATGCTCAAAAGCTATAATGCTTCTCTCAGCGGATGTTAAAGAGCCAAGAGATTCGATAAAAAGTTGTCAAGAAATTTGTGAAGCGCTATCAGAATTTGTGATTCTGCCTATAGACTTGAGCAATAAGCAACTTGAGGCTGCTGATAAGGAAGTTATCCGTTCAAGTCTGAGGAAGTATTCTGATGACCCTAAACAAGGCGCATACCAACTTATCAGCTACTTAGAAACGAGGCTTAGGTCGTACATTAAAGAAAAACTTAGTTCAACCAATCCGGCAAATTGGTTTAAAGAGTTAGTTATTCCTGCTATGAACCCGGACGATTTAAGGATCATCGGTTTAAACTACAATCGAGAAACTGGTAAAAATCCAGATGACCTGCTGAATGAAGAAAACCCACTTAATTTTGCAAACATCAATCATTTGCAGAAAATCATTTCCAATAATAGACTTTGGGAGAGTTATTTTAAAAACGACTTTATAAATTTGGAGGAATTCAACGCTAACATGTCGATTATTGTTAGAATAAGGCATCCAACAATGCATACAAGAGAGACGAACATTTTCGAAGCTGCAGTAACTCCAGCGATATGGATTCTGGAAAGACTCAGAATTAGCTAACAGTGTAACGTCGACTAATTTACTGGTAAATTTGTGCGCCGTTCCCGCCCGGAGCATTTAATTTTATGGTAACATATCTGCATTTTTTGCCAGTACGGGTATTTCGTTCTTTTTTATATACATAAAATCAAGATATTTCATAGCATTACCGGTTAAATAGAGAAGTACGTTTTCATCCTTCTCAATAGTTCCGTCATTTTCGAGTTTGTTTAATGCCGTTAGGGTTGCGGAGGCTTCTGGACATGCATACACGCCGTTTTTGAGAAGGGTCTTCATTGAAGCGATTATTTCTGTGTCATCTACTGCTACTGCCGTGCCCTTCGTTTCTCTTATTGCTCGTAAGACGAGATAGCTTGCGTAGGGACGGGGAACTCTCAAACCTGCCGCTATGGTTTCAGCGTTTTCCCAAGCCTCTTTTACTTCCGCATCTCCGTTTTTATATGCCTTGACTAAGGGGGCGCAGCCAGTAGACTGAACAATAATCAGCCTTGGAATTTTTTCTGTCCAGCCGAGTTGTATTAAATCTTTGAAGCCTTTCCAAAGTCCTATTATTCCTTCGCCTCCGCCTGTTGGGAAGATTATGTTATCTGGTAAATCCCAATTGAATTGTTCTGCAATTTCAAATGCCATGGCTTTGTAGCCTTCATATCTGTAGGGTTGCTTGTTGGTGGAAACATCTAACCATCCATAATCTTTTCCAAACTTTTTCACCATGTCTGCGGCGTCATTTATCAAACCATCAACAAGATACACTTTGGCGCCCATAGAAACGCATTCTTTAATGTTGCATTCTGGCGCATCCTTTGGCATGAAAACATAAACTTCCATTCTAGCCTTCGCTCCATAAGCAGCTAAAGCTGCTGCAGCGTTTCCAGCAGAAGGCAAAGCAACCCGCTTAACTTTTAACTCTTTAAGCCTAGAAACAGCCACAGCCATCCCTCGAGCTTTAAAGGTTCCTGTGGGAAGCCTCCCGTCGTCCTTCAAAAAGACTTTTGAAACTGCTTTGCTGCCCCTATGAAATCTTAGTATGGGCGTGTAGGGTTCTCCTAAAGAAACTATGCTGTTAGGCGATGATAAGGGAAGAAGTTCTTTGAACTTCCAAAAGGTATCTTCCCTAAACTCTAAATCACTTTTGGAAACCTTTTCGGAAACTCTTGCTAAATCATATTGAAATAGAAGGGCTCCACCACATTTTGGGCATACAGTTAAAACATTGTCTGAGGGGTAAACTTCTCCGCATCTGCTGCATTCAGCCCCGACTGTGAACATATAGTTTCCCGAATAATTGTAAGAGAGAAATCCTTTAAGTTTATTGTGAAAACTTCAACCATAAGCATATTTTACATAAAACTCATATAGAAGGATGCTTCTATCCGATAATCTTCAAACTTTAAAAGGAGATGAAGAAATGACTGAAAAAGCACCATCAAGTTATAAGAGGTTGATGGAAAAAGTTAGGGATTTACTAACTCTTCAGTCTGCCATTTCCATCATCCACTGGGACATGGAAACAATGATGCCACCGAAAGCAATTACGCTACGAAGCCAACAATTAGCCCTCCTTAGCCGAATCGAACATAGAATGAGCACAGATCCTGAAGTAGGCAAGCTGTTGGAGGAGGTTATGCGCCCTTCGGAATACGAGAAGCTCGACGTAATTCAAAAAAGAAACGTGTATTTGATAAAGAAGCAGTATGATGAAAAGACAAAGATTCCAGAAGAACTTGTTGCAGAAATAGCAAAACAACAAGCTATAACCGTGGATGTCTGGAAAAAAGCCAAAGCAGCCAGAAACTTCGCTATGTTCAAGCCTGAACTTGAAAAACTTGTCGAATTAGAGAAGAAGGCTGCAGAAATTTTGATGAAAGTAAAAGAAACCGCCACGCCCTACGATGCATTAATAGATATTTTTGAACCAAAAATGACGGCAAAAACAATAACAAAAGTTTTTAATGAACTAAGAGAAGGTTTGGTTTCCCTACTGAAAAAATGTGAAGCTGCTCCAAAACAACCAGACGTAAGCATTCTCAAACGCAAAGTTCCAATAGATGTGCAGAGAAAAATTGCTAAAGCGCTTGCCGAAGTTGTCGGTTATGATATAGAGTCAAAAGAAGCCGGAGGCAGACTTGACGAAACAGAACATCCTTTCACAACAGGTTATTATGATGATGTGCGGATAACCACGCATTATTATGAAGACAACTTCACATCTTCAATATTTTCAGTGTTACATGAAGCAGGACACGCTCTCTACGAGCAAAACTTGAAAAAAGAATGGATGTTTCAGCCTGTAGGAACAAGCTGCTCTTCAGGCTTCCACGAATCCCAATCTCGGTTTATAGAAAACATAATCGGAAGGTCCCGTGAATTTTGGATTTATTTCCTGCCAAAAATGAAGGAAATTGCGGGCAACATCCTTTCTGATGTGAATTTGGAAACTTTTGTCCACGCTATTAATCAAGTTACGCCTTCAAAAATCCGCGTTGAAGCCGATGAAGTAACCTATGGACTTCACATAATAATAAGGTTCAATATGGAAAGAGACCTTTTCGCCGACAAAATAACTGTGAAAGAACTTCCAGAAATATGGAACCAACATTACAAGGAATATTTAGGAGTCAAAATTGAAAATGATTCTGAAGGTGTAATGCAGGACACCCACTGGGCCAGCGGATTGTATGGATACTTCCCAAGTTATGCCTTAGGCAATATTTATAGCGGCCAAATCCTCGCAGTCATGGAAAAAGACCTTAAAAACTGGAAGGAACAAATTGCAAAGGGAAACATAAATGACGTGAAGGAATGGCTAGTCAAAAACATTCACTCCTATGGAAACCTCTATGATCCGGAAGAGCTTATAAGAAAAATCACTGGAAAAGGCTTGACTGTTAAACCATACTTAAACTATCTGAACGAAAAATACTCTGAACTTTATGGCTTTTAACGCCTCCTTCTTTCACTGCACATTATACAGTTTTATACATTCTCAAATGAGGGAGGCCAGATCCGACACCAGCCGACACCAAAAAATCCAACAAAATGCAGCGAAATGTCTATTTATATTTGTTATACCGACAGTTTTATATACAACTTTGAAATTTAACATCTATTGGTGGACTTAAAGTGTCGGAATACAATTTCAAAAAGCCAGAATCAAGGGAGGAACTTATCAGAGTATTGACGGATGCTGCCAGAAGAGAAATGCAGGAACGAATTCGCGCCAAGGAAAAACCGACAAAACCTACAGTTTCAGGAACAGCGAAAATTTTGAATATTCATAGGGATACGCTTTATACTTGGCTTAAGGAGTTTAATGTCGATTTTGATGATATTTGTAAACAAGTTTCTACGAAAGTTTTGTCGGAAACTGTGGAAGCGCCTGGAAAATATACCTATTTAATCGGCGAAGCCCTTGTCGGAGAGGGTAATGAGGTTGCGCATATTGATCTTTTGATAGGGGATAAGGATGGGCCTGTTGGAGAGGCTTTTGCTCAAGGGCTTTCTAATCTTTCTATGGGGCACACGCCATTATTAGCGGTTATAAGGCCTAATCTTCCACCTAAACCTCATACTTTGCTTGTGCCAAAGGTTACTGTGAATAAGTTTGAAGATGCAAACAAGATTTTTGGTCCGGCGCAGGCTGCTGTGGCGAAGGCTGTTGCGGATGCTGTTGAGGAGGGGATTATTCCTAAAGAGAAGGTGGATGATTGGGTTATAATTTGCAGCGTTTTCATGCACCCCCAAGCTAGCGATTATCGGAAAATATACCACTATAACTATGGAGCAACCAAGCTGGCTTTAAAGAGAGCATTGGCAAAGTATCCTTCATTGGAGAAGGTTTTCTATGATAAGGATAGAGCTAAACATCCAATAATGGGATTCAGAGTGCCACGCCTTTGGAGACCACCATATCTGCAAATATCTTTGGACATACCAGACTTGGATAGAACTAGAAAGATTATAGCTCAGATTCCTCGCAGCGACAGAATAATATTGGAGGCCGGAACGCCGCTAATTAAGCGCTATGGAACAAGGGTGATAAGCGACCTTCGAGATGTTGCCAAAGATGTTTTCTTCATTGCAGATTTGAAAACTTTAGATGTTGGAAAGGTTGAAGTTGACTTGGCTTATGATGAAACCGCAGACGCCGTTATCGCTGCAGGATTAGCCCCGGAAGAAACCCTTAACGCCTTCATTCACGAAGCAAAAAGACTTGGAATATATGCAGTGGTGGACATGCTAAACGTAGAAGATCCTATCAAAAAGTTGAAGACGCTTAGAGAATTTCCCGACGTAGTAATCATCCATAGAGGAATCGACGAAGAAAGCGGAAGGACAATAGGATTGGAGCTAATACCAGAACTGCGGAAAACCTTCAGCGACAAGCGCTTTTTGATTGCCGTGGCAGGCGGCATAGTGCCAGAAACTGCTAAAGAGGCTTTAGAAAAAGGCGCCGACATAATCGTTGTTGGGAGGTATGTGACGCAGTCAAAGGACATTGAAAGGGCTGTGAGGGAGTTCCTTGAGCTTACGCCTTCCATGAGAGAAGACATAGACTTGTTCAGAGTTCACGTAGAATAGTCTTTGCTAACCCACTTTTAAAATAATTGTTTCTGGCAAATTTCTCCATTTTTCGTAAATCCTTAATAGAGAGAATTTCAACTTTCATAACACTACGGGGAAAAACTTTCATGCCAAAGTTCAAAGTGATCATATCAGACCCAGAAACAGGAACATCAAAGGCAATAGAGCTCGAGGAGGCTCGGGCACTTCCGTTGATTGGAAAGAAAATAGGCGACATAGTGGACGGGTCAGTAGTGGATTTGCCTGGTCATAAAATACAGATTATGGGTGGCTCCGACAAGGATGGTTTTCCAATGAGACCGAACGTTCATGGTGGAGTCCGCAGAAAAGTGATTCTAAGCGGAGGGGTAGGATTTAATCCAAAGAGTGAAGGGGCTAGGAGACGTAAAACAGTTCGTGGAAACGTGATAACTGATGAAATTGTTCAAGTAAACATGAAAATTGTTGAGAAGCCAAAGAAGCCAAAGGAGAAAAAGAAAACAAAAGAAGAGAAGGAAAAAGAAGCTGAAGAGGCATCAGAAACATCCACAAGCGAACAAGAAGCCTAGAGTCAACATTTATTAGCTTGCACAAGTTTAACCATTCTAATAATTTGCAAGGTTTATGGGAAAAGAAATGAGCAGTGAAAAACACACCAACATACCAAAACAACCTGAAATTAACATAGGCACCATAGGTCATGTTGACCACGGCAAGACAACTTTGGTGCAAGCGTTAACTGGTGTTTGGGCGTCAAGGCATAGTGAAGAATTAAAGAGGGGCATAACAATAAAATTGGGCTATGCCGACATGCCAGTTTACAAATGCCCAAAATGCGAACCGCCCAAAAATTATTCCACAAAACCAGTGTGCCCAAATTGTAATTCAAAAACAACTTTTTTTAGAGCCATAAGTTTCGTTGACGCCCCAGGTCATGAGGCGTTGATGGCGACTATGCTTTCAGGAGCCGCAATAATGGATGGCGCATTACTAGTGATAGCTGCTGATGAACCATGTCCTCAACCACAAACCAGAGAACATCTTGCAGCCGCCGAGATAATAGGCATAAAGAACATAGTTATCGTACAAAACAAGATTGATATTGTAGACGAGAAAAGGGCACGCGAAAACTATAATGAAATTAAAAATTTTGTCAAAGGAACCATAGCTGAAAACGCCCCAATAATTCCCGTTTCGGCACAGCGTGGAGTCAACATAGATGTTCTCCTACAAGCCATCGAAGAGTTTATACCCACACCAAAAAGAGACGAAACAAAACCTCCACTTATGTATATAGTTCGTTCCTTCGACGTTAACAAACCAGGTACTCTAATTGAAAAGTTGGAAGGCGGCGTAATTGGAGGAACGATACTTCAAGGCAAATTTGTGGTGGGAGATGAAATTGAAATTCGTCCAGGAGTAGTATTGGAGAAGGAAGGAAAGGGCAACTATAACCCTCTTTTTAGCCAAATTGTAAGTTTGCATGCTGGTGGAAGAAGCGTAAATGACGCCCATTGTGGTGGACTAGTCGGTGTCGGAACTCTGTTAGACCCGTCCTTTTCAAAAGCCGATGGCTTAACTGGAAACATCGCTGGAAAATCGGGAATGCTGCCGCCAACTTTGTCGGAGTTAACATTAGAAACAAATGTTTTGGAGCGCGTGGTTGGAACGAAAGAACTTTTGAAAGTTGAAGAGATAGGCATGAATGAAAACCTTCTTCTGCACGTGGGTGCTGCCATAACCCTTGGGAAAGTGGTTTCAGTAAAAGGAGAAAAGGTTACAGTCAAGCTTACAAGACCCGTATGTGCACAAAAAGGTTCAAGAGTTGCCCTAAGTAGAAAAATTGCAGGCAGATGGAGACTCATAGGATATGGAATGATACAGTAAATGACAACTTCAGACAAAAAAACAATAAAAGTAATTTTAGACTCAAACGCCTTATTTGTCCCGCTCCAATTTAAAATTGACATTTTTGAAGAGTTGCGAACCTTGTTGGATAGAAATTTTGAGCCCATTTTGCTTTTGCCTGTTAAGCGTGAGCTTGAAAGGTTGGCGAATGAAGGTTCTCCGAAAATGAGGAAAAATGCTTCTTTTGCTTTAGAGCTTGCTGAAAAATGTAAGTTAGTTTATGATGAATTTACGGCATCTGCTGATGAGGCGATTATCCAAGTGGCCAAAAAATGGAAATGCCCAGTGTTTACGAATGATAAATTGTTGCGAAAGAGGCTAAGAGATATAAATGTGCCAGTTATTTATGTGAGGCAAAAATCACATCTAGAAATTGACGGGAGGATGTAACCTCTTGTTCAAACTTATAACATTAGAAGATACAATCCGCATACCGCCAGAAACCTTCGGCAACCCCTTGGAAGCGGTAGGCTACCAACAGGTCAAGGCAAAATATGAAGGGGTTGTGGACGAAGAATTAGGATACGTAATAGCTGTAACCGAGGTGAAAGTAAGCCCCATTGGAAAAATAATTCCAGGCGACGGCGCTGCATATCACAAGGTAACCTTTTCCTTACTAACATTCTATCCCAAAATTCAGGAAGTGGTGGAAGGAGAAGTTGTGGAGGTGGCCGATTTCGGCGCCTTCGTGCGCATAGGTCCCATTGATGCTTTATTGCATGTTTCACAGCTTATGGACGATTTCATTTCGTATGATGAGAAACAGGGAGTATTACTTGGAAAGGAAACTAAGCGAAAACTTGCAAGCGGCGACCAGGTTCGTGTTCGGATAACAGCAGTTTCGCTAACGAGGGCTGGAGGTTCGGGGAAAATCGGTGTGACAGCAAGGCAGCCTTTTCTTGGCAAGTTGGAGTGGATTGATGAGGATGTGGAGAAAATAAAGAAGAAAGCAGAGAAACCTTCAGAAAAAGAAGAAGCAAAAAAATAGACAAAGGTGGGTGAATGAGCGAAAAAGCCTGTGCAACATGTCATTTCATAACAAAAGAAAACGTATGCCCAAAATGCAAAACCTCATCCCTAAGCGATGACTTCAGCGGTATAGTAATAGTTTTCGACCCAGAAAACTCAGCCATTGCAAAAGCCATGAACATTAAAGAGAAAGGACGATACGCATTAAAGGTCAGATAGATGGGCATTTTATACGCATTAACACTAGAGCTGCGCATCAAACTTAAAAAGCCCTTAGGCACATTAATCCGAGGCTCATATACTGAAACAATGAAAAAGCTTTTAGAAATGATAAAGGAAGAGAAGCCTTCAACAATAATTTCTGTTGGAGACACCGTTTCAAAAAACATTATAGAAAATCAGATGATGCCTCAATTGGCGATAGTGGATAACAGAGTCATGAGGAAAAGCATCCAACCAATCCCAACTACAGCAGAGGAAGTTATCCATGTAAAAAATCCGCCGGGAACAATAACTGAAGAGGCTGCAACCGCTATCCAAATGGCATTAAAAAGCAATCGTCATGTCAAAATAATTGTAGATGGAGAAGAAG
Organism: Bathyarchaeia archaeon; assembly: GCA_038883795.1. GTDB lineage: Archaea > Thermoproteota > Bathyarchaeia > Bathyarchaeales > Bathycorpusculaceae > JASEJA01. Next base: position 156,173 of record JAVZLK010000001.1, read on the forward strand.
ATCTATTGGCTCTCATTGCTATTTTGCATGCTCCCCAAAACTCCTTTGTTATTTACGGGCAACCTTATGAAGGCATAGTAATCGTTAAGGTCACGCAAGAGAAAAAGGCTGAGGTTTCCGAAATTTTGGAAGCGATGGAAACTGTTCGAAAAACTAAATAAGAAGGGATGATATCAATCAACTCCACATTTGAGGAGCCAACATGGACATTAAGATAATATCCGACAAAAAGAACCCGCTGCTAAAAAGGAGGGAAGTTGAGTTTCTAGTGGAGCACACACAAACCGGCAGCACTCCACCCAGGCTTGAAGTTAGAAAGGCTGTGGCTAGCGCATTAAAAGCGGATATAGATTTGGTTGTTATCAAAAAATTTGAGACCAAGACAGGAACGAATGCCGCCGTTGGAATAGCAAATGTTTATGATTCCGTTGAACAGTTAAGGCTTATCGAACCTGAATACATTATTAAGCGGAATGTCCCCACTGAAAAACCAAAGGAAGAGGAAAAGGGATAAACATGAGCGAAAAAGCGGAGGAAGTGCCGGAAGAGAAAAAGGAAGCTGGAAAAGTAGCTAAGGCTGAAAAGAGGAAGAAAAGGAAAAAGGGCGTTTTCTCATTATACAAAATTGAAAAAGATAAGGTTGTTAGATTGCGTCCAACATGCGAGCGATGTGGACCCGGATATTTTATGGCTGACCATGGCGACAGATACACTTGTGGACATTGCGGTTTTACACGGTACAAACCTACTGAGAAGTGAACAACTTTAAATCATGCGAATACATGATAATTTCAGATGAGCTTAGATGATTAGAGTAAATGTTTCCATAACTAATGTTTCTGCCGAACGCTTTTGGGATTTCCGAAAACCCATTCCACCCGTCCAAATAAACACAAACCTAAATCTTTTAGGAATGGAGAAAAAACCAGACGCTTTAGAAGTTCCCTTCGTTTTAACAATCAGCTTCAACCCTTCTATAGCCCAAATAAGCCTAAAGGGCAGAGCCTATGTGGTTGGAGATGCAAACGACATCGAAAAAATATATAAGGATTACGAGGAGAAAAAGCCGCCGCCACCAGTCATTGTGCAATCAATTTCCAACGTTGTCTTCATAGAATCCGTGATAATTTCTAAGACGCTAAATATTCCGCCGCCAATTCCACTACCACAAATACCAGAAGCTAAACAGCCTAGCAAAAAACCTTCAGAAAGGGATTATAGTGCATAAAATTTTACTTTAATGGAACATACATTGAAGAACGGGATGCGCCTATACCTGGAGTTCCATGCTTTACTGGTTTATTGGTTATCGCAAACTCGCCAAGATAATGCCCAATCATTTCCGGCTTAATTTCAACGGGAACAAATTCCTTTCCATTATGAACAAATATCGTGAGCCCAACCATTTCGGGAAGAATAATCATGTCCCGCACATGAGTCTTAATCTTAACGTTGCCTCCCTTTCTAAGGGCTTCTTTGGCTTCTCTTATTTTCTCAAGCAATATCCTCTGCTCGGGTGTTAGGCCACGCTGGAAACTTCTTCTCTGCCTTGAAGGAAGCAGATTTATGAATTCATCCATGGACAAATTTTGCAGTTGGTTAAGGGTATATCCGCGATAGGTGAACTCCTTTGGCATTTTATCACTCCACCATGATTGCAGTTACATTAAATGCTATAAACCTTCTGTTGTTTTTAATTATATTGTTCTTTTCTTCTTTTGTCCAGCACCCCTCGCCGCAATCAAACCAACCTTTTGTCCAGGTGGTGCTCCATGGGAGGTTGTTGTAACCTTTCTTGCGCTTCTTTTGCTACTGCCATAGGGGTGCACAGCGGCAACCATTGCCCTACCACGAGTTCTTGGATACTTTCGCCCTCTCGCCTTCATCAAGTGAAATTTAACGCCAGCCTTCAAGAATGGTTTCTCTGTTCTGCCAGCCCCAGAAACAACACCGACAGTTGCTCTACAGCGGTCGTCAATATAGCGGGTCTTTCCCGAAGGAAGTCTGATTATGGTTCCTTGACCAGTATGCGTAACAACCATAGCGTAAGCGCCGGAGGATTTTGCGATTTTGCCGCCGTCGCCTGGACGAAGCTCGATGTTACATATCATGGTGCCTTCTGGAATTTTTCCTACGGGAAGAATGTTGCCCACATCTACTGGAGCGTTTCCGCCCATCTGAATCTGTTGCCCTAGATACAATCCTTCTGGAACCACAGTGTAGCATGTTTCACCATTTTCAAATCTTATCAAGGCTAAGGGTGAACCTCTTCCAGGGTCATGAACGAACTCTTCAACAACCCCTTTTATCGTCTTTTCAAAATACTCTTCAGTCGTCATAGTTACGGGATATTGTGATGGAGCTACTCTTTTGTGAGTTGCCGCCCGGAATGTGGGGGCACCGCGTCCACGCCTTTGAACTCGAATTCTTTTTCCCATTAATCATCCCCTTACAAACTCTTACAATATTCCAAGTTTGATTGCTACATCTGCCGCTTTATAGTCTGGATGAAGCTTAACAAAAGCTTTCTTTTCCCCCTGCGGGGTAATTTGAAGGTTCACCTTTTCAACTTCAACTTCGTAAAGCTCTTCAACAGCCCTTTTAACATCTTTTTTGGTTGCCTTAAGATTAACTATAAAAACAAGCTTATTTTCTTTTTCAACCATTAAGCTAGCAGCTTCGGTCATCAAAGGATAAAGTATAACTTCATATGGATCCATTATGCTTTGCCTCCAAAAAGCTCATTAAGCTTCTCAATTGTGCCACGTGTCCAAATGGTAAGTCTTCCTGGATGCGCCCCCGGAGCAAGAAGTTCTGTGTTTAAATTGTTAAGCGTAACCACATCTAAACCCGGAATGTTCCGTGCAGCTTCCATTATCCCCTTATTCTCGTTCACAACTATGAGCGGCCCTACAGCTTGTTTTATTTTTCTTCCCCTTCGTTTGCCTTTTCCAGCGCGAATGTTTCTGCTTTCTTTAACTCGGTAAACGTCTGAAAATACCCCCAATTGTAGGAGAGTTTCTTCAACCTCCTTTGTCCTTTTTAACTCTTCGATGTCGTCTGTAACGACAAGTGGAATTTGTGGAACATCCTCAATAGCGTGGTTTCGAGAGGCTACAACTTCTTTTTGAGCTGTTGCGGCAATTGCCGAAAGTAATGCAAGCCTCTTCTCCTTTTTCGGGATTTTTTTAAGAATTATTTTATTAGAAGTGGGCGGGTGAGCTGCTCTTCCGCCAACCGTTCCCGGAGCAAAAGCTCCTCGCGCACCTGGTCCTTTAATTCTTGGAATTCTTGCTATGCCAAGGTCTACTCCTCTAGATTCTGCTGATGTTCTTTTTCCAGCCATTGGGTCTCTGCCTTGAGGCTGGATTCTGCTTGATTGTATGGCTAATACGGCTCTTTTTATGACATCTGGTCTTAAGGGAGTTTCAAAGACTGATGGAAGCTTTATTTTTCCGACTGGTTTTCCTTGAAGGTTAAAGACTTTTACTGTTCTTGCCATTTGTTCTTCACCAGCTTTACTTTCCTTGTGGTGATTCGAGGGATATTTGAGTGATTCGTGGCAATTCTTCGATGGCTTGTTTTGGTGGGCGAGCTGGATACCGCAGTTTTATTGGACGTTTTTCTGGTCCCGGCACACTTCCATCAAGCAGAATGTAGGGTCCGTGGACTATGCCGTATCTTATGAAGCCACCTTTCGGCGTTACTTCTTTTCCATCGTTTCCTATTTTGAGAATGCGTTTGTTGTATTCTGTTCTTTGGTGAAAGCCCATTTGTCCAGCCCTTGGAACACTATACATTACGTGGTGGGGGTTCCATGGACCTAGGGTGGCTACGCCCCTTTTTGTCTTTCTTCCTTTATGTTGGAGGATTGTTACGCCCCAACGTTTTACTGGTCCTTGAAAGCCCTTTCCAGTAGAGACGGCGATAACATCTACGTATTGTCCCTCTTTGAAAATTTCTGCTGGATTCACGGTTTTTCCAAGCAAGTTTTTTGCGTATTCAAATTGTTGTTGTATTGTTCCTCCGCCTACCTCAATTTCTGTTATGTCTGGTTTTTTCTTTGGCACGCCAGTTTGTTTAGGCTGGGTTATGGCAATAACTCGGATTTTTGTTATTTTATCCAAGTTTTCTTCAATTTTTTTGAGACTTTCTTCCGTGTTGAAGTTCTCCGGAAGGGTGAAAACCCTTTCAAGTTCTTCAGGAGGATCTTTCATCCACGCTTCCGTGATAGTTTGCAAACCATAAGCGTTTTTTGTGTAAGCCCGAACAGCACACACAAGCATTGGCGGAGTTTCTATAATAGTTGCAGCACGCATGACTTCTTTCCCATAATTTGGTGAACGCTTCCTATCCTCTATTGCAAATACGTAGGTCATGCCAGCCTTATAACCCATAAAACCCAAAAGCCTAGGCGTGTCAGCCACTATTTTTGGCCAAAAGCGGATTCTAGCCACTAATCTTTTAGCACGTTTCCTAGGCAAATAAGCAAGCGAACCATGTTTTGGTGCGTGAGTTTTTCGGTGACCCATTGTTTCTCGCTTCGCGTCTTTTAGGAATAATAATAATGAGTTATAAACGTTACCGTTAAAGGCTAATTTTTGGAGCGAAAATTATCCAATACGGGTAGGCCCCTCTAGGTTTTTGCTCTAGTAAATGTTATAAAGTGAGAGATAGAGTCTTTTAGGGGTTTAGCGTGTCGGATATTGCGTCTAAAGTGGTTTTTGCCCTTTATAATTCTGGATGCTTAAAGTTTGGCACTTTCAAGATTAAATCTGGAGCCATAAGCCCCTACTACATCGACCTCGCCTCCCTACTTTCATCACCAAAAGACTTATCCACAATCACTGACTTGGCAGCAGAAAAAATTAAGGAGATTATGCAAACTGAAAAAATAGACAAGTTAGCCTCCATCGAATTGAAAGGTGCTCTAATACTGCCAAGCATAGCATGCAAAGCGAACTTGCCATGCACCATAGTAAGAAAAGAAGACAAGACTTATGGAGTTACTGGAAGGATTGCGGGAGCAGATGTTGTTGAAGGCGAAAACATACTATTCTTTGATGATGTTATCACTGAAGGATTATCCAAGCTTGAAGGAATAAAGGCATTAGAAATTCACGGAGCGCGTATTAAAAACGTGATGGTTGTAGTGGACAGAGAAGAAGGCGGCAAAGAAACCCTTGAAAAGTTAGGGTATAAAGTGCACGCTTTAACAAAAATTTCAGAACTTGTTAACTTTCTCTTTAGCTCAGAATACATTTCACAAGAACAAAGAGACGCTGTCTTAAACTATATTAAAAAGCCCTAAAATTAGTTTACTAAGAGGCATTTTGGCAAATAAAGATATGTTAGGCGACGCTGTTCTATATCCTTTCATCTAAATAACAATAACCAGCAGCTACTTTCTGACGTATCTCCTCAATCCATTTGTCAACGCCAAAAATCTTAATCTTCTTTATTCCTTCTAAGGCATGAGGCCCATATTTTTTAAGTTTTTCACACTCTTCAATTTCAGTGCATTCTGCACAAGTGGTGTAGTTTTTTACCTTACAACAATTACGAACCGCACAATTAGGGTCTCCACCGCCAGCCACGCATCCTGGGCACTCACCAAATATTTTAACCCAGCCATCTAGAACTTTTTCGTATTCTGCGTAGTGTTGAAAGGCTGGTTCCCATTTTGCTAGTTCTGGGGCAATTTTGTCAAAGCCATATGCTTTTGTAACTTTTCGAAGATTTTCAACAGCCTGTTTTATTTTTCCTTGATATATTCCACAAGCACCACAATATAAACCGCAATATCCTACCAAACTTTTGTTAGATTCTGCCAACAGAAGATGCCCCTTGCATACTAATCGTAAAGATGTAGTTAAGCTTTCCCAGAAAAAGAGCAATTTCGCAAGAACAAGCAGATACCGTGCTGAATTATGCTTAAACGAAAAACTTTTGGCTGTATGAAACAATTAAGCTTCAACGGAGAAGTAAAAGATGAAAACCTACTTAACAATAATATTTAGCAGTGAAGGGGCAAACCCAATAGAAGTTGTTGAACGATTGCGCTCTATTGGATTCAAGCCTTTAAAGGGAGTGCACGACCATGTTTACGACTGGGGCAAAAAGAAAGTTGAGCTTGAGGACATTCTACAAGTTGCATGCTCAGTCCATGAAACCCTAAAGGGCTGCAAAGTACTTTACAAATTACAGACAAAAGAATAACATCATGCTCAATAGTAACGTTCAACAATAACCATCATTATTTTTTTGGCACACTCTTCGGGAGACAACCTTGCCGCGTCAACTTTCACTTCTGGGTTTAATGGTTCTTCGTAGGGTTGTCCAATTCCAGGCACCGTTGGCGCTTCGCCCTTCAAAGCTTTTTCATATATCTTCTTAGGAGCCAGATGTGTTTCTGTGCGTCTGGATTCTCGCTGCATGCAGATTTCTAAGGGACATTCAAGGTACGCCTCTATAAACTTTGGGATTTGCGCCCTTGCATTTTTGCGGTAACATCTTAGGTTCCCAGTTGCGTCTATAATCACGTTAACTCCATTATCTGTAAGCAGTTTGGCAATGTAAACAAGGGTTGCGTAAACAGCATTACGCTCCTCCACGGTGTATTTTGGTTTCGGCGTCATTACTTTTCGCAGAGAATCCGATGACAAAAGTTGTGCATGAATTCCCTTTTTTTCAAGAAGGTTGAGTAAAGCTTTTGCGACAACGGATTTTCCGCTGCCGGGCAAACCAGTAACCCAGACACACCAGCCTTCTTTAACCATGAATCTCGCTTCCATAAAACAAATTTAATGGCAATTCACTCATAAATCCTCTCAAAAACTCGTAATCTCCTATCTTAAACAAGTGACTTATGCACTTGCAATCTGAAGAACCAAAACCTTGTACGGGAATGCTCTTTTTACTTATGACCCCTGCTACTTCACATTCACTAAAGGATCCCCGCACTGTAAAAACCCTCAAAACTTTTACATTATCGTCAATGAGCAGATGGTCTATGTGCCAAAATTTTGGTTTATCTTTCCTCAAGTGGCGTTTTACCCTTTTGTCTAAACCTTTTTTAGCTGAACCTACATAGGCGTAAATGCCCTTTTCAAAGTTTAAGTTTCCCAAGGCACCTACATTCACGCTAATATTTTTGTTAACCTTGATAATTAAAACATAAATACTGTTCACTGCGCTCATCCGTTTAAGAATTATTTGGGTTATACCATTTCAAAATTTCATTAATAGCCTCATCGGAATAGCCCATTTTTTTAAGTTGCCTTTTCAAATCCTCGATTAACTCATCATCCAAATCAGACGCCACAAACAGCAAAGATTCAATCCAAAACTATTTATCCTTTATCCTCAACGGTTAAGCCATGCCAAACCAAAAAATACTCCACCACGTAACCTATTGTAGCTTATACTGCAAACTCTGCGCACAACAAAGTCGCATACCAAAACAAGCCGCCCAGCTAAAACAAAGCCTCCATGAAGAAGGGTTTGACGACTTTTCCCAATATTCTGGCAGTTTCTGCAAAAACTCGCAACATTCAATTGCAACTGCAGAATAGGTAAAGGTGGACCTCCAGACTGCAAAATCCGTAACTGCGCCAAAGAAAAAGGCATAGAAGTTTGCCCAAGTGCAAAGAGTATCATGCGCGCGTATCAAAGCACTAGCACTACATTATCCAACCTTAATTCAAGATGGAAAACGTTTGCAAAAGGTTGGCATAGAAAAATGGGTTAGGGAACAAGAGAAGAGAGCTAAGCGTGGAGTGGTTTACGCGGATATACGCTATAAAATGAGAACTAAATTTCACTAATGTAGGAGTTTACACGCTCTAAATCGAATTTTTCAAAATGCAAAACATTCCTTACGAAGTTTAGAAGTTTTATGCGAACATCCTTGCTGAGGTTGGGATACCAAATCGGTGAAGCAACAACCAGCCCACGCCAAGCATAGAAGGGCTGAACAACCTCAAGAATCTCCCAATCGTCTGTTTTCTCCAAATAGTTTTCCCAGAACAAACGGAACAAACGTTCAAAAACTCCAGTTAACTCGCCATACTTTTGCAAAGAATAAAAGATGTAATTAATTGTCATAGCAGTAACATCATCTGCAGGTTCGCCCCACTCGCCTCGGCTGCGGTCTAAAACTGTAAAGTCCGTGCCTTCGCGAAACATAACATTCCATGGATGAAAATCGCCGTGCACTTGACTAAGCCTATGGGCTTTGCGCTTAAGCCTCCAACGCCAAACGGTGCAGTCTCTTTCGATATCAATAAGGCTTGACTCATTGACAAAATCAAGTTCAGGTGAATAACTATCCAGCAAGCCCATGATACATTCTCCATGTCCAATAAGTTCACGGGCACGCCTAACATAAAGCCATGGAGCATCCCGCTTAACCTTATGAATTTCAACAAGATAATTCGACAAGGCTAAACAGCGTTGCTCATCCAACTCGCTTAACTGCCCAGTCTCTTTTAAACGGTCAAGGTCGAAATGGTAGAGTTTACCATCAACAAGCTCGGTTAAAATGAAAAATTCGCCACAATCACCCAAAGATTTTAAGCCGTCGCCTTTTACTTTAAAAGCACCCACATCAATTGAACGCACATGACGCGGTAACCTATTAAATGCAGAATGCTGCCAAAGCAAAATCTGCGCCCTATCAGAGAAATAATCATGCCCAAAACCTTCAGAATGCATGGTCTCCAAAACAACCCGCTTAGTCACCCCATCAACCGTAAACTCGATAACATAAGGAACGCCATAACCAAAACCCTTCAAATCCTTTGAGGTCTTAGACCTTTTAGAACCAAGTCTCCAAACTCCACAAATCTTGACGTCAGCGTTATATAAGGAAGATAGATATTCACGTAGAACATTTTCGGAAACTTTTAATTGATAATTATCTCTTTTTGTAGTCATCTGACTTCACCCACACTAGAACATCTCGCCACAAATAAAGGCTTAAGGTGAAAGCTGTACTTAAGTATATAAGCAAGTTGATTGAAAACCAAGAAATTCTGCCGCTACTGCGGTACGGTAAAAGAAAGTTTCCGATAAATGCCACCGTGATTCTCATATAAACATAACAAGCGGTTCCTACTAAAAGGAGAAAGAGAATTTTATCAAAAGTTCGAGAGGGATCAAGTTTTCTGTTCTTGATACACCATAAAGCATAAGCAAAACCGCTTAGGGTTAACAAATAAACAGGAATGTAAAGGTAGGTTAAACCAGCATTAACAAATATTTTGGCTAAGGGCCCAGCCTCATACTGCGAAAGCGAATACCCCAAACTTTCAACATACAATGTGGAGATTACATCCAACACCCCCAGAAAGGGAGAAACCCAAATAACTTTGTCAACGCTATCCAACTTTTCCATCATACCCTACTATAACAACATAATGAAAGCTTAAAAATTATAATATTACACTTTAAGCATCCTTATAGCGATTAAAATGAACATACTAATCCAAAATGGAACCATCTTGACAATGCATGATGGAGAAGTTATACGGCAGGGTGCTGTCGCAATAGAAGAGGAAACAATAGTTGATGTTGGGAAAACAAACGAGCTAAAAGGAAAGTATGGAAGAGGCTACGAAAAAATAGACGCAAAAGGCAAAATAATCATGCCAGGATTTGTTAACACGCATCAACATGCTGCCATGAGCTTATTACGAGGATACGCTGACGACTTACCACTACAAGAATGGCTGGAAAAATGGATATGGCCCATAGAAAAACACATGACCGCCCATGAAATTTACGTTGGGGCCCTATTAACAGCGGTGGAATCCATAATGGGTGGAACAACAACAGTCAACACCATGTACCATTACACACCAGAAGAAAACGAGGCAAAAGCCTTCGCCGACGCCGGATTAAGAGGGGTAATCGGCCATGTTTGCTTCTCATGGAGAAAAAAGGAGGATAGAAAAGCATTATGGGATTTGGCTAAAAACTGGCACAATAAAGGAAAAGGATTGATCCGCGTCAGCGTGGACCCCCATGCGCCTTATACTGTTGACCCAGAATACATGAAAGAACTGAAAACGCTAAGAGAAGAGTTGACTGAAAAGTATGGTTCAGAAAATGCGCCAATAATTTGGCATACACATATTGCTGAAACAAACGATGAACCAGAAAAAATCCGAAAGGCCTTCAACATCCAAATTAAAAATGGAATTATGAAATATTTAGATTCTTTAGGAGTTTTGAATGAGAGGGTGGTTGCAGCCCACTGTGTAGCCTTAACAGATGAAGACATTAAAATCATGGAAAAAAGAGATGTAAAAGTTTCACATAGTCCCATTTCAAATCTTAAACTTGCCTCTGGAATAAGCCCCATTCCAAAAATGCTGGAAGAAGGCATAACAGTTTCCTTAGGCACAGATAGTCCATGCTCAAACAATACTGCAGACATGTTTGAAACCATGAAAACCACTGCCATTTTACATAAAGGAATAAACAAAAATCCAACCCTTTTGCCAGCGGAAAAAATTTTGGAAATGGCAACTATAAATGGTGCAAAAGCTTTGGCTTGGGATAAGGAAATAGGTTCAATAGCTGTGGGTAAAAAAGCAGATTTAATTATTATCAGCCTAAAAAAGCCCCATCTCACTCCCCTCCACAATGAAACAAGTCATATGGTTTACGCTGGAAAATCCTCCGATGTGGAAACCGTCATAATAAACGGCAAAATAATCATGGAAAATGGAACACTAAAAACTTTGAACGTTGAGAAAATTATGGTGCTTGCCGAAAAAGCCAAAAATAACCTTCTTAGACGGGCAAACGCCAACATTAAATAGTTAGTTTTAATGAGGATAAAAGGAAGGAGTTTGAAATGGAAAATTTCAAAGTAAAAGACGCAAGCCTTGCCTCTAAAGGACGTTTACAAATAGAGTGGGCATCAAAACACATGCCAGTTCTAAACCAAATAAAAGAAAGATTCCAAAAAGAAAAACCCCTCAGAAACCTAACCTTAGGCGCATGCTTACATGTAACAAAGGAGACAGCTGTCCTCATTGAAACTTTTCTTGCTGGCGGAGCAAAAGTTGCATTATGTGGTTCCAATCCGCTTTCTACACAAGATGATGTAGCAGCCGCCCTTACAGAAAAGGGCGTGAATGTTTTCGCTTGGAGAGGACAAACAACAAAGGAGTATTACTGGTGCATTGAGAAGGTGATAGACTACAAGCCAAAAATAACGCTTGATGACGGCGCAGACCTTGTTGGAACAATTCATAACAAAAGAACAGAAGCAATACCAAACATTAAAGGAGGCACGGAAGAAACCACCACGGGTGTCTTACGATTAAGAGCTATGGAAAAAACTGGTGCACTAAAATATGCAATAATAGCCGTAAACGATGCTTATACCAAATACTTGTTTGACAACAGATACGGAACAGGGCAAAGCACCATAGACGGAATCCTAAGAGCCACAAACATCCTTTTAGCAGGCAAAAACTTTGTCGTCTGCGGTTACGGATGGTGCGGAAGAGGAATAGCCATGAGAGCGCAAGGAATGGGCGCCAATGTAATAATAACTGAAGTTAACCCTTTAAGGGCTTTGGAAGCAGCAATGAACGGTTTCCGCATAATGCCGATAGCCGAAGCAGCAGAAATAGGCGACATATTCGTAACAGCCACAGGCGACATAAGCGTCATAAGAAAAGAACACATGCAAAAAATGAAAGACGGTGCCATACTAGCCAACAGCGGCCACTTCAATGTTGAAATAAACCTTAAGGAGCTCGAGGAATTAGCGGTTTCAAAGCGAACCATTAGACCAAACCTTGAAGAGTACACGTTAAAAGATGGAAGAAAACTGTATCTTCTAGCTGAAGGAAGACTTGTGAATCTGGCATCAGCGGAAGGACATCCTTCAGAGGTTATGGACATGTCCTTTGCGAACCAAGCCCTCTGCGTTGAATACTTGGCCAAAAACGAAAAAATGCCACCAAAAGTTTACGAAGTCCCAAAAGAAGTGGACGAAACTGTTGCTAGGTTGAAGCTTAACGCGATGAAAATAAAGATAGACGAGTTGACGGATGAGCAGAAAAGGTATTTGGCAACATGGGAAATGGGAACTATATAGAATTGAAACCGAAAGCTATGGTAAACTTTTTAAAGCTTAAACGAATAAACATGGCTTACATAGGGTGATGATATAAATGGTTAGTAAAGACCAAACAATTGGCGGAATAATATTTATAGTCTGCTTAATAGTAGGCATATTATACACTGTTGGATTGTTCTACTTCGGAGAACCCTTTAAACCTTGGCCAATAGAGTTTTGGCTTGTTGCAATTCCAGTGTTTCTCGCATTCATTGCCATAATGGGCATTGGAGCATGGATAGGTTGGACTATGGCTACAACGCCACCACCGAAACCAATAGAAGAGATAACAAGCGAAGTGGAAGAGAAAAAGGAAGAAGAGAAGCCGGAAGAAAAACCAGTGGAAGAGGCAACAGAAACTGAAGAAGAGAAAAAGCCTGAAAAGAAAAAGAAAAGCTAAAAGCAACAACTTTCGCTAAAATCTCATCTTACAAAATTTTATCCATATTTTATGTAGCAAACTAATAGGAAAACAAAAATTATAATCCAAGAAACTTGAAGGCAAAATATAAAGCCAAATAAACCACAGCGGAAATCCCAAAAATCACGACAATGATTTTTGGAGAAATCGAAATAAAAGGAGTCTCTTCGCCTTTAGGCTGTATCTCATACTCTTTAATGATGTGTGTTTCAGCGTCAACCTTAACCAAAGCTAAAAACTTTTTCATCTCCACCTCCACTGTGTAAATTCCTTCTTCCAGTGAAACCCTTTTTGGTTTTAGGCTGCCCTTATTTCCAATTCTCTTAAGAAAACCAGTAGCAATAGCTGTCACAGTTTCAGCATTCAATTCTCTCGTCTGAGGCGTAGCAGATGTAAGAGCGCTAGGCGCTTTTCTCTGCAAGGTTGCCAATTATGCTGTCTCCTATGTCGGTTTATACAAACTATCTAGATGTTTAAAAGAGCATGTGCGTATCATTGTTAACCAACCTTAACCAGTTACGTTCTTGAGCATGCACTGCACTATGTTTCCGCACATCATACACTCTTCTGGGATTTTCTCTTTTGTTTTACGCTCGCTTAAATATCCAAAATGATGAGCACACCCTTGTATTTTAGGCGGTGCTTGCAAAGTTTCCTTTTCTTTTGGAGGCTTTACCTCTTGAGTCTTAACGCCCACTTCTACCTCTGGTTTTTGACCTGTTTCAATTATTGGAATGTTTTTTCCCACGGTGATTTCTGTTAAGCAGTATGGGCACGCATCATACTTTTTGGCATGTTTTAGGTTTAAATTTTCAGCTTTAATGGGCGCTGTAAACACTTTTCCGCAAGATGGGTTTGGGCAGATGTAGGTTTGGTTATGGGGCGCGTTATCTTTCTTTTTTGTGATTTTTGACCCTCCTTTAACATAGAATCGGATTCCGAGTTTATAGTGTTAATGAATCCAAAATTAATATCGTGAATATCCGCCCAAAATTACATTAAAAAATTTATGGAGAAGCTAACTTTTTTAGGTCTTCCTCGCCCTCCGCATATCCAGAAGCTATCAAAATGTCGTCTACCAGAATTTTGGTTTCAGGCTTTGGTCTTATACATCTGCCTCCTCTTCTTATGGCGAGAACCCACATTCCAGTTTCTTCATGGACTTTAGCGTCTCGCAATGTTTTGTTTACAAGAGGAGAGTTTTCTGACACCTTTACATACGTAACGGTTTCTTTTGCTTCTTCTATCGTCAATTTCAGCACTGGGTGGGGCTCTATTTCTCTCAAAACAACCTCAGCTATTTCTGCTGCAGCATCGGCTATTTTTTCGGTTACAACGCCTAATCTTATCAGCCCCAAGAAACCTTTAGCTTCTTCCTTTTTAAAACCGCTTGACAGCACAAGTAATTCAAAATCCGTGTGCAATTTGTCCACATACTCTTCTAATTTCTGAACTTCTTCAGCCAATTCCTTACTATTCATCAGCAATGACGAGTAAGCTAAATCCATCATAAGCTCTGAAGTGTCTTTAAGCTCGACAAACTTTTCCACTATTTCCTCAAATCTTCGGCTAGACTTTACTGACATAGGTTAAGCCCCCCATTTAAGCCGTTTCCCCTCACAAAATTCTCTAAACTCTTTTAAGCCCTCAGGAGCCCCACGGGCTATGATAATGTCACCTACTTTAATTTTCTCTGTTTCCTTGGGGTCGATTACCCAGTCCTTGTCTCTGCGAATTGCAATTATGTCAACACCCATTTCTGCCGCCAATTTCAATTCGCCTATCGATTTTCCAACAAGTATGGAATTATTCATTATCTCAACTCTGATTAGGCGCTCTTCAACTTTTTCAAAAATTTCTCCAATTATAGGGTGTATGCCAATCTTTTGGGTAACGATGGCTGCTATATCAGCAGCTGCATCGGATATCTTGTCAGCGGCGGAAGCAACTGTTGAAACACCTGTCAGGGCCTCAGCGTCTTCGGGATCTCTTGCGGCAAGCATTATTGTCATGTCCAATTGATAAGCTAGGGTGTCAACGCGCTTTTCAAGTTCCAAAACATCTTCAGCAAGATCTTTATCATTAAACAAAGCTGCCGAATATGCCAAATCGATCATCAATTCAGATAGGTTCTTCATTTCAAGGAAAAGTTCTCGGACGGGGATTGGTTGATATTCAATCTTCTCGAAACGAGGCATATTGTTAAAGTCGCTCCAACCATCACTATAATAAAAGTTTTTGATTATTATCCTTTTCTTAAAATTCGCCTACTAGAAACAGGGCTACAAGCAAAGCAATGGTTGTGATACTGTCTGCAAGGGAACTTTCAATGGGAATAACAAAGTTGTCTGGGTCTAACCCTTTTTGAAAGGTTAAGATTGCCACAGCAAATGATATTATGATAATTGCCGACACTGCAATTAAATTGGCTATAAGTAAGAGAGTTGTGAACCCAAGAAAGGCGGAAGGCGAGAGCATATTGTTTATGGAAAGCGATAAAGCCGAAAATAAAACAAAGTAAACAACAGCAGAAGCCCAAGCTGCAAAAATCTGTTGAGAATGGTTTCGCATAGCAGTAAAAGAAGGTTTAAGCAAACCTAAAGCGAGCTTTGTTGTGGCTGTAGAACCCACAACAGAACCCACATCTCCTACAGTATCAATTAGGGCGGGGTAGACGCTATAAATCTCTTTGCGTCCTTCTACAATAATGCTTATTCTATTAAGCACAGTTCCGGTGATGTTAACGATAAAAGCCACAATTAACAGTGTAGCTAAAGATTCTTTCAAAGTTTTAATAAACTCGTTTGTCTTAAAATCTCGCAAAACAAGATACAATGTCAAAAATATATGGAAAAACATGACGAAAACAACGGCATATTTAGAAAAACCGTATAAAACAAGCACAAAAATGTAGCACATCGTTATAAATATGTCAGCAACGGTCGACATTATTGGATATTCAATAACATCCGGGTCTAAACCCTTCTTAAATGTTGTAAAACCAACACCCATCGTAATAAAAGAAAGAATAAGCCCAAAAGTCATGGTTGAAACCACAGCCGCAAAAATATCAAAGAAAACATCGGAAGATATTCCCCAAAAAACACTCCCAAAAAACATTGAAACACAACTCATAAAAATGCTGGTCTCCAAAGTTAGAACAATAATCGCATCAAACAAAACATAAAAACTCTTTGTATTTCCAAAAAACTTTGGATAAATTGTACCAAGATGCAATGCGGTACCCAAGCGTCCACTAAACAATCCGCTTATCATCCCCCGCGCACTTAAGATTGTTGGATAAACAGCTATAGCCCAAGGATAAGATTGGAAAACATTAAAGCAATAAGCCACAAGAAAACCAGCGATTACACCGCCAAAATCGAAAGCATACGCTATTAAAGTCTCTTTAAAAGCTTTAAAAAACGCTTTATGATCTTCATAACTTGTCATCGGCTAAAAGCCTCCTTCTCTAAAACTCCACCAGCAAAATTACTGAGAAGAGACTCTACGGATAGGATTGTTTGCCTACTAGCCACATGGAGGGTTACCTCTGTTATAGGCTGCTGTGTTAGAAAATGAAGAACGTCCATGAAGAGAATGATGGCTAGCCTCATCCTGCGCACCTTCTGAGTCTTTTCGTCCTCCGTCCACTTCAATGTCCACTCTCATGTGTTCGCTCTTAAACCCTAAACAGTGGCACTATATTGCTTAAATAGATTTCCAACAAGGCTTATGAAAAATTCGTATTTAAAATTCATAATGGTTTTAATTTTTCAAATCCTAACCCTTCGCCATATCAAAGGTGAAAAGCGTGTATATAATATGGGTAAAAATTGATGAAACCTTGCCAAAAATTGAACTGAAAGGTGAATACCAAACAAAACGGGAAGCAAAAATGGCAGCAAAACAAGCTATAAGCAACATAAAAGTCGAAATCGTAAATGCCTCGCAAAAACGAGATTATATAAAACCATTAGCGACAGCAAAGGCTATACGCTGAAACCAATTTTCCATTTCAAACGGAACGTTCGCATATTGAACATTTGCATGTTTTCAAAGCTGGCAAGTCTTTTTGATGTAGTTCGCAGATAATCTCCTCAGACCTTATCTTGGCACATATATCACATAATTGTTCTACAACTCCCTCTATTGAGGCATCACCTTTAGCTAATGTGTTTGCAAGCTTTGAAACTCCCTTCATCACCTCTTCGGAATGCCCTATTTCCTCTAAAAGCACTGATCCTCTTTCTCCCTTTAAATATTGGGTTATTGCCGCAGGCGTTAACTCCATTTTTGTGGATGCGTCAATTTTGCGCATGTTATACTTTTCCATTAGTTCTTTCATTACTAGCACTCTGATTGCTGGGAGGACATGCTTAACTATGATTACGCATGGTGGTTTCATTTTTGTTTCCCTATTTTTCTTTATGCAGTAAGCTTATATATTTTTAACGGCGTTAATTATTTAACACTGTTAAAAGGGCCAACTATGATACAAACCAAACTAAAAATAGTCAAACTAAACAAACTAAAACAGCACGAAGAAGTCGACCCTACACACCTAAAAGAGTTAAAAAAAGAAATAGCCTCAGATAAAATTTTAAAGTTCGCCATAGCCGCCGACAAAAACACAAACATCATCCTCGATGGACAACATAGGTTCAACGCCATCAAAGAATTAGGATGCAAACGCATCCCAGTAGTCTACGTTGACTACAACTCACCAGAAATAGAAGTTCAAAGCTGGAAGGGCAATCCGCATTTGACTAAAAAAGACGTAGTCGAAGCTGGCTTAAGCGGAAGAAAATTCCCACCAAAAACCTCAAAGCATATGGTAAGAATTGGCAGCACCCTCCACCATATATCAGTCATCGAGAAACGTGTCGACATTCCACTAGAAAAGTTAAGGTGATTTAAAAATGATTGTGGCGGATGACATAACCCAACTTATCGGCAAAACCCCTATGGTAAAAATAAATAGGCTTACTGGACCAAACGATGCCACGGTTTATGCAAAATTAGAATGGTACAACATTGGCGGTTCAGTTAAAGATAGGATGGCTTTGTACTTAATAGAATATGCGGAAGCAGCCGGCAAAATCACTAAAGATAAGAAAATCTTGGAAGCAACGTCAGGAAACACTGGAATAGCGTTAGCTATGATAGCAGCTGCAAAGGGCTACAAAATATGCATTGTAATGCCAGAATCCGTAAGCATCGAAAGAAGAAAAATCTTAGAAGCATACGGAGCCGAACTAATCCTATCGCCGGGCGAAAAGGGAACAGGTGGAGCCATAGAACTTAAACAAAAACTTCTCCAACAACATCCAAACGAATACATAAATCTAGACCAATTTAAAGATCCAGCAAACATCCTCGCTCACTACCAAACAACGGGAAAAGAAATTCTCGAGCAAACCAAAGGCAAATTAGACATGATTGTTGTAGGGGTTGGAACAGCGGGCACAGGCGTAGGAGTTTCCCTACGAGTCAAAGGCTATAACCCAAACATAAAAATAGTTGGCGTAATGCCAAGCCTAGGCGTAAAAATCCAAGGATTAAGGAACCCAAAGGAACCCTATCCCACACAGCTTTTTAGACCAGAATGTTTTGACGAAATTGTCGAGATTTCGGAAAGTGAGGTGTCAAAAACTTTTGAAGTGGCACGAAGGACTGCGAAGGAAGAAGGATTACTTATTGGTATGAGTTCAGGAGCAATCCTATACATCGCATTGAAAAAAGCCAAAGAACTTGGTAAAGGGAAGACAATAGTGGCAGTTCTTCCAGATTCAGGAGAAAAATATCTAAGCACATCACTATTCAAAGGAATAACTTAAACCAAAAGCGCCGGGAATGGTTTACATCTCGGTTTAAATTCTCGGTAAATCCTTCTTCTATAGAGCGCCGATGTAGGTTCTGAGGTTAAATTCCAACCCACCGAGAGCTTCATGTGTCTCCCGCGTAAAAGTTCTAGTGTCGTCTTTTCTTTCTTCTAAACTTCCTTTTTTGCTGCTTCGCAACCTTGGCCTCACGACGCCTCTTAGAACCCACCAACCATCTTCACTCTTCATATATTTATTCGGCGACCCATGTTTTTACAGCTTCTTCGACAGCTCTGGATAGGTCGCCCTTTTTCCCGCCGAATCTCTCAATGGCCTTTAATCTGAGCTTCTTTTCCAGCTCATCTGGAATATCCACGCATATCCGGCCCATTTCAATCACCAAACTTAATTTTTCTGACACGATTCGCACGTGCTAGATGTTCTTCCAATAAGCAAATTGCCAGATACCAAGTATTCCCTTCATTTTTGTTATCATCTTTTTTCACCTTAATTTGCTTATCCGCATTATATATTATGTCATTACTAACTTATAAGGATAGCTGTTTAAGCATTTACGCGCTAAATTACATGTGCGCTTGAAAATAAGTTTAAATGTGTTTGTGCTTTATTGAAATGCTAGGATTTATGATGAGCAAATTGACCACGGCTGAGGTGAAAGTTAGTAAAGTTATGACTAAAAATCTGATTACTGTTTTCCTTGGCAGTATGGTAGAGGAAGCTGTGAGGAAGATGATTGACTTTGATGTTGAATGCCTTCCCGTCGTTGATTCAAAAGGAATATTACATGGCTTACTCACTTTTAGAGACATAGTGACGAAAGTTATTTACTCACAAGCTGATGTAAGAAGGCTTAAAGTTGAAGACATAATGGCTAAAGACTTAGTGACTTGTAATCTTAGCTGCACGGTTCTTGACGTTGTAAAAATAATGAAGAACAAACATCTTAGGCGGATTCCAGTAGTAAACGCCAAAAACAAACTTATGGGACTGGTTACAGATTTTGATTTAGCATTGTTTGGATGGGACTTCAAATAAGTTTTGCACAGAGGGCTAAAAAGCTTCAACTTTATTCTTAAAAGGTGCGACTCTTTTTGCAACTTTAAACATTCTAAGCCATTCCGTATCAGATAAAAACAATCCCACATATGCTCCAGCGTTGCAGGCTATTCCACATCTTTCGCATATGGGTTTCATTCCATTCTCGTCTGTGTTAGATATGACACAAGATTGTTTTATTTTGCCGCTGCTATCCAAATTTACAAAAAACCAGTTTGGACAATTTGCAGTCCATTTTCCATCTCTGAATAGGTTTAATTGTTTCGATGTATTAGCAATAAAATCCGGATATCTTTCTTTTATTTTTAATAACTTACCTATGGTATTATTTCTTAGTTTTCCATAAGGCAACCATAATTTATCATTATAAGAGAAAGGTGTATGAAATTGAAATGTGAAAGCTCTGGCGAAACTGTACCATTCATTGACAACATCTTCTATGCATTTATAGTTTAAACTGTTTATCGTCATGTTAATGACCGCATCCACTTCTGGATGGTCAAGAACGTTTTGTTTCACCTTACTGTATATTTTCATACCTCTGATTGCATCGTGAATACTTTCTATTCCATCTATTGAAATGAAATATCCTGCACCAAAATCGACTAATGGCAACGTCCCATTTGTCACTATAGTGACATAGCGCCATTTCATCTCGCTTAGAATGGCCTTAATAACGTCTGGTCTAAGAAGTGGTTCGCCGCCGGTTAGACTAATGGACATTACATCGTTTTTTATGAATTTTTCCCTTACGACATTTCTCCATTCATCAGCACTTAATTCTTTGCGTGGCGTCCTGTTCAGCCACCAGTAACAATGTTTACATTTTAGATTGCAAAAATTTGTAATGTCAGCGGAACCAAATATTGGTAATTTTTTCTTTAAATATTTTATTTGAATTATTTTATAAGCAACTTTTGTAACGCCAACTAGTTTTTCAAATTAGAAGACCCGCGCGCCATTAATTTCTGGTAAATGCTTTCAAGAAGTATATTTACCTTCTCTTCTGTTTCTTTCCACCACGAGCCCTTCTAGTTTGATGCCCCCTCGCTTTCTTACGGCGAGCGCTCTCTTTGGCTTTTCTAAGGGAATCCTGTTCTCTACTCATGTTCCTTCACTTCATCTCTCTCAAAATATCAACAGCATCCTTCTCAAAAACCTTCTGTTAAAAGTACAAGTCTGCTTTTTTCCTACTCGTATCAAGTTACATTAATGGTTCGGCATAAGCGCCGGGGAAGGGATTCGAACCCTTGCGAGCCCGAAGGCCCACTGGCTTACTTGCCCTATTCTAGCCCTTATTCTGTTTTGATCTCGAGGCCAGCGCGTTAACCACTCCGCCACCCCGGCAAACGGATTTAGGTTGCTTGTATTCTAAAAGGGTTTTATTTAATTAATAGTGAAGGGAACATCCACTTTTTCTTCTTTTTGCGTTTCTTCTTGTCCCATTCGTAGAGTATTTTTGTGGCTTCGTTGGCTATTTTTATGGCGTTTTCTTCGCCTGCTCCGGGTTTAAATTCGTTTTTGCATCTATTAGCATAAACAGCGCATATGGATCCTGCCCTTAGCCCGTAAAGGTTTGCTAACGTGTAAAGTGTGGCTGCTTCCATTTCGAAGTTTAACACTTTTGCCTTTTGCAAAGTTAAAAACAAGTCTTCCATGTGCAGTGAATAGCCCTTAACTGTTGGGCGGTTTTGTCCAGCGTAAAAGTCTGCTGTCGTTGCAGTTACGCCAACATGATAATTGCTTATGCCAAGGCTTTCAGCCGCCTCAATTAAGGCCAACAGAACTTCATAGTTTGCGAAAGCTGGATACTCCGGTATAACGTAACAGTTGCTTGTATAATCCAAGCGGACAGCAGCAGAAGAAATAATCACGTCGCCACAGTTTATGTCTTCTTGTATGGCGCCGGTGCTGCCCACACGAATAAAGGTACGCACACCAACACGCGAAGCCTCGTTAACAACAATTGCCATGCAAGCCGGGCCAATGCCACTTGAAAGGGCAGAAATTGGAACTCCTTTATATTTGCCTGTGAAACTTCGGAATTCGCGGTGGCAAGAAACTTCTTTTGCGAATTCCCAAAAAGAGGCAATCTTTGAAACACGGTCCGGATCTCCGGGCACGAGTAAATACTCAGCTAAATCGCCTTTCTTAAATGCAATGTGGTATTGTTTTTCAGATGGTATTGAGTGCATTCTGTTCACCATAGGAGAATTAACCCTTTCTGGGCATTACTAAATCTGCTATGTCAACACTGTGCTCATAAATCTGCCTTAACATCGAGGCAGCAGCAAGAATGTTAGGCATAATTTCCAAAGGCTGCTCCTTAGCAACCTTTTCCACACTCGTAAATATTTTTTCAACCTTTTCTCGCTCACCACGCACCTTCTCCGCTAAACCTACATCGCCCGCCAAAAAAGCCTTCAAAGCGTCTTCATGCGCTTGGAAACAAGCAAGGTGAAGGTCAACGAAGGTTTTCTTAAAGTTTTCAGCCAAAGTCTTGCCCTTCAACTCAATTGTTTTTAATGCCACCCTAACGCATTCATCGCCAATGGCTTCTACTAAACTTGCTACGAGGCGATAGTCTAAACATTCTATGGGGCGTACTCCTAGTTTTTCGCTTAAGCTTGGGTTTTGAATTATTGTTCGGAGAATGCGCACTAAAAGGAAATAAAGGCGATTCACTTCGTCGTCGCGGGCTATAACAGCCTTTGCTAAGTGCACGTCTCCATCCACCAAAGCATTAACAACATCGCGGTGCATGCCTGCAGCAATCGTGTAGCCTCTTCGAAGAATTTTTTCAGGCGGAAAACCTGAGGGTTCCAACAAACATTGTAGGACTATGCGGGAATAATCTTCTTCCACAATTTCTAAACCAATAAGTCGACTAACAGCATTTTTAACTATATCGCGAACCTCAAAGCTAATACGCTCTTTCGCCTCGATAGTAATAATGTCAAACCCTAAGAGATACTTCGCTATGATTTCCCGACTCAGATAAAGGCTAGGCCCCAAAGTAATAGCACGGGGAGAAAGCTCTGCGCCATATTCGGGATCTATAAGGAGCTTGCCCTCGCTGGTTTCACTGACTGCCACAACAGAGCCAGGTTTAAAGCCGTGGCGTTCAGCCCAGCGCTTAGGCAGACAAACGAAGAATGTGCCGCTTGGAGTACGTTGGACTTTACGTAATTCGCTCATTTCAATCACTAATCGTAAATTTGCTGCATACCTATAATATAAACGCATCTAAATAAAAAATTAAAATACAAACGTAAATGTGAGTGTTAGAATTGAAAAAATCAATTATAATAGGTATAGATTTAGCGGGAACCCCCAAAAATCCAACGGGATGGGCTTTGTGGAAGGATAAAATGGTGAAAACGGCTTTAGTTTATACAGACGAGGAAATTCTTGAGGGTGTTTTAAGCCATGCGCCATCCATTGTGGCGATAGACGCTCCGTTAAGGCTGCCGAAAGAGGGAATTTTAAGGAAGGCAGATAAAGAAATGATAAGGCTAGGATACAGGGTTTTTCCGCCAAGCCTCCCAGCAATGAAAAAGCTAACATTACGGGCCATAAAAATAAACAAGTTAATACTGGAAAAAAGCTATAAAATAATAGAAGTACACCCAACGTCAACCAGAAAGGCTTTGAGCATGCCCTTAAAAGAGTGGGAAAGAATTCAAATAGCCTTGCAGACTTTAGGAGTAGAAGGAGACATAAAAACTCGCCCTTTGACGTCTCATGAAATCGATGCAGTAACAGCAGCCTTAACGGCCTATCTCCACATGCAAAACCTAACCGAAGCGATAGGAGACGCAGAAGAAGGCTTCATAATCGTTCCTAAAAAAATGGATTGGAGAACCCTAAAAATATGAGCCAAAATGAAAAGTTGCATAAAGCTGTGGAATTAACTATTGAGGCAGGATACCAACTTGACAAAGACGCTTTCGAATTCCTAAGCAGTTTGGCGGCAAAAGAGGACCCTACAGAAATCATAAATAAAGCCCTACAAAAAATTGGAATGATGAAAGAAAAACCGCTTTTCATTGGTAGATCCTTTCTGGAAGAATTGGTAAAAGAACAAAAACCGAAAGAGGAGGTTCTTATTCAACAAATAGAACCATCCCCAACGATACAGGAAACTGTGCCACCTTTTGGGAAAGGAAAATTCCACCCATTTGCAAAAGACATTGAAGCACGCATTAAGGTAATTGATAACCCAGCGGAAAAGTTAAGCTCAAGCGGAACGATGGAGGATTATCTGCAATATTTTCAAGATAGATTTAAGCGCATAGAAAAATTGCTAAGGCAACGAATAGATGTTAAAAGTGCAACTTCAATAATTGAAGCCCTAAAATCTCCTCCAAACACCCGTTTAAAAGTAATTGGCATGGTCACAGAAAAGAGAGAAGCAAAACAGAAAATCTTGTTAACAGTTGAGGATTTGAATGCAAGCGCTACAATGTTAGTGCCTCAAACCGCACCAGAAGAAGTTTTGAAAAAGGCACGTTGCCTCCTCCTTGATCAAGTTGTCTGTTTTAGTGTTGTAAAAACAAGAGGCAACCTATTAATAGTTGAAGATATAATCTTGCCAGACATAGCACAGAAAACACCTCATACGGCGCCAATTCCAGTTTACGCTGTACTCACCTCGGATATGCATGTGGGCAGCACAAAATTTCAAAAAAAGGCTTTTAACCGCTTTCTTTTATGGCTTAATGGCGAATATGGAAACGAAAAAATGAGAGAGATAGCAAGCCACGTCAAATATATTTTAGTGGCAGGCGATATTGTGGACGGTATAGGAGTTTATCCAAACCAAGTTAAAGAATTAGCAATAAAAAATATCGATGAGCAGTATAGGCTTGCCCAAGAATATTTTGAAAACATTCCAGAATACATCGAAGTGACGGTCATACCAGGAAACCATGATGCCCCCAGAAAAGCGCTGCCACAACCACCCATAAAGAACCCTTTCTTGGAAACACTACAAGAAAACCGAAAATTCTATTCCCTTGGAAACCCTTGCACCATAAGCCTTCACGACGTTGAAGTTCTGTTATACCACGGTCGCAGCTTAGACGACGTCATCCCCACAGTTCCCGAAATGGATCCCAACCAGCCTGAAAAAGCAATGAAGCTATTACTACAGAGTCGCCATTTAGCGCCCACATATGGCGAAAAAACACCCATCTCCCCTGAAAACAGAGACTGCCTAGTTATTGAGCGCGTTCCCGACATTTTCCATGCCGGTCACATACACGCATTAGGCTATACATCTTATCGTGGAGTCTTAATTGTAAATTCAGGAGGATGGCAAGAGCAAACAGATTATATGAGAAGAATGGGCTTTGTTCCAACGCCCGGAAAAGTTCCCGTAGTTAATCTCCAAACACTGGAGGTCAATATCCTTTCATTCTCTTAAGATAAACCACGTGCAATCAACCGTGCAACCCGAAGGGGTTCGGGAATTCTGCCAAAAAGGCGCAAAGAACGCACAAAGCTAGAAGCCCACCTAACATTTGTGCCCACCGTTTCCATATACAATGGAGCTTCGCCTTTCTTGATGTGGATTTTATAAACTGGGCCAAGCCTTTGAAACACTCCCCAGCGCGCCTCCCAATCTTTAAAATGTCTTTTGAGGGCACGTTTTACCGCTTTGTTATTTGGTTTTGTTTGCGCTATTATGAGAAGGGGCTTTCTGAATTTTTCGTGAATCAGCATTGGATCGATAAGGTTGAAACCAGCATAAGATACACCAGCTAACAGAATGGCATCGAATTCCCAATCCTCTAGGATTTCGGCAAGCTTTTCCGTCGCGTCTAATCCATCAACCGTTATTTTTGTGACTTTCACGTTTTCAATGGTAAATTGTCTTAGCAAAACTATGGCGAGAAGAGTTTCGCGGGTTACTCCTTTCTGGAAACTTCCGTCTTCAACCCCCACGGTTAGCATGTTTTGAAAGGCTTTTTGTTTCATATTCCACCAGACGCCCAAGTCTAGGGTCATTAGCGAAAACGTCTCTAATAAGAGTGCGCGCTATTTCTAGCCTAATTTTTTTCGTTCTTCCATACCGTCCCATGCTTATAACCTTAGCATTCACAAGCCCCATAGAATCTAGCTCATTCACCAAAGTGCTCAGCCGCCGTTGTGTTAAAGGGGTAACGCCCACTTCTCCACAAAGTTCCGCATACACATCATATATCTCGCCTGTAATGGCGCTATGAATGTTCGCCCTATTCAAATGATATACGCTCAAGATCACAAGCTTTGAATGCAAAGTTAAATTCCGTAAGGCCTCGACAACTCGGTTGTGTTCAATGTGTTTTTCAGCTTCTCGAACATGCTCTTCAGCTACAAAACTTGCTCCCTTCCGTTCGGCAACCTCCCCAGCAACACGCAACAAATCTAAGGCTCGCCGCGCATCACCATGTTCTGCAGCTGCCAAAGCAGCGCAAAGGCTTATAGCTGCTTCAGATAAAGCGCCGTCGTGAAAGGCTAGTTTAGCCCGTTCCAACAAAATGTTTCCCAATTCACTAGCATCGTAGGGCCTAAAAACAATTTCTTCCTCGCTTAAGGAACTAAAAACTCTTGGGTCCAGAAACTCTTTCAGGCGAAGATCATTTGATATACCCACAATGGACGCTTTACTATTACGCAAATTTTCATTTATTCTTGTCAACTCATAAAGGAGATTATCTCCGCGTACTTTTACTAGAGCGTCAATTTCATCTAAAGCGACAATAAAAACAATTTTTAAAACATCTAAACCAGCTTTAAATCTATCAAAGACTTCACCGACAGATAAACCAGTAAACGGAACATGCACACCTATACTTTGGCATAATCCAGAAAAAACGCGGTATTCAGAGCCAGCCATGCGACAGTTTACATAACAGAATTTGACAGGAGCGTTAAACTCCTTAGCTTTTTCCTCTAAATGACTTAAAACATATTTTGTTACCGCCGTCTTGCCTGTACCAGTTTTTCCATATATAAAAACGTTGGAGCATCTAGACCCTTTAAGAACTGGGGCAACTGTTTCCCCGAGTCGTGTAATTTGTTCTTCTCTATGAGGAAGTTTATCAGGTAAGTAATCATGCCGCAAGACCTCTCTGTTTTTGAAGATTTTATTATTTGAAATAAATTTCTCGAACACGTCGTCAAGGATGTTGCTCATGCGAGCCCCTCGGTAACTTTAGTGGTAAAACCCCTATTTCCGGTAGAAAAATAAGCTCTACCATACAAAAAACTAAATGTTCAACACAAAAATCCTAAAACAAAACTTTGCACATTTACTTGCAGTTTTGGTTAATGAAACACACACCCCACAATTTCTTTTGGAACTCTGTAAGTTTCAGAATAACTTTTGAGATTCCTGTTAGCTAGGAATATACTCTGAAAGGTTAGAGGACATCATTTTACTATAATACTTATTGTAAAAGTTTTTTGACAAACACTAAAAACATAATTTACAACAAAAATGTGTAAAAGGAAATTTTTCCACAAGAAATGAAGGGGTGCCGCTAAAACAAAAATGAACAACAGCTAATACTAAATTTCATATTATATTACCTAATTTTCACTTTCGCACTTTAATGCGCCTCTCGCTAAGTTCACAATTTGTAAAGATCTTGTGAAATTAACTTAATAACGCCTCTTTTTCGACTCCACTTTTCTAAATATTTACTTTTTCTTGCTTCTTTTATGTGAACCGGCCACCCCTTCACTTCCGGTGGAAATAGACATTATTCCATGTTTTTATTTCTAATTCTCTTCTAGAGAATATGTGAAGTCAGTAAAGTCAAAAACGTTAAAATTTTTCCTTCTTTTTTCTTTTCCTCTATTTAATACACTTTTTCATTTTTTCTGATCTACCATAACAGCTATAACTTGTGAAGTGTAAATTGTGAAACACCTATGGTGCTTCGCTGATGCCAGCTAAAAAAATGCGTGTAGAGCTCTACGATGGCGAGGGCAATAAATATACGGTGTCCTTTGAAGGTCAAATAACTAGGGAAAAGGCTCTCCGCCTATTGGATATGGTAGAGCTTTTGGGTGGGGTATCAGCAAGTGAAGGAAACCCAGGGACACCTATCCCTGTGACGTCCGACCAGTTAAATAAGTATAGCAAAGTTCGTATGCTAATTCAGAAACATTTTCCGTTAGTTTGGTTTTCTTCTCGGGATGTTCAGTTAGTTTATGAGCAAGAATTAAAGGAGCCTATAAGTCTTAGCACTGTTGCAACATACCTTTATAGAATGGCAAGCAAAGGGATGCTTGCTAAAGCTGGGGCCTCTAATCGTTTGAAATACAAGTTGATGCCCACTTATCCGCAAATATTGCCTAAACAGCAGACACCATGATACCCCTTTATTTGGCTTCTGTTTCCTTCTTTTTTAGAATGTTTTCCATTTCCTTCTTCACGTTATATTTGAATGGAATTTTGCTTGTATCCCTCTCCAAGTACCCTCCTTCGTAAAGCTTCTTCATCAACCGCGCTGTATGTTCTCGGCTGAGCTTGATGCGCTCTTTTATTTCAGGCGCGGTTTTAGGGCCTTCAGAAGCCAACATTTCCAGAACAGCCAATTCTGTTTCTGTGAGAGGGGCTAAGGCCTTTTCTCTTTTTATGGGTATTACCGCCTCAATTTTTGCCTCGGGAACCATAGAAAACTGTCGAGTTTGCTCCTCAACTTCCGAGACCTTCGAATTTAACTTTTCAAATGCCGCAGAAAGAGCACTTACTCTTTCATCAACTTCACCAAGTCTTTTTGAAATTTCCTCTTTATGTTCTAGAACTTTACTTACTTTTTCCTCTAAAGATTGAACCCTCTTAGAAGTTTCTTCCGTTTTGTTTAATGCTCTTTCACTTTTTGAGGAAAGGGCTTCAACTTTATAAACCACCAACTCCATCCTTTCAGCTTCGCGCTTTAACTCTTTATTAAAGCTCACTACAATGTCGCCAATGATTTCCCTTGCCTTTTCATATTCTTTCCGCACCTTTTGCACCTGTCTATAGTACTCAACAGCAGCCCATACAGTTATGACAACCAAACTTCCAACAAGAATCAAAGGCGTATCCAAATGGAACACCTCACTTGTGATTTATATGTGATTACGCATAATCCAAGCATGTTACATCACACATCACAGTTTTTAACATAAAAGATTTAAAGATTACGGTCAAATCGGAACTATAAGATTCGATGACATCACACATCACAATAATCGAGGCAAACACTTGATACTAAATGATACATTAAAAGTCAGCTTTTTAGGAGTTCTTGATTTTTCCGCCCTAATTTGCGCCCCAATTAGCATAGTGAATTAAAGAGTACTTTTCCCTTGCATGTGACTTGTGATGTCACATAAAGCCCTCAGCGGGGTTTGAAAGCTTTTTTAAACTGTTTTCAAGCTCTTCCCTAACCATCTTAATGAGTTTTAAATGTTCATCAAGTTCGCTGCCCTTGTTTGGTATATCCTTGTATGCTTCCATAAACTCGTGTAATTTGTTTGCTATTTCGAGATATGGATCGAGCGTTGTGTCTTCAAACACTCCTAAGTATCCTAGGAGCAGTATGGTGTAGATTGATTTTATGACGTTTTCTTTTGCTTGTTTTAAGGTTCTGTTAAAGGCTCCGCGGCTTATTTTTGCCTTTGATAGCCTTAATCTGGCTTTTTCGTCGTATTTTAGTTGTTTGCCTGAAATATTCTCGGCTAATATGTCAATAAGCAATGTTTCAAGCTGAGTTTTTGTTAAGTGACTGTTTTTGGCGAGCGTTCTCACAATAGGGTCGTTTAATGCGTTTGTTAACCAGGCTTGGACATTTTCTTTAAGCTTCAAGCTTTTCTCTCCACAGACTTGCTGGATGGATACACTTTTGTATACAATTATTATTTTAACTTATCGAGTGCTATGATGAAAAGTATGCTTTGCTAACACAAACATTTTATGTTAAAGGAAATAGTGTAGGATGAGGATGTCCTTTGAATTTAAACTTTAAGCCCGCAGATCGCCTAAAAGGCATAAAATATTCTGGAATACGCCGCTTTTTTGAAATAGCCCAAAAAATGCCAAATGTTATCAATTTGAGCGTCGGTGAACCCGATTTTGCGCCGCCAAAGCACGCTTTAGATGCCGGTTGGCAAGCCATGAAAGAAGGTAAAACCCATTATACACCAACTAATGGGATTCCTGAGCTTAGAGAGGCTTTAGCGCGGAAAGCCTATCAAGACTATGGTCTCCAATACGATTCAAACGCTGAAATACTTGTTACTGTAGGCGGGACTGAGGCTATTTCTTTGGCCGTTGCTGGGCTGGTGAATCCCGGTGATGAAGTGCTGATTCCAAACCCCGGATTTGTTTGTTATGAACCAAGTGTTCTCTTGGCAGGCGGTGTTCCTGTTTATGTTCCTTTGCGGGAGGAAAATTCTTTCAAACCGTCTGTTGAGGATGTGATATCGCGTATCACGAAAAGGTCACGTGTGATGATACTAAACTATCCTAACAACCCTACGGGTGCTGTTCTTTCTCATGATGAAGCAGCCACTTTGGCGAAAATTGCTGTAGAGCATGATCTGCTTGTGATTTCAGATGAGGTTTATGAGAAAATAGTTTATGATGACGCTAAACATAGTTGCTTTGCGGCTTTTCCTGGAATGCGAGAACGCACTCTCGTCATTAACTCTTTCTCTAAAACTTATGCCATGACGGGTTTGCGTGTTGGGTACATTTATGGACCAAAAGAGCTTATTTTTTTTCTTTGGCTCGTTCATCAGTATACTGTTGCCTGTGTAGATAGTCTCGCACAACATATCGCCTTAGCAGCATTGAAAGGTTCACAAGACTTTGTTAAAAATATGGTGCAAGAGTTTGATAGGCGAAGACAATTAGTGCATAAAAGGCTTATGGAAATTGAGGGTTTTAATTGTAGTCTCCCCAAAGGCGCTTTTTATGTTTTCCCAAACATAAAAGCCTTTGGCATGAGTTCAGAGGAGTTTGCTGAGTTCCTTGTGAAAGAAGCGGGCGTTGTGACTGTTCCAGGGTCTGCATTCGGCGTTCATGGTGAAGGACATATAAGAATTTCCTATGCTGCGGCGTATGAAAAATTAGAAGAAGCATTAAACCGTATAGAAAGAGCTGTTAAAAAGATTAAGTAAACTCTTTTATAACTCCTCTGTATGCCTTTTTAATTCGTCGAAAAGTTCCGGACGTAAATCCCTTAATGTAGGAACAAAAGTTTCCACGGGCTTTATGTTTGCATAATCCACATCACACATCACAAGGTCCTCTTCATCATATTTTGCTTGGGCTAAAACTTTTCCATTAGGCCCCACAAGTCGGCTTCCTCCCCAAAACTGCAAGCCATCTTCTATTCCTACAAGATTAACATAAGCTAGAAAAGCCGTGTTCTCCATGGCTCTAGCTATGGTTAGCGCCTCAAAAAATGCTTTTCTGATTGCTGGGGATGCAGAAATGCAGACTATTAATTGGGCCCCTTTTAGCCTTATTAAGCGGCTTACTTCTGGGAAAAATATGTCGTAACATATGATTAAGCCTATTTTTCCAATTTTTGTTTCAAAGGCTGTTGCGTGATATCCATGGCGGAAATACCTTTTTTCTTCAAAGACGCTGTGAGTTGGAAGATACATTTTTCGGTATTTTCCTATGAAGCCTTCCGGGCCTATGAGGACCGCCGCATTATAAAGGGTAGCTTTAGTTTTTTCGCTTAATTCCGGCATTCCAAAAACGATATAGGAGTTTGTTTTCTTGGCTATGTCTTCTAAGGCTTTAACCGAAGGCCCCGGTATTGTTTCTGCTAACTCATATAATTGGTCTCTAACAGTGTAGCCTGTTAACGAAAGTTCTGGAAAAATTGTAAGGTTTGCACCCTGTTTTTTAGTTTTGTTTACAATAGCCTCCATTTTCTTTATGTTTGCTGCTTTGTCTCCGCGTTTGCAGCTGATTTGCGCTAAGGCCAATTTAATTTTATTTTCCATTTATTATCCTCCATTAATAGTAAGTGCGGGGGAGTCTGAAATCAGCTCCGACCGTGCGATACTCAAGCTTAGTTGTTAATAACATTCTTCTTTTATGTTCCATGGAAAGCCACCGATTTTTTATTCTCTCCACAAGTGCTTTTTCAACGCCTAATTGCTGGGCTATGTCTTTCGTTTCCATAAAATGTTCAAGTCCATAAAGAATAAGGTCTAGGGTGTCATATTTTATGCCAAGCTCTGTTTCTGCTAACTGCCCAGGCCATAGGGCTGGGGAGGGTGGTTTTGCCAAAATTTCTTCTGGAATTCCAATGTGTTTTGCGAGTTTTCGAACTTGCGTCTTGTATAAGTCCATTATTGGTGATATGTCGGCGGCTACGTCGCCCCATTTTGTGAAGTAGCCCATCATAGTTTCTGATTTGTCTGAACTGCCGCACACAAGCATGTTATTCCTATTGGCGAAGTAATAAATGTAAATCATTCTGGTTCTGGCCTTTATGTTGCCCTTACACACTTTATCATTCGGGTCAAAATTTGGTATTGATCTATAGAACGCTTCTAACGTTGTGGTGATATCTACAATTTTTGTTTTGAAACCAAATTTTTTAGCCACGAGTTTAGCGTGTTCAATGTCCTTTTCGTTGTATGTTTCCTTTTCTGGTAACATGAGCCCTAACACTTTTTCGCCGCCGATGGCTAGAGCAGAAAGAGCAGCAACGGTGGAGCTGTCTATGCCTCCGGATAAGCCCAAAACTACGCCCTTCGCATTGGATTTTTCCACGTAATCTTTAATGAAACGCTTTATTTTCGTTTCTACCTCTTTAAAGTCCAATTCTAGAACTGAGGGCTTTAATTCCAAATGGATGCATCCTCATTATTTTGTGGTTATAAGCGTATTTAAGGACAAAAATAAAATACTGGGGTGATGTAAGCTTTACGGTATAGAAGGATTCGAATATGGGGCGAAGAAGGAGGAAAGTTGTTCGCATTCCCAAGAAACGGTTGCCTAAATTCTTCTCCTGTCCAAAGTGTGGAAAGGAAGCGGTTAGGGTTGAAATTCTTCGTGAGGAAGGGCGTGCAATTGTTGGTTGTGGAAGTTGCGGTTTAAAAGAAGAGTTTAATGTTAAACCAGCACAAAGCGAGGTTGATGTTTACTGTTTATTTACAGACAAACTTTATGGAGGTTCTAAGAAAAGCACACCCCCACAAGTTTAGGGAATTTGCGAATAGGCTGGTCTTTATGGTAGGACGTGTTGAGAAATATTTGCTTGAAAAAATCGAATCTGAAGGGGCAATTCACATAACCCTTATAGACCCTGAAAAGGTTACCCCACCTCAAGCGTCCAGAATTGTTGCTAAAGCAACTTTAAGCGGGACAGCGGCAATAATGGTTGGAGGTTCCACATTCGTTTCCACAACGCATCTGGACAGCATTGTTAAGGCTGTTAAACGCACCGTAAAGGTTCCAGTAATCCTTTTCCCTAACAATATCACTGGCATAAGTCGTCACGCGGACGCTATATGGTTTATGTCGTTATTAAACTCTGTTGACCCCTATTTCTTGATAGGCGCCCAAGTTTTAGGTGCTCCTCTTGTTAAGAAATACCACTTAGAGCCTATTCCAATGGGGTATATCATCATCGGTGATGGCGGTACCGCTGGTATTGTTGGAAAAGCGGTTCCTGTCCCATACAACAAGCCAGAACTTGCTGCTGCGCATGCCTTAGCAGGTCAATACTTGGGTATGCGGTTCATATATTTGGAAGCTGGTTCTGGCGCTAAGAAACCTGTTCCTCCAGAAATGATTCGGATTGTTAAAAGTTATGTTGATGTTCCCTTGGTTGTTGGAGGAGGCATAAAAACGAGGGGGCAAGCGTTAGCGGCGGCGTCTGCAGGGGCAAACATTATAGTAACTGGTAATATTGTTGAGAACGCTGAGGTTAGAGAGAAGGTTTCTGAAATTATTGAAGGTATAAGAGGTCATAGGTCGTATAAGTAATTGACATCGTTTGAAAATTATTTTAACGCTTTAAAGAAAATTTTGGGAAATGAGAACGCCTATGAAATTTGGCCAAATTTCGACCCTCAATATGATGAGCATGAGTATGCTTGGGCTACGCTGAGAGGTTTAGGCGAAGTTTTACTGCTGAATTGTGGAGTTTGTGATGGGCCTTCTGATTTGCGGCACATAAACTGTAAGGAATGTGTTGAAAAGCGAAGTAAAATTGCAAGAGAGGCATATGAAAGGGCTACGGGGCGTTTTAAGGAAAAGTGGTCTACTATATTTTTGTGTAGAATTCACATGGAATAAAACCATTTTACAGCCTTTATTTTTGATTTTTTTATGTCACAAAACAAAAATAAACAGTGATAACACAAGAACGTGCGTGTTGTAGCATGAACGGTCCCATGAGCGAATCCTATAAGCAATATGTGGAAACTTTAGAAAACCAACTTCAGCAATTATACACTTTAAGCCAGAAAGCAAGAGAAGAAGGCTTTGACCCCACACTAAACCCTGAATGTAAAATTGCAAAGGATTTAGCTGACTTGGTGGAGGGACTCGTAGGACCAAAGGGTGTTGCTGAAAGCATTAGAGAATTGAGCAAGAAGCTTTCAAGGGAAGAATTAGCCTTTAAAATCGCCGAAGAAATTGTCTATGGCAAATTTGGGCACATGGAAGCTGAAGCAGCGGCTGAACAAGCAGTGCGCACTGCCCTAGCAATTTTGACGGAAGGGCTTACAGCAGCACCTTTACAGGGTGTGGCGAAGGTGAAAATTAAAACAAACTATGATAGAACACGTTATCTTGCCGTTTATTTTGCTGGTCCAATTCGCTCTGCTGGTGGGACAGATCAAGCCTTAACTTTGGTTGTTGCTGATTTTGTGCGCCGTTTGCTTGGGCTTGACCGTTATAAACCTACGGAAGATGAAATTTCACGGTTTGTTGAGGAGATGCGGCTTTATGAACGTTCTGTGAGTCGTTTTCAATATCATGTTTCAGATGATGAACTTAGGAAAGCGCTCCATTGGCTTCCAGTGGAGGTAACGGGTACCGAATCTAATCCTATTGAGGTTTCTTCTTTCCGAAATCTTCCTCGTATTGAAACTAATCGTGTGAGGGGTGGGGCGCTTAGGGTTGTGAACGATGGTGTTGTGGGGCGTTCTTCCAAGGTTTTGGCAATTGTTGAGAAGCTTGGTATTGTTGGGTGGGATTGGCTGAGGGATTTTCGGGAAAAGTCGGAGAAAAAGTCAGCAGGGTTTATGGACGAAGTAATTGCTGGGCGCCCAATTTTCTCATTTCCATCTACTCGTGGCGGCTTTCGCCTCAGATATGGAAGAGCACGGAATACTGGTTTGGCTGCCGTTGGTGTCCATCCAGCGACTATGTGGGTGCTTCAAGGTTTTTTGGCAGCTGGAACACAGCTTCGTTTAGAGCTTC
The DNA here is from genome assembly GCA_038883795.1 of Bathyarchaeia archaeon. Classification (GTDB taxonomy): domain Archaea; phylum Thermoproteota; class Bathyarchaeia; order Bathyarchaeales; family Bathycorpusculaceae; genus JASEJA01. The sequence continues at coordinate 191,080 of JAVZLK010000001.1, forward strand.
CCGGAAAAGGAGGCGTTGTTGTTCCAGTTGACAGCATAGAACCGCCCATTGTTTTATTAAAAGATGGGTCTGTTATCCATGTGTCTATGGAGAATTTCAGCCATGTGAAAGACGACATTTCCAAAATTCTTTTTTTGGGCGACATTTTGATTAGCTTTGGGGATTTCCTATATAATAGTAAGTCTCTTGCGCCTTCTGGTTATGTAGAGGAATGGTGGGCTAAAGATTTACAAAAGGCTATCACAGAAAAGTTTAATGGAAACATTAAAGACTTAGCAGAAGTCACCAAAATTTCGTGTGAAAGGCTTAAGGCTTTTTTGGAAAATCCCTTCACCAATAAGCCCACAATTCAGGAGGCAATCCCTTTATCTTTAGCATTACATGTACCTCTTCATCCCTCCTTCACATTTTTCTGGTCGAATCTCCGTTCAATTGAGGAGCTTGAACAGCTGCGAAGCTGGTTCCTTAACTCCAAAGTACAGAAAGAGGGTGGTTTAGTTTGTGAAATCGTTGGAGATATGCAAGCTAATGTTAAGCAAGCTTTAGAAACGCTATGTTTACCTCACAAAGTTTCGGGAGGCAAAATCGTTATTGAGGGAGATGATGCGCATGCCTTTGCCTTCTCCCTTGGTTATGAATCTGCAAATGCTGTTGACTTTTCTTCTGCCAAATCCATTGTAGAAGCAGTCAGTCAACTTGCTGGCGTAAAAATTCGAGAAAAGGCTGCGACGTTTGTTGGAGCTCGTATGGGAAGACCTGAAAAGGCAAAAAGGCGGGAGATGAAACCGCTTGTGCATATTCTTTTTCCAGTTGGTTTAGCTGGTGGGGCTCAGCGTGACATTATGGAAGCGGCTAAGAAAGAGCGGATTTTTGTGGATATTGTTAAGCGTAGGTGCCGAGTTTGTAATACTACTACTTTTAGAGTCAAATGCCCAGATTGTGGTTCTGAAACGGTTTATGAGAAAAGCTGCCCTCGATGTAATAGAGTTTTGAACGGGGATGAGTGCCCCGTCTGTAAGGTGCAAACTATCCCCTATCAAAAACAGAGGGTCGATTTTAGAGAGTTAGTTGAAAATGCATGCGAGCGTTTAGGGGTATTTATTCCAAAAATTTTGAAAGGTGTTAAAGGATTATCAAATGAGAGTAAAACTCCTGAAATTATTGAGAAGGGGATTTTGCGGGCTAAATATGATTTGTCAGTTTATAAGGATGGCACTGTGCGCTTTGACGCTACAAATGCTCCGTTAACTCATTTTAAACCGTCAGAAATCGGAGTTTCCGTGGAAAGGCTCAAGCAGCTCGGTTATAATCACGATGTTCATGGGGTACCATTGACGGATGCTAACCAAATATGTGAACTAAAAATTCAAGATGTCATCATTCCCACAAAATGTGCAGAATACTTTATACGAGTTGCAAACTTTTTAGATGAGCTTTTAACGAAAGTCTACAAACTTTCACCTTACTATAATGTTAAGCGAATAGAAGACTTGGTTGGGCATCTTATTGTTGGTTTGGCACCCCACACTTCTGTGGGCATTCTTGGGCGTATAATTGGCTTTACAAACTTAAACGTCTGTTACGCTCATCCAATTTGGCATTCAGCCAAACGCAGGGACTGTGATGGCGACGAAGACGCCCTAATGCTTGCCTTGGATACTTTGCTTAACTTTTCTCGAGAGTATCTGCCTGCGCAAATTGGTGGAATAATGGATGCTCCATTGCTTCTAATCCCAATTGTTAACACTCAGGAGGTGCAAAGGCAGGCATACGATTTCGATGTTGCCAGCGCATATCCTCTGGAATTTTATGAGAAAACGTTGGAAACTGTAGATGCTAGAAACGTCAGTCGTATCATAGATCTTATTGGACATCGGTTGGGTACAGAAGCACAGTTTGAGGGCTTTCGGTTCACAACCCCCGTTTCTAATATTAATATGGGAAATGTGGAAAGTGCGTATAAACGGTTTAAAACGATGATTGAAAAGTTGACGTGTCAACTTGATTTGGCTGAAAAAATAGAAGCTGTGAATGCAAGAAAAGTGGCTTTTAAAGTTTTGACAAAACATTTTATGCGCGACATTGCTGGGAATCTGCGAGCCTTTTCCATGCAAAGGTTTCGATGTAAGTCATGCAGTAAACGCTTCAGACGTTTACCCCTTCGCGGTAAATGTCCCCACTGTGGTGGAGAAATAACCCTAACTGTTTACCGTGGTGGCATCGAGAAATACTTGGAGGCTGCGGAGCATTTGATTGAGAAGTATGGTTTGCCACGATATTATGCCCAACGAATTTTGCTTATGCGAGAGGAGATTAACTCTTTATTTGAGGGAAAAAAGCCAAAACAAATTAGCTTAACGGATTTTGCTTGAGAAAACTTTTCTAAACCAATACCCAATAATTATTTTTGGTGAGCATGTTAAAAGAAGCTTATCACCCCAACGCTTACTTGTCAAATATAAAAAACATTAAGCTTGGGCTTCTGGCGCGAACTAAAATATTGAGTGTTTTGGATAAGGGTTCAGCGGATGCAAAAGCAATCGTCAAAGAAACTGGAATGCGTTACAATGTTGTTATGCATCATCTAAGGCTTCTGGAAGCTGAGGGAATCGTAGAGCGGAAAGGGAGTAGGCCACATGTTTGGACTATTACTGGTTTTGGGCAGAAGCGGTTAGTGAACCTTGGTTAAAAGGGGCATCGGCATGGAGAGCTCTTACACTTTGGACATAGATTTTCATATTTGTTAAAGGCTGCCTTTTCAAGGTCCACATTTAAGACGTTTGCAAGCGAAGCCAACCATGCAATCACGTCTGCAAACTCGTCTTCCAAAGCCTTTTTGTCATTTGTTTTTAATGCTTCTCCTAACTCTTTTATTTCGTCTACAAGCCAATTGTAGGTTTGGATGGCGCCTCGTTTAGAATCTTTGTGAAAATATAGGCGGTACATCATTCTCTGAAACTCACATATGTGCAACTCATTTCCCCCTTCCTCTTTATGAACGAGCAATTTTTAAGATAAAAAGGCATCTAATCCTTCTGTTTGGATGTGAAAATGTTATGCGTATTATCGTTAGAAATTATAGAGGAGAGGATAGGGAAAGTTGCCGTTCGCTGTGGCGGGAACTAACAGAGTGGCATCGAGAAATTTACCAAGACCCAAGCATTGGCGGGGAACACCCGGAAAATTACTTTGACAAGCACTTGGCTAAAGTTGGACCAGACAAACTGTGGGTTGCGGAATACAACTCTAAAGTTGTAGGGCTTGTGAGCTTAATTGTCGAAGGGAATGAGGCTGAAATAGAACCCCTCATCGTCAGCAAAACTTATCGCGGTAAGGGAATAGGAAAGCAACTCTTAGAAACAGTTATTTCTGAAGCCAAGAAAATGGGGATAAGGCTTCTATGTATAAAGCCTGTAGCCCGAAACGTTAAAACAATAAAATTCTTATACCAACAAGGTTTCAAAACGTTGGGAGAAGTCGAACTTTTCATGGATTTTTCAGATTATAAATGGAAGTCTGGACCTAAGCTTTTTGGATGCAAATTTAACTATTAGACAAAGCCCTTTGCCCCTTCTCAATTATATGTTGGACTTTAACACCTTTTCTTTCTAAATGTGCTGAGATAAATCGCCTATGACAATATTTTGGGTTAACTTCCATACACATAATGGATGCCCGCTTGTTTTGTGCAATTTCCAAAAGCCTTCTTATTCCTTCTCTGAAAGTTTTGGTTCGCATATGCTTTTTATATCCGCCTCGTCTATACCCTCCCAGTTCTTTTCCAAGCCAAAAATATTCTATGCCATTCTGAGGAAGCCACCTTTCCATTTGCTCTTTCTTGAAATGTTCAATTTTTGACGTTGGAAAACTTCGAACATCCACAACAACTTGAATTTTATGCTCATTCAACAACTCTAAAAACTTCTCTATGGAACGATTACTGTGCCCAATAGTCCATAACGTGATTTGCAATTTTACCGCTTACTTTCCAAATCTCTAAAGATCAACTTCACCAAATTGTCCAATCTATCTCTAACCTTTCCATTTTCAAGAAGGTCTCCATAAATGGAGCCTCTGCCATACTCAGCTGATTGAAGCAGAAGTGATAGAGGCGGGTTTTTGCAATCGTAATGGTCGAGAATTATGCTATGATATGTGAGGTCACCTCCAGCAGGAACATTTCCAATAACTATTAGGGCTATAATCTTGTTTAGAATGGTGTTTTTGAATTCTTCATAGCCTTTAAAGATGCCTTGTGCTCTCTCTGCGAAAGCACTATAGAGTCCTGCTGGTTTGGCTCCGTATGTTGGAACTGCAAGTATGATGACGTCTGCCTCTTTCATTTCATTGTAAATCTTTGGAACATCATCCTTTATTGGGCATTCTTCTTCTTTGCCTCTAAGCTTAAGACCAAAACACTCATAATTGCAATGACTGCAAGGCGTTATATCATAATCGTAGATGTTGATTATTTCAGTTTCAAATTTTTGAGCTTTTAACTTCTCGAGGACATATTCCAGAGAGTTTAGGCAGTTGCCTCTTTTCCTTGCGCTGAATGCGATACCTAAGGCTTTCATGGGTTGCTCTACCGAATTTTTACGTATTTGTAGGCTTCTGTGGAGTTTTCAAAGCAGTAATGCACTTTTTGATAGCTTTTTCGGAACTCTACCACATCAGTCTTAACCTTTTCTGGCGGTTCTTTATCTATTATTACTCGCTTGATGAACTCTGCTATTTCAATCATTTCTGACTCTTTCATTCCAAGCCTTGTGACTTCCGAAACTCCAAGCCTTATTCCGCCCGGATGCTGGAAATGTCTTCCCTCTTTAATGTCCCATGGCAACAAATTCCTATTTATTATTATGTTTGCCTTCTCCAAAGTTTCCTCGATTGTTCCGCCGTCGCCATACTTTGTAATGTCTATTATCATCACATGGGATTCTGTGAACCCTTTATGCTCTGCTAAAACGTTAAATCCCCTTTCATAAAGGGCTTGGGCTAAAGCTTTAGCGTTTTTCACTATTTGGCTTGCATATTCCTTTCCAAATTCAAGCATTTCTGCACATGCAATGGTCACGCCAGCAACAGCGTGCAAATGGTGATTGCTAACCATTCCAGGGAAGGTTGCCCTTTTTATTTTTTCAGCGTATTTCTCCCATGATAGGACTCCGCCATGTTGTGGTCCAAAGAAAGTTTTATGCGTGCTTAGGCTTACTACGTCTGCTCCTTCTCTAAGAGGGTCTTGGAATTTTCCTCCAGCAATTAAGCCAGCCACGTGGGCTGCATCGTATCCCACGGTTCCTCCCACTGAACGAATAGTGTCTGCAAGCTCCTTAACTGGATGAGGAAACGGGAAGACACTTGCGCCAAACATGACAAGTTTTGGCGGTCTTCCTTCAGATGCCAGCTTTTCAATTCTCTCTTTTGCTTTGTCAACATCTATGTTTAATTCTTTATAATCTAAGGGTAAGTATTCAACAATTAAACCGTGAACGGCACCTGCAGTGCCTCCCAACTCTTTTTTGCCCATGGTTATGTGTCCACCGCATGGAATGGATAATGCCATCATAATGTCGCCTGGCTCTGTGAAAGCTGTGTAAACAACTAGGTTTGCCACAACCCCCGAGATTGGCCTGACATCCACAAATTCCGCCTTAAAAAGTTTTTTCATAAGTTCTATGCATTTGTTTTCCACTTGGTCTATGAAGCGACAGCCCGCATAGACACGTTCTCCTGGCCATCCTTCAGCATAGCGGTTTCCAAAATCTGTTGTGAGGGCTTCGCGAACTGCTGGGCTTGGGATGTTTTCGCTTGCTATGAGGGGAATATTTTCTTGGAACCACTTATGATGTTGTTCAAGGAGACTAAGCACGTAATTATATTCGTCTCGTGAACCTGACATGGTAAACACCTTTTGCATCAAACTATCATCCATCCACAAATAAAAAACTCTTTTGGAATTGCGCAACATTAATAATGGAGATAAACCACCATACTAAAAGGAGAATGCCGAATGAGCAAGAAAAAGAAAGAGAAAGCAGCGCCTATGCCCGCTGCAAGTGCAGGGCTTCTAAGATTCTTTGAGGAAGAAACTGAAGGAGTAAAGGTTCGTCCAGAAATCCTTGTGGGTTTGGCGATAGCCCTAATAGTGGTAGTTGTTTTGGCTCGTATTTTCTTTTAACGGCGAGAAGGGGCATGCAAAACTTCTATTCGCTGCACCGAATTTAAGTGAATAAATATTTCGCTTCTTTCTTCCCTTCCAGCCACTTGTGGAATTGGTTGGGCTATTGTCGCTCGCAATATAATTGCCTCTGCCTCTGAAAGCCAAATTCCCGCTGGCTCTCGGGTTACAGCCGCCAAAGTCCCTTCAAAACCATAAGAAGGGTCTAAAATTACGCGTAGCTTTTTGCCTAAATTTTTTTCAAGCATGTGAAATATTGTTGGAGGGATGGGCTGATCTGGCATTGGCTTCGCAAAGTGTATAATCAGCAGTTTACAAATAAAACAGTTATCCTTCTAAAACATTGTATGCTTAATGTTGCCATTATTTTGGTCTTCCTTTCTTCGGCGTTTCTTTTTTCATGTTTCGTGTCAAAACTAATTTGGCATATTATGAAATGATTATGCAAATAATGTCTTAAATCTCCATGAAAGATACGACGTTAACTCACGACACTTTAATATGCTTGTAAACTTTCATAGAAAATTCGCCGAGAAAGATGGATATGCAAAAGGAAAATTCGCTAAGAATTTCTATGAATGAAGCAGTTAAGCATTATTCGTCCCTCTTTAAGCTTCCCACGTACAAGAAGGTGATTTTGTTTTTAGCAATTATTTGCTTAAGCCTTGGGCTTGTTTTTGCAAGTACATTCTTTTCAAATTTAGAAGGATTAGTTCTCGGCTTGCTTTTGGGGATTTCCCTATTTTCCATAAGTTTTGTGGTGGATCATTTTGCAACTACTAGACTTTTAAGGCGTGAGCCCATTTATGATGTGAGAAGAACGGCAGCGCTTTCTCTTTACTGTTGGGTTTTATGGCTCCTTTTTATTGTTGGAGGCGCCTTTTTTGCTATATTTACGGTCGTATGGTTAGTTAGGCTTTTGTTTTTGGGTTTTTCTGCGGTGTTAATCTTACGTTTAATAGTGTTGAATTCGACGTCCTTCGCAAGTTATAAAAGGCTTTTCGCAGCTTCGGTTATTCATCCAGTTTCATGTATCATTCCATTTTTATTTATTTTGACAAAGGCTGCTTATTCCTTCGATTTTTATCACACGCTTCTTTTCTTCGTTTTCTCGATTATTGTGAGCATAGCCTCAAGTTTTCTTTTCATTTTTGCCTTAAATAACGTTGGTAAAAAGATGCTAGGGTTCCCTTCTGTGTCGCTTTTTAAGGCTTTCCTACTTAACTGGATAGCTGACTTAAATGCTCCCTTTGAGGAGTTTCTCGAAAAGTTAGGTGAAAAGCAGACCGTGGAAGTTTTCTTAATAAAATTTGGCTCCTCAAAACCTAAGGCGTTTATAGTTGCGCCTTCTATTCATCCAGGTCCTTTCAAAAATATTGGGAGCAGCCTTTTGCCTTCCGAACTTAAAACTGCGTTAGAGAAAAAATTGAATTGTGTTGTTTGTGTTCCTCATGGATTGTTTGGGCACGAGTTTGATTTAGCATCTCAAATTCAAAACCAAAAAGTAATTAATAAGGTTGTTAAGAATGCTGATTTTGAGGTTCAAGAAGAAAAGGCTACGCCCTTTGTTAAAGTTAGCAATGGTTTAGCCACTGTGGGCTGCCAAATTTTCGGCCATTGCGCCTTCTCCTTTTTTACCCTAGCCCCAAAAACAACAGAAGATTTTCCCCCTGAGTTAGGGATGTTTATTCGCCAAGAAGCCGAAAAGTATGGGCTTAATTGTTGCGTTATTGTTAACGCTCACAATAGCATTGACGGAACAGTGAACATGCAAGAGGCATTAGATGCGCTAAAAGAGGCTGCAGCATCATGCCTACAGAAAGCAGTTTCTCAAGAGAGACTGCCCTTTGCTGTGGGCGCTGCAACAGTTATTCCTCAAGAATTTACTCTTAAAGATGGTATGGGACCGGGCGGTATTACAGTTGTCATTGTTAAAGTTGGCGCTGAAAAGACAGCTTATGTTGTGGTCGATGGGAATAATATGGTTGCTGGGTTGCGTGAAAAAATTCTTTTAGCTCTTCATTCCATGGGAATTCATGATGGTGAAGTCTTCACAACTGACACTCATTCGGTAAATGCTGTGGTTTTGAATAGGCGTGGTTATCACCCAGTTGGTGAAGTTATTGATCATGAAACTCTCATTAGCTATACTAAAGAAGCCGCAATTAAGGCTCTTTCTGCTATGGAACAAGTTAAGGTTGCATGCCAAAGAATAGCAGTTTCTGACGTGACCGTGATCGGAGAAAACTTGCTGGAAAAATTATGTATTCTCATAGACAAGGCAATTCAAAGGGCAAAGAAAATTATGGTTCCCCTATTTGCAACCAGCGGGCTTTTTTTAATGTTGCTTTTGATGTATGCGTAAGCTAACACTAATAAGGGCGAAGCGTTCACCTTTTCAATTCCAGTGGAAGGGGAAATATTGTTAAAGGAAATTAGGATTCATGGTCGTGGCGGACAAGGCAGCGTTACAGCCGCTGAACTTTTAGCTCATGCGGCTTTTCTTGAAGGCAAATGGGTTCAAGCTTTTCCATATTTTGGTGCTGAACGCCGAGGGGCTCCAGTCAAGGCCTTTGCGAGAATAAGCGATGAACCCATTCTTGCACATAGTCAAGTTTACAATCCTGATTATGTCATAGTGCTTGATCCAGTAATTTACAAGTTTGTGGATGTTACCGAAGGTTTAAAGAAAAATGGCATAATCATAATGAATACGACCAAGAAACCAGAAGAAACGGGCTTAGAGGGTTGGCGAATTGCTACTGTTGATGCAACTGGAATTGCCATTGAACTGAACCTTCTTGTGGCTGGTTTACCCGTTGTTAACACTGCTATCATAGGTGCTTTTGCGAAAGCCACGGGCGAAATTGAGTTAGAAAGTGTTTTGAAAGCTATAAAAGAAACATGGGTGGGCGCTGCTGGTGATAAGAATGCAAGGGCAGCGGAACTTGCCTATGAGCGTTTGATAAAGGGTTGGTGAGAAAAATATGAAAAGTGTCCCAAAAACTCGTAAAGAAATGCCCCTAACACCGCTCTCTTACCCAACCCTTGGCAGTATGGGAAAAACTGGTTCTTGGAGAACTTTTCGTCCAGAAATCGACTATTCAAAATGTACCCGATGCACTCTTTGCTGGATTTATTGTCCAGACGCAGCTATAACACGGCAAGAAGATGACTCTCCGCAGATAGACTATGAATATTGTAAGGGATGTGGAATATGCGCCAACGAATGCCCAGTTAAAGCAATCACAATGCATAGGGAGGAAGAATAAAATGGCGCAAATGGTAATTGACACGGCAAACCACATTGCTGGTTACGCTGCAAAAGCAGCAAGAGTTAAAGTTGTCGCCGCTTATCCCATAACCCCCCAAACAACAATTGTCGAAAAAATAGCAGAGTTTGTTGAAAAGGGCGAAATGGAAAGCGAATACATTCGTGTAGAGTCCGAACACAGCGCCATGGTGGCATGCATCGCCGCAGCCGCAACAGGCGTCAGAACCTTTACGGCAACATCAGCGCATGGTTTAGCCCTTATGCACGAAGCCCTACACTGGGCTTCTGGTTCACGTTTACCCATTGTAATGGCGGTTGTCAACCGTGCCATGGGCGCGCCTTGGAGCATATGGCCTGACTTTAGCGATTCCCTTTCTCAGAGGGATACTGGCTGGATTCAGTTTTACTGTGCTGACAACCAAGAGGTTTTTGACACAATAATCCAAGCTTACAAGCTCTGTGAGGATGAACGGGTCTTTTTGCCGGCCATGATTTGTCTTGAAGGCTTCATCTTGTCCCACACATACATGCCCGTAAAAATTCCAAGCCAAGAAGAAATTGATGACTTTCTGCCACCTTACAAGTCTAGCTGGGTCTTGGATGTTAATAATCCCTTTTCTCATTCCAATCTTGTCTCGCCCGAGTGGTATATGGAATTCCGTTACATGATTCAAGAAGCCATGGAAAACGCCAAACAATTAATCCCGCAAATTGATAAGGAATATGGAAAGCGTTTCGGCTTTGAATATGGTGGGCTTATTGAGAAGTACAAATGTGAAGATGCAGAGTTGGTATTGTTGACTATGGGAACAATGGGCAGTGAAGCTAAGATAGCCGTAAACAATCTGCGCAAAGAAGGAATAAAAGTGGGTTCAGCGCGAATCAAAGTTTATCGTCCATTCCCAGTAGAAGAAATAAGAAAACTTGCAACGCAAACAAAAATGTTTGCAACAATAGATCGGCACATATCCTTTGGAATGGAAGGTTTTCTAGCCACAGAGGTTAAGGCTTCTCTTGTAGGCGAAGAGGAACCACCTTTGGTTGCTGGCTTCATTGCTGGTTTAGGAGGTAGGGATGTAACGTCTGAAACTATTGAGAAAATTGCTAAAAAATCGCTTAGGTGGATGCGCATGGGAAAGGTTGAGAAAGAAACCGAATGGGTTGATTTGAGGGAGTGAAAAAGAATGGTGACAATAAAAGAGCTTCCAAAAGAAGAATATCTGCTTAAAGGTCATGCAGCTTGTGCTGGTTGCGGTCCCTCTATTTCGTTGCGGTTGCTTTTTAAAGCCTTAGGAAATAAGATAATTTTAGTTGTTCCAGCGTGCTGCACCACAGTTATTCAAGGACCTTATCCTTACACTTCTTCTGCTGTTCCGCTTATGAACATACTTTTTGAATCCACAGCTGCAGCAGCCTCCGGGATAGTTGCTGCTTTACGCCAAAGAAAAATTGAAGATATAACAGTTGTTGGTTGGGCGGGCGATGGTGGAACCGTCGACATAGGCATCCAAGCCCTATCTGGAGCAGCTGAAAGAGAAACCAACTTCATCTACATTTGCTACGACAATGAAGCCTATGGCAATACAGGAATGCAGAGAAGCGGAGCAACCCCCTACGGTGCATGGACAACCACAACGCCCTCTGGAAAACGAGAGCGCAAAAAGGATATGCCCCTTATCATGGCGGCTCATCGAATACCTTATGTTGCTACAGCATGTCCATCTTATCCAATAGATTTAGTGAACAAGCTTAGAAAGGCTAAGGAAATTAAAGGCACAAAATACATCCACATTTTGGCACCATGCCCAACCGGATGGCGTTATGATAGCAGCAAAACAGTTGAGTTAGGACGGCTTGCTGTGCAAACTGGTTTGTGGGCGCTCTATGAAATTGAGTATGGAAAGTTTAAGCTTAACCCCCCAAGCGACCGATTAATAGAGAAGGCTAAACGCAAACCCGTCAAGGAATATTTTGCTTTGCAAGGTAGATTCCGTGGTTTAACCACTGAAGACCTAGAAAAAATCCAGAGATGGGTTGATGAAGACTGGGAGCAATACCGTAAACTAGCTTCATAATTGTATGTCTGACGCTTTAATGCACGGAAAAATATAAGAAGCTCAAAATCAATGATATAGACTGCTTGCTATCGTTCCACGATATCGGTGAAAAAGGAGGCAATATATGACAGAAGAAAAACAGAAAAAAGAAAGCGCAGAAAAACCAGCAAAACCTACACGACCTCCAAGAACTTCACAGACCACCCAAAGCAACGAAAACGTTGTTTTAATAGGGAAAAAACCAGTGATGAATTACGTAGTTGCCTGCCTAACATTCTTTAACTCCGGTTCAAAGAAAGTTGTTGTTAAAGCCAGAGGGCGGGCAATCAGCAGAGCTGTTGACACCGTCGAATTGTTAAGGCGTGCGTTCATGAAAGACGTGCAACTTGAAGGCATCAACATTAGCACCGAAGAAGTTGTCAGAGGCGAGGGTCAAAAGGCGAACGTTTCGGCCGTTGAAATTACATTAACCAGGCCCTAGTGCGCTTTTAAAGCCCCTTTACAGTTAAGTTGCAGCAATACGTTACTGTAGATTATTAACTATTTTTCCATAAAATATTGCAAAGAAGCATCGCTAATTATATAAAACTCTAATTCCAGAATCCTAATCCTCAATGGTGATACGATATGAGTGCTTATCCAAAAATAGTTGTAACTCCACCAGGACCAAAAGCAAGAGAACTAGTTAAAAAAGATGAAAGCTTCATTTCCCCATCTTATGTGCGGTTTTACCCCCTTGTGGTTGAGTCTGCAAGAGGTTGTATAATAAAGGATGTGGATGGAAATGAGTACATAGATTTTAATTCTGGTTTGGCCTGCTTAAACGTTGGGCATCATCCTAAGGTTATTGCAGCCATAAAAAATCAGTGCGACCGATTCTTACATTACTCTAACACAGATTTTTACTATCGTGAAGTTGTTGAGCTTGCTGAAAAGCTTTCAGGGATTGCGCCGGGAAATTTTGAGAAGAAAGTATACTTTGGTAATAGTGGAACAGAAGCTATAGAGGCAGCGATTAAGCTTGCAAAGTGGCATACTCGTAAGCAATTGTTTATCGGTTTCATTGGCGCTTTTCATGGGCGTACAATAGGCGCTTTGTCTTTTACGGCTAGTAAGCCCACGCAGAGGCGTTATTTCTCTCCTTTGATGTCAGGCGTTACCCATGTTCCATATCCATACTGTTATAGGTGTCCTTTCAAGCTAACTTATCCAGAATGCCATTATTGGTGTGTGGATTTCATTGATGAGTTAGTCTTGCAGAAATATGTGCCTCCGGAGGATGTTGCTGCCATACTCTTTGAACCAATTCAAGGAGAGGGCGGGTATATTGTTGCTCCCCCCGAATATTTCCAGCGTTTGAAAAAGCTTGCTGACAAGTATGGTATATTACTTATAGATGACGAAGTTCAGTCTGGTATTGGCAGAACTGGAAAGTGGTTCGCTATTGAGCATTGGAATGTTGAACCTGATATTATATGTAGCGCAAAAGCGTTGGCTTCTGGGCTGCCATTAGGCGCAACTATTGCTAAAGCAAAAGTCATGGATTGGGTTGGGGGTTCCCATGCAAGCACTTTTGGCGGCAATCCTCTTGCATGTGTTGCTGCAAACGCTGTAATTGACATTATTAAGGAAGAGAGGCTTTTGGAAAACGCCAACAAGCAAGGCGCTTACATATTGAAACGGGTTGAGGAGTTGAAAGAGCAAAGTAGAATAGTTGGCGACGTAAGAGGCAAGGGCTTGATGATAGGGATGGAAATTGTGGAGGATAAGGAAAGCAAAAAACCAGCTTCTGCAAAGGCTACTGAGATTATGATGCGTTCTTGGAAGCGTGGGGTTGCCGTTATAACGTGTGGAGTTTCAACTGTTAGAATTGCTCCGCCCCTCAACATTACAAGAGACCTTATAGATGCTGCGATGGAAATAATTGAAGATGTTGTAAAAGAAGTTGAAAAAGAAGCCTAAATGCTAGCGCGTGTTCGTATGGAAATCCGCAACTTAACAATAGATGACTATGAAACCATGATTAAACTGTGGTCTAAGGCGAAATTGCCCTTCAAACCAAAGGGGAGAGACAGCAAAGAAGCTATTGCAGCGCAAATGAAGGCGAATCCAGATTTTTTCCTCGGAGCTTTTGATGGTAATCGCCTTATCGGTACCGTTGTTGTGAGCTGTGATATGCGGAAGGGGTGGATAAACCGTTTAGCTGTCGACCCGGAATATAGGCTCCATGGTGTTGCTAAAGCTTTGATTGCTGAATCTGAGAAAATACTTAGAAAGCATGGAATCCGAATTGTCTGTGCTTTAATTGAAGATGATAATGTGGCATCGAAAAGGCTTTTCAAAAAACTTGGTTATGTGGAGCATCGTGACATAATATATTTTAGTAAAAGAGAGAGCGAAGAAGTTTAAAGTCGTCCTCTACAACGCTAAGCTTCTCTTTCTTCTGGTTTAGGTTCACGCACACCGAATATGATTAAAGCTGCTGATGGAATGGCAAGAACCACCATGAGAATAAAAGGAAGCATTGGAGACACTGAATCATACAATAATCCACCCACCGCTCCGCCAACTGCCATGAATATGTAAGCAAAAAAGTTCATTGAACCAGTAACTTTCCCACGTTGGGCTTGTGGTACAAGGTCGGCGAACATTGCTTGGTAGGATGAAAAGCCGAGAAGCATTGAGAATCCAGTAATGGGCATTGCTATGAAGAGGGTTGAGTAGTTTCCGAAGATGAAGAGCAAAATTGCTGGAATCGTTAAGAGGCTTGATATAATTAACGGAATTTTTCTGCCAACTTTATCGATAAGTCTCCCAACAGGAAAGGATAGAATAATGTTGCATATGAATAATGCGATCATTACGTATCCCCACATGATGCGGGCTTGTTGAAGGGCTGGATCTTCTTCTGGACGATAGAGGGTTGGGTTTGGTTTTCCTCCTATTTGGAGTACGTAAAATGCGTAGACTAGGAAAAGAACTTGGGTCATGGAAAATGAAAATCGCATAGTAAGTTCTGAAAGAAACAAAAAGAACATTGAGCGTGGCACATTTTTCCACACAATTATTCCTTCTTTCAAAGCCTTAGGATAGGAGCGAATGGCTTCTTTGAAGTTTATCTTTTCAGGGTTTGCCATACTCTCTTTAAGTTTTAATCGAACCATTGCCGCTGCAAAATAAAATGTTACAACGATGGCGTATGCTATTCTCATGCCCATCATAGAACCGTATGTGGCTACAAGAAAGAGAGCTATAGCTGGGCCTGGAGTTGTGGATACACTCATTATTAGATTGAGTATGGAAAATCCCATTCCTCGTTTTTCTGGTGGCACAGAATCAGCCATCATCGCATTTAACGCTGGTTGGTAAAGCAAGCAAAGGTTTTGTATTGCTGCTCCGATCAAAATAAACTCCCAGCTTGGGGCTACAGCGTAGAAGATGAAGGAAAGTGCTACTCCGAAGGTTAAACTTGAAATAAGCCATCGTCTTCCATACTTATCCGCTAAGTAACCCCCCAAAAATTGAACAGAAGCTAAAGCAAGAAGCGAAACCAACATAATAATGCCTAGAATTGTTGCGTTTCCGCCCAGTTGGATGACATAGTCTGAATAGTATGTTCCTGGGATTTCATTAACCAAGTCCATAAGAATCCAGCTTATGATTAAAATAAGGTAGTTTCCACTAAAGAAAGAGAACTCTTTCTTCAGCTTTTCCACAAATTTCAAGTTTTAACTCATCCTTAGAAGGATTCTTCTCTTAAACCAGCCTTTATAATAAACATTATTTAAAGAAATTTTCTTTTTGTAAACTCTATTAGAAACCATGAGGCTTCGCTATAACCTCTTTTATCTTTAAATCAAAGAATCTTGCAGCATTTGCTGGTTGTATTCTAAGAGCAGTGTCTGCCCCGCTTTCTGTTCCAGCAATGGCAACAATATCCTTATCCACTGGAATTAAGCCAGCGTCGGCAGCCATCAATGTTATTTCTACGCATACTTTAGTTCCTTCACCCATGAGCCTAAGCACATTGGCTATAAGCTCTAAAGGTTGAATTGTTCCAAAATCTTTGCGGATTGCCCGTTCAACACTGCTTAAGGCATGAATTCCGGTGAAGATTTTTGCTCCATTCCTCAAAATTTCTTTTCTATACTCTTCTTGTAATTCTATTTTTCCCGGTTCTTTGAAGCCAAAACAGTGTGTAACTACTATTAGGTTATAGCCTTTGAAGATTTTGGAGGCTTTTGCTCCAGTTTTTCCTGTTGTTGAAGCAACAACTATGTCTCTTATCCCTTCTTTTTCTGCATAATCTTTAACAAATTCTAACAGTTTGTCTGTGTTCTGTGCGCCCGGTTTGCCGAAGTAAAGTGTTTTCTTTTCTGTTGAATCCATGGATTATACCTCGCACTACATACGTTGTAATCAATTAACTTTTATTAAATTCTTACCAGCAAAGTAAAATCACATGGCATTTCCAAAAGGGGGATTCTGTTTATGAATGAAACCATAAAGGTCATAAAAAATAGAAGAAGCATAAGGAAATTCAAAACAGAACAAATACCTGACTCAGAACTTCACGAAATGTTGGAGTGTGCTTTGCTAGCGCCTAACGCTCGAAACCAACAGAAATGGCATTTCACAGTAATCCAAAACAAAGACATGCTCAACAAAATGGTTAACATTTTGAAGGAGAACATGATAAATTCTGGAATAGAATTTTTAGCCGAAAGGGCAAAAGACCCAGCCTTTAATCCCTTTGGAAACGCTCCAACTCTCATTTTAATTACGGCAGACAAAACAGCCCGTTTCGTTGAAATAGACTGCGCAGCAGCCGCCGAAAACATCTTAATAGCAGCCGAATCTCTGGGCTTAGGTTCGCATATAATGACCTCCACCGAACTGCTTTTCACGTCAGAAAAGGGCAAGAAACTAAAACAGGAGTTAGGGGTTCCAGAAGGATATGAACATGTTTGCACGATAGCGTTAGGATATAAAGATGAAAGCCCACCAGCAAAGCCTAGAAGAAAAGACGTGATAAATTACATAACATAAAATAGGTTTATTAAAATAATATTTCATGTGGAACCTTTTCTTTCTTAAGAAGTTCAGAAATTTCTAGCGCCTTTTGTTTGAAGAATTCGAGGCTTAGGGCGTATTCTAAGCCAAACTTCTTGTATACCCAATCTGCGTAATGATAATTCATTTTGTCGATTAGCACAAAATCCGCGTTCCCAGCAACCTCTTCAACCAAGCTTTCAGCTTTTGGCAACAAAGGTGCAATCATTACATTGGTTTTTATGTTGGCGGAATGCAGTTTTTCTAAGGTTTCTAGGCGTTCTTTAATGGATGGTGCTTTTGGTTCGAAAATTTGCTTAATCTCTTCATCTGCGGTGGTGATCGTAAGCGTTACTTCAACGTTTTTGTGCTTCTGTAGTAGTTCTATATCTCGCAATATTAGAGTAGATTTTGTTTGTATGGTGATAGGCCAGTTCTTTTTTAGCAAAATTTCAAGGCAGCTTCTAGTTATTTCGTATCGTCTTTCTAATGGCTGATAAGGGTCACATAATCCGCTAATCCAAACTCTTCCAACTTTTTTCTTGTTTACTTCGCGCTGGAGGAGGGTTGGGGCATTAAGCTTTACGTCAACGAATTCTCCCCACTTTTCCTTGTGGCTAGTAAATCTTTTAATGAAACGTGCGTAGCAGTAAGTACATCCGTGCTCGCAGCCGACATATGGATTAACGGTGTAATCGAGAACTTTTGATTCTGATAGGATGCTTTTTGCGTAAATTTCTTTAATAATCATAAATTCCCTTTTACATATAATTTGTCTTAATTTATGTGACTTTTGTTCAGAGGCTTCCTTTTCAGTTCTGTGCCGCATACTTTGCATTTTTTTGATTTGTAGTCTGCCGGGTATTTTTTGTGACATGCTGGACAATATCTTATCCACCTTAATTGGAAGCGGATGCCAAAAGTGGCCAGGGATGCGAATTCTATACCCAGTAAGTTTGCAACATTTTGTATTGAATAGTCATCTGTGGCAATTACTGGCGAATAACCGTTCGTTTTGAGTTGTAGGGCTAAGGCCAAAACTTGCTGGTCTGTTTCAGACAGGTAAAAAGTTTCTCCAGCGGTTGCTGCTGTTGTCTTAACTTTTTCAAGAAATGCCTTGTATGGTTTTCTGACTTTTAGCTTTCCGCTTCCTATGGCTGTTTTAAATCTTACCCAAGGCATGGTTCCTTCTATTATTTCCTCTCTAACCATTGGAACCGTATATTGGTCTTCGCTTATGGAAGATGGGTCTAAGCCAACAACGAAGGCTGAAGTGTCTAATACTATAACTCTTCTGTTTGTTTGCCTCGTTAAAGTTTGCCTCCAAGTCCTTTGAAAATAAGCCTATTTCTTAGGCGACTGTAGAAGTTTTCCTTAAACCGTATAAAAGAGGTTTCATATTTTGAGCGTGTTATGGTTAGGATTGGAAGTTTAGACCTCAAAAGTTGGTGATATTGCCCGTCAATTAAAACAAGAACTTTTCGCGGTCTTAAAACTTCAACTGTTAAATTTGAATCTGCTGGAAAAACAATTGAACGGAAAACGCTTAAAGAACATATGGGCGTCAAAACAAAAGCCTCCACGCTTGGATCTAAAACTGGTCCTCCGGCGGAAAGTGAATATCCTGTGGACCCTGTTTGTGTAGACACCATTAGGCCGTCTGATTGAGCGTTTAAAATGGGCTCTTTGTCCTTGAATATTCGGGTGTAGATTATTTTTGCTGGTTCATCAGCCAATATTAACACTTCATTTAGGGCGTCTGGAAACTTTGTGCCGTCCGCTTCTGTTGATAGTTTCATGCATTTTTCAATGGTGAATTCTCCCTTCAAGCATTTGTCCACCGCCGTAAAGGCTTGTTTTGGCTCAACCTCTGTTAAGAATCCTCTGACGCCCATATTTATTGCGAGGATTGGTGGTTCCGGTTTTGGGATGGAAACGCATGTTCTTAGGAGGGTTCCATCTCCGCCGATGGTTATTATAAAGTCTGTTTTCATTTTCTCTAATGGAATGCCCTTTTCTTTTGTTTTCATTTTCTCTATTAACGTGTCTTCTATGTAAACTTCTAACCCCCTCCCTCGTAGGTATTTTGCCAAATCTTCCGCAAGTTTTATGGCTTTCCTTTTATCAAAGCGTGCGACGAGACCGACGCTTTTAAACAATTATTTTCACCCTTCAGTATTAGCGACACCTTAATCTATATATGAGTGTTGTTTAAAATTGCTGTGGATAAAAGAATGTAAAAAGTTGGTGGGTGAATGAGCAAACCCGTAGATGTTGGAAGTCTCCGCGTGGGCGGTTACATCATTGTTGACGGCGAACCCTGCCGCATAGTGGATATAACAAAATCAAAACCTGGAAAACATGGTTCAGCCAAAGCAAGAATTGTGGCGGTGGGCATTTTTGACGGCGCAAAAAGAAGCCTTGTTAAACCAGTGGATGCCACGGCAGACGTGCCCATAATCGAGAAGAGAAGCGGTCAAGTATTTGCCGTAACGCCTTCAAGTCTCCAAATAATGGATTTGGAAACTTATGAGTATTTGGATGCTCCATACCCAGAAGAAGAGGATTTGAAAGCAAAACTTGCTCCGGGCGTTGAAGTTGAGTATTGGAAGATTCTGGGCAAAGTAAAGATTGTTAGGACAAAATAAGCTAAGGGTTTAAGTTAGAAATTGTCACAAAAATAGTCCATAAATAAGTTTTCCGGGGCTTTACGTTTTGGACGCTGTGAAAACCAAGTTGAAGGATGGTAGAATTGTTCAGATTAGAAAATTTCAGATAGAGGATAAAGAGAAACTTATTGAGATGTATGAGTCTCTTTCAGATGAAGCTGTGCGTTGGGGCTTGCCTCCTTATAATAGAGAAAGGCTTGAGAGAGGCTGGCTAAGCAATTTACAAAATCTAATAGCTATTGTGGCTTTTTATAAAAATAAGATAGTGGGGCATGCTCAAATTTTTAAATTCCCTCATCCCCGAAGGAAAGGCACAGGCGACCTTGTCATCTATCTTCACCAAGATTTCCATAACGTGGGATTAGGAACAGCAATGCTTACTAAACTGATAGAACTTGCGAAAAAGGAAGGAATGCATAGAATAGGCTTGGATGTTATAGCAGACAACAAACTAGCTATTCGTCTCTACCAAAAATTTGGTTTCAAAATTGAAGGGATGAAAAAAGAGGCGTATTTTGGGGAAGATGGGAAATATCATGACGAGCTTGTTATGGGTTTAATCCTTTCTAACTCCACCAATCCCAATTAAGTCTTTTAAAGCCTACATAAAGGATTAGAAGGATTACTCCCCAGCTTAATGCGATGCCAGCAACCTCCAATATTAACTCTTGGCGGAGATAGGTGTAACTTGACCAAGCGCTTATTCCACATAAACCAACTAAGAGCAGAAGAAACATTGCAAAGTGAATCGCCTTTTCCGTCGCCATTCTAATCCGCTCTTCAGACTATTTTACGAGTTTAACGTGGTTTATGGTTAAAATAATTTTCCATCAAAGTTTTTATTTTCGGTTTTCTGTAATAAATAATTTGGAGCCGATGATGCAAGAAGAGCCGTCGGATTTATGACGACGCTTGTAAACCCAGCGCTGAGGCTTCAGCTTCTATTCTACTGGAATAAGGTATCCATGTTTTCTTGGTAAACGAACTTCCAAGATTCCTTTTTTGAAGCGAACTTCCATTTTATCCATATCCACTGACACTGGGATGCGAGTGCTGCAGTGGAATGTTTGGAATTCGCCTTTGTAGTGGGTTATGCCGAAATCGTCAAAACGTATTTTCCTTTTCAGTTTTGCCGTTATTTCTATAGTATTTTTGTCTAAAGGTTTAACTTGTATCGTGTTTTCTTCTGTGTAGGGCAAATCCACGGTTACGATTACTTCTGTCGGCGTTACCATTATGTCTCTGAGCGGTTCCATAGTGCAAGTTTTTTGGTTCCAACTTGGTCTCTCGAATAATCTTTCGCTTAACTCTTCAGCCCATTCTTCCAAATTTTCAAAGTATTCGTCAATAATGTCAAAGAATGAACGTCTCTTTTTGGTTGCCATTGCGATGTTTCCTCCTTAAGATATGTATAATGGAATGTCATACTCTTGCGTTTTCTTCATTTTTGACATCTCCTGTTGGGTTCGCCTCATAACATCCCTAGCCCTTAAACGAATCTCCTCACCTTTTTCTAATAGTTTTGAAACATCAACTTTTATTCCCGTTATATTTGCTAATCCCTTTAGAACTTCCGCTGCAGCTTCGGGATCTGGATAATTTAGGAAGCATTGGGCGAGCAATGTTATGGCTGGCAAACCCATGGTGGCGCAGCGTTGAAGCATAATTGCTTGTGGACCAACCATGTATCCTTCCTGCAATATTTCTATTTCTTTTTCCTTAAGCATTTTCAGCATTTCTGGGCTTGAAGCGGCAGCAAAAACTTTCAATTCTTTTAGGTCTTGTCTGTCTTGTACGGGAATTCCGCTAAGCGAAATCATCATTTTAACATTTTTGCTCTTTCCCCAATCGATTAATGTATCCATTATTGGATAGATTACGTCGGCTGGTATGGCGGTTTCTGAAACAGCTAAAAGGATGTTGCTGTTTCCAAAAATTCTTATGGGCGAATGAGGCAGTCCTTCATGTAAAACAATTAGGGGCGGTAGAAGTTTTGAATCCATGTAGGCTAGTTCCTCCATACCCTCTAGTTCTGATATCAAATGTGAGGCAGCTATAACACCAACCAACCCCACGTCTGGAAAACCAAAAAGCATAACAGCGCCCGATGGAATCTCTTTCTTTTCTATAATCTTAACTTCTCCACTCACACCAATTACCTCACAACATTTCATTAAGGGGGCAATGTAAAAAGTTTATGGAATCCAGCCGTGAAGAACGGAATACCTATTTAAGGATGTAGTTTGTTCTTAAATCTGGAGAAAAATGGCTTTAGAACGTTTAGGCTCCACGCTTTACGAAGCCCTAAGAAAGATTTTCAGGGCATCCGTTGTAGATGAGGCTGCTGTCAAAGAGCTGGTCCGCGATGTGCAACGGGCTTTGCTCCAAGCAGACGTTAACGTTCAGCTTGTCCTTGACATTTCTAAGCGCATAGAAGAGAGGGCGTTAAAAGAGCAGCTTCCGCCGGGCATCTCAAGACGGGAGCATGTGATAAAGGTTGTTTATGAAGAGTTAACCCGTTTCTTAGGTGAAAAACCAGTTCCATTAAAAGTGGAGCCTGGGAAAAAGTTTACCATAATGCTTGTCGGCATCCAAGGCTCTGGAAAAACAACAGCCGCAGCAAAACTTGCCAGATACTTCCAAAAGAAAGGTCTTAAACCAGCCCTAATATGTGCAGACACTTATCGCCCCGGAGCCTACGCACAACTTCAACAGTTAGCAAATAGGATAAACGTGCCGTTATATGGGGACTTAAAAGCTAAAGACCCGGTTAAAATAGCGCTTGAAGGAATAAGGCAATTCAATGATAAGGAAGTGATAATTATTGACACTGCTGGGCGTCACAAAGAAGAACAAGAACTTATTAAAGAGATGAAAATGCTTGAAAGAAACATACAGCCAGACGAGGTTATGTTGGTTATTGATGGAACCATAGGTCAACAAGCCATGGTTCAAGCTAAAGCCTTCAACGAAGCCACACCAATAGGCTCGATAATCGTAACAAAACTTGACGGTTCAGCCAGAGGAGGCGGAGCCCTCTCAGCTGTTGCAGCCACAGGCGCACCAATAAAATTCATCAGTACAGGCGAAAAAGTGGAAGACATAGAACCTTTTGTTCCGTCCCGCTTTGTTGGAAGACTATTGGGCATGGGTGATTTGGAAACACTTCTTGAAAAGGTGCGTGAAGCGGAAATAAAGGTTCCAGAAAAGAAGGCCAAGGCAATTCTAAGCGGCAAATTCACCCTAACAGACATGTACGAACAGTTTGAAGCCATGAAAGGCATGGGACCTTTCAGAAAACTTTTGAAGATGCTTCCAGGCATGTCTTATGATATTCCAGAAGACGCTTTAAACATGGCTGAAGACCGCTTAGAAAAGTGGCGGGTGATGATTCAATCAATGACGCCTGAAGAAAGGGATGACCCGAAGAAATTCAATGCTTCAAGAATAAGGCGAGTAGCAAGGGGTTCTGGAACAAGCGAAAAAGAAGTGAAAGAACTCATAAAGCAATATTTTCTGATGCGTCGCATGCTGAAGAGTTTGCGAAGAAAAAAGAAGTTGCCATTCTTTGGGAAAAAGTTGCCCCTTGACATAAGTTAAACTGGACGAGAATTCGAAGGATTGCTTTATGGAAATTTTGAACAAAGCCTTAGAAATGCTTGAAAAACATCCCTTATGCGACCACTGCTTGGGAAGACAGTTTGCCCTCCTTGGGCATAACGTTGAAAATGATGAACGTGGGAGAGCGCTAAAACTAAGCTTAACTCTCCAAGCGCATATGTTGGCTCTCTCAAAGAAAAAGGAAGGCGTGAAAATTCTGAAAATTCTAGCAACCAACGGTTTCTTTGAAACAGCAGCGGAATTACTGCAAAAAATGAAGAAACATGTTATGGCAAAAGGTGTTCCGAAAGTGTGCTTTTTATGCGAAGGCAAATTCAAAGCTCTGGACGAAATAGCGAAAAAGGCTCTCAAAGAAATTGATGGTTATGAATATGGTAGTTTCTTGGTTGGAATAGAATTGCCTGTGACTGTGGAGGAGCGGGAAGACGAATTTAGGGCTGAGTTTGATGTTTTTTATAGCGAAAACCTGCGGAACGAATTTGGCAGAGCTTTGGGAAAGAAGATTGCTGAGCAGAGTGGAAAAACTGTTGATTATAGAAAACCAGACATAGTTTTGCTCATAAACCCCTTCACTGAAAAAGTAAAGCTTCAACCAAACCCACTCTACATTGCCGGGCGCTACAAAAAACTTGTGAGGGGAATACCCCAATCAAAATGGTTCTGCTCCAACTGTCATGGAAAAGGATGTGAAAAGTGCAATTGGACTGGAAAAATGTATCCCGAATCAGTGGAAGAAATAATTGCAAAACCCTTTCTAGAAGCAACTGGAGGCACTAAAGCATCCTTTCACGCTGGCGGAAGAGAAGACATTGACGCCCGCATGCTTGGCAAAGGCAGACCCTTCATAATCCAAATCACAAAACCCAAAAAACGCTTCATAGATCTCGAAAAAATGGAAGAAATCGTCAATTCTTATGCCAAAGGTAAAGTTGCAATTTCCCATCTGCATTTTGCAGATAAAGCCGCTGTCCGCCGGCTGAAAAAGGCGGAATCTTCGCAAAAAGAATACCGCGTAATTGTAGAGTTTGAAAACAAAGTTTCAACCGAAGACCTGCGTCTTCTTGAAGGAAAGTTAACGGGTGCTGTAGTTAAGCAAAGAACGCCTTTGCGTGTTTTGCATAGACGGGCGGATTTGACACGGGAAAAGTACATATACGAGGTTAAAGTAAAGAAGTTGTCGCCTAAAAAGGTTGAAATGAAAATACGTTGTCAAGGAGGGCTGTATGTTAAAGAATTGGTGACTGGAGATGAGGGAAGAACCACGCCAAACGTTTCAGAAATTCTCAAAAACAAAGCAAAGCCCATAAAGCTTGATGTTTTAGACGTTATTATGGAAGATTAAATGGTGAGAAAATGAAGAAATCAAAAGGATACCGCACGAGAACACGGCGCCTTTTAAAAAAGGAGCCCAGAGAGCGGGGCAAAATAAGAATAAGCAAGCTTCTACACGAGTATGCGCCTGGAAGCCCGGTGGTCATCAAAATTGACCCCAGCGTACACAAGGGTATGCCCCACAAACGTTATCATGGTAAAATCGGCAAAGTAATCGAAAAAAGAGGCAGAAGCTATATCGTAAGTGTCACCCAAGGAGACGCCATTAAGGAAATTATTGTTAGACCCGAACATTTAGAACCATATAAAAGTGATTGAAATGTCAAAGAGCAGTATGCCGGAAAAGAAACTCACCCTTCCAGAAGTCAAAAAAATATTGGAGTCTATAGGCGAAGAAAAATTAGACCAGTTCCAACGCCGCACTCTTGATTACGTATCCAAATTCTCTAAGGTGGATGCTGAAGCAGCTGAACAACTTGTAGAAAAGCTTGTGAAAGAATTTGGTTTAGATGAGGAAGAAGCTGTTTCAGTGGTAAATTGTATGCCAAAAAGTGTTGACGAATTGAGGGTTTTTCTTGCTGGTGGCCGCAAAATTATTGAAGTCTCAAAGTTAGAAGCCATAGTTAACCTTTTGAATGAACATCGGAAATTAAAATAGCTTTTTACCACAATTTTTAAGCAGCTAAAAGAAGATAAAGGCGGATATGATGGAGAAGCGCTACGAAGAGTACGCCTACGTTCTAGATTTTCTTCCCCATGGCAGACCAGGGGTAAGGGTTTCTGGTAGGGCTGGTTATCGAGCTGGAGCCTTGGTTCAGTTGGTTGGTGAGGAGTTTTTCACTCTTCTTGAGGCGCTTGTGAAGGAGGGTGTGACGCTTAAGCCTTATGACCGCGTTTATGTTGGTAAGGATGCCCGCGAGGAAATAACGTATATTATTGGGCGGGTAAGTTATGAGGAGTTAACTGCGGCGGCAAAAATGGAGCTTCCTTCTGTGATTAGTCGAATAGTTTTAAATCGTGAACAATGGTTCATAAACTTCTTTAACACTGCGCAGGCTGTAACGCCGCGGATGCATGCGTTGGAGTTGATTCCTGGGATTGGTAAAAAGTATATGTGGCAAGTTATAAATGAACGGGAGAAAAAGCCTTTCGAAAGCTTTGATGATTTGCAAAAGCGAACGGAGCTGCCTAATCCTGTTAAGTTGATTACTAAGAGGATTTTGGAAGAGTTGGCTGGTGAGAGCAAGTATCGCCTTTTTACGAGGGCACAATAACATAAAGTGAGTGTGTTAACGAGATAAAATGAGTCTTTTAGAAAGAACGAAGTTTCTGCTTCGAAAGCATCGAATATATCCGAAGAAAAGTTTGGGGCAAAACTTTCTAATAGACTCTTCAATTTTTCAGCTTTTAGCCGATTATTGTTCGTTAAATTCTAAGGATGTGGTGTTAGATATTGGCGCGGGACTTGGTTTTCTGACTCGCTTTTTGGCTGGCTTAAGCGGCGAAGTTTTGGCTGTGGAATCTGACAAGAGGCTTGTGAAGGCTCTGAAGGAGCAACTCAAGGATTTGTCTAATGTGAAAATATTTTGGGGTGATGTATTAAAAGTGAAGCTCCCATACTTCAATAAAATTGTTTCAATTCCTCCTTACCATATCTCTTCGCCCTTAATTTTGTGGCTTTTTAGCAAGGATTTCGATTGTGCAGTTTTCATTTTTCAAAAGGAGTTTGCACATCGCCTTTCCGCGTTTGTTGGAAGCGAAAATTATGGGTGGTTGGCGGTTGTTGCTTATTACTATGTTGATGTTGAAGTTTTTGATGATGTGCCCAAATGGATGTTTTATCCACAGCCAGAAGTTGACTCTGTTATTGTGCGTTTAAAACCGAAAAAGCCAAAACCTTTCAATTTGAAAAGCGAAGACTTTATTCGTTTGGCGCAATCGCTTTTTACGCATCGCAATAGAAAGGTTAGAAATGCAATTTTGCCGTTCCTAAAAGGTTTGTGTGGCATAAAAGCTGATGAGGCGGTTAAGAAAATTGAGAATCTCCCTTTTTACAACAAACGAGTGAGGGAGTTGGCGCCTGAGGATTTTGGAGTGTTGGCGAATGCTCTTGTCAGATAGGAAGGTGTTTTTTGAAGGTTACGTTTTCTATGTGTCGGAAAATGTTTACGAGCCGGCTGAAGATTCGTTCCTTTTTGCTGAGAATTTAAAGGTTAGGGAAGACGCTTTGGTTCTTGACATGGGTACTGGATGCGGCATATTGGGCATAATTGCTGCAGCGAAAGCATCTCATGTGCTTGCCATTGACATAAACCCTTACGCTGTTCGATGCGCAAAGGAAAATGCAAAACTGAACCATGTTTTGAATAAAATGTCCTTTATACAAGGCGATTTGTTCTCGCCACTACGGAAGGAGGAAATGTTTGATTTAATCCTTTTTAATGCGCCTTACTTGCCTACAAAAGGTAGAAAAACCGATTTTTGGCTTGAGCGAGCTTGGGCTGGTGGAAAAAAGGGTAGGGAAGTTATTGACCTTTTCATAAATGAAGCGCCGAAGTATCTGAGACCTGAAGGGGTTATTCTTTTGATGCAGTCATCGCTTTCTAATGTTAACGAAACATTGCAAAAGTTTGGAAGGAATGGTTTAAAGGCGAATGTGATCGCTAAGAAGGCTTTGCCCTTTTTTGAAACATTGTTTCTTATGCGGGCGGAGCGGTAGATTAATCTGCTTATGTTGCTAATATTTGTTTGAGGAGAATTTGTTGGGTAGGATTGTTGGTTATTGTGGAATAGTTTGTTCTGATTGTCCCGTTTTCATTGCCACGGTGAGGAATGATAGTGTTGAAAGAAGGCGGGTGGCTGAGCTTTTTACTAGGCAGTATGGTAGGGAATACAAGCCCGGGGATATTAACTGTGATGGTTGTTTAAGCGATAGTCCACGCATTTTCCACCACTGTAATGTTTGTGAAATAAGAAAATGTGGAATGGAGAAGATGGTTGAGAACTGTGGTTTCTGTAAAGAGTATCCATGTGAGAAGCTTTCTAAATTGTTTGCTGAATATTCTAAAGCAAAGGAAACTTTAGATGCGATAAGACGTGAACGTGGCATTGTTTAAAAGCGAGTGATTGCAGTCATGAGTTAGTTTAGGTGCGCTTTTTTATAAGATGTGTTTTTGTAACCTTAACTCGTCTCTGATTGGTAGTCCGCCTATCCCTTTTAAGATCATGCCATGTTTCTCCGCTATAACGTTTTGTTTTATTTCGTAAATCTGAAAGCCTATGCTTTGGTAAAATGCTAAGGCTGGCAAATCATCATTTGATGTTGAAACAAGCAATTTTTTCTTGCATAATCGTTTAGCTTCCTCTTCAACTTTTTCTACCAGGCTTTTGCCTATGTTTAAATTTTGGTATTGGGGAAGCACCCCCAGAGCCACGATTATGATGCTTTGCTCCAATGTAAGTTTTAGACTGTTATATGGTTGTTAACATAATTTTATGTTTGCTGTTTTGCTAAATTGGATAGTCTTTTTCATGTTGGTTTGGAAGGTTTTCTTTTGTAATAGGGACCTACCCTCTCTAGTTTTAAGGCGGTGTTAGAATTGATTGCCTTCTGCAACAAACAAAATTGTGTTAAAAAGCTATATAACGAGAAAGTTTCAGTATTGCTAGAAAGTTTGAGGTGTGGTGGCGATGTGCGTTTTGGGTAAGGATAAGCTTAAGGAGCTTATTGAGAAGTATAAGTGCATATATCCATACGATTATAATTTGCTTGATGGAGACAGCTACGTTTTAACAGTGAAGGAGGAGACTACGCTTAACTATTTGGAGCATAAAAACCTAATAACCTATGAAATTGTTTTTGTTCCACCAGATTTTGTGGCGCATTTGACGGCTAAAAGCAAATACGGCAGAATGGGCTTGTCCTTTTTGAATGCTGCAAAGGTTCACAGCGGTTTTGTAGGAAGACTTGCTTTGGAACTTGTGAACTTGAGCAATGACCGTTGTCCCATCACAATTAAGCGTGGAGATCCCTTTATGCACATAGAATTTGTAACACGTGAGGGTGCACCTTCTCCGTATACTGGGGAGTATCAATTTCAGTATTTGACGGATGAGGAAATGCAAATGTATATTCCAATTTTGAAGAAGGTTTTTCCAAACTATGATGAACTCGCAAAGGCATGGTTCAAAAACAAGCGGCTACCGCCCTAAAATGAAGTTTTAGAGTCTAACTTTGATTTTTAAAATTGATTTTGAATTCATAACTTTAATCAAAAAGGGTGCTCAACAAATTGTTTAAATACCACGGTTATGGTATGCAAAAGAGAGGATTTAAAATGCGTGCGCGCAATTACAGAGCCGCCAAAGGGCAACCCTACACTAGAAAAGAGTTTGTGAAGGGGTTTCCTCCGCCTAAAATAACCAAGTTCACTATGGGAGATACTAAAGCAAAGTTCGAGTATGAAGCCAAACTTATAGCCTTGGAAAGGGCTCAAATTCGCCACAACGCCTTGGAAGCGGCTCGGGTGGCAATAAACCGTGTTTTAATGGACAAGCTTGCAAACAATTATCGTTTGCATATTCATCCTTACCCCCATGTTATTCTTAGAGAGAATAAAATGATTTTTGGCGCCCACGCAGACCGTCTTCAAGATGGTATGAGGAGGGCTTTTGGAAAACCCATTGGAACGGCGGCACGAATAGAACCTAACCAAACAATTGCTACAGTAAATGTGAATGCAGATGGCATTGACGCTGCCAAAGAAGCCTTGAGGCGTGGGAGCGCCAAACTTCCGATTCCATGTAGAATAATAATTGAAAAATCACCAGTGGAAGAGGTGAAAACAGTTGGGTGAAATGCGAAAAGATTTAGTCATATGGTTTGAAAACCTAAGAAGAACAGACATTCCACTAGTCGGCGGCAAAAATGCAAACCTTGGCGAAATGACAAGTGCTGGTATACCCGTCCCACCAGGTTTTGCCATAACAGCTTATTCCTACAAAAAATTCATAGAAGAAACTGGGATAGCCTCGAAAATTTATGAGATTATAGGAAAAACCGTTACAAATCCAAGCGACCCTGCGCAGTACGAGATAGCTTCTAAGAAGATTCGTGAACTTATAGAGTCAACGCCTATGCCGAAAGAAATTGAGAATGCCATTAAATCCGCTTATGAAGAGTTATGCAAAAAACTTGGAGTGAAAGAGGTTTTTGTGGCTGTGCGTTCAAGCGCCACCGCCGAAGACCTTCCAGACGCTTCCTTTGCTGGGCAGCAAGAGACATACTTGAATGTTAAAGGCGTTGGCGAGGTTCTTGAGAAGACTGTTAAGTGTTGGTCAAGTCTTTTCACACCGAGGGCGATTTTCTATAGAACTGAAAAAGGCTTTGCTCATGAAAGAGTTCTAATAAGTGTTGGAGTTCAAAAAATGGTTAATTCTAAGGCTGCAGGCGTAATTTTCACAATAAACCCCGTTACGGGAGACCCCAACCAAATAGTTATCGAGGGCAATTATGGTTTGGGAGAGGCTGTTGTTTCTGGAGCTGTAACACCTGACGATTTTATCGTTGATAAGAATACTATGAAGATAATTGAGAAGCGTATATCAAAGAAGAAAGTGCAATATCTTCGCGACCCAACCACTGGTAAAACGGTTCATGTAGAAGTGCCTTTGGAAAAGCAAGAGCAGCCGTGCTTAACGGATGAAGAAGTTCTTAAGCTTGCTGAATTGGCAAAACGCATTGAAAGGCATTATGGGAAACCTCAAGACATTGAATGGGCAATTGACAGCGATTTACCCTTCCCAAACAACGTTTTCATAGTCCAATCCAGACCTGAAACTGTTTGGAGCCTAAAAATGGCGGAAATACCGAAAGTGGAAGCTGCGGCAATTAAGCCAACTGAAGAGTTAAAAGTTGTCGTTAAAGGAATTGCGGCTGGCAAAAGAGGCTTCGGATTAGGCAAGGCAAAAGTTGTTTTAAACCCCCAAGAGGCTGCAAAGGTTATGCAGAAAGGTGACATCCTCGTCACCGACATGACTAACCCCGATTATGTGCCTTTCATGAAGCTTGCAAGCGCCATAGTCACAGACAAAGGCGGAGTAACATGCCACGCAGCCATTGTAAGCCGAGAGCTTGGCATACCATGTGTTGTGGGAACGGAAAATGCTACAAAGCTAATGGTGAGTGGCAAAGAATACACGGTAGATTCGCGAAGCGGTGTCGTTTATGAAGGGATAATTCCAACCCTAACAGAGCAGCTTTCATCAGCCTCCGGAGTTTCTTCTCCATCACAAACCGTTGTGGCTGGAAGTTTCCAGTCCGTGCCAGTAACGGCGACGAAGATTTACATGAATTTAGGTGTGCCGGAAAAAATTGAGGAATACAAAGACTTGCCTTTTGAAGGAATAGGGCTTATGCGCATCGAATTCATTCTAGCCAGCTACATAGGCGAACACCCACTATATCTCATTGAAACTGGACAATCCCAGAAATTCGTGGACAAACTTGCGGAGGGAATAGCAACTGTCGCAAGGGCTATCCAACCACGCCCCGTTGTTGTGCGTTTCAGCGACTTTAAAACAAATGAGTATAGAGAGTTGAAAGGCGGCGAAAAATACGAAATTGTGGAAGCAAACCCCATGCTTGGCTGGAGAGGATGCAGCCGTTACATAAGCCCATGGTATGAAAAAGCGTTTAGGCTTGAGTGCCAAGCAATAGTGAAATGCCGCAAAGAATGGGGGCTCAAAAACGTCTGGGTTATGCTTCCTGTTGTGCGCACTGTTTGGGAAGCCAAAAAAGTCTTGGAAATCATGCGTGAAGAAGGATTAGAAAGGTCAAAAGACTTTAAAGTTTGGTTTATGGCTGAAACTCCCTCAATCGCCATACTCGCCGATGAATTTTCAAAGCTCTGCGATGGCTTCTCCATAGGCTCGAACGACATGACCCAAGGCATATTAATGATTGACAGAGACTCCGAACGCCTCGGGCAAATGGGATACTTTGACGAAAGAGACCCTGCCGTAAAAAGAATAATTGCCCACCTAATCAAAGTGGCTCATGAAAACGGTGCCACGGTTTCCATATGCGGCGAAGGGCCATCAAATCTGCCCGACTTTGCAGAGTTTCTTGTTAGAGCGGGAATTGATAGCATATCCGTAAATAATGATGCTGTGGTTGCAACGAAAAAACTTGTGGCAAGTATAGAGCAGAAGATAATCTTGGAGCAGCTTGCGGAACAGAAGGAAAGAGCTTTTGGGCGTGCGGTTCGAAAACCGAAAGAAGATTGGGAATGGTCGCCGCAGTGGGGCGAAACAGAATAGACAACTCTTTATTTCCTTGTTTTATTTAGTGCGTTTTAAATTTTAGTGGGCTTTTGGGTGTGGTGTAAATGAAGCATTTTGATTTAGAAGAAGAAAGAGTTAAACAGGAAATCCTCAAACTTGGCGCAAAACGAGTACTAATTCAACTACCCGAAGGCTTGAAACCGGAAGCACCATACCTATCCAAAATTGTCGAAAAGGCTGGCGCATTACCAATCGTTTCTGCAGACCCATGTTATGGTGCCTGTGATCTTGCATCAGCAGATGCTGAAGCCTTGGGCGTTGACTTAATCATTCATTACGGGCATTCGAAAATGTTGCGGTATGAAAGGGTTCCAACAGTTTACATTGAAGCGAGGGCTACGCTAAATGTGGAAGACGTTGTTGAAAAAGCATTGCCCATGTTGGAAAAATGGCGTAAAATAGGTTTAACAACCACAGTTCAGCACGTGCAAACCCTTGATGTCGCTAGGGAAATGTTGCTGCGGGCTGGAAAAGTTGTGGCAATTGGCGATGCTGGACGCCTAAACTATGCTGGGCAAGTTATTGGATGCAATTATAGCAACGCTAAGTCCATAGCGGATGGTGTTGAAGCCTTCCTTTTCATTGGTGGAGGGCGGTTCCATGCTTTAGGAGTTGCGCTTTCCACCTCAAAACCAACAATTATCGCTGACCCCTATGAGAAAAGAGTTTTTTCCGTGAATGAGGAAGCAGAGAAAATCGTTAAACAGCGTTGGGCAAGCATTCAAGAGGCAGAAAAAGCCAAAACTTTCGCAGTTTTGGTTGGATTAAAACCTGGACAAAGAAAACTTGAAGAAGCCTTAATGATTAAGGAGAAGCTTGAAGAAAAGGGAAAATTAGCCTACCTTTTAGCAGCTAAAGAAATTTCTCCAGAAATGCTCATGGAATTTCCTTCAGTCGACGCTTTTGTAAATACAGCGTGTCCAAGAGTTTCCATGGATGACTCTACGAGATTTAAGAAACCCTTATTGACGGTTAATGAGGCTTTGGTTGTTGTTGGAGAATTGTCATGGGAAGAATTATGCAGAAAAGGTTGGTTCGAAAACTAGACCTAGAGCTTTTCCTTTCCCAAATTGAACCGCATCCAACCCCAACACCGAGCCTGGAGCAATACACGGTTCCCGTGGATGTTGCGGCTACAATGCTTTACATGGCAGCCTACACATACAACGACATTATTGATAAAACAGTTTTGGATTTGGGATGCGGCACTGGAAGGCTTGCTCTCGGCGCCGCTTTCTTGGGTGCAAAACATGTTGTAGGCGTAGACATCGACAAAAATGCGGTTAAAATGGCTTTTGAAAATTCTTTGAAAGCGAATTTGAAGGAAAGAGTGTGTTGGATTAGTGGAGACATAGACACCATTCACGGAAACTTTGACACGGTATTACAGAATCCACCTTTTGGCGTGCAAAAACCAAAGGCTGACCGAAAGTTTCTCAAAAAAGCTTTGGAAACGGGTAAAGTTGTTTATTCACTTCACAAAAGCCCCAGAAAAAATAAGGCCTTTATCAAAAAAGTAAAGGCGAGAAAAGAAGGTATTACACCAATAGTGCCTTCTCCATTCTTTAAAAGGTTTATAGAGGAACATGGTGGCAAAATTAGGGCTGTTTACGCCACAGTTATGACAATTCCACACATGTTTTCCTTTCATGCAAAAAGGAAACATGAGTTTGTTGCTGAATTATACGTTATAGAAAGTTAGGAATCAAAAGGTTTATTGAGGTGGCATAGACAAGTAGAGAGGTGCGGTTTAACATGAATACATTATCGGAAAGGGAAAGCGGAAAATTTGTGTTGCCCGGCGAGCGTTTAGGTGTTATTGAAGAGTTCATTCCAGACGCTGGAACCTATGTTTTGGATGGGGTTATCCACTCCAAAATTGTCGGGCGGGCTTTACTTGATTTTTTGAATAAGCGGGTTTCCGTTTACCCCCTAATTCGCGGAGCCCGAATCCCAAAAGTTGGAAGCATAGTAATGGGGCAAGTTTCAACAGTCCAAACCGAAAATGCTGGCGTGCGAATCTTCAAAATTGGCAATAAATCCTTAACAGGCTTTTTCTCCGGCATCCTTCACATTTCAGACGTGCAGCAAACCTATGTTAAATCCATGTTTGACGTATGCAAACCCGGAGACATCATAAGAGCTAAAGTTATCAGCGAAAAAAACCACGTTTATCATCTGTCTACAAAAGACAAGGAGTTGGGTGTTGTTTATGCCTTTTGTTCCCAATGTGGTTACATGTTAGAGTTGAAACGCCATGTTATGCGTTGTCTCAGATGCGGAAAAATTGAAAAGCGCAAAACTGCTTTAGATTATGGAAAAGGAATAGTATAAAAGAGAAAGGAGAAATGCAATTTGAAAATTAAAACTTTGAAGAAAACTCCGAACGAGCTCAAGATAGAAATTGAAGGTCTTGGTCATACCATTTGCAATCTCTTACAAAAGCGCCTTTTAGAAGATGAAAATGTGGATTTGGCTGGCTATGACATACCCCACCCTCTAGCTTCGAACTCTATAATTTATGTTCGAACAAAGGGAAAAGTTAAACCTGAAGAGGCTTTGCTGAAGGCTTTGGAAAAGACCCGCGAAATGAATGAGGAATTTAGGAAGGAAGTTGAAAAAGCGTTTAAGAAAATTTAATTTTCTCCTTTATTATCGCTAACAGTTGAGTTAAGGCTTCAACCAGATCCGCATTCTCTTCCAAAATTGTAACACTTTCTTCCAATGTAATGCAATCACAAAGCCAAGCATAAACAATTAGCGCCTCTGCGGCATCCGCCATCAAATGCCTTGTCATTCTTGAAGGCAAATACTCTCTTAATCCAGCTTTCCTCAGCGCTTCCGAAAGTGCAACCCCTCTAACCTTTGCTCCTGAAGGTTTTCCCCTTCTTTTTGATAAGGCTAATGAATAAGCAAAGTTTATGTATGCATCTCCAAGCGCTGCCAAATCGTGGTCCACAAGCACTTCTTTTAGGGTTCCATAAGATTTTATGAACGCGAATGTTTTTTCGTTTTCTTTCAAATCGAGCACGTCCAAGCTGCTTTATTAGTTTTCACTAAACTTATAATGTTTCTTTCTTATAATTTGTTCAAAGCGGGTGGAACAATTTTGGCTGTTAAAAAATTTCGTATAATTAAACCCGAAATCCGCGTTTTGGGAGTGGATGATGGAGTATTTGTTCCACGCTCAAAGGGATTGGTGCCAATTGTGGGGGTGGTTTTTAGGGGTGGTTATTGGCTTGACGGAGTAATGCATACCAACGTAAAAATAGACGGCTTGGACGCCACGAAAAAGATAACGTCTATGATAATTAATTCGCCTCACTATAAACAATTGCGGGTTATAATGCTTAATGGAATAACTTTTGCAGGCTTCAACATAGTAGATATAAGGGAACTCAGTGCCGAAACAAAACTTCCAGTTATAGCCGTAACACGAGAAAAACCCAATTTTAAAGAAATCCGCGAAGCCCTAAAAAATCTGCCAAAAAGCGAAGAGCGCTGGAAAGCAGTAGAAAATGCTGGAGAAGTGCATGAGGTATTCACTAGAAATGAAAAAGAAAAAATCTACATGCAAATTTGCGGAATACTCGAAGAAGACGCTAAGAAAATTTTGCAGTTAACATCCACAAGAAGCAACATTCCCGAAGCCTTACGTGTAGCCCACCTTATTGCTTCTGGAATAACCACCATTTAGTCTCAATCCTTATCACTATATGAAAAGGTTTAAAAGGGACAATGTTAAGGGAAAACAAACGGACAACGGAGTTAAAAAGCATGGAATTTTGTCCCAAATGCGGTTCGCGTCTGGTGCCTAAAAAGAAGAAAACAGGCAAAGAATCATCTTTAGCGCTGGTCTGTCCAAAATGTGGTTATAGGAAGAAGGGGTCCAGCGAAAAGGTTGAGCCGAAAGTTGCAAAGGTTATACAGCATAAGCCGCAAGAACTTGTGGCGGTAATAAGCAAGGAAGAACAGAAACTGCGAACATTACCAACAGTTAGAGTTGAATGCCCAAAATGTGGAAACAATCTAGCCTATGTTTGGCAAGTGCAGACCCGTGGCGCAGACGAATCTTCAACCCAGTTTTTACGTTGCACAAAATGCGGCTACACCTTCAGAGAATACAGCTAAAGCATCTTCACGTTACATCTAAAGCTGAAAGTTTAATATGTAAAGTCTTTTATTAACAACTAGACATATCCATTTAAAAGGAGACCTTTCATGTTCAAAATCAAAATGGCAGATGCCAAACTTCTAAGAGATATGGCTACAGCCATCTCCATCCTCATAGATGAAGCTACATTCAAAATAGACCCCGAAGGCATAAAACTTCGAGCAATGGATCCGTCTCGCGTTGCTATGGTGGATTTTGAATGGCCCAAAACAGTTTTTGATGAGTACACAGTCACGGAGCCAACAAAAATGTGCATAAACATAAGCGAACTTTTAAAACTGCTTAAAAGGGCAGGCAAAGATGAGGTTGTGGAGCTTTCCCTTGACGAAAAAACTGGTAAGCTACAAGTGAAAATTACTGGAAAATACGCTCGGAACTTTACTATGCCAACCCTTGAGGCTTCAGAGGAAGAGGTTCCCACACCAAAAATACCTTTCAATGTCAAAGCAAAAGCCACAACCCAAGGATTAAGTCAAGCCATTGAAGACGCTCAACTTGTAAGCGACCATGTCAGAATAGAAGCGGACAATGAAAAACTCGTTTTAAACGCCGTAGGCGACCTTATGGGCGCAACCATAACCCTTCAAAAGGGAAGCGACGCTCTTCTTGACTTAGAGGCGAAAGAACCTTCAAAGGCAACTTTCAGCTTAAGTTATCTTTCGGAAATCATAAAAGAGGCATCTGCAACATCCGACATTGCAACGTTAGAATTTTCCACAGACATGCCCATAAAATTAGATTTTCAACAAGCAAAAGAGGGAAAACTAACCTTCTATCTGGCGCCGAGAATCGAAACTGAATAATGTGAAAACGATGCAAATTGCCATAGTTCATTTCACCAAAAATGATTTAGCAAAGTACCCATTCCTTAAAGAAACAGCAGAATACGTTAAAAAACTAGATTTAAAAATTGAAGATTTAACAAGCCCGGAATTCTCCAGCATCCTCGAGCGTGCAAAAGAAAGAGTTGAAGAAGCAATATTATACGCTTTGGTAAGCAGAAGGCTCCGCAACGAAGAAATCGAAATCCTTTCCTTCCCCGTTGCAATCATGCTGACATTGGCAACAGAAAACTCCTTCATCAAAAAAAGATACGCCCTAGCAGAAGCTAAACAAGCCTACAACGATATGAAAATTGAACCGAAAGAAAGAATCCTAGCTATCGCACAAAACTTCAACTGGAAACTTGCTTTAAACTCGGATACTAGCATTCCTTACGAGTTTAAACTTCACTTCACCGACTATCTAAAAAACACAACACAACTCAAAGACAAAAAATGGAAACTAGTCAACCGCCTTCTAATAAACGGTTATGTTTACCTAACCAAAACCGAAACCGCGAGGATCCTAAGTGAAGAAGTGCGGAGGCAAATTGAAAAAAGACTAAACGTAAAGGAATTGCCCGAATTTCCGCCAACAATAATGAATATTGCTGAAAAAATAAAAAGCCTATCCGTTGAAAAAATAGGAAAGGCTGAAATGGAAGGATTCCCAAAAACAATAGCACAACCAGCCTTTCCACCATGTATAAAAAGCCTTTACCAATCTATCTCATCTGGGCGCCACCTCCCCCACATAGGAAGATTTACACTAACAGCCTTCCTCATAAACATAGGAATGCCACCAGAAAACGTCACCGAACTCTTCAAAAACTTCTCCGACTACGACCAAAGAATGACCAGCTACCAAGTAGAACACATAGCAGGCGAAAGGGGCTCAAGAACCCGCTACATTCCACCAAAATGCGACACACTAAAAACCCACGGCATCTGCATAAATCCAGACTCGCTATGCCAAAATATACGCCATCCCTTGGCCTACTACAGAAGAAAAGTGAAAATAGCCAAATAAGCTCTCCAAAAGCAGTCGCAGGTGGAGTAGATTTTATATAACACATACCTAATAACAGAACCTCATTTAAGGAGAAAACAGTAATGGATTTTCAGAAATTGGAAGGAAACCTTGAAATAAATTCTGAAATCGGAGTAATCCTTCCTACATATTGTGAAGCACCAAGCATTGAAAGATTAATTAATGAAATTGAAGATCTAAATTTAGATATTTCCATATTAGTCATAGATGATTCTAGCCCTGATGGAACGGCAAACGTGGTACGAAGGTTGCAAAAGAAATATGATAATATTTTACTCTTTGTGAGACCTAAAAAACTTGGCCTTGGAACGGCAATAACAGATGGCTTCAGGATATTTATGTCGTTGCAGGCTCCCCCTAAGTACGTAATCACGATGGATGCCGATTACTCCCATAATCCGAAGGACATTCCACGCTTAGTTTCCAGCTTGAAGGGACGATACGACCTTGTTATAGGCAGTAGATATTGTAAAGGAGGTTCCACTTTAAATTGGAGTATGGTACGTCTTACAATAAGCAAAATTGCAAACCTAATTGCATCGTTTATTATCGGAGGAAAAATAAGTGACTATACCAGTGGGTTACGTTGCTACTCCATAAACTTAATTCGAAGTATTATAGGAGAACTGCATAGTCAGACTTATGAGATACAAATCGAAACAATAAGACAAGCACATATCCGCAATTTCCGCATCAAAGAAATTCCGATAGTTTTCGCAAACCGGAAAAAGGGAAAATCTAAGTTGACGTTCAATGAAATGAAAGAATTTGTTTCACATATTTTCTTTAAGCAATTTTTAAGATGTAGAAGAAATCTAAATCTTGTTGATAGAAATTAAATCAAAAATATAAATTAACCAGCTACGTTCGGTTTAATGTTGTTAGTCCATTCTTCTGCTATTGTTTTTTTGTCAAATAACATCGCCCTTTCTCTACATTCTCGACGCATCCTCTGCGGGTACCCCTCCCTCCATATTTTAATAGCGGATTTTATAAACTCCTCCCTGCTATTGGTAAGCCATCCAGAAACGCCATGAATAACTGTTTCTTTTGGACCTTGACAGTTATAAGTTAGAACCGGAGTTCCACAAGCCATACTTTCGATTGGTACGTATCCAAAAGGTTCATCTAAAAAGGGATAAAGTGTTATCAAAGCGTTTGAATACAATTCTACCAACGTTTGCTCGCTAATAACGCCCAACGAATCAATGTTAGGATGTTTTTTTATAACATGTGGGGTTTTTAGCTTTGATCCAAATACCTTAATTTTCACCCCCATATCAGCTAATCTTTTGATTACACATAAATCAGTTTCTTTGCCAAAGTAAGTAATTACATAGTCTGAAACTGGATTGGAACTCAATGGTTTAAATTTACTGCAATCTATAGGTGGGTATATAACTTTGTAAACTCGAATTCCAAATCGCTCATAAATCTCTTGCAAATACCGTGAATTAGATATAACCTTCCCGCTTAAGGCGTAAAATTTTTTTGAATTTCTCATATCCACAAATCTGAAAAATGGTCGACCTAGATGATAAACAAACTTATATGGCAAAGAAAATGAAGACTTGATATTGTCAAGAGTTATGCTTGGTGGGCCTTGGGCATACCAGAAATCAGAAGGCAAACATATAACATTTGAAAAATTTAGTTTTAATCCTTCCACATCCTTAACCTTTCTTGAATTCATGGAAAATAGGGCTTCCATTAACCATGACTTAAACCACATTAATGAGTAGGGCAAGATAGATTTTCTAGATTGAAGAGCTTTAACCGTTATACCCTGATTTTCCAAAATTTTCTGAAGGCGCCTAGTTATGTTTAATGTTATTATTTTTACATCATAGTTCCTGCTTACAAGCTCCTGTGCGATTAAAATAGCGGGGCGACAAGAACCAAACTCATTTAATAATGGATCACTGATTATAACGATTTTGTTATCACCCATTGTATTTCACTTTAGTTGATTATGCATGCAATTATTGATATGCCTTTAGGAAAATCAGTTGAAAGGTGGGATTTGTTGAACCAAAATGTAGTCCAGATAAACGTCGGTTGCATTAGAAGCAATAAATCCTCTAAATTCCATCAAAGATGATAACTTTTTTAATTGAAACGATAAGACGAATTCTTGCCAAACATTAGCTTCAGAGAAATCTCCTCCTGTCAAAGTTCTTTTAGCTAACACTTCTTTCCCGAAGTTCTTAGTTACGTCTAAGATAAGAATTTCTTGATTTGTGATATTAGTAATTTTAAGCCTAAATTTTACCTCATATGCGCCTGGAGGCAGCCATATATAGGGGCCATACCAAAAAGAGGGTTCTTTTTTGGTGGAGTTAGCTTTGTACATGAGAACTTTTTGGCTCATTGAAGTAGGGTCATCAACGATTATTCCTTCGAAGTAGAGTTTTTTCCATTCCGTGGGCAAAGTATCTCGCCAATTAATTGACATTTTGAGCGGAAAATAGAAGGACAATTCTCCCTTGTATCCCTTTTTATAGAGTAATAAACTGCCAGCTTGTGCTAGAAGTCCAAATTCTCCACTATCGACATATCTTGAGATGCGTTCTTCAAAAGGTGCTTCGGGTTCTCCATATCTTGCAATGTATTCGTCTGGAACTGGATCTTGATGATCAAACCAATATGAAAAGATGTCAAATAAAAGATATTCGACAGCCGTGGTGTTCCAGTAGGCGTAAGAATGTAGAGAGTTACTAACATGTGGGAAATAGTCATTTTGTGTTAGAACGTATGGGTTTGTACTCAAGGGAATTAAAGAAATGAGTCTATGTTTCGCTTGGGTATTTTCATCCAATGTCATCGGAATATTCTGCATAATTATTGGAGTGGTGAATAGAAGCGTAATGAGCGTTGCGATCATCATAATAAATAATATACGCGATATAACCCAATCTTTTTCAGAAATTTGGCCGCATTTAAAGGCGAGCCTTCTAACTCCATGGATAACTGCCACAAAAATTGTTGGTATCAGCAAAAGTGGATAATGATATGTAATGGCAAAATAGTTTGGATTGGAAGCGAGCATTAATTCCAATAAATTTGGGAAAAACAGTAGTATGGAGGGAATGTCCAAAAATGCAAACATACATAATGGTAGAAAAAGCGTTGCTATAAAAACAATTTTTTGCGAGGGCAAATATGATAATTGACTAAGAATTTTTAGAGGGTTTCTTATTAAAAATGAAAGTAAACCCATTAAACCCTCACTTCCTCCCAATTCGCCATAAACATTCTGTGTGTGATGCGCATAACCTTGGTTCCAAAGAGATCCATACCCATCTAACGTAACAAAATAACTTATCATGTAAAAAGCAAATAAAAGACCAGCAATTCCTATGAAAACAGTTAGCAAAGAAATGACTGTATTTTTATCGATTTTTCTTTTGAAAATTGATTTTATATTTCTGAAAAGACCATAAAGTCCAATTCCAACAACAACTAATGATGCATCCTCCTTCACTGAAAGCAATAATAATATACATGCAAAATATTTACTCCACTTATTATTTTTTAAAAAATAGATGGCTGAAAAACCTAAAAGTGGAATAAAAGCCTCTGGATGAAAATCGTATAAATTTGAAGCGTGAAGTACTGGATAGAGGAAGTAAAGAGCTGTAAATGCAAGACTGTGCTTTGTATTGCCAAGTTCGTTTTTTGCCAGAAAGTAGAGGGGAATCCCGCCTAAAGCAACTATAATTGCTTGGAGAATTATAAGGGTTACTGGGCTTTGATAAAGGGCATAAAATGGAACAAACAAAAAAAGTATTGGCGAAAAATGTACGTGAAAATGGCTTCCTATCTCCAAGTTATTATAAAATATAGTGCGAAAATTTATTGTTGTATACAAAGATTGTGAAAAAACGCCTAAATCCCATGCAGTAGCGTGGAACGTGTAATATTTTATCAAGGATAAATAAGAAATAACGGCAAAATAAACAAGAATAAAAGCAAAAAGACAAATTTCATTTTTCTTTGAAACAAGATACAAATAAAATCGTCTAAAAGTTTTCGCTAATTCCATATGGATGAACTTAATTTTGTTTTTTGGAATGTTCCTCAAGAATTCCACATCTTCCATTTTGTTGTACAATTTTAAATTGTTTTACATCACTGCCTTTTAATATAAATGTTAGGAAACTTTCAAAAGGGATTTATAAAGCTCTACGTGTTTTTGGGCGACAAAGCTCCAACTTCTGCCTTCAAATAATTTTTTAAGGTTGGTGGCGATATTTTTTCTCAATTCTACGTTTTCAAGCAAGATTTCAGCCGCATTGTAAATTTCATCTGAACTGTGCGGATTAACCATTAGACAATTGTAGCCATGAGTAAGTTCGCTCATGAATTTTGGGATTCGGGTACATATTACTGGCTTATTAAAATCAATAACTCTGGCTAAGGCGCCACTTGCTTCTAGATATTTTGTTTCTTGCGATAATAAAATAATAATGTCTGCTTTTTGAATAACTTCATTTAGCATGCTTTCGCTTAAGAAGTTTGTTACGATTATTCTGTTTAAGCTTTTAAGCTCTGCAATTTTATTTTTGATTCTGTTAAAATAATCATCATGATTGTGAGGATGAACACCGCCGGCTAGTGTAAGCGTCACCTGGGGATAACTGGTTTGTAGTTTTTTGAAGGCGTCAATTAAATATTCTAAACCCTTATCTTCTCTTAAAAAGCCTAAAGAGAGGATATTTATTTCATCAATTTTTTCTGGCGCGTTTGTTTGACAGAAAGTTTCTTCAACTTTGTCAACTCCGTGCGGGATTACAACGACTTTACTTTCTTTACAAGCGTAATGTTGAATCAAGGTTTTCTTCATCGCAGTATTGAGGACAATCACTCTCGAAGCAAATAAAATCATAAGCTTTGTAATCGTAAAGATTACAATGTTTGTCAGGCAGTTCAACAATTTAGATTTAAAAAATTTTGCATTCCTCAGTATAATTGTATGCATAGTCAGCACCAAAGTTTTCAAACGTAATCGAAGAAGCAACATAAGTGAAGCAAAGGATAGGGCTGTGAAAGGTCCACCATAAAGAAGCCAGCCATGTTGCAAATGAAGT
The DNA here is from genome assembly GCA_038883795.1 of Bathyarchaeia archaeon. Taxonomy (GTDB): domain Archaea; phylum Thermoproteota; class Bathyarchaeia; order Bathyarchaeales; family Bathycorpusculaceae; genus JASEJA01. Next base: position 233,746 of record JAVZLK010000001.1, read on the forward strand.
ATATGTGCCTCTGATTTAATTGCTGTTTTAAGGATTTGTGAAAGAGCTAGAGGTCCTCGCTGCCAACATCTGTGGACTTGAAGATCACTTTTGTCTCTGTAAAAAGATTGTTGGTCAATTTTGTTTGCAATTATGCTAATTTTGATCTTTTTATTTTTCGACATCTCTAAATATAATTTAGATGAGTAAATTGCTATACCTTCGCGATATGGTGGCCAAGTAGTTACTACACATATCTTCAAAGTCGACTCTCCTCTTTTATTAACTATTTATGCGTTTGTAAAGCATTACCCCATCTTCTTCGTCTAGAAGTTCATATTTAGCACTATTTGGATCGATGAAATCGCTTTTGATGAATTCGGCTGCCGTGGCGTAGTGAAGACTTGAGTTAAAATCCAGAAGCACATAATCTACACCGCTTTCACTGAGATTTAATAACATTTCTTTACCAACTTGTCTATATTGTTCTCCCCACGAAGGTGGAGGAATCGTATATGCATTAGGTCTGTTTGAAAGATGAGGGAACAGATTGCTTTGTGTAAGCACAGAAGCATTTTGAGGAATAGATGAAATAAATTTGTAAACTACCGTACCATGTTCATGAAATACCTGAAAAATCTCAAACTTAGAATACATTAATGGCAAAAAAGTGGCAAGCGATATAACACATATTAAAAATGTTATTTTCACAATTTTTAAAACAAAAGTCTGATAACGATTATTTTTCTGCAACCTGTATATGCCATGAATTAATGCCAAAAAAATGAATGGCACCATAAAGGCCCCATAATGTCCTTCTACACTATAATACAATGGATAGGATGATAACAAACTTATGCAAAGATAAGGAATTGCAGGGATGAGCCCTTGTACACCTAAAAAAGGCAAAAATAATGTGGGAAGAAAAACAATTGATAAGTAGGATATCTTTGTTAGTCCGTCGTAGGTTAAAGCTCTCCATGCACCAATAGGATTTGTAATCATTTTTAATGGAAGTTCTGTAGGACCCGCGGCGCCTATCAATCCCCACTCATTCCACAATGACGGAATACCTGTCCAGCCGAAAAAAATTCTCAGTTTTTGAGCAGCAAAAAAATAAGCAATGCTTATGATCAAGATGATTAGAGAGGCTAAAAAACCCTTACTTTTAATGGATTTGTTATATAACATACCATATAACGCTATGAATGCAATAACGACAGATGAAGCTTCATGAGTTAATAATCCAAACGCAACGGCTAATGCAAGCTTCCTAAAATCGCTCTTTACTAAGTAAAGGACAACAAACAGGAAAATTGTTACAGCAAAAGGTTCTGGAGAAAAACCAGAAATAGTGACGCCTTGCAAAGGAGGATACAACAAATAAAAAATTCCAAGAATAGCGGCTGTCTTTTCTTTTTTCAAGAAAAAATTAGCAAGGTCATATGCGGGTAAAGCCCCTATGGCCACTATGAATGTGCTTATTACAAGAAGGCCTTCGGGTTTTGGATAAATAGCGTATATGGGAAGCACTAGAAGGATTATTGGGCTGAAGTGTGTTCCTAAAAAGCATCTTGTTCTCGTATAAAATGGTTCAGTGGTGTAATATAAAAATCGTCCATGAAGTGTGTTCCATAATGCTTGGTTGAAGATTCCTAAATCCCACGTATAAATTTGAAACGAATAATATGTTATAATTTCGGCTATTGAGAAACAAATGGTGTATATCAATATTGCGATCAAGACGTAAATTTTATATCCAAAAAATTTTCTCATTTTGCGGAGGATATTGCTACCTCCCTTAGCATTTCTAAAAATTTTGGGAAAACGTTGTTAACGTCATACTTTATCACTTGTTCTCGCATATTATTGGCGATTTTGTTAAAATCGTCCTTTCTTGTTTTCCACATATGTTGAAGTTGGCAAATTATCTGAGCGAATTCTTGTATCGATGTTGCATAGAAAAGTGGCAAGTCAAGTCCTTTGACGGCTTCTGTTGGTAAAGCTACAATAGGCACTTTACATGCTGAGGCTTCGAGAAGAGTCAATGGAAAAACGTCTATTTTACTTGCATATACTAGGATGTGAACCCTAGAATATAGGTTAACAAGTTCTTTAACGTCTGTTATAAAACCAAGATTTTTCACGTTGTTTACACTTTCCAAATCAGGCCCTATAGCCAAAAAATCAATTTCTTTGTTTTTTAAAATTTCAGCGATTTTAACAAAAAATGAAAAACCTTTTGTTTTCCTTCCTGTAAAAAGTGCAGAAAACTTTTGATTTTTTTCTTCAACAGGCTTGTATAGAGAAGTGTCTATCCAGTTTGGGACATAATATACATGTTTATTTTTGAAGAATATTTTAAGGGCTTGCTTGTTGATTACATGAATAGCGTTAAAATTCCTTAATTCTTTGTTTTCGCTTTTGTTGAAATATAGACGAGATATGAATTTTGAAAATCCGAATTCTTTTACATAATCCACATAATTCATAAATCTTATTTCAGGATGCTGAAGTTCGTTGGCGAAAACAAAGGCATGAATTGCTGCTATTTTTGGGCATTTTCCTATAAATAAATGATGTACTATTGGTGCATAAATAAAGTATGCGACATCCGAATCGTTAATGTTGTGAATGATATTTTCGTTATAATTAACGCCTTGAAGAAATTCATCAATGTTTATTCGTCTTCGCCCAAAAGGTAAAGCATAAATGGTTACCTCATGCCCTCTTTTTTTTAATTGTTTTGCAACTTCTATTAGGAATCGTTCACCACCCCCATGAAACGTGAGACTATAGTGGTGGCAGAGGGCTACTTTCATTACTTTTCCTCAAGTCATGAGTACCTTTTATTTTGCTTTTTAAATTTGCTACTGTCAATAAAGCCTTAACGTTAGCTGCTTAAAGGTTTTAAGCAAAATCCTTTCTATATTCTGAAGAGAATTTGGTTGGAGAAGTTGATGTCTCTCGCTTTTGTACAAAAAATTTTTCGGGAATATTACACTAAAGACTTTCGGTTTAATGAAAATTTACAGATGATCCGTAATCGGGAATTTGGCTTTATTTCATTTGAGGGATTAATGCTACGTCATGAAAGTTTTAAGAATGCTGAAGAATTGGAAAATTTTCTACGTACTTTTGTTCCCAGAGATTCTTATTTTTCATGTGCATATTACGAAGATCCTAAGGCTGAGATGGAAAAGAAAGGGTGGTTGGGAGCTGACTTAGTTTTTGATATTGATGCTGATCACATTACTACCTCTTGCAATAAAGTTCATGATGAATGGGTTTGTAGCAATTGTAAGTTTGCGGGAAAGGGAATTGAGCCTGAAAAATGTCCAGTTTGTGGTGGTGAAAAATTTGAAGTATACACTTGGCCTTGTGAAAATTGTTTAGCTTCCGCAAAAGCGGAAACTCTGAAACTTTTGGATATGCTGATGCAGGATTTCGGTTTTTCTGAAAAAGAGTTGCACGTATTTTTTTCGGGGCATCGCGGCTATCACGTTCATGTAGAAAGTGAAGCGGTAAAAAGTTTAGATGCGATTTCACGTAAAGAGATAGTTGATTATGTTTGTGGTTTAGGGTTCGATGCAAAGTTTCAAGGCTTACGTGGAGAAGGTGTGCATATTTTTGAAAGTCTAAACTTAAGTAGTTCTGGGTGGTGTGGGAGAGTTGCCCGTGGCATTTACGATTTTATACTCACTGCTAACCCGGAGGATTACAAGAGTTTAGGGGTGAAAGGAAACGTTGCCAAAGCCATAATAAAGAACAAAGACAACATTTTAAAAAAGCTAAGCGCTCCAGCTTACCCAAGTGCCATAAAGGGAGTAGGTCTCGAGACATTGAAAAAAATTGCCGAATTTTGTGCAAAATCCAAGGCAGCTCAGGTTGATACCGTTGTAACAACTGATATTCACCGTTTAATTAGAATGCCCAACACTTTGCACGGTAAAACAGGCTTAAAAAAAGTGGAGTTTCCCATCTCTAAAATTGAAGATTTTGACCCTTTTGACAGCGCCGTAGCCTTTAAAAAAGGAACAACAACCGTTCTGGTTTCTGACTCGCCAAAGTTTAAGCTTGGCGGTGAGTTTTTTGGTCCATATAAGAATCAGAAAGTTGAATTGCCTATGGCTGCAGCTGTGTTACTTGTATGTAAGGGTAGGGCGGAGGTTGTCTAACTAATGTATAATGAGTTGTATGAAGTTTGGCGACAGGAACTTGAGAATGTTGAACTTGTAAGGCTTCCAGACGACTTTTACTCGAAAGTTGCTGATTATCTAAAAAGAATTAGAGAAGAAAGCCGAATGCTTGACAAAAGAACGGTGAAGGCAAATCTTCTCAAGAAAGAACGGCAGAATGTTAAACGCATGCTCCTTGAATTGTTTCAAGCACGTTATAAAAAGCTTATCGGAAAAATGGCTAAGGGTGAAAAAATATCGGTTGATGCTTTAACAATTGAAGAAAAGAAAATTTTTACTGGCGTTTCACGTATTGCAGAAGCATACCGAAGTTTTGCTAAAGACATTATTCAGGGGCATTCTTTAAAAATCAGTGTCGAAAAGGAACTCAAAATTATTGTTTTACGTTTTCTAAAGGATGTGCCAGCACTTATCGGCTCAGACATGAAAACTTATGGTCCATTCAAAACCGAAGACGTGGCATCTTTACCCGCTGAAAATGCCAAAATTTTAGTTAGGCAAGGTTTAGCTGAAAAAGTTGAAGTATCTTTTTGATTTTAAGTGCCTAGATCGCCATGTTTCAGAGTTTTTTCGATGGAATCTTTCTACTTTTTATCTTTCTCCAGAGAGCTTGAGTTCCAATTATTATTAACGGGTATGCCGTAATCCAAGTTATGGAATATAACGGGCCGTAGTAATTGTGAAATTGCTGAACTTGAGGAGAAGTTGCACCGTAATCTATTGCTATTATAAAAATTGTGGCTATTCTTAGAATGTTAATGAAGTATGTGATTGCAGCGCCTATTAGGAAGTAGGCCGTTCTTTGCTTCCACGAGATAACACTGTCCTTCAAGAACAAAAGAATTGTAACGGAATATATTATGAGACTATCAATACCTGAGCATGGCCAAGCTATTCCAAAAGATGGTCCTATTGTTTGGTTTGGTTTTCGAACTGTTAAGATAGGCGTTCCGAAGAGCTGTCCCGTCCACTCGGTTTGATATCCCATTAGGGTCAAAACATTTGCTGCAAGCGTAGCTGTTGTTGGAACAAGCAATTGGAAAGGTGTGAATGTTCCGTAAGGATATATATTGTCAACGGTGTATATTATCCCAATAATTCCCAAAAAAATTACTGAAATAGAATGGTTCATTAAACCTTCATATCCATATGCTAGCAAAACTATTGAGATGAATAGTGCTGTGAAAACCAAATATTCTGTGGATAGCGGCATTTCATAAGCCCAAAAAACGTTATTCTTTTCTGCGAAATCGCCAATCATAGCGTTTAATCCATAATAATTGGCGGCGACGACGTATAATGTGGGGAGTAATAAAAAGATAATAAATGCTATAGTTCTTGTAGATTTCAGTTTGCCCAATTTATTTGTTTGGATTTTTTCCCAACTTAGTATGAGTTCTAAAGAAACTAGCCATATGAAGAACAGATAGTATGTTCTGCCTTTCCATGTCGCTTCGTAAGATTCTGGATAAAGTGAATATAATATGAGAAATGGTATGATGAATGAAAGGACTGTTAAGATTTTTATTAAAGTGGTGGGATTTTTCTTAAGCGTTTGGGCAGCATTTAGGATTTTGTCTTTTAATGTTTGTATTATGTTTGGCATTTCATCCTTTCCATTTTCAGTTTGCAATTATAATTATTAGCAAGGATTTAAGCTGTGCCCATTCCTTAAATGTTTTGGAATGGTGAAAAAGTATAAGTGCGGGTATGTTGTTTGTATGCAGAGCTGGTGTGTCTGGATTGAATGTGCCGAAGGAGATTAGAACTTACTGTCCTAAATGTAAAGCTCATCAGCTTCATACGGTTACTCTTTACAAGGCTGGGAAGCGTAGGGCTTTGGCTAAGGGCGAGCGTCATCATGAACGGGAGAAGAAGGGTTATGGCGGACAGAAGTACCCTCTTCAAAGAGAATTTTCAAAAACCACTAAGAAGCAAACTTTGAAGTTGAAGTGTAAGGTTTGTGGTTATACGCGGCATAAAGAGGGTATACGTTTAAGAAAGTTGACTATTGAATAGGAATGGGTGAATATCAATGGCTGAATGGGAGAAACTTATTCCAAAGCCGAGAAGCAGTTTTCTTAGAGTAAAATGTCAAAAATGCGGCAACGAACAATTAGTTTATAGTCATGCTGTGAACCGAGTTAATTGTAACGTATGCGGAACAGAACTTGTTGAACCTTCCGGTGGCAAAGCAAAAATTAAAGGCGAAATTGTGGCTGTTTTCGAGTAGGGGTTTGAGATGGCGTTTAAAAAACCGGAGTGGCCTGAAGTCGGCGATTTAGTTATAGCTACTGTACAGTCTGTTGCCGATTATGGCGCATATGTAAATTTGGATGAATATAATAAGAAGGGTTTGCTTCATGTTTCTGAAGTGGCTTCTTCTTGGATTCGAAACATCCGAGATTTTGTTCGTGAAGGGCAAAAAGTGGTTTTAAAAGTTTTGAGGGTGGACCCCGAAAAGGGACACATTGATTTATCTCTTAGGAGGGTTACAAAGCGAGAGAAAATTGAGAAAATTATGTCTTGGAAAAGGGAGAGAAAAGCTGAAACCTTACTGCGTAATGTTGCTGAAAAAGCTGGCATATCCTTAGAAGAAGCTTATGAAAAAGCTGGGGCACTCATGGAAAAGGAGTATGGTTTGTATGAGGGTTTTGAGAAAGTTGTCAAAGAAGGCGTCGGAGTTTTAACAAAGATAGGTGTTCCTGAGGACTTGGCAACGGTTATTGCCGAGATTGCGAAGGAAAGAATGCGTGTGCCCATGGTTAAGGTGAAGGGCTTGGTGGAGCTGCGTTGTATAAAACCCAACGGTGTCAACATTATCAAGGAAGCCTTTTTAAATGCTAAAAAAGCCGAAAGGTCACGGGATGCCAAGGTCCGTTTTTATGTAGTCGCAGCGCCGAAATATTGTGTTGAAGTTATGGCTGAAAATTATAAGCGTGCAGAGGCAGTTTTGCAGAAAATTGCTGAAAGTGTTGTGGCAAACGTTGTTAAGGAAGGCGGACAAGGCAGCTTTAGAAGGGAAAAGTGATGGTTTGGCTTTTGAGGAAATGTGAAAAATGTGGAAGATACACGTTAAAAAAAGATTCGTGTCCCTATTGTGGTGGAAAGGTTCAGGTACCTCATCCACCGAAGTTTTCACCTGATGATAAATATCTTGTTTATAGGACGGCTTTAAAAAGGAGGGAAAAAGCTGTTGAAGGAGACGTTCATTAAGGAACTTGTAAAAGTTGATTTAAACAACCCGGTATTAATCGAGGGGCTTCCAGGCTTGGGGCTTGTTGGCAAAATTGCCACACGTTATTTAGTTAAAGGGTTGAAGGCTGAAAGGTTCGCTTATCTTTATTCTCCCCATTTTCCATATTTTGTGCTTGTCAGTAAGAAGGGAAGCGTTAGGCTTTTGCGTGGAACCTTTTACTATTGGAAAAACACAAACGGAAAAAGCGACATTATTTTCTTCACTGGTGATAGCCAAGCGCAAACGATTGAAGGGCAGTATGAAATTTCTAATAGCATATTGGATTTTGCCATGAAATACAACGTAAAATTGATTGTTACTATTGGGGGTTACCGAATGGAGGCTAAGGAAAAGCCAAAAGTTGTGACTGCAGCCACAAACATGGGGCTTCTAAATGCTGCCCTAAAAGCTGGTGCTGTTGTTAGTCCTATTGGAAGCCCTATTGTTGGGACTGCTGGCTTAATCTTGGGTTTAGCCCGTTTCAAAAAAATTGATGCTCTTTGCCTTTTAGGTGAGACCCGTGGATATCTGCCAGATCCGAAGGCAGCTAAGAGTGTTTTGGAAGTGTTAAAAGTGCTATTAGGCATCGATGTGGATTTAGCGGGTTTGGATGAGGAGATCGCAAAGGCGGAAAGTATGGTTACGCGGTTGCAGAAAATTGAGGAAAAACGTGTTTTGCAAGCTGAAGAATTAAGGAAGGAGGAAGATAAGAAAATCACTTATATTTCCTAAGGCATTAAAGGGCTAACTCATTTCGGATTATTTCAACAATTTTTTCTGCTGCTTTTCCATCTCCATAAGGCGATTTTTCTGGCAATTCTTTTCTATTATCCAAAACTTTATTGATAGCTTTTATTATCCCATGCTTTTCCACACCAGCAACTTCCGCAAAACCAGCTTCCACTGCTTCCGGTCTTTCTGTGGATAGGCGAGTAATCAAAACTGGTTTTCTAATGCATGGGGCTGTTGCTTCTTCTTGTATTCCGCCCGAATCCGTTACTATGATTTCGCATTTTTTCATTAAGACTAGGAAGTCTAAATAGCCCAGCGGTGGCAAAAGTTGTACATTTCTTGAGTTTTTGATTTTGGCATAGATTTTGTTTTGTCTTGTTCTCTTTTTTGTTCTGGGGTGTATTGGATAAACGACTGGTAATGGGGCTTCGGCGAAGGCTTCCATGAAATTTTTAAGAACTGCAAAGTTGTCTACGTTTTCTGCTCTGTGGGCTGTGGCTAAAATGAATTTTTCAAAGCGAACAATATCCAAAATTTTTGATTTCTTTTCCGCTATTGGCAAATTTTGGATTACGGCGTCTATCACCGTGTTTCCCGTTACATAGATTTTCCCCCAAACGCTTTCTCTTTTCAAGTTGTTTTCTGCTGTTTTTGTTGGTGCAAATAAATAGGTGGATATGTGGTCTGTTAGGCGTCGGTTGTGTTCTTCTGGCATTCGCAAATCGAAACTTCTTAGTCCAGCCTCAACATGCCCCACGGGTATTCCAAGTTTAACAGTCGCCAAAGCGGTTGCTAAAACTCCATTTGTGTCTCCTTCCACCAAGACAAGGGATGGCGAATTTTTCTTTAACAATTTCTCAATGTGTGTTATTATGACGGCTGTTTGAAGTCCTTGGGAATATGCTCTAACCTTATATTCATAGTCTGGTTTTGGGAGTTCAAGTTCTTCGATGAATTGTTGGGACATGTTATAACTGTAGTGTTGACCGCAATGGACAAACGTTAGCGGAATGCCGCTTTTTTGTAAGACTCTAATTATGGGTGCCATCTTTATGATTTCTGGGCGGGTGCCGACAACGACGGTCACTGTTTTCATTTGTTTTCACGATTGCCATTTTAATATGGTACAAGTTTTAACGTTTATTCAAAAATCAAAACTGACCATTAAAACTTAATTCCAATATTTTCAGAAAGTTCAAAGTTTTAATCAACCCTTTAAATAATAATCTTTAGATTGCGTTAGTTTCTGTGACATACAAAGCGTCTTACTTTTCCTCTTCAATTATTGTTGTAACAAAATCTATTTGGTGATAAAGTATATGCACCTATTAAAGAATGAAAAGGGATTAAGCGTAGTAGTTACGACATTGATAATTCTTGTGGTCTCGGTTCTGCTGGCAACCATTGTAACTTTTTACGCCATAAACGTAGTAACAACAAGGGTGCAGGAAGAATCATTACACCTTAGTAAACAGCACGTTTGGTATAATACCACTGGTTCATGGGCTCAAGCAGCTATAGTAATCGTAAACACGGGCGGAAGAGACGTAGTTATCGACAAAATCTCAGTTCGAGGGCAAGAATGTCCATGGAATAATGTTTATTATTGGAGAACAAACAACGTGACAGTTTCAAATGACTTGGAGGTAACTTCAACTAATATTACCGGTTTGACTTTTGACATTATGGTGCAGGGTGAAATGCGCACTTTTCGGCAAGCTGATGACGATTTGACTTTGAGGTCCGGCTGGACTATAGTTATTTACATTATGAGCCCTGATAGCATATCGGCTAATGATGTTGGCCAGACTGTGGGCATAACAGTGTTCACTTCAAATGCACAGTATTACAAAGAAGCTAATATTGAAGCAGCGGAATAGGCAACATTTTTTTCTGTTCACTTTGCAGCGTTAAGTCTTTTTTAGGTAGCCTTCTCTTGGTTCGTATATAGTTCCTTCTCTTAATAGTTGTCCTAAAAGGCGTTCTGCTTCATTTCTTGAAATTTTGTATTTAGTCTCCAACTCACCCAGAAGCGCTGCTTTTTCTACTATTCCCGTTTCTTTTTCCATTTCAAGCATTGTTGATAGGATTATTTGAAGTTTGTCTCTTACGCTTTTTGGTTTTCCAGTCATTATGAGGTCTATGTCATACTTGTAGGAGGACAGGTCTATACCAACTTCTTCGAGGGACCGTTTCATAATGTTGATGGCTGCTTCTGCATCTTCGGCTAAAACTTCTTTTCTTAAGGCTGCTCTGGCTCTTGCTTCAGCTATGCGCACAAGGGACTCTAGTTGCCGTGCTGTTATCGCTACTGGAGAGCCTTCTGTTTCGCTTGCTGAGCGCATGGCTAAGTAGAAGTCGTTTAGGCGTTTTAGGGCTTCTTGAGTCAAAACGGGCTTAATCCCTTTAGCATAGCTTATGTATTTTCGTAATAATTCCAAGGGTATTGGCGGTTCTACGGGAGTTAAACCCTTTCGATGAATTTCAAGGATGTGTTCCGACATTTTGCTGTCTACCTCTTTGTTTGGCACATCCCTCAAAATGAAGATTAGGTCAAACCTTGAAAGAATAGTGACTGGCAAGGAAATGTTTTCAGCAATGGTGCGGTGGGGTTCGTATCTTCCCAAGGCTGGGTTGGCTGCTGCGAGGATGGCTGTCCTTGCGTTTAGGGTTGCGACAATTCCTCCTTTTGCAACAGAAACCGTATGCTGTTCCATGGCTTCATGGATGGCAACCCTGTCTTCTGGGCGCATTTTATCAATCTCGTCAATGCATGCTATTCCTTTATCAGCTAATACTAGGGCGCCAGCCTCCAGGCTCATTCCGCCGCCTCTTTCGCGGATGACTGCTGCTGTTAAGCCGGCGGCGGTTGTGCCGCGTCCAGAGGTGTAAAGTCCGCGGGGTGCTATTCTGGCCACGTATTGCAATAGCTGAGATTTTGCTGTTCCCGGGTCTCCTACCAAAAGAGTATTTAGCTCTCCCCTAATTGTTATGTCTGGGAGGGTTTTGGGTACACCTCCGAAGAGGAGGTACATTATGGCTTCTTTTATGTGGTCGTATCCATATATTGATGGTGCTATTGAGTTGATTATTTTGCGGTGTATCCATGGGTCTTTTGCCAATTCAAGAATTTTTTCTTCGTCTTCTGGTGATGGGAGAGCGATTTCCGGCTCTTTTCCCAAAACTTCAATCGAGTTGGCATCTAAATGTAAAATGAAGGTGCGGAGTTTTCCAACCCGTGGAAGTGTTGGCGAAACAGCGCGGACTATTCCAACTATTGAGACGTGGTCGCCTGGTCTTGCCACATCAACTATTTCTCCTCCAACAAGCTTAACATGCAATGTTCTGGGTAACTGTCCCGGCGGCAAATCTTCTGGTCTTTCTTGTAGGCGCAAGTCTTGGGAGTCTATGAAGGTGGATTCTTCTTGGATGAAATCGAAGGGTCCTTTTGCTCTGCAAGATGGGTTGGCGCAGGCGAAGGGTGCTTTGAGAAATTGTCCTGTTTGGTTCACTGGGGTTATTTCGCCGCATCGTTTGCATTTAAATGCTGCTTGCATGACCATGGGGCGAACGGGTGTTGAGCGGACAACTATGCCCTCCACCATTACAAGTTTTCCAATATGGATTGAGCCAAGTTTTCGTAATGGTGTTGCTTCCCAAAGCCTAACAATTCTCACGTTTACTGTGTCTATTTTTTCTGCATATTCTGGGTCTTCGCTTTGAAGTTGTGCATAAGCAGCATTGTTGGCGTGGTTTAGGAATTCGTCTGGTTTTTCTAAGAGTCCTTCAGCAAGCTTTTGTTCGAAAGCCCAAATATCCTCAAAATCAACAATTAAAGAAGTTTTCCCGGCGACTGCCATTTGCGAAATTCTTTGGCGATATTTTTCCGCTTTAAAAAAATCTTGAAAGAGCGCTTGAGGGTCTAAAGTTTCCAGTTTCTCCGTCATTCTCTCACTTTCTCATAATTCATTATTTGTTTTCTCCATTTTTGAATAAGACTGTAAAGTTGGTCATAGAGAATTCTCTCTTCAACGGTCAAGTTTTTTAATGTTTGTTCAACTTGAGCTGGAGCCGAGGCAAGGGAAACTATTTTCTTCAACCTTGCATTTAACACGTCCTGGGTTAAATGTTTAATTTTTTCGTATTCCCGTATCTTTTCCGGATTTTTCGAGGCTTCCTCCTTAAGTTCGGTGAGGTATCTGCGAAGTTTTGGGTAAAAGTTTTCTGGCAGTTTTGGTATTTGTCCGGCCGTTTGCACTCTTTCAGTCCACTGAATTTTGTAAAGTTTTGTGGCGTCTAAACGCTCATCTTCTCTAAACCGCGCTATCCCAGCTTTAACCAGCTCTTGAGCTATCCAAAATTGAACCTCATATTCATTTCCTTCCTCAAAGGGACCAACATTTAATCCTGCAAGCTTGATTTCGGGGCAGTTTCTGTTGGCAATAATTTTTGCTAGTGTATGTTCAAAGATGAAATCTAAATTTTTAATGTGTGTTGGTGTTGTTTTTGGCATCCTTTCGTCCCCCTCTTGAGACTTTAAACTTTTCTAACCTAAAGTGGATATAAGGGCGATAGTTTAAAAACTTAGATTAAAAAGTTTAAGAAAATTCCAAAAGTTGATGCCAAAATTTTGTTAAGGCCACAAACCCAACGTTTTTATTGCTTCAGCTACTCTTCCAACTCCAAGCATTAGGGCTGCTGTTCGCATGTCGCACTTTTCCTTTTTCATTAAATTGTAAACGTCGTTGAAAGCTCTAACCATCTTATTTTCCAGTTTTCGATTCACTTCTTCTAATGTCCAGTGTTCGCGTGTTAGGTTTTGAACCCATTCATAATAGCTTGCTGTTACGCCGCCCGAGTTAGCCAATATGTCTGGAACAAGCATTATTCCTTTCTCGTTAAGAATTTTGTCTGCTTCTGGGGTTGTTGGGCCGTTGGCGCCTTCCGCCACAATTTTTGCGCTTATCTTGTCCGCATTGGCTTTTGTTATCTGGTTTTCCAAGGCAGCTGGTATAAGTATGTCGCATTCTGTTTCAAGAAGCTCCTCGTTTGTTATGTTTTTGCATCCCTTATAGTTGATCACGGAGCCTGTTTTTGATTTATGTTCATAAACATAATAGGGGTTCAATCCTTCTTTGCAATAAATCCCTCCTACGGAATCGCTTACTGCCACAACTTTACAACCCATGTCATAAGCTATTTTAGCAGCATTCCACCCAACATTCCCGTAACCTTGAACAGCAACGGTTGCTCCTTTAAACTTTAAACCTGCAACCTTTGCGGCTTCCCTTGCACAAACAACCACGCCTAAGGATGTGGCTTCGGCTCTTCCTTCTGAACCGCCTACGCTTATTGGTTTTCCAGTGACGCATTCTGGGACGCTGTAGCCTTTGAATTGGCTGTAGGTGTCCATTATCCAAGCCATGGTTTGAGCATCTGTATATACGTCTGGTGCTGGCACGTCGCGGTATGGTCCGATAACGTCTAATATTAGGCTTGTGTAGCGTCTTGTGAGGCGTTCAATCTCGCTTATACTCATTTTTTTAGGGTTGCAGCATACTCCGCCTTTTGCACCTCCATAGGGTATGTCCACAACAGCACATTTCCAAGTCATCCACATCGCCAAAGCAGTAACTTCATCTAATGTGACGTTTGGGTGGTAGCGTATTCCGCCCTTGAATGGTCCCCTTGCATCGTTATGTTGAACGCGGCAACCAGTGAAAGTACCAATTTCTCCGTTATCCATCTTTATTGTAACGGAAACGATGAGCGACCGTTTGGGATGTTTTAACATTTCATGGATCCCAGGGTCAAGATTTAATTTTTCAGCAGCTATCCTCAACTGTTCTAATGCCGTGTCTAAGGCTGACTGTTCCTTCATAAAAACCACTCTTCTTTTCACTTATTGTTTGAAGCGTATTTTAAACTTTTAAGTGTGAGGAGTTTGGCTTGGGGCTTGTAAAATTTAGAAAAAGAGAGAGGATGTTAGTCTAGGATTTTTTCGATTGCGTCTTTTTCTGCTTCGTGAGGCATTGGTATACCAGTAACTTTTGCGGCTGTTTCGCTTAAGCTCATCAAATCATTTCTGTTGATGAGCTCCAGTTTCCATTTTCTGTTGCCTGCAAGAAGTTGTTTTAGTCCGACGCCTATGCGGTCTGTTAGGTATGTGTATAAGGCTACGGCTTCCCATGGTATCTCTTTGAAGCGTTCTCCATATTTTGCTTGCAATTCTGGAGCTGCGATGAAGAATTTTTCTGGGGTGTTGCCGTATCTGTCTGCGAAGGCTTTTGGCAGTTTGCCCTCTTGGGCTAGTTGTTTGAAGTAGCTTGCTTTCATAACAGCTGTTAATGGTGAGCGTCCCATCAAAACTGCTTTTACAAAGGGGCCGTCTCCAAAGTTGCTCATGGCTATTGCTTTGAAAATTTGGGTTTCGTTTATGAAGCCCCCAGCCATTATCAAATCCGGCACATATCGCCCCTTTTTCTTCAATATTTGGGCGCATCTAAGAACTATGGCTTCTAGGTAAACTGTTGGGATGCTCATTTCATCCATCATTGGAACTGGACTCATACCAGTTCCGCCCCCTGCTCCGTCAAAGTATACTGCGTCGATTTTTGCTTCCGAAGCTATTTTTAATGTGTATGCAACTGCTGAGGGTCTGTATGCGCCAGTTTTTAATGTGACGTGTTTTGCTCCTTGTTTGCGGAGCCATTCTATGTCTTCTATCATGTTCCTTTCTTTTGGTATGCCAACTCTGCTGTGCCTTTCGAAGGATTTGAAGACGCCTTCTTTGAAGGCTTGCTGGACTGTGGGGTCTTCTGGGTCTGGAATTACTATGTAGCCTCTTTTCTTCAGCATTATGGCTTTCTCTAAGTCTCTAACGCGGACTTCGCCTCCAATGGCTTTTGCGCCTTGTCCCCATTTTCTTTCTATTATGTTTACTTCCAATTTTGATATGGCATACACATCAACGCCTAGTCTTTGGTCTTCAACATTTGTTTGTACGGCTATGTCACCGTATTTTCCGTCCCAGAACTTTCGGAACAAGTCTACTCTGCGTTTTAACTCTTTTGAGTATGTTACTTTGCCCTTTGTGATTTGGGCTTCTGGATCCATGCCGCAAACGTTTTCTCCTACAACTATTATGGCTCCTGAAAGGGCTGAGCCTATTGCTAAGTCTTCCCAGTTTAGTCTTGCAACGTCTGTTGAGCCAAATGCGCCATTGATTACTGGAACTTTGAGGGGTATTCCAGCAACTTTTGTTTCTATGCTAACATTTGGAAATAGAGCGACATCCGGGTTTTCCTCGATTCCTAAAGCTTCGAATAAGCCTGCTTGAATGTTAAAGTGGGACCAATCTAATCCAAAATCTTTGAGGGCTCCTGCAGTGCTGTATCCGAATTGGACTGGTTCGGGGTATAGGGCTTCTCTTCCTCTGAAGGCTGATAAGCTTATTTCGCACATTATTGGGCAGTCGCGGATGCATATGGGGCACATTCCACTGGTTGGGCTTGTGTCTTTAACGCGGGTCATTGTCCCTGTTGTTGATTTTCCGTTTAAGTATGAACTATTTCTTTGAACACGTTCCGTCATTTTCAGTTCACCTTTACATTTGCAAACTTTTAGATATGATGGGTAATTTGCGTGCGCATTTAAACGTTACTTTAAAAGAATGCTGAATTGAACATTTGTGTACAAAGTCTAGAACATAGCTTTTAAGGGATTTCTATCTGCAACCCATCAACTATATATTCACGCCTTTGGTAAGTTTGTGGGCTGTACCTTCCGCCAGCCTTCTTAATTTTTAAGAAGTTCTTATCATCCTGTCTGGAAAGGTCTATAACCACTTGTGTCATGTGTTCGATTATGGCGCAAAACTCCTTTGGGTGAGCGTTTTTCGCCATTGTCCAATAGGCGAGGGTCTGGTAGGCGTACAAAGCGGGGCAAACATGCCCAAAGAAGGCTTTAACAGCGTCTCTCCCCCAATTATGCTCCATAATGGAGAGGCTGTTAAAAACAAATCTTGTTCCCGGAGTTACAAATTCTCTTTCAATTCTTCCGAAGAAGTGGTGGAAACGTTCGGGATCTTTCGAGCTTGGAACCTTTCTAATCCATGGTGGAGCCTTATCATAAAAGTCGCTGAATATAAGTTCTCCTTGTCCAGCGGCCTCTGAGAAGCAATCTAGAACCAACAGTTTCTTTTCCCATCCTTCGGGCAGCACTTTGGTTAATGGTGCAAGCTGGAGCATTAATGCTTGAGGAGGATATATAAAATCTAAATAAATGACTTGCTTTCCTTCCAGCAAGCCTTGTCGCATAAACGAGTAGAGGAATTCTCTTGCAAAGGTTCCGGATTCAACTTCCCACAGCACATTTTCTCCAAGTAACAACCCACCGCCTAAAAGTTGGTCTAGGCTTTTTGTTCCCGTCGAGTGAAACGCTGGCTTTTCATTTTGCAAT
This sequence comes from Bathyarchaeia archaeon, assembly GCA_038883795.1. GTDB lineage: Archaea > Thermoproteota > Bathyarchaeia > Bathyarchaeales > Bathycorpusculaceae > JASEJA01. The sequence goes on from JAVZLK010000001.1 coordinate 250,354, forward strand.
AGAGCTGCACCACGTTTATGGTTCGTAGGCGGTGTTAAAAATGTTATGTTGGGTTTTGAGACGTTTTATTGGTTTGTACACGAGTGTACATAATGCACACAACCTTTCTATATTTGAACATAGGTCTTTTTACTCTTCGGAAGGAAGTGATAAAAATGTTGAACTCTGTGGAATTATCCGCACGAGAATTGGGAATGATGAAGCTTATGGTAGATTTTTTCGCTGAAAAACCAGAGCTAACAGCAAAAATAGAAAGTTACACCACAGCCCATTATGCCCTCTTAACAACATACTCTGAAAACTTTGGCATACCAATAGAAGACGCTCTAAAAGTCTTCGAAGAACTTCAAAGAAAACTAACGGAAGCAGAATACGTTCACGTAAAGGCACCAGAACCAATAAAGAAACTTTTGCCCCTAACCAGAGAAGAACTTAACATGCTCCGGGTCTTGGTTGATTATTTCGCTGAAAATCCGAAAATGGCTCCTGCCGGCTCATTCCTATCAAAAAAGGAAGATGCTTTGGCTGAGGCATACCTATGGTTTTATGGAAACAGCGAAGGCAACGGCGAAGTAGCAAGAGAAACGTTAAGAAATTTGGTTGAGAAGCTTCAAACAGCAGTTTACATAAAGGTCGACACATTGGCTCCCGTGGCTGTCACGCCAAACCCTTACGAAGCCGCCCTTAAACAGCTGGATTTAGCCGCCGAGAAACTAAAACTCGACCCTGGAATTCACGAAATATTAAAGCGTCCCATGCGCACACTCATCGTTAATATTCCAGTAGTTATGGATGACGGCAGCATCCAAGTTTTCACTGGCTACCGAGTCCAATACAACGACGCCTTAGGCCCAACAAAGGGCGGAATACGTTACCATCCAGATCTTACGCTGGATGAAGTGACAGCCCTAGCTGCTTGGATGACATGGAAAACCGCTGTAACTGGACTACCCCTCGGCGGAGGTAAGGGCGGCATCCGATGCAATCCCAAAGAGATGTCAAAGGCTGAACTTGAACGTCTGACAAGAGGATACGTACGGGCTATAGCAAAATTCATAGGGCCGTTCACTGATGTGCCAGCGCCTGACGTTTACACGACAGCGGAAATGATGGCTTGGATAATGGATGAATACAGCGAAATAGTTGGCTACCCAGTTTTCGGGGTTGTAACAGGCAAACCCATCAACGTTGGCGGCTCGCGTGGAAGAGGCGAAGCAACCTCAAGGGGTTTAATGTACACAGTTATTGAAGCAGCTAAACATTTGGGCATAAACCTAAAAGGTGCAACCGTGGCAGTGCAAGGCTATGGAAATGTTGGCTATCACGTAGCACGATTATTACATGAAATTGGTTGCAAAATCATTGCAGTTTCAGATTCTAAAGGCGGTGCCTACAATCCAGAGGGTTTAAACCCGGAAAAAGTATTAGCCCACAAAGACAGGACAGGTTCTGTAGTTGACTACCCAGGTAGCACCTTCATAACAAATGAGCAATTGTTAGAGTTAGAATGTGACATTCTGGTTCCAGCAGCTTTGGAGAATCAGATAACAAAGGCCAATGCGGACAAGATAAGCGCAAAAATTGTGGCGGAAGGTGCCAACGGCCCAACAACCCCAGAAGCAGACGAAATCCTATTCAAAAAAGGAGTCTTCGTTATTCCAGACATTCTCGCTAATTCTGGAGGCGTTATTGTCAGCTACTTTGAGCAAGTACAGAACCAGATGAACTATTATTGGACAGAAGAGGAAGTGCGAAACAAACTGAAAGAAACAATAACGAAGGCTTTCCACGACGTTCTAAACATGGCAAAACAGCATAACGTGAACATGCGCACTGCAGCCTACATGCTCGCTGTTAAAAGAGTGGCAGATGCTTTATTGGCACGTAAAGGAACCGCCTTCTCTTTAGAATCTCCATTAGCGCCTCGTTAATTTCCCCCTTTTTCTATTTTATGTGTACATTTTTTGATTTTTATGAACATATTTAAAAGCAACCGTTAAAAAGAATAAACACGGGAAATGGGATGTCAGTTCATCTTCATACAACCATAACAAGAAAAACAAATGAAATCCTTGAAGAGTTAGCAAAAACCTACGGTACAAAAAGTCGTGTTCTCGAAAAAGCTGTAGAAACCTTGCTAAGAGTAGATAAGGTTGGTTCTTGTGATGACTGCGTTATAAAAGCGAAGGTTCACGAGCAAACCAAGTTAAGAGAAGCCCTTGACCTCACATCGATTGGAAGGAGAAGCCTTGATGGACTTTTGGAAGTTGCCATCGGCAATAAAACAGTTGAAGATTTGGTTAGGGAACAAAAAGAAGAGGCAAAAAACGTTATTGAAATTCTTAAAAGCTCAGTTGCATGGAAAACTCCTTCAAACTTTAAAGAATTCCTCTTAGTTTTAGAGGAGATTAAGGGGCTCACAAACCTTTTTGATATTCCCTCCTACAGCGAAATTGACAACATGGCAGTTTTAAGACCTAAAGTCTTTAAACGCTTACCAGTTTTAGTTGCTTTTCAAATCGCCACAATCCTTGAAGGTATTGGAGTTTGCTTCGACCTTCGCGTAATGGGTGAAGATATTGCCATTAAAATGATTCGCCCCGAAGTCTATCCTCTAAAAAGGAAAGAATTTGGCGATTTTCTAAATCAACAGATTGAAAAAGAATTAATGAACGTAACTCCGGGTTTGTTCAAAAACACTTTGATGCTTGTGGGACCAGCCTTTATGAGTTGGGCAGAAAAGCATCTGGAAGAACCTATCACGGATTTGGGGAACTTTATAGAAGATGCGAGAACCGTTCTTGGCGTTAGCGAGTTTCCAAGAGAACCAAAAGATTTCGTGAAAGCCATTCTTTCAGCCTTTGTCAAAATGAACTGGTTCAAGCAAGCAAAAATTTTGGCTGAAAAGAAAGAAAACACCTTGGAACTGGTCTTTCAAGTTACCGCAGCTCCACTAGCCAAATTGTCCGTAACCGTTCTTTCTGTTATGTTAGCAACTCGCGGATGGAAACTTCTGAACTATTCCATTGAACACACAACCGTAAACATGGCAATCCAATTTGTAGGCGCAGAGGACCAAAGCCTCCTCGACCAACTAGCTGAATTAAGCCTCTTCCAAATAATAGGAAAACAATTTTTAGATGTAGTTCCAGTTCCTCGAGACCTCTTCAACTCCTTTGCATCAAGAGTCTATGAAAGCGATAGGCAAAAATTTGAGGAAATATACCGCGCAACCGGAGTCCGCATTTCAAATGCTATCCGTATGCTTGCAAGGAATGATGCGGAGAAAATTAACAGACTCTCTAAAAACTTTATTCTCAAGAATATTGGTGTGACCCAGCCAGATGCGGAGGTAAGGTTTGTTGATGATGAGCACTTCACTATCATATTCAAGCGTATTGACCCCCTCGTAATGAATAGTCAGCGGGTCTTGATAGAATCCATGTTTAGGGAGTTAGGCTACGAAATTACAACCACAACTTTTCAAAACCTTCTTAGTTTTAAGTTGAAACTTTTGGAAAAACCCATTTTGGAACCACTGCCGCGGAAAAAGTTGATGCAAACCCTTATTGAAGGCATGTCCTGCAACTCTGTGGAAGAAGCTTTCGCCATTGAAAAAGAACAATTGGACGAATTATTCCCCGAAGATTATCCATGGACAATAAGGGATGTTGGCGAAAGGCTCATGAGCATGTATAGGGAACTGGGCATAGAGGTTGAAATAGAATATTTTGAAGGTGGCTTCACCCTCAAATATAAGAGTTGCCCATATTACAAGCTAGTTAAGACCAACCAGAAGACATGGCTCTGCAGTCTCCGCAAAAAAACACTAGAATACGTCATTTCTAGGGTCAGCCACGGCAAGAAAGGAAAAATCAAAATCATAAAATCGCTTCTTCAGAATGAACACCCATGCGAATACGCCATATTTCTAACGGGCTTTCTTGAAAAGGAGGAAGAAAAAGCCAGCGAGTAAAGTTAAATGAAGTCTTAGTAAGTATTAATTACTGATACTATAATATGGAAGCTGTGAGGGTTGCCTTTGAGTTTTGAGATGTGGGCTGAAAAATATCGACCAAAAACATTAGATGCCATGGTCAACCAAAAAGAAATAGTTGAACGCCTAAAAAGCTTCGTAAAATCAAGAAATGTGCCCCACTGCATCTTTGCCGGACCACCGGGAACTGGGAAAACCACGGCTGCCCTTTGTTTGGCGAGAGACCTTTACGGTGACGCCTATAGAGAGCATATTATGGAGTTAAACGCCAGTGATGAACGAGGTATTGATGTTGTTCGTGAAACTGTGAAAACTTTTGCCAGGGTTAGGTCTATTGGCGAGATTCCCTTTAAAATAATGATTTTGGACGAGGCTGACAACATGACTTCTGATGCGCAGCAAGCATTAAGGAGGACTATGGAGCGTTATACAGAAACTTGCCGTTTCATTCTCTGTGCCAATTATAGTGGGAAAATAATAGAGCCAATCCAATCCAGATGTGCACCGTTTCGTTTCACTTTTCTACCCAGAGAAGAACAAGACAAATATTTGAAGCACATAGCAGAAAAAGAAGGCGTAAAACTGCTAAAAGACGGGTTAGAAGCAATTTTTGAAGTCTGCGGCGGAGACCTCAGAAAAGCAATCAACACGCTACAAGCAGCAGCATCGCTAAACAAGCCAGTAGACGCAAAAGTTGTTTACTCAATTGCTGGAAGAGCCAATCCCGCAGATGTACAGAAAATGATCGAAACCGCCATGAAAGGAGATTTCTTAGAAGCGAGAAAACAGTTGCGTGATATGATTCAAAAGTATGGAGTGGCTGGAAGCGACATAATCCGACAAATTCACACTGAAATCTTTCGGGGAGACATTCCAGAAGAATGGAAAATAAAATTGGCCGACATCGTTGGCGAAATAGATTATAGGCTTGTTGAAGGTGCCGATGAGGAGGTTCAATTAAGCGCTTTATTGGCAAGACTAGTTGAGGCTGGGCATGAATTAAGAAGGGCAAGTTAGGTGTAATGGGCTTGTATGCTGCTTGGACTGTAAAGCATAAACCGAAATCCTTGGCAGAAGTTGTGGGGAACAAGGAAGCAATCCAAAAATTCACTGAGTGGATTAAATCTTGGGAAAGGGGGGTTCCAAAAAAGAGAGCCGTCTTTCTCTACGGACCACCAGGCATTGGAAAAACCGTGTCCGTAGAGGCTTTGGCTAACGATTTAAAGATGGAGCTTGTGGAAAAGAATGCAAGCGATTATAGGACAGAAGAGGCTGTAAAGCATTTTGCTGGTTTGGCTTCCCAGTATGGTTCCTTATTTGGTGGTCGGAGAATTGTTTTGCTTGATGAGTTGGATGGTTTGACGGGAACAGCCGACAAAGGAGGAGTTAAAGCAATAACTGACGTGATAAAATCCGCTCAATGCCCAATAGTTTTGATTGCAAACAACGCCTATGACCCGCGATTCACAGAACTACGTAACTACTGCCTTTTAATTGAGTTTAAGAAACCGCCAGCTGGCGAGGTTATGAAACATCTTAAGCGGATATGCGAAAGGGAAGGAATTCAAGCTGAAGAAAGTGCGCTTAAATTCATTGCTCAGCGTTCAGATGGTGATGTTCGCTCGGCGGTGAATGACCTTCAAGCTTTGGCTCAAGGCAGGAAAAAGTTAACCTATGAGGATGTTTCTTGGCTTGGCTACCGTGATAGGCAAGACACTATTTTTAATGTTTTGAGGATGATAATTTATGGAAGAACATGCATGGGCGCAAAACAAGCGGTAGACATGGCTGATGTGGACATTGATATGCTTTTTGAATGGATATATGAAAACGTTCCAGCCCACCTTACGGATCCGCATGATTTGGCAAGGGCTATGGACGCCCTTTCAATGGCTGACGTTTACCGGGGCAGAATCCGTTCAACCCAAGACTGGAGTTTCATACGCTACGTTATTGATTATATGACTGCTGGTGTTGCCATGGCTAGACAAAATACAAAACCAGGCGGATGGATACCCTTCAAATTTCCCACACGCATCCAGTCCTTATCAAGGACTAAGGCTGAACGTGCCATGCAACTAAAAATAGGATACAAGATTAGGAACAAATGTCACATTTCAGCAAACAGAGCCTCAAAAGAAATAATCCCCTACCTAAAAATCATTTTCAGAAACAACGCCAATATGGCTGCGGGACTTGCAAAATGGTTGGATTTAGGCCATGAAATGATAGAATACCTTGCTGAAAAGGAGGAAAATGCTAAGGCTATTATTCAATTGCTTAGCTAAAAAAGAAAAATGGAAGTTTACTGTGTTGGAGATGTGGGTGTTGGTGCTGGCGGCGGAGCACCTGGTTTCTTTCTTAGAGCCATGTAAACTCCAAGTAAAGCCAATATTAGGGCTATTAAGCCTAATCCAAACCCTGTTATTGCAAGAGTCTGAGTGAATGGGTCGACGGTTTGTGCTGTTAGGGTTAGCAGTGCGCTTTCCGCAGCTTCGTATTCTTCGTTCCCATTCCAGCTTGCTTTTACTTGCCAAACGCCGGCTCGGTCAAGTTTAATTATGTCCGTGAATGTTCCTACGTCGTTTGATGCAACGGTGCGTGTTACGGTAGTGCCGTTTGGCGCAATATAAGTTAATGTTATGGTTGCCATTTGTGCCGGTGTCAATGTTCCTGTTATGGTGACGTTTTCGTTTACATTAACTGTTAAGGCTGAAGCTGTTATGGTGAGCGCGCTCGGGATTTTTGTTACAGTTAGTGTTGCGGGTGGGCTTTCTGCTGCTTTGTAGGTTTCATCTCCATCCCATTTTGCTTTTATTGTCCATGTTCCAGTTTGGTTGGCTGTGAACGTAGTGCTGAAAAATCCTGTTTCGTTTGAGTTAACGATTTTTGTGACAGGTATTATTCCTTGTGGGTTCATGCATTCTATGAATATTGTTGCTTCTTTCGCTGGGTACAGTGTGCCACTTATGCTTATTTCTTCTCCAAGCGTTATGGTGTAGCTTGAAAGTGTTAAGGTTATCATGCTGGAGGCTTTTTCTACAGTTAATGTGGTTGTAGCGGTTGCTCCTTCATGCTCGTAATCGCCGTTCCAGCCTACCATAATTGCGTATGCTCCAGGGGCCGGCGGAATCCATGTAAAAGTGTATTCTCCGTTTTCATCTGTTACAACCGTTGCGAGATATACGAAAACTGGAATTGGTTCACGGGAATATTCTATCCTAACCTCAACGTTTGGTATGGGCACATCGCCTGTCTCATTTGTTACCCGTCCACTTATTGTTACCTGTTCGCCTATGACTATGCTTGAAGGTTCTACTGCCACAGTGATTGAACTTGAAACTTTGCTAATGCTCCATATGCCAAGGTTGGATTGTGGAACTATCATGAGGCCTGCAGTAAAACCTGCAGTTACGATTTCCGCTTTAGCGTCGTTGTCCACATCATCTATAACAATACTTTGTATGTATGACGCTTCTTCCCAGTCTTTGGATTCTTCTGTAGCTAATGTTTCTCCATTCCAAGAAAATATCTTAATATGCGCCCTTGACCAATATATGATCCAGAAATTTACGCCTACAACTATTTCATTCTTTCCGTCTGAGTCAACATCGCCTATTGCTACTGCTGTTCCAAACGTAATGGCTGGAGGCTCTATCCTTCCACTTTCTACATTGGCTTTTAGTGTTAATACTTCTTGTTTCCACGACCATACTCTCAGTTGGGCATTTACAATTTCGCCATTGGCGTGATATCCAATAGTTATTATTTCAGGTATTCCATCCTCATCTATGTCGCCTGTTGTCACAGCGTTAGCGTAAGTTTCAGAGTAAGTGTACCATTGGTAACCTAGCTCCCAGTCTAGTGTTGAACCATCCCATGTGCATATCCTAAGCGTGGCACATCGCTGTTTTAGATTTTTATCGTAAAAATCGCCAACAATCACAATTTCCAATTCTCCATCATCGTCCACATCGTTTATTGATACGGAACGCCAGATGGTTTCTCCACTTATCATTTTTTCATAACTTGCTTCAAGAACAAAATTCCCTTCAGTTATATTCCAAATGGTGATTACTCCATGAAAACCTGCCGGGCCTGTCATATTTCTGTAACCGACAGCAACTATTTCTACTACATTGTCTTTATCCACATCGCCCACTGCTAAGCCCAAGAATCTTGTTGTTTCGTTTTCATTGTCAGGCCATCGCGTAAACGCCTTCCTTGTGAGTGATGAGCCATTCCAGTTTCCAACAAATAGAAATCCTTGTTCTTGAAAGACGAATTTTGGAATTGGAAATAATGATATTACGAATAGGAAATTACCATATCCAGCTCCAATTACTTCTATATCTGTATCATTATCGACATTGCTTAAAGCTACCGCGTTAAAATGTGTATCATTTGAAGTTGTGTATTCAGGATGGAAATATTCGTTATGTTCTGATGTTAATTCTGTGCCATTCCAACTCCAAATATTCATTTCGCCATCATAATAGTCTGTCGTAGAATTGTGAAAGTATCCGACAGTAACCATTTCGGTAATGCCATCGTTATCTATATCCCGTGCGGCAACAGCATTGGTATAGCTTTCGCCATCGGTAGACCATGCATGACTTTTTTCTAATGTAAGACCGTTTTCAGCTTGTGCTATGTTTGGCAGAAAAGCAATTAAAAGAACCATAGCGATTAGTAGCGTAGTGAATCCTTTTCTTAATGTTTTATTCACATTCTTTCCTCCTAACAATAGACAAACTATTGAAACGGATGATATTTAACAATTTTCAGTAGAAACGGCATCTACGACCGAATTAGTGTACTTTGCTTCCTATTTCAATGTCCTTTTCCGGCTGCAAAATTACAACGTTGCCTTTTTCATCTTCTGCTGCTAAAATCATGCATTGGGATTCTACACCCATGAATTTTCTTCTTTGAAGATTTAGAATGAAGGCACATTTTCTACCAACAAGTTGTTCTGGCTTATACCACTGTAAGAGCCCCGCCACTGCTTGTCTCTTCTCTGTACCAAAATCCACAATCATCCGTATAAGGTTGCGTGAACCTGGAATTTGGTTTGCTTCTACAATTTTTCCTATTCGCATGTCCAACTTTTGGAATTCTTCAAACGAAATTTCCATATTCTTTACACCCTAATGTTTCTCATTTCTCAAGTGCTGAGGATTTTTAAGCTTTATGCGTTTGCCTTTTCTGTTTTGTCTTTTCAACAGTTTTTGCTACGCCTTCCCAGCCTTTAACGGTTTTTGAATGGATTATTTCGAAGGCTTCTTTTGAAGTTAACATGGGCAGTTCTTCGCCAACGGCTTTTCTTGTAAGGTATGCTGCAGCGCTTAAAACTTCGCCATTCAACCGTGAATCCATTAAATCTGCTAAATGGCAGATTAGGGCTTCTATAGTGTGGGGGCTTATTGGACCGTAATGTCCATGATGAGCTGAAACGATGTGGACCAACTCTAATGGAAAACCTCTCCTGACGAGTTCTGAAATTATTAGGGATAAATGGTCTAAGTATTCGGCTAAACTTGTTGAACCATAACTTCCATCCTCATTCACAGCATATGTTATAGGCTTGAAAATGTCATGCAGCAATACCCCCGCTATGACCAAGTCGCGGTTCACTTTTCCATGATAAACTTTTTCCACAGAATTGCATAATGCCTCAGCAAGGTTGGCTGTCGAAATGATGTGTTCTATATAGCCGCCTGGATAACAGTGATGATGCGATAAGCCAGCGGGTGAAACATCCAGAGGAAGCCCAGAGTATTTTTTCCCGTCAATTTCAAATGTCGGGTTTTCTAATAGTTCGATAACCTTTTTTCGAAGTTTTTTGTCCTGAATTTTTTGGGCTAAAGCCCTAAGTTTTGGATTAAGCAATCCCTTTTCCTCTTATCTAATAGTTGTTAAAGTATTATTGATTTTCTTTTCAATAAATTTGCCATTTCATGAGCTTTCAAAATTGGCTCCGGTATGCGATTGCTGCGTGCGCAGTGTTTAACTATTTTTATGGCTGTTTCCAATGAAATCATGTGTCCAACACTAACGTAAACGGGTTTGCATCCCCTTTTTGTTGTAACTGCTGCACCTATGACCTTGCCATTATGCTTCAAGAAAGCCAAATCTTCTGCTTTTAGGTCCTCTAACTCTCCAAACAACTTATCTTTTGCAACACCTATAGTTGGTTTTACTATAGCCAAGCCCAAATGACTTGCAAATCCGCATCCATAAGGATGGGCAAAACCATGTCCGTCAACGAGAAAAACGTCTGGTGTTGTCCGCAGTTTTCTAATGCATAAAATTGATGGCGGAATTTCTCTGAAGGAAAGCAAGGTTGGAATATAGGGGAAGCGGGTTTTGCATGTGGCGGTTTGCGACTCAACAAGCTTAAGCGACTCATACTCTAAAACTGCAACAGCCCCAACAGAAGTGCTCTTTCTATAAGCAACGTCTACACCCGCCACATACCGAACTTTTTTGGGTAATCTATCCTCAAAAACAATTTTTTTGGATAACAGCAACTGCGCCTTATGCGCCTTCTCAACAGAAAACATGGGCTGCACTCTTATTTTTTCCATGTCCCTTCTTCTCAAGCTCTCGCAAGTTTTTCCAAGCGTTTCAACTGTTTCTCCAGTTCGCTTCTTCGCACCTCTTGCGTTATATCTCCCCTTGTCGTTTCGATAATTTTCCTTGCGATGTCGCATTTTCTTCTAAGCCCTGGAACCAGCATGTAGGCTTCATCCATAGCCATGAGTTCCACGTAAACCTCATCCATTATTTGCAAACATTTTTCGCTCTTTTTAATGTCTCCTTCGCGCAAGGCGTCCAACACAAATCGCCTATATTCTCCTATAACGTCTGCCAAGCCAAGTACATAATCAACTGATGGTACGTTAACTTCCTTTGGTGTTGCAAATTTTTCTTCTTCAATCAGTTTTAGAAATATGCATGCCTCTGAATATTCTTGGAGGGCGGCACTGAATAATCCGCTATAAATAATGTCTGGGTATGCGTTTGATGCTTCATTAAGCCTTGCAATTATCTCCTTTGCTTCTTCTATGAGCTTTTTTGCTTCCTTTAACCTTTTTTGGTGAATCATGAGTATGGCTTGTTTTGAGAGGCTTGTGGCTTTTCGCATTTTCTTTTGAAGGTCGTCTCGCACCTTTTCCTTTTCCCTTAATTCTTTCCCTATGGCTTTCAGAACACTCCTCAAAGACGACATAACTGCTGCACCTAACTGTTTTAAAATATTATTGTGAAGGTGCTTTATTAGATTGGTGAAGTTAACCCTTAAAAATAATAAAAAATGTGATGGTGGCTTAGTTATTCTTGGGTTTCTGCGGTTATGTTTGTGTGGGTTCTTTCCATTTTTCCACTAATAGTTTGTTGTCTCCGAGTTTGAAGCTTATTTTTACGAATATGGAGTCTGAGCCTTTGAATGGAAACATGCTGTCTTCTGCTAGGTCTTTTGGCAAGTAAATTAGGAATTTGCCGTCTTTTCTTCTGAATAGGCGTCCTCTTCCTTCGCTAACCATTTGTTGTCACCCCAATTAAACTTTTGGTTTATTTTTGACTAAAGGAAAAACGCAGCAGCATTTAAGCTTTATTCTCATTTGATTCGTTAAAAAATGTTGGGTGTTTAACTAACATAAGAATATTGAATCATTTGCAATTTTTCCTAACAATTACCAAACCTTATCGGCTTTTCAAGTTTACTCAACAATACAACACGACTATCCACAGATTCATCAATAATGTTATAACCCGTCTCCCTTGTCAGTTTCTCCGCAAACTCCCGAATTTCTTTGTGAGTTGGCATGTGCTCATAGCCTAAACGGAGTCTAGAAAATCCAACATACATGTACGCCTTAGGTTCCACATAGGTAGGCGCCGCCTCCTTAATAAGTTTGGCATAGCCTTCTATGTTTTTCATGTTTAAACCACGAACCAGGGTTATTCGGATTACTGTTGGACATTTAAAACTGGGCAATAAAGCCAAAGTTTCTTTCAAATTTTCCCAAGCTTTCGGGATTTGGGGGCGACAAACATGCTTGAACGTTTCTTGGTCTGGGGCGCAGACAGAAATGTAAAGCTGTGTTGGTTCCTGGCTTAACTTTTTTAGGCGCGCGGGCATAGTTCCGTTGGAAACCAAAAATGTTGTAAATCCCTTTTTGTGGAATGCATGTATTAGCTCTCCTATGGGTTCATAAAGTGTTGGTTCACCAGTCAAGCTTATGGCTGCATGCCTAGGGGTTAAGGCTTCTTTAAATTTTTGCATATTTGTTTTGGGATTACCCCTATATCCGCTTAATATTTTGATTTGAGCTGCTATACTCCCATCGACAATTTCTTCAGGCGAATCCCATTTTGGAAGTTTCATTTCGTCCCATTTTATTTGGAGGTCTCCGCTTTGGGCTCTCCAACAGAAAAGACACTGTTGTGTACAATAGGAAAGGGCTGGGGTCATTTGTATGCATTGGTGCGTTTTTATTCCGTAGAATTTTTGTTTGTAGCATGGTCTATTATGAATTAAAGTTTCATAAAGCCATCTGCATCTTTTAACAGCTGAGTGTCTGCCAACCATGTGGTATTTCTGTTTCTTTAACGCCTCTACCAGTGAAGGTGGAACTAGGGCTTCCAAGGGGTTCACTTTTTCTCTAAGAATAAATTAGCTGGTGGTTATAAAAGCGCTTATGTTTTAAAGCAGTATTGGATTTCTTGGAACTCACCGCAGAATTTAACAACATCCTTCTTAACGTTTTCTGGTCTTTCCTTGTTACTGGCGGCTCTTTCAATTAATTCGGCTATTCTAACCATTTCGCTCTCCTTCATCCCTCGCCTTGTAACTTCGCATGTGCCAATTCTAACGGCGCAATCAACAATGATGTTTGCCCTTTGAAGTTTTTCTGCGAAGGCTCTTCCTTTCTCATAGCTTCCATAATTCAATATTATTTGATGTGACTTGGTGAACCCTAAATGTTTGCAGATAACCGGAAAACCATAATTATACAATGCCTTAGCCAAAACTTGAGCGTTGCGGATAACTTGGGTGGCGTAGGCTTCGCCAAACTCCTTCATTTCAGCCAAAGCCAAAGTTAGCGCTGCTATTCGGTTCCAGTGGGCATTATCAACAAGGGCTGGATAAATTTTTGCCTTAATAGTTTCTCCGTGATTTTTGTTCGCCAAAATTATGCCTCCTTGAGGACCGAAAAAGGTTTTGTGGGTAGACCCAAACAAGGCGTGGGCGCCTTCCCTTAGTGGGTCTTGAAATTGTTTGCCAGCGATAAGTCCCATAACGTGGGAACAGTCAAAGCCAACAACTGCGCCATTTTCGATAGCAATTTCTGCCAACTCTTTTACTGGATGCGGAAATGGGATGAAACTTGCACCAAAAATTACTATTCGAGGCTTTAGACGTCTAATTGTTTCTTTCGCTTCTTCCACTTTTACATTCATATCATTTTTTGAAAAGGGAAACGGTATGGCTTTAAGATTGAATAGTCCCGCTAAGCCATTGGTCCACAATCCTGGATATCCACCCTCTTCTGGAGGGATGCACATAAGCGTATCTTTTGGTTTTGCGAAAGTAGCTAAGAAAATCAAATCAGCGATATGTCCAGAAAGGGGACGCAAATCAGCAACATCAGCCCCAAAAACATCCTTTGCTAGTTCTTCGCCGTACTGTTCAATTTTGTCTATGAAGTGTGTTCCCATGTAGAAATGGTCTCTTGCTGTGTAGCGGTTTCCAAGTTCTGATGAGAGAAGGCTTCTGACTGCGGGGCTCATGACATTTTCTGATGGTATTAGGTTTAAGCATTGTTTTCCTCGCCATTGCTCGTGTTTTTCAACTAAGTTTAAAATTTCATTAAACATGTTTGTCTCCTCGCAGTTTTACGCAATAATATTATTTTTGGCATTTAACTTATTCTCATCATTTTGAGAATATTTGTTTATGTTTGAAAAAGTGAAATTTTATAGCATTCCGTGATGGAGATGTCTCTTGCACGGTTTCTTTTTCCTTTTTATGGAATGTATGTATCAATAGGAATATAATGTAGTTTTCTTAAAACAAAAAAGGGGAAGTGAGGGGGCTTGTTTCGCTGTTTACCATTTGCCGAACATTAGGACTACGCCGTAGAGGTCTTTCATGTCGGCTTTGTAGTCGCCGTTGATGTCGCAGATGCTGTTCCACTTGGGGTGTCCTGGGGATGTTCCGAAGGCTAAGACGCACTCGTAGAGGTCTTTCATGTCCACAGCGCAGTCTGGATGCTGCACTCCAGCATTCTTGAAGACTGGCAGCCAGTAAGCGTCTACGGTGGCGATGTCCTCGGTGATTGTGACCCACACGTAGAGGGTCACGTTTATCCACCGGTTTAGCCACGGGTTGGCTTGTTGGATGCCGTCGTAGGTCATGTGGTCTGGTCCAACTATTTGCACTGCAACAGTTATGTCGTGGCGGCATTTGGGCAGCACCTTGCTCACCGTTTCTATTTCTGGAGTGCAGCTGTACAGTGGTATGTTGTGTTCTTCCACTACAGTAATGCCATCTATGTAAACGTATTTGTCGACGTATAGGAATCCTCCATTGCTGCAGTTGAGGAAGAGGTTGTGCAAAGTCACTGTGAAGTTGACCTCAATCTCCAATGGTGGTGGCGGGGGTGTTGCAGGGGCATGTGGTAGCTCAAACTTCACTTTGTAGTCGTCTGCGTGAACATTCACTTCTACTGGGCAATATCTGAAGTAGTCCCTGTTTGCTTCAAGCTCAGCACTTCCTCCGGGCGTGCAACTAACCAGTTTCCAAGGACCAGAACCAATCATGTGAACGTCTGGCTGGAACTGGGTTGGGTTACCCTCTTCAATTATTGGCGCCCAAATGTGCCTTGGAATTATTGGGACAGCGGTGAGAACCCATTGTTCAATCCAGATGCTACCTCTTGTAAATAGCATTTCAATGGTGTATGGGTCAACAATGTAACAGTCGATGAAATATTGGACTGCAGGGTACCACCACGGCGGAGGATAGCCCTTCGCCAGCAGTTTTCGGGCACAGACAAATGTGTAGTAAACATCGGCTATTGTTACAGGGGTGCCGTCATGCCATTTGATGTCCGGTCTCAAAGTTATTCTAACCAGGGGAGCTAAAGCGTGCATTGTAATGGGCCACCATCCAGTCTCCCAAGTCTTCACCATCCATGGTATATACTCAGAGGGGTTGTTGGGATTTCGCTTTGCCAATGTGTCATAGATTTTGTCAAGGATTTCATGGTCCCAGTAATCTTGTGCGTACAATATGTTTAAATAGAGTGGGTAGTAAACGCTTGACCAAGCGTATCGGACAGACATCTCGCCATTGCCGTACATAAAGCCTTCGGGATGAGCGTTAAAGAAAGTCCACCAACAGTTCGTGCCGAAGCCCTGCTCGTTCACTATTTGCTTCCAGTTCTTACCTTCATAAATATCTTCTGGACCCGTTGCATCTCCGTCTCCGAGGTATGTTACCCTCGAGGCTTTGACGCCTAATCTGCTGTACAATGGAATGGCGTGGACCATCTCAGCAAATCTCACCTGAAAGTCCCAAGTCGACTGGACCGCAGCAGCTAAACTGGGTGCAAACTTGATGCCTTCAGCAAGATCATCGAGAACTGGGTCATTCACGAACATGGTGTTTGGACACGCAACCTCTGGGCTGTGCCAATGCATACTGCTATGGAACAAATCGTAAAGATAATCCGGTTCAGGACCTATGAAAGTCCAACAAGCTGTGTAAAATGTCCCATCTTTTTCTAACATGTAATGCTGATAGCAGGTTCCGCCTCCTCCAAGGTTCAGTGCATAGTCAATGCCTATGTTGCTCATTTGAAGCGCAAGGTCAATTGCCATAATGTTAATGTCATCTAAATCGGTTCTAACCCACATCTTCACCTTAATGGCTTCGCCTGGATCTTTTTTGCCGTTTGCGTTCTTGTCCCAGTATCGCTTACCATCCAAGCCTCGTGGAAATGTTATCCAATTACCCCAGAACACTAAGCCAGTGCTGACACAAACTTTGGCTGTTGTAGATTTTACATGAAGCATTGAACCCGGCGCATAGCTAATATTCTGACAGTTGGGAACAACTTCCCAAGTTCCATCAGGCTTCAGCTTCTCAACTTCGCCCTCGTAGACATGAATATATGCTTCCAATTCGACATTGATGTAATTGCTGCTTCCAATCGTTTTATTGCAGTATGGTTCCCATTTTATTCCAGGATATGCTAGCATCCTACAAGCATTCTCATAGCTATACAAATAGCATAGGGCTTCTAGGGCTCCGCCTGGTTTGATGTCTGTGTTAACCCATCCTATGGGTTCCATGTAACTTGGCACCGGCGTATATATGACTAGACCTAATTGAGGAACAAGGGCTCTGTTAGTCAAGTACGCAAGCGCCCTTCTGAACCACACGTTAGAGCAGGGGTTCCAGCTTCCAGGCTCAGGATAACCATACAATGGGTTGGGGTAGGGCTGACCAGTATCGGGGTTTTTTGGTGTTCCCGGTGGATTGCCAAGATAGGTGTTGTTGTTGTGGTTCAAGTCGAAAAGGAAGAAGCCTGCCTCCCCGTTATATGGCACTTTCTTTACGATTCCATAGTATTGCGGCTTGTTAAACTGGTCATACCAATTCTTGTTCAAAGGCCAATCTGTAATGTCAGTTTCATTATTGGCTAAGGCTAGCCACATAGCATCCTGATCATGAAACATCTGTATCTTGATCTTGTCAAGCCTAGGACCAAACATCTCAAAATTCTCGTCAAACGTTGTACCCGGTCCAGGAGTAACCCAAGCACCCACTGGAACAACCAACAACACCAGCATTAGAACAGATAGAGCAAGCATCGTAAAGCTTTTCCTACCCATATTATTTTTACCTCCAACTTTCAAAAGAGGTCAATCCTTAGAGAATTGGTTCATTCGACTTCCTGCCGGAAATCTTCGCCTTCAAAAAGGATTTCCCTTCTTTCAATACATAGACAGTCTCATAGTTTCATTTTTAAAACTTATGGTAAAAAGTTTCACAAGTGCACCAGCCTATTGTCGCCTTTTTCATGCTCCAGCTTACGCCTTCCAATTCAAAATAATTCCGCAATATAAATAAAATCGGAACCTTCGGAACGAAAAATAAAGATAAAAATAAAAAAAGAAGGCAAAGTTTAAAATGTTCTGAGTATTTAGAAGTGTTCACAAATCCAAACAATAACGAGGGAAAAAATTGCTGAACCTCTCACTCAAAAAAATTAAATCTTTAACAATTTTGTTCTTAATCCTAACTTCAGCAATCGCAATCATTTCATTTACGCCAAGAGTGAAGGCCGAAGTAACAATTTCCATAGAACCAACTCATGGATATGTTGGCGCAAACGTTACCATAACAGCTAATATAACAACTTCTGATGGGCAATATGAAATTTTGTTTGATGGAAACAGTATATTAAGCGGCACCGCGACCGGAACTAGTGTTTATACGTCAATTATTATTCCTCCAGCACCCGCCGGAAGCCACAATATAACAATAGTTGACGTGGAATCTGAAGCTAAGGAAAATGCCACAGCAACATTTGAGATTTTAACCGCCTATCTCCTTGAGGTAACACCACTTCCGTTTCCAACGCAACAGCGACAAGAAGGCGACTCTGCAGAATTTCTTGTGAACATAACTGGGGGAAAGTCGAATGAGCCTTATGTTGCAAACATTACAGTGCAAACCCCAACCAATACATCTTACACAAAAATGTTTGACATTCTCACATCAGACATTGGAAGCGTTGGCACAACCATAAAGTACCCAGACGATTTTCGAGATGTTTCGCCAAACGCTAACACGAACTTTACTGGAGAGTACAAAGTTTTCTTCAACGAAACGTTAGCAACAGCAAGCTTCACTGTAGGCTTAACAAACTCTACAGAATATCACAGATTCCAAATAGTAGACATAAAGGCTTCTGGTTATCAACCAGAAGAAAACGTGACTCTCACAATAACAGGAGAAAATCTGTATTATTCGGTGAGTTTAAATGCCAGCACTGAAGGTGTGATTCATTATGTGAACTGGTCTGTTCCTTCAAACGCAAGGATTGGCACTTACACGGTTAACATTACTTCTACATTAAACGTGACAGTAAAAACTCCACCAGACGTTCAAAATTTTACAGTTCCAGGGTTTGATGTTAACATTACTGCGAGGAACCTTGCAGAAGAACCCGTGCCAGAAGTGGCTATTCAAATTTTTGAGAATGAGAGTTCTGTTGTTAATGCCACGAGCGGTTCGGATGGTTTTGCAAGTGTAAAACTTGAGATTGGAAATTATACTGCTAACGGTTATTTCAGAGAGAAAAAAGTTGGTGAGACATGGGTGAATGTTACCGAATCCTCTTTATCCTTTGATATCACCTGCAACCTCACTAACTTGAAGGTTTCAGTTTTGGCGGTTGTGGATGGAAATGAATTTCTTGTGCCTGAGGTGAGGTTAAGCCTATCGCCAGAAAATTTGACTTCAACTCCAAACTTGAACACAAACATTACAGGAGCAGCTATTTTTCACCATTTACTGCCCAACGAAACTTACACTTTAAATGCTTCAAGATATGACATGCAGTTTAACACAACAACGCTTTATGGGTTACTTCTGGATGGAAATCCAATAGCGTGGTTTAACCTGACAATATTATGCCCACCTTGTAAGTTACAGGTTAACGTAACTAACCCCAATGCGAATGACCAACCAATCAGTAACGCTCTAGTGAAAAGTCAAGAAATTATGGGTGGATTAAATTTTGAAAACACCACAACCACCGATGGAACCGTAATTTTCAGCAGTCCTCTTGGCAAATATATTGTGGAAGTTTATGTTAGCGGAATAAAAATCAACGAAACCTTTGTGTTCTTGAATGAAAGTTTTATCAACCTACCTATCAGCTGCAAATTTTACGGTTTAAACATAAAAATTCAAGTTGTTGACTATTTTGGACAGCCAATTCCAAATGCGAATGTAACGTTATCACTTGATGGTCTAAAACGGTGGAATCTGGCAAAGTCTGATGGTATAGCAGAGTTTTTGGACGCTATTGGTGGAGACTTGCAAGTGGCAGTTTATTTGCCTGGTAAGGTGGAACCATATTTAGTATCGCCCTTACACGTGGACAGTTCAAAGACTATTCAAATTAAGATTGAAAGGTATACGATTCTTGCTGGCTTTCTTGTGGAAACAAGTCATTTAGTTACATCAATAATAATTGTGGTTAGCATAATTGTGATTCTTTCCTTAGAAATTTACAGAAGAAAACGCCTTAAACCAAAAACAAGCAAAAGTGAGAGTTGAAATAAAGAGTTTGTGGGAAAAAAGTTTATATCCGCTCTTGCAGAAACCTAATTGTAGAGAGAAATAGTTGAACAATGTAAAATTTTAATATGAAAACTAAAGGTTGTGCGTGTATTGGCTCAAGTGAAAACTTGTTCTCCAACATGTCAATCCTTTAAGTGTGCGAAAAATGCTGCAATATACCGTCGAGACGGCGTATGGTGTAGATGGACCGAAGAAATATGCAACGTCGCAAACTGTACATATGCCCTCTGTGTCAAAAGACGACTTCTCCCTAAGGGAATCTGCGGAGAAACTATAAAGAGAAAAACTGTTGAAAAGCAGCCAGAAGAAGTTATTGGTCCAACGATAAAACTTCGTGGAAGGGCTCTTCGTAAAATCGGAGAAAAAGAAGTTTTCTAAAATTCACAAACCCCAATCACAATAAAAATATGCGCTTTGCATTGGTTGGGTAGTTTACTTTATTTTATCTTGCTTTAACACGTTTAACAACTGGTGGTTTAATTTTCTTCAGAATTCTATAACCACACACTGTACATTTTATTTCTCCACCGCGGAGTTCCAACTCTTCGGAAGGAACCTTTGCTCCGCACCTAACGCATTCGTAAACAATTCCGCTAGGCTTTTCCAAACGCGTCCCTCCCTCTATAACGGAATCCATTTGCTTTTAAACATTTCCAGACACTATTTATTTTCAGAAGGAAGAAGGACAGAAATTGAGAAGGCGTTTAAGAAAAATCCTTTCAGAAGTTCTTTCGAAGAATGAGTTGGTTTATGTTTACAATTCTTACGACATTATCGGAGACATAGCCATTCTCCGTTTAACTGACAAGGCAATGAAATATAGCAAAATCATTGCTGAAACCATCATGAGTGTTCACAAAAGTGTTAAGACAGTTTTGGCGCAAACTGGCCCGGTCTGTGGCGATTTTAGAATTCGCAAGTTGGCGTATATTACTGGTGAAAATAAAACTGCCACTTTGCATAGGGAGTCTGAATGTTTATTTCGTGTAGATGTTGAGAAGTGCTATTTTTCGCCGAGGCTTTTCTATGAGAGGATGCGAATTGCAAGACAAGTCAAAGATGGAGAAGTGGTTGTGAACATGTTTGCTGGCGTTGGCTGTTTTTCCATAGTTATGGCTAAGCACTCTAATGTTGGGAAAGTGTATTCAATTGATGTTAACCCAGCGGCTTTCCAGTGCATGCAAGAAAATGTTAGGCTAAACAGAGTTTATGGGAAAGTTATACCCTTGCTTGGCGATGCAAAAGAAATCATTAAAGAAAAATTATGTCATGTGGCGGATAGGGTTCTGATGCCTTTGCCTGAAAAAGCCCTTGAATATTTGCCTTACGCCTTGTTAGCTCTTAAAAAGACTGGGTTAATACACTATTACGATTTTGTGCATGCACGGAAAGGCGAAAACCCTATCGAAAAGGTTAAGCAAAAAGTGGCTGAAAAACTCAAGAATCTGGATGTGGCGTTTGATTTTGTTTTTGGACGAGTTGTCCGCTCAACTGGTCCAAACTGGTATCAAATAGCCTTAGACATAGCCATTAAACGGTAAACTGCAAATTTAATAAAGACATACTTCTAACTTTGTTAGAGAGGGTGCATAAATGAAGCGTAAGTTGATGGAGATATTGGCTTGCCCAATAGACAAGCATCATCCACTTGAATTGTTGGTTTTTGAGGAGAAAGAGGAAATAGTTGAAGGATTGATTATTTGTCCTCAATGCCTAAGATGGTATCCCATAAGGGATGAGATTCCAGAAATGCTTCCAGACGAACTGCGAAAGGAAAATGAGGACTTGCCGTTTCTTAAAAAATGGAAGGAAAAAATTCCAGAAAAAATATTGCATGAAGGAAAACCATTCAACCTAAAAAGCAAAACATAAAAGAAGACTCCTTGATCTCGAATTTGTTTCAGCTTATAACAGAAAACAGAGAGGATAGGCTGCTATTGGACTGCCGAAAATCCAATAAATGTTTGATTTTGTCCTGAAATCCTAGCGTTTCAGTTTTACAACTTTGCCGGTCGCTGAAGATTTTAGTGCTGCTTCAGCTATTATTAATGCCTTTAACCCATCCATCCCGGTTATTAAGGGCTTTTCCTTCCCCAATATGCAATTTGCAAAATGTTGAAGCTCAAGCTTTAATGGTTCTTGCCACGGATATCTTGGCTGCACAGTCTCCTTCACACTTTCAATAGTTAATTCTTGTGTTATGTAATCAAGTTTCATTATGCCCTCGCTTCCAGTGACAACAAGTGTTCTGGTTCTGTATGGTGTCAGCCAATTTGATTCGATGAAAGCGCTTTTTCCACCGTCAAAAGTCAGCATTATTTGGGCGTAATCCTCAAATTTTTTGTGCATCATGCTTCCGGCTTTGGCGTAAACAGCAACTGGGTCTTCGTTGAAGAGATAACGCACTATGTCTATGTCATGTATGGCGGTATCCTTAACAACCCCAACATCGCCTATTCTCTCTGGCCATTGGGAAACTCTTTTTGCTGTAGCGCACACCACTTCGCCTAGTGTTTTGGTTTCAATTGCCTTTTTAATATGTTGTAATCCTGGAATGAACCTCATTAAGAAACCTACCATGACGAGTAGCTCTTCTTTATCGGCTGTTTTTAGCAATTTTTCTGCCTGTTTTACGTTTGCTGCCATAGGTTTTTCAACCAAAACGTGCTTTCCAGCTTTTAATGCTTTTGTGGCTTCTTTTGCGAGGCTTGTGGACCATGTGCATATGCTAACGGCTTCGATGTCTTCTCTTTTCAACATTTTTCCAGAACTTGTGTAGGGTGTTACATTGAATTGTTTAGCTACCGTTTTGGCCTTTTCGGCATTTATGTCGCAGACGGCTAGAAGCTCTGTTTCGTTTAATTCCTTGTAAATTCTTGCGTGGTTTCTTCCCCAAAACCCCGTTCCAATAACTGCAACACCCAACTTTTTCATTTCGTCCAAACTCCTCTGCCTAAACCGCGATATATGAAACCTTCCCTTTCAACTTTATAGGGCTCAACTATTCCTTCAAAATCCACGATAGCGGCTGGCATTTTCGTCATGAGCTTCAATTTTTTAAAATTTAAATGCTTAAACTGTTCATGCCTTGTTATTATCAATATGCAATCTGTGGCTTCTAAAGTTTCAGTTAAATTTTTATTATAATAATGCTGCATCTCCGCCAACTCTTCACCAGAAAAATATGGGTCGTAAATATTAACTTTGGCACCTCTAGCTTCTAAAATTTTAACAAGTTCTTTTACCAACTTTTTTGGAGGACTTTTTGCATTTGGCGTTTGTGCAATTCCAAGAAGAGAAACTTTCGCTCTTCTTAAGGTTTTTCCACAGTTTCTCAAGGCGTCTTTTGTCAAATTAATTGCATGTTTAATTATTTCCTCATTTATTTCTCTGGCAGCAGTGGGCATTCTAAGCTTCAAGTCAAAATTTTCGGTGCCTTCCAAAAATAGGTAAGATTTTTCTGCAGTTTTTTCAGCGATAAAAGTGGTAGGTAATGGCAGTTCAGAACAACCCAAAGCCCTTGCAAGTTGATAACTTTCAAGGTAATCTACACAAGCCCTTTCACAGAAAAGAGCAAATTCGGTAGCAAGGGCAACGTTTACGTCATTTTGTACGGCTTCAAAAAGGATTGCTGCCTCTGCAATTTTTATGTTTCCAAGTTTTTTAACAACATTTTTTGTAATTGTCTCCAAAATTGCGGAAGCTGCCTCTAAGCTTTTTTTGTCCAATGCCGCAACAATCCTATTTTGAAATGTTAAAGTTTCCCATGGTTGCTGGTCAAAAATCGGAGCAGGACTATAAGCAAGTCCAAAATCTACTCCAACCTTAAATCCTGAAGTATTTTCTAAAATCTCTTTAACTAAGCCTTCTGTAGCACCAACTCCCATTGTGCTTGCAATAATAGCTAAGGAGCCTCGGCGGAGATTTGACCCAATTTTTTTGCAAACGTTTTCAACATTTGAGTAGTCGGGTTTTTTCTTTTCATTAATTTCAACGGGTGTTGTTATGATGATAAAATCGCTTTGAGAGACAGCGGTTTTAAGGTCGGTTGTGGCGCTTAAAATTCCCATTTTCACATAATTTTTTAATTTAAATTCAATTTCCCGTTTTAAAAAAGGAACTTTTCCCCTTAAAAGATCGTTCACTATGGCTTGGTCCGCGTCCACAAAAATAACTTTGAATCCGGCGTGGGCGAAACTGCAGACATGAAATATGCCGTTTTCGCTATAACCTATAATGCTAACTAAGTATTTTTCACGCTTTTCCGGCGTGTCAACCTCTTCCTTTATTATATTCAATGCTCTGGATGACATGCTAATGCTCTCCTCCAGCTTAGTTATGAGAAACTGTGTTAACTTTTAAGCTGTTTCCAGTCCTTTTAAGTTTTAAATAATGCATCGGTGCTCTTGTATGCTTTCATAGACTTCTTTTGCTGGACAAATTAGGACGCCCTTAGCAAGCGAAACATTATCCCCTATCTTGGTATAATCCCCAAGAATACAGCCTTCGCTTATTCTTGCCCCTTTTCCAATAGAAACATCTTCGCCAACAATTGCCCCTTTTATAGATGCATAATCGGATATTTTCGTGTTTGGAAGTATCACGGAGTTTTGTATACAAACATTTTTTCCAACACTAACATTTTTTCCTAAAATAGCGTAGGGCCCTATAACTGATTTTTCTCCTAATAAAACGTTATCCAAAAATGCTGGTTCTTTGATTTCAACTTCACTTTTAACTTTTAATCTTTGGTGCGTAAAAAATGAGTTTAAAAGGATTTTGTTTATTTCTAAATAGTCTTCTGGCTTTCCTATATCCATCCATAACCCTTCATGAATGTAACCGTAAAGCATGCCTTTTTCTGCGAGTTTTGGAAAAACCTCACGTTCCATGGAAACCGCCCTTTTCGCTGGGATATATTCAAATATTTCTGGGCTGAAGGCATAGACACCCGCATTTATTAGCTTAGTTGGTGCTCCCTTCGGCGATGGTTTTTCTATGAATCTTTTTATGTGATTATTTTCTGCGAGTTCTGCAACCCCATATCTGCTCGGGTCTTCGACTTTATAAAGCGCTATTGTTGCCACAGCGCCCTTTTCCTCATGCAGTTTCAAGAGTTCTATGTAATTTACGTCAGCGAATATATCTCCGTTCAAAACCAAGAAAGAAGCGTCACGCCCAATTTGTTTTTCAGCCTTTTTTATTGGTCCACCAGTTCCTAAGGGTTTTCTTACAGGGTCGCGGGAATAGGAAATGCGCACTCCATATTTTTGGATTTTTTGTTGTTTTATTGCGATTTCTGTTTGATAATTAACCGCCATTATCGCTTCTTTAATGTTGTTTTTGGCAAGCCCTTCCAAAGTCCACTCTAACAATGGTTTATCAACTATTGGAAAGAGAATTTTCGGTCTTGTACAGCTTAAGGGTCTTAACCTAGTGGCAAAACCACCCGCCAAAATTACTGCCTTCAAATTTTCCACCAGTTTTCAAACTTTAAACTTATATTCAATTTTCTTTTAATATAAGCGATTTAAAAGGTGAACCTATGAAAGTTTTGCTTCATGAAATGAGTTGGACTGAAGCAGAGGAGTATTTTGCAAAAAATGACGTTGCCCTCATCCCCATCGGCTCGACTGAACAGCACGGACCCCAAAACCCTCTTGGAACAGACCATTTGATTGCTAAGGCTTTGGCTGAAGAAACCGCAAAACGGACGGGTGTTATTTGTTTGCCCGTTATTCCCTTTGGCGTAAGCTCCCATCATAGACAGTTTTGGGGAACAATTCACGTATCACCGAAAACCCTTAAAGAGTATGTGAAGGAAATATGCCTAGCCCTTAATTATTATGGCATAAAGAAAATAATCATCGTTAATGGGCATGGCGGAAACTTGAATGCCTTGGCGGAAGCGGCTAGAGAACTCAGAGAAAAAGGAATTTTCATATCCATTTTTCAATGGTGGCCAGCAGCAAGCAAGCTTTTGCCAGAAATTTTTAAACCTGAGGAAAGGGGGCATGCTGGCGCAGAGGAAACATCTGTAAACTTGGCTTTACACCCAAAACTTGTGAATATGAGAAAGGCGGTAGATGAAGAACCACGAAAGCATTTAGCACAAGCAGAAGGCGTAACTATTCCATTAGACACCATAGATTATACAAATTCTGGAGTTTTCGGCAAATCCAAAACAGCCTCAGCTGAAAAGGGGGAAAAAGTTTTAGAAGCTGTTATTGGTGAGCTGGTTAAGCATGTTAACAAGCTTAAAAAATCAAAAATTGAAGATTTGATGCAGAAATCTAAAGTTTAAACATATTTTTATTCCCACTCTATTGTTGCTGGAGGCTTATGGGTTACATCGTAAACAACCCGTGTGACTTCTGGTATCTCGTTAGTTATTCTAGTCGAAATTTTCTCTAGCACTTCGTATGGGATTCTTGCAAAACTTGCAGTCATCGCCTCGCGACTTTCCACAATTCTAAGGGCAACAACGTAACCATAGGCTCTCGCATCACCTTTAACACCTGTTGCCTTTGTGTCTGTTAGGACGGCAAAATATTGCCACAGGTTCTCTTCTAATCCGCTCTTTTCTATTTCTTCCCTCACAATCTTATCCGCTTTCTTCACAATCCTAACCTTTTCTTCCGTAAGCTCTCCAATAACCCTCACAGCCAAACCCGGACCGGGAAAAGGTTGTCGGAAAACGATTTCTTTTGGCATTTTAAGGATTTTCGCAACTTTTCTAACTTCGTCTTTATATAAGTCGCGGAGTGGTTCAACTATTTTCTTGAACTTCATTTTTGTTGGCAGTCCAGCCACATTATGGTGTGTTTTTATTTTGTCAGAAAACTTTCTAAACCCCGACTCGATTCTGTCTGGGTAAATGGTTCCTTGTATGAGGATGTTTGCGCCTATTTTCTCTGCAATCTCCTCAAAAACCCTTATGAACTCTTCACCAATAATCTTTCTTTTCCTTTCCGGGTCTATGACTCCCTTCAGTTTTTCCAAAAACCTTCTTTGCGCATTTACCATTATCAGGTTTAATTTGAGTTTTTGAAAGGTTTTCTTCACAAACTCCGGCTCATTTTCTCTCATGAATCCATGGTCAACGAAAACTGCTGTGAGGTTACCGTTTAACGCTTTGGCTGCTATGGCTGTTGCCACACTGGAGTCTATGCCTCCGCTGAGGGCTATTATAGCCTTTTCATCACCTACTTCTCTTTTTACTTCATTTACCATTTTCTCTATGATATTTTCTATTTTCCAGTTGGCTTCGCATTTACAAACTTCAAATACAAAGTTGCGGAGCATTTGCATGCCATTTTTTGTGTGAACCACTTCTGGATGCCACTGTAAGCCATAAATTGGCTTTTCTTTGTGTTTGAAGGCTGCCACTGGACAGTTTTCTGTGTGGGCTAAAACTTCAAAATTGGCTGGAATAGCGAAAACTGTGTCGCCATGGCTCATCCAAACCTTTTCTTTTCTATTTAGCCCTTTCAAAACACCCAAAGACTTGTCAATTGTGACATAAGCTATTCCATACTCCCTCTGTTTGGCCGGCGCAACTTTTCCTCCAATCATTTGGGCTATAAGCTGATGCCCATAACATAAGCCTAAAACTGGCAATTTCAAATCGAGAATTTGCGTGTTTGGTTTTGGAGCATTTGGTTCGTAGACGCTGGCTGGTCCTCCAGAAAAGATAATTCCTTTAACATTGAATTTTTCGTTTAGAAGTTTTATTTCTCCAGGTTTTATGTCATGTGCTACTATTTCGGAGTAAACTCCAAGTTCTCTTATTCTTCTTCCTATAAGGTGACAGTATTGTCCGCCAAAATCAAGGACAAGTATAGTATCATACTTCATTGAGTATCATCTTTTCATCTTTAGAAAACATGTTTTTAGGCGTAAAGGTATTTCTGCACTTCCCAATCTGTCACTTCATTCTTGTTTTTCGGCATTTTCGGTCCATACTCTTTCCACTCTTGCATCTTAAGTTCCCTATACTTTTCTGCTATTTTTCTACCCAAAGCCCGCATGCAAATTTCATCGCTTTCCCACTCCTCTAAAGCTTCCTTTAACGATGTGGGCAAAACTTTGATTCCAAGTTTTTTGCGTTCTGCCTCGCTGAGATGATAAACGTTCACTTCCACAGGATCTCCAGGCTCAATTTTCTTTTTAATTCCATCCAATCCAGCCTCAAAGATTGCCGAATATGCCAAGTAAGGATTACAAAGCGGGTCTGGACATCTAAACTCCACTCTGGCTTCTGCCTCTTTTCCAGGAAAATACTCTGGTACTCTTATGAGGGCTGAACGGTTCCTCTTACTCCAAGTAACATAAACTGGGGCTTCATAACCAGGCACAAGTCTCTTGTAACTATTAACTGTGGGCGCTACTATTGCGCTGAGGGCTCTGGCATGTTCTAAAATGCCGCCTATGAAATATCTGCACTTCTGCGAAATATAGGCGTAACCTTTAGGGTCGTAGAAGACATTTTTTTCTGTTTTTGCGTTGAAAAGTCCTAAATGAACATGCATTCCATTGCCCGCTCTCCCAAACCATGGTTTAGGCATGAAAGTAGCTATCCAACCATATTTTTTGTCCGCCACAGCCTTTGCTGCAAACTTGTATCGAATGATGTTGTCTGATGTGGTTTTTGGATCTGAATATGTGAATGTTATCTCATTTTGGGCTGAACCAACTTCATGGTGCATTCGCTCCACATTAATTCCCATGATGGATAAAACATTGGATAAGTCCATCCGATAAGCTTCTGTAAGGTCCCGACCGGGCGCTATATCAAAATATCTTTGTTTATCCGCAATGTGACTTTCAACTGGGTTAATCTCGCCTTTCGCATTTTTCTGTACAAGATAAAATTCCAATTCGGCAGCCGCACTTGGTTTATACTCTTCCAGCGCCATTTTTTCTATAGTTTTTTGGCAAATGAGTCTTGGGTCGCCATCAAAGGGTTCTCCATCGGGTTTGTATATGTTGCAGATGAAGCTTACAACGCCTTTATCATAAAAATAGTAAGGGCAAACAGCAAAAGTTGATGGGTCCGCCCGTAAAAGCATGTCGCTTTCTTCTATGCCTACTCCACCCATAATGGAGGAACCATCAAAGCCTATGCCTTCTGTTAAAGCGTTTTCTGCTTCTTCCACTGGGATGGTTCTGCCTTTAAGGGCTCCCAGAATATCTGTAAAGTGAAGCAGGACATAATCGGCATTTTTCATAAGCTTAAGATACGTGTCAAAATTTTGCATGAGTTTTGCTTTTCTTCGCATTTAGCCACCTCTATGAAGCAAGTTTACAGTAAAATGCATTACTTTAATAAATATAAAAGTTTTATTGACAAAAATTAGAGCAAATGTTAAATAAATCAACTATTATCTGAATAAATGTGTTATATGAGGTGATGAAAATGCAACTAGACGAAACAAGTGTCGAAATATTAAAAGCATTAACCCTTGACGCAAGGCTTTCATCGCGGCAAATAGCCAAAAAGTGTAAAAAATCCGTAAGCACCGTTTTGGCACGGATAAAGAAAATGGAAGAAGACGGCATTATAAAGGGTTATTCTGTTCTAATCGACCATGAAAAAATTGGATACGAGTTAACCGTTATCACTGAATTAACAGTTTCTAAAGGAAGACTTTTAGAAGTAGAAAGCGAAATTGCAAGGCTCCCGAACGTCTGCTGCGTTTATGATGTTACAGGCCTAACTGACGCTATAGTAATTGCAAAATTTAAAACCAGAGAGGAACTGAGCAGGTTCACAAAGCGTTTGCTTTCCATACCCTATGTGGAACGCACAAACACCCATGTCGTGTTGACAACGGTGAAGGAGGACTTTCGACTAATTTAACCATCGCACCATTTTGCTGTAGGCTAAGTAGTAAAAGCAAGATTTAATTTTAACCATAAATTAGAAAATAAGAGAGCATCCAAAGCGGGGGTTGCCAAGCATGGCCAAAGGCGTAGGCCTGAGGCGCCTATCCCATAGGGGTTCGTGGGTTCAAATCCCACCCCCCGCATCAATTTTGAAGATGGCGTGGCAATTAGAATGCTGAAAATGTTCATGTTATTTTAGTAAACTTCTCTTTACGAGCAGTTCAGTAAAAGTTCTTTTACGGGAAAACTTAATTCCATCACTTCGGCTAATACCTTTGATGGCTTATGTCTGATTTGGAAGAAGATACGTATTCGATTATATTTTCGTCTCTGAAGCACCCGATTCGTCGAAATATTCTAAGAATGCTTTCTGCAAGGCCTCGAAGTTTTTCTGAAATGCAAGAAGCGTTCAAGATAGAGAGCCCTTACCTATCCTATCATTTAGAAAGCTTGGGTCCTCTTATTTTCAAGACTGATGATGGAAAATACGCATTGTCCTCT
>JAVZLK010000002.1:0-172490 GCA_038883795.1 Bathyarchaeia archaeon
CGACTTCGCCGTCGTCTCTGTCTGGTCTGGCTGAGCTTAGGACTAGTATAACTGTGTCATCAACTTCTGTTACTTGCGAAAAAGGGAAAAACTCTTTGAAGAGCAAATAGCCCGTTGAACGATAGTCATGGTTTCCGCTTACATAAATGACTTTTTCCGCCTTCAATCTTTTCAATTCTTTAACTGCCGTTTTAAACTCTGATATTAAACCGTTTTCCGTTAAATCTCCACAAACCAGAACCACATCTGGAGACAAATCGTTAATTTCTTTAATGCTTGCCCTAAGCGTTTCTTTGCTGAGCATTGGACCGCAGTGGACGTCTGATATTTGAGCAATTAGCATGCTGTTTCATTCTCTGCTTGCAAGTATAACAATGTAGTCCGCTGTGTCAGCGCACATATCGGCGGCGTGTTCAATAAACTCGATTAGGTCGTCGAAAATTACCATGGCGCCACAGTTCACTTTGTCCGAAAACTTTGTGAACAAAGCCTTTGTTTTCAAATATTCCTCGTCAATTTCATGTTCAATCTCTTCAACTTTTTTGGCGCCTTGCATGGCTGCTGCAGCGTCAACTGTTATTTTTTCGAGGCTCCCCCGTAATGCGTGGGCGCAATCCACCAGTGTTGCCGTCATGTGAGCTGCGCTGTCCCACAATTCTTTTGGAACATTAGTGTCTCCGAGCATTTTTACGCACCTTGCCACGTCTTTCACGTGGTCTGCGAGGGTGTCAAGGCGTTTAACAAGGTGCATTAGGTCTTCGCGGTATTCCGCAAATAGGGCCGCGCCTTTTGAGAGTTCTTTGAAAACTTCTGTTCTTAGGCTGTCCACTTCTTTTTCCACTTTGAAGAGGTTTTCGATGCTTTGGAATGCCTCTTTCTTTTTTCCCTCTGAAATGTTTTTTATGGCTTGGTTTAGCAGTGTTACCGTGTCTAGGGCTTTTGTTATTTGTTCTTGGGCTAAGTCTAAGGCTTTTGTTCTTCTGCGTCTTTCAAACCATGCATAGCTTCTTTTTTCCAATTTTACATCCCTTTTTAAACTTCTATTTTACAAGTTCACTTATAACCCTTCTCTAAATTCCCCCTTTCAGGGAAAGAGGATTCGGATACCCAGCGGGCGGCTTTTTTACCTTTCTCATCTATAACGTATTCTTTTTTGAAGATGGGTGCTTCTTTCTTGTATCTTTCCACGGCTTCTTCTAAAACTGGAAAGACATTTTTGCGGTGAGAGCCAGCAACTATAACGTATACTATTTCTTCGCCAACATTAAATTCGCCGAGTAAATGGTGAATTTGAACATTAACTATACCATCTCTTCGCTCCAAATCTTGGCAGATTTTGGCTAAAACTTCGTTTGCCTTCTCTTCGTAAGCTTCCAACTCCAATTTTTGAACCTTTTCCTTTTTCAAAGTTTCTCCACGAACTATTCCAATAAACAAGGCAATTGCTCCAGCCTTCTGAAAATTTGGCAAATTTTTGACATTCTTAATCGCTTCTGAAAGAGAAAATTTCCCTTTTTCGTGAACTCCAGCGGAAGTTTTCATGATAAACACCACGATACAATTTGCTCAAGTTTTCTATTAAACGTTAACATGGCTTCTTCAATAGCTTGTTACCTAGATTGTTAAGCATTCGATAATAGGCTTTTGTTTTTTCGTGAGCTAATTGTATTGTGATTTTGGAAAATTCTATGGTGTCGTTTGGTTTTGCTTGTCCAAGCATGGAAACGTCTGGTGTGATGGCTACGGCAATTTTTGGATAGCCGCCCGTTGTTTGGGCGTCCCGCATTATCACAATTGGTTTTCCACTTTTTGGGACCTGAATTGCGCCTGGCAGAAGGGCATCCGAAACTATGTCTGCTTTTGCTTTATGCTCTATTGTTGGTCCTTCAAGTCGGTATCCCATGCGGTCCGCTTCTGGTGTGACTTTATATGGGTTTGAAAGGAAGGTCTTTATCCCATTTTCTGTAAACATGTCGGCTTGCGGTCCCAATACAACATGAACTGTGAATTTGCCCGTATATTGGGGTATCAACTCTTCCGGCATTAAATACTTAGTTTTAAGGGGTGAAGTGGCGAAGCCTTCAATTATATCTCCACTTTTTAATTGCTTGCCGTTGATGCCTCCAAACCCGCCACGCACATAGGTGGATCTGCTTCCAAGCACCAGCGGCGTGTTTATTCCGCCTCTCATGGAAAGGTATGCTCGGCATCCGCTTTTCATCTTTCCAAAAGAGATTATGTCACCTGCTTTTACTCGTAATGTTTGCCACATGGGAACATTTTCGTCATTAATTTTTGGTTCTGCGTTTCCACCTGTTATTGCAATATAAGTTTTTGTTAGGGCTTTAAGTTCTGGACCTATTAGGGTTATTTCTAAACAAGCCTCATTTGGGTTGTTTTCAACCAAGAGGTTTGCTGCAGTTAGTGCGAATTGATCCATGGCGCCTGAAATTGGCACGCCATATTGTAGATAGCCGTATCTTCCTAAGTCTTGGACGGTTGTGAATAATCCTGGTTTTAAAACTTGAAAAACTTGCATTTACTCTTCCTCAAAAGTAGGTTTCCATTCGCCTTTTGAGACGGCTTTTTCAATTGTTTTGAATTCACTTTCAGAAATTGGTTTAAACTTCACAATATCTCCTGGTTTTAGCAATGTAGGCGGTTGCTGAAGTGGATTGAAGAGTTTAAGTGGTGTTCTGCCTATTATTCGCCATCCTCCTGGTGCTTCGCAAGGGTAAATTCCCGTCTGTTTTTCTGCAATGCCCACGGAGCCTGCTGGAACTTTTAGTCTTGGTGTTTCAAGGCGTGGTGTTGCAATTTTGTCTGGAACTTCTCCCAAATATGGAAAACCAGCAACGAATCCAATCATGTAAACCCTATATTCCTTTTCAGAATGCAACTTCACAACCATTTCTTCGGTTATCCCATGATATTTGGCGACAAAGCCTATGTCTGGTCCATATTCTCCACCATAAACTACTGGAACAATTATTTTTCTTCCTCGAGTTTCTTTGGCAAATTTATCAAGGTTTTTCTCAATGTCTTTAATTTGGAATACGAGGTGCTCGTAAGTGGTTTCTAATGGGTTATAGCGGATTAGGAGAGAGCGGTATGTGGGAACGGTTTCTTCGACTCCCTTAATGTTGGCTTTTGAAACAGTATGGTTTAGGACTATGACTTTTTGGTTTGCTTCAAGACTTATTACATTGCCAAACTCAACGACTAGGGCGCTGTCGCCGAAAGGCAAGTAACGGGCAGATTCGTAAATTTTCGCTTGCATTGCTAAACCTTAAAATTGTTAGATAAAGTTGCCAACAGCCGTAACTTCTACTCTAGACTTAACCAGTTCCTTTTTTAAAGTCTGTGTTAATTTTATGGCTGTTGGTGTATCGCCATGCACGCAGATGGTATGCACTTTACCTAAGGTTATGGCTTCACCGTTGACACCCAACACTTTTCCTTCCTTTATCACTTTTATGGTTCTTTCGAGAACTGCGGATGGCTCCATGATGATGGAGTTTGGTTGTTTTCTTGAGACGAGGCTTCCATCGGGGTTGTAAGCTCTGTCAGCAAAAAACTCGTAGGCAACACGTAATCCTGCATTGCTGGCGACCTTAGCTAAGATTGATTTTGGAGGAGCAAAAATTATGAGGTTTTTGTCTAACGCCTTAACTGCTTCCACTATTCCCCTGCTTGTTTCCTCATCTTTTACCGCTGTATTGTATAATGCTCCATGAGGCTTCACATGTTGAAGGTTTAAGCCACCTATTTTTGCGAACCCTTGAAGGGCGCTAACCTGATAAATTGTATAGTTTTTGATTTCTTCCATGGTTAGGCGCATTTCTCTCCTTCCAAAACCCAGAAGGTCTGGATAACCCGGATGAGCGCCCACGGCAACACCATGCTTTTTAGCTAATTTAATAGTTTTTGCCATCGTCAGCGGGTCGCCTGCGTGGAATCCGCAGGCTACGTTTGCAGATGTTATGTATGGCATTATTCCCATGTCGTTTCCGACTTTAAATGCTCCGTAGCTTTCGCCTAAATCACAGTTTATATCTATTTTTAGCGTCAACTTTTATCACTCTAATAATTTTATAGTGAAACGTATTTTCTCATGTCTTCGACAGCAGCGGAAGGCACTGGCAAATCTTTCATTGTAAGCAAGCCCGGCGGCGCCTTAATCACTTTTGGAATCGCGTTAACCACCATTGCTACTGTGCCTATGTCACCGTGCACGCATGGCTGAATTTTCTGTTTTACGTTTGGGACCCCATAAATTGTTATGGCGTCATATTCCTCTTCTGCGCCTATGTAGGCTTGAAAATCGAGGATAATAACCTCCTTATTCTTGATTATGCCCTTTGCCTTTTGTCGTAAACCCGCTGTTTGTCCAGTCTTGACTTTTATGTGTTCGCTTTCTACTGGTTTTTTGGCGATTACTGGTTCAACTGGCTCGGCTATTATTTTGTCAAGTTTCCATGCTAGGGCATCAGCTATTAAGGCAATAGACTGCTCAAGTCCCACATGTCCCGTAATTTGCTTGGTTTCAATCTTCTTCTGAAACTCTTCAAGGGTTAAGCCAGCTCCAATCTTTTTTTGGAATGGCAAGCGCCTGGTGGCTGCATTCATAACTCTTACTGCTTCAATTTTCTCTATTTTTTGGCAGACGGCCGTAAGCGTTATCACTAGAGTGTCCATTAGGAAACCCGGGTTTATGCCTGTGCCCAAAACAGTTGAGCCATGCTTTTTAGCAAGCGTATCTAGTTCTCTTGCCATTTTTGGTTCTGTATAATATGGGTTAGCTAGTTCTTCGCATGTGGATACTACTTTGACGCCGTGTTTTATGAGGGTGGCTAATTGTTGGTGTGTGTCTTTTAGAAAGGAGGAGGTTGCGTGGATGGCTATGTCCGGTTTGGCTTTTGAAAGAACCGCATCAACGTTGTCTGAAATTTTGACGCCGACTTTCTTGTTTATGCCTAAAACTTCCCCTAAATCTTTTCCAACCTTATCTTTGGCAACGTCGATGGCTCCGACTATTTCCACTCCTTCCTTTTCAAGCAAAAACTTTGCAATTAAACTGCCAACAGCCCCAACTCCGAAAATGGCAACTCTTACTTTTTTCATTTGTTAGTCTCCTTTTTCGTTTATCTTTATTGTTTTTATGTTTCTATAAATTTGTCTTGTGGGTTTGATGGTGTTTTATTAATGTTCAAAAACTTTACGTTTGTAAAGTTTATATCTTGGAGAAACCTCAATAGTAAAGAGGCATAGAGGTTGCAAACCACAGAAACCATAATCTCTAAGGAAAACCTCAAAAAACTCTTAGACATTGAAAAATTGAAATACTGCTTCGAATGTGGCATCTGTACAGCCAGCTGTCCCATGGCAGAACTCTTGGGAGCATCCTACAACCCCAGGGGGCTTTTGGAAAAAATTTTCTTGAATCCCGAAAGCGTTCTTAATTCTGATGAGCTTTGGCTTTGTGCTTGGTGTTACCGCTGTTATAGGCATTGTCCACAAGCGCTTAAAATACCAGAAATCCTTCTCTTCTTGCGGAGAACAGCTGTAGAACACGGAATTTTAGCGCCTCTTGAAAATGCTCTGCAAAAAATAGTTGAGAATGTTCCGCTTCCGCTTGCAACCACTTTGGTTTGCTATCATCCAGAACGTGTTGGAATGGATAAAGAGAAAATTCTTGAAAAAATTGAGCAAATGCGCCTTGAACGTTTAAAGAAGAGAAAAAGAGCAAGAGCAACAAAAGATTCTCAAAGAAAAATTGCTGTTATAGGTTCTGGACCCGCCGGTCTCACAGTTGCCTACCAACTAGCTCAGAAAAAATGTAAAGTTACGATTTTTGAAGCTCTTCCCGAGGCGGGCGGAATGTTGAGGAAATGTATTCCTGAGTATCGCTTTCCAAAGCAAGTTTTAGCCAAAGAAATCAATTTCCTAAAAGATTTGGGTGTGGAAATAAGGACTGGCGTAACTGTTGGTAAGGATTTGAGTTTTGAAGATTTATGGAATGAAGGTTACAAAGCCATTTTTATCGGTGTTGGTGCTCATGAAAGTCAAAAATTAAGAGTTGAAGGTGTAGATTTGGAAGGCGTAATTCACGCCCTCGACTTTTTATGGAAAGTTAACTGTGGCGAAAAAATGGAAATGGGAAAGAATATCGCCGTTATTGGTGGCGGAAACGTTGCAATAGACGCTGCCAGAACCGCACTGCAAAATGGCGCAAAGGAAGCCACAATCTTCTATCGCAGGTCAAGAGAGGAGATGCCAGCAAATCCATGGGAAGTTAAAGAAGCAGAAGATGAAGGCGTAAAAATCGAGTTTTTGGTTGCTCCTAAAAGATTTTTGGGAAAAAATGGGAAGGTTTCATCCATCGAGTTTGTTCGCATGCAACTCGGCGAGCCAGACGAGTCTGGCAGAAGGAAACCCATTCCAATAGAAGGTTCAGAATTCACAAGGGAAGCTGATATGGTGATTTTGGCGATAGGCGAGACACCAAATTTGAAATTTTTGCCAAAAGAGATAATGTTAAATGATGATGGAACCGTTTGGGTTGACCCAATAACCATGGAAACAAGCTTGAAAGGGGTTTTCGCTGGAGGGGACGCTGCCACGGGTCCGGCAACGGTTATTGAGGCAATTAAAGCTGGAAAGCGTGCTGCAGAATCGATTGAAAACTACTTGGAATCTTTGGGAGGATAATGGCATGGCTGAAGGTGAAATCCGCATCGGAGTTTATGTTTGCCACTGCGGCTTAAACATAGCTGGCTCCGTAGACTGCGAAGAAGTGGCAAAATACGCGGCAACCCTTCCTCATGTTGTTTTAGCAAAAGACAACCGTTACACATGCTCAGACCAAGGACAAGAAATGATAAAGAACGACATTAAAGAACACAGGCTTAACCGTGTGGTTGTAGCTTCATGTTCGCCAAGGCTTCATGAACCCACCTTTAGAAAAACATGCGAAGATGCTGGTTTGAACAAGTATCTTTTTGAAATGGCTAACATACGCGAGCAGTGCAGTTGGGTGCATCTGCATGATCGGAAGGCTGCTACTGAAAAGGCTAAGGATCTTGTGAAGATGGTTGTGGCTAAGGCTGCTTTGCTTCAACCCGCAGAAGAAATTGAGGTGCCAATTATTCGGGAAGCCCTTGTGATTGGTGGTGGAGTGGCTGGCATCCAAGCGGCTTTGGATTTGGCTGATACCGGTTATAAAGTCTATTTAGTTGAGAAGGAGCCAAGCATCGGTGGGATGATGGCACGTATTGACAAGACTTTTCCAACGATGGACTGTTCCATTTGTATTCTTGCGCCTAAAATGTCTGATGTTGGGCATCATCCAAACATTGAACTGTTAACCAATAGCGAAGTTATGGATGTGAAAGGGTACATTGGCAACTTTAACGTTAAAGTTTTGAAAAAACCACGCTACGTCAAAAGTGACTGTTCAGCATGCGGAGAATGCTCAAAGGTTTGTCCAGTAATCGCTCCAAACGAGTTTGACGCTGGATTAGCTATAAGACATGCCATTTACACACCCTTCGCCCAAGCAGTTCCATCCACATACATAATTGACATGAGCAGATGCCTCAACAAAGACGGAGTAACCGTCTGCGACAAATGCATAAAGGCTTGCGAAAGACAAGCCATAGACTTTGACATGAAACCAGAAACCATAGAACTTAAAGTCGGAACAATAATAGTAGCCATAGGCGCAGATGTCTTCGACCCCTCTGTCTTACCGAATTATGGGTATGGAAAATACTCGAACGTGATAACGTCTCTTGAATTTGAAAGATTAATAAATGCTGGCGGTCCTTCGGGCGGGCATCTTATAAGACCAAGCGATATGCAAATTCCCCAACGGGTAGCTTTCATCCAATGTGTCGGTTCCCGTTCAGATAGAAATGGAAGACTATATTGCAGTAACGTTTGCTGCATGAACACAATAAAAGATAGCCTCCTCATTAAGGAGCATTGGCCTGAAACAGAAATTTACGTTTTTTACGTTGACATAAGGGCTTATGGAAAAGGTTTTGAAGACCTATACAAGCGTGCAAAAAAGGAAGGCGTCATATTCATCAGAGGGCTTCCAGCAGAGATAATAGAAGACAGAAAAACTCATAATTTGTGGCTCATCGGCGAAAACACGCTTCAGAAAGAGCTATACAAAATCAATGTTGACATGGTAATTCTTTCGGTTGGTTTGGAGCCGAGAAAAGACAGTGAAATCATCCAGCGTTTGCTAACATTATCAAGAACTCAAGACGGCTTCTTTATGGAGGCGCATCCAAAACTTAGACCAGTAGACGCTGCCACTGGCGGAATATTCTTTGCTGGATGTGCTGAAGCGCCTAAAGACATAAAGGACAGCGTAACACAAGCAAGCGCCGCCGCTGCTAGAGCTGGCATTTTAATGGCTAAGGGAAAAGTGACTGTTGAAGCCATAACGCCAATTTCCTATGCCGATAAGTGTAAGGCTTGCGGGCTTTGCACAAAAGTTTGTCCCTATAATGCTATAACATTAAACAAGGAGTTAAAGCGCATTGAGATTATTGAGGCTGCTTGTGGCGGATGTGGAACTTGCGCTGCAGAATGTCCTTTTGATGCTTTAACCCAAAATCACTTTACTGATGAACAAATCTTAGCGCAGATAGATGCTGTAACGGAAGTTAATGCTGAAAAGAAAATTGTTGCCTTCTGCTGTAACTGGTGCGCCTATGCTGGCGCAGACTTTGCTGGCGTAAGCCGAATGCAATATCCGCCCAACGTGCGAATAATAAGGACCATGTGTTCTGGACGGGTGGCTCCAAAATTCATAGAAAGAGCCTTTGCAAGGGGAGCCGCAGCCGTTTTAGTAGCTGGCTGTCATCCTGGAGACTGCCACTACATAAATGCCAATTATCATACTAAAAGGCGTGTGGAACGTTTCTGGGAGAAAATGGAGAAAAATGGACTGAACAAGGAAAGGTTGCAGTTGTTGTGGGCTTCGGCGGCTGAAGGCGAAAGATTTGCTTCAAAAATCCGTGAAATGCAAGCCATAGTGGAAAAAGTGACCAGAGAAGAGATAGAAAATGGCAAAAGAGTTTTTGAAAAAGCCTTAGGTGGGAGTTAGCTATGCCCGTTAGACTTTGGCGCAAACCATTAGACACTGAAAAATTGAAGCTTCCAAAAGCCGAAATCCACATACTAAAAGACCAGTGTAAAGGATGCGGCTTCTGC
Source organism: Bathyarchaeia archaeon (assembly GCA_038883795.1). GTDB lineage: Archaea > Thermoproteota > Bathyarchaeia > Bathyarchaeales > Bathycorpusculaceae > JASEJA01. The sequence goes on from JAVZLK010000002.1 coordinate 9,232, forward strand.
ATCCATTTCTGTCCCAAAAAAGTTTTGGAAGAATCTGAAGAAATAAATGCTAGAGGTGTTCATCCTCCAAAGATCGTTGATGAAAGCAAGTGCATCATTTGTAGTTTTTGCACTTCAGTTTGTCCAGACTTCGCAATTTTTGTTGTTGAAAAACCATGTAAAGAGGGATGTTAAATATGAGTAGAAAAGGAGTAATCCTTGAAGGCAGCCACTTCATGAATGGCGACATTGCATGCGCAGAAGGCGCCATAGCCGCTGGTTGCAGATTCTTTGCTGGTTATCCAATAACGCCGGCAACAGAAATCGCTGAACACTTAGCTCAGCGCATGCCTGAAGTTGGCGGAATATACATTCAAATGGAAGATGAAATAGCCTCCATCGCAGCAGTTATAGGCGCATCCTATGCAGGCTTAAAAGCTATGACAGCTACTTCCGGACCAGGTTTTAGTCTCATGCAAGAAAATATAGGTTTGGCTGTGATGACAGAAGCTCCATGCGTGATTGTGGATGTTATGCGTGGCGGACCCAGCACTGGACAACCAACATTGCCCGGACAGCAGGATGTTATGCAAGCTAAATGGGGTTCCCATGGAGATTACGAAATCATAGCTTTAGCGCCTTCTTCTGTTCAAGAAATGTTCGACTTAACCATTGAAGCCTTTAACTTGTCTGAAACTTACAGGGTTCCAGCAATAGTTTTGGCTGACGAGGTGGTTGGGCATATGTGGGAGAAGGTTGTGATTCCTCCTGCTGAAAAGATAAGAATTGTGAACCGAAAGAAGGCGAATGTTCCGTCGGAAGCTTATGCTCCGTTTATGCCTGATGATGATTTGGTTCCGCCCATGGCATGTTTTGGAGAAGGCTACAGCTTTCATGCTACTGGCTTGACGCATGATGAGTATGGTTATCCCCAAACATCCAGTTCCGAGGCTCAGCAAAAACTTGTGCAAAGATTATGCGATAAGATTAGGAAAAATGCGGATAAAATAATTAGAGTTGAAGAGGTTATGCTAGACGATGCCGATATGGTGGTTGTAGCTTATGGAATAGTTGCCAGAGCCGCACTCAGTGCTGTAAGAAAGGCTAGAGCAGAGGGAATAAAAGCTGGGCTTCTACGCCCAATCACTTTGTGGCCTTTCCCAGAAAAATATGTGGCAAAAATAGCCAAACAAGCAAAAGCCATAGTGGTTCCAGAAATGAACTGTGGCCAACTGGTGCGTGAAGTGGAGAGGGCAGCAAAGGAAACACCCGTTGCTTTTCTTTCCAAGTTGGGAGAGGAACCTCACACGCCTATGGAGATTCTTGAGACAATAAGGAGGAATAGCTAATGGAAACTATGATGGCGCATCCTTTTGCAAAATATTTACGAGAAGCCATGATGCCCCACATATGGTGTTCAGGCTGCGGTAACGGCATAATCCTAAACTGTTTTGTTCAAGCCGTGGACGAGCTGCAAATGGACCTTAACAAGCTTGTGGTTGTTTCTGGCATTGGCTGCATTGGAAGGGCAGCCGGATACGTCAACACAAACTCTTTTCACACCACTCATGGGCGCCCAATAGCCTTTGCCACTGGAGTAAAATTGGCAAATCCAGAGCTTGAAGTGGTGATTATAAGCGGTGATGGGGACCTCTTCGCCATAGGGGGAAACCACTTCATACATGCGGCTCGAAGAAACATTGGAATCAAAGTTATCTGTGCAAACAATTTCAATTATGGAATGACTGGGGGACAGCAAGGACCTACAACACCGCTTGAGGCTTTAACAACCACAACCCCTTACGGAAACATTGAACACCCTTTTAATTTAGTGCATTTGGCAGCAGCATCAGGCGCTACTTATGTGGCTAGGTGGACAACTTTGCATGTGCGAAGGCTTACCCAATCCATCAAAAAATTGTTACAGAAGGAAGGTTTTGGGTTTATTGAAGTTGTTTCGCCATGTCCAGAAATCTTCGGTCGCCACAATAAGATGCGAACTGGGCTTGAGATGATGGAATGGTTTAGAAAAGTTTCCACAATAGAAAACTTTTCCGACCCAGCGAAAGCAGAAATTACTCCAGAAAAAATTGTCGTTGGAGAGTTTGTTGATATAGCAAAGGTTAGTTATGAAAAGCTGGTTCATGAAAAAATCGCTGAAATTAATGAAAAGAAAATGCAATGGTGATTTAAATGCGAATTGAAATTAGGTTTGCGGGTTTCGGCGGGCAAGGCATAATCAAATCTGGAATAATCACAGCTACAGCAGCATGCATCTACAGTGGAAAAAATGCCGTTCAAACCCAATCTTACGGTCCAGAATCAAGGGGTGGAGCATGCAAATCCGAAGTTGTAATTTCAGAAGAGGAAATAGACTTTCCAAAGGTTGTTGAACCAGAAATCCTTGTAGTTATGTCTCAGCATGCCTACAATGAATATGCAGAAAACGTGAAAACAGGCGGCACAATAATCTTGGACCCAGACATGGTTCCCCACGAAAAAGAGCTGAAAAACGTCAAAGTCTTCAAAGTTCCAGCCACAAGAATTGCTGAAGAGCTAGGAAGGAAGATAGTTGCAAACATTGCCATGTTAGGCGCTTTTGTGGCTATCACTGGAGTTTTGGATAATGAGGCCGTTAAAGAATCCATTAAAGTAAATGTGCCAAAGGGTACTGAAGAACTGAATTTGAAAGCTTTTGAGAAAGGATACGAATACGGCAAAAACCTGTTGAAAAGTTAGCTTATCCCGCCTTTTGAAGTGGCTGTTGCATTATAACCTTTGATTTTCTAATGCCCACATGCCTCAGTGGAGCAATTTTCTTGGCTTCGTTGTATATATCTGATGCTATTTTTCCCAAAACCATCTCTTGGGCAAACTGGTCTAATGTGAGGGTAGCCGCCTTTTCTTTAACAATTTTTTCCATAATAGCCCTTATTTCTCTTTCTTGAGCTGTCCTTATCCTTGAAAGTGTAAAGGCGGATACAGCCACACGAATTTTGTATCCATCTTTCGTGGTTAAATTAAACAATCCATCAACTTTAGTTGTTCTTCTGCGCACTAGGCTTCGCAAGTAGTCCCGTGAATATTCGTGTCCTTTAAACATGGTTTTGGCAGTTTTTCCATCAACTTCGGTTATTTGGAAATATATCTTTAAGTATTGGTGGGCAAAATCTCCAGTAACATCATAAAGCGTTGAATCAATAACTCTCCCAACGAGCTTTTCTGGTTCGTCAGCTGGCACGCTTCCAAGTTCCACACTACCAAAATAGGGCGGAGCGATTGTTGTATACCAAGATTTGCTTCGCCACTTATCCCTTACACGTTTTGTTTTTGAAGACACGTTCATCCTCCAAATGTAGCTTGAAAATTCGCATCTGGGTATTAAAAGTTTTACCGTTTCGGCTCTATTTTTGCTATGCCACCCATGTATTTTCTTAAAACTTCTGGCACAATAACCGAACCGTCTTCCTGCTGGTAGTTTTCAAGAATCGCCACAATTGTTCTTCCAGTGGCAATAGCTGTAGAGTTCAAAGTATGCACAAACCCTTTTGGTGGCTCGCCCTCTTTCTCTCTATATTTTATGTTTAGCCTTCTTGCTTGATAGTCGGTGCAGTTGCTGCATGAAACTATCTCGCGATAAGCGTTTTGGGCTGGCATCCAAGCTTCTATGTCATATTTTTTGGCTGCAACTGTTCCCATGTCGCCAGTGCAACAGTTCACAACACGGTATGGTAAACCAAGCTTTTGCACAAGTTCCTCAGCATTTTTTACAAGCTCCTCGTGGATTTTCCATGAATCTTCTGGTTTGCAGAAAACAAACTGTTCAATCTTGTTAAATTGGTGGGTTCGAAAAATTCCACGGGTATCTTTGCCGTGGGCTCCAGCCTCCTTCCTAAAGTTTGTGCTAACTCCCACAAATTTGAGCGGTAAATCATCCGCCAGCAAAACTTCATCCATAAACATTGCCGCCATGGGGTGCTCCGAAGTTGCAATAAGGTAAAGGTCTTCGTTCTCAATTTTGTATAGGGCATCCTCAAAATCGCTTAGGGCTACGACGCCCTCATATGGTTTTCTTCGCATAAGAAAAGGCGGCTCTATGGGCTTATAGCCTTTCTTAACCATTTCTTGCAATGCAAAATTCATCAAAGCCATATCCAACAATACGCCATCATTTTTTAAATAGAAGAATCTGGCTCCAGCAATTTTCCCAGCCCTTTCAATGTCCATTATGTCAAGGCTTAAACCCAAATCTATATGGTCTTTAATGGGAAAGGTGAATTTTGGAATTTCACCCCAAGTCCTTATGGGAATATTATCGTTTTCGTCTTTGCCGAAGGGAACCGAATCGTGTAAAAGGTTTGGAAGGCGCATTAAATAATAGCGAACTTTCTCTTCGTACTCCGAGACCTGCTTTTCTAACATTGTAATTTCTGCATCTATGGCTTTTCCCTTCGCAATTTCTTTTGCTGCATCCTTCCCCTTCTTTTTTAAAGCTGCAATTTCTGTCGTTATCAATTTTCTTTCATGTCGCAGCTCATTTAGCCTAGTCAAACTCTGCCGCCATTTCCCATCATACTCGATTAGGGCTTCAAGCATCCTAATGTTTTCCGGGTCTCTCCTCTTCATCAAATTGTTCCTTACAAATTCTGGATTTTCTCGGATGAGTTTAATGTCCAGCATCTTTTCGCACGCAACCTTCTAACCTTAGCGTGAATCAATATTTTTACCTTTCTCGGAGAATAGCTGTTTTGCAAAAAATCTAGAGAGGGGCTACGAATTTAGCAAAGGAAAACAGCCAAAATTTGACTCTTCAAGAATGTTATGGCTAAAGTTTCTTTGTTACCTGAATTGTTTTTTCCGCGGTTGAGGTGCAAAAGAGCAAATCGTCAATTGTAGCTATGAAAGTTGGAAGCTTTCTCCTACATTTTATTCTTGTAACCACCCTATTTTTCTCTTGATATGTTTTGATGGATAATCCAGCTGGCGTTTTAAAATTGTCTGGTGAAACTGCCTTGGCTACGGCTTTGGCTGTTTCCTCATCCTCATATTCAATCGTTATTTCAGCTTCCAACCTTCTCACCCCTCAACTGTTTCCCCACAAGTTCATTAACAACTTTGATAAAAGTGTCAACATTTTCTATGGGCACTTGCGCTCCAGCGGCAATATCGTGTCCGCCTCCATTTCCTAGGCATTTTTCTGCGGCTATTTGCATTACTTTGCCAAGGTTGATGCCCTTGTTTATCATGATATTTATCGTTCTTGCTGAAAATTTCGCCAAGCCCTCTTCTTCAACGTTAGCGTATGCAATCAATGGTTTTTCTGGGTTTGGGAGGCTTGTTGCAAGTATGGAGGAGATGGCGCCCACAATTTTTTCGTTTATGAAGTTTTCGCCATAAACCACATAAATGTTTTCCATCTCCCTCATCCTCTCAGCTTTCTCCATTATCCATCCAAGATACTTGTTTATGGTTCGCCTATACTCCTCCAAAACCTTATTTGCCTCTTCTAATGCTGAGCCTCGGTCGCCCATGCAGATGGAAACTCCAAGGCTTGGTTTTTCCATACGCCCCGTAGCATTTAACAGAACAGCAAATTCCCTCGCATCCCTAAGCGGAGTCCAAGGTTCTTCGCGGGTTAAAGTGTAAACATGTCCAATCAAGTTCGTAATTTCATAGCGTAAACCCTTCGAAAGCAAATAATCCGCCAAAGCTGAACACAGCCTTTTCTTTTCATTATCTGAAAGGTCTCTTAAAGCTCGCCATTTTTCTCCAAATTTTGGCTTGATATCCAAACTTGCCAGAAAAGCCAAACTTTTGTCTTCTTCTCCGCTTATGCCTGGAATAAAAGGGTTTGTTGTGGAAGCCAATGTCTTATGGATTGGACGGGTTTCTCTACCAAAAAATATCAAATCCCTTTCAACTGTCAAAAGTCCGGCGTTTACGGCATCCTCAACTATTTTTTCGTTAACTCCGCCAAGCTTTCGCTGGTCATACTTATCCTGCAAATCTCCGAGGGCCCCAACAACGGCTATGGGCGCCAAATCCACATTTTTTTCATCAATCTTTTTAGCCACAAAATAAGCCACACCAGCACCGCTGATATCGCGGGCTCCATCAATCCCATAAGAATGGGGATTCACATGCACAATATTCGGGTTTCTAGCTTCTCCTACGATTTGATGGTGGTCCAAAACGATAATCTTAAAGTTTGAAAGCTTTTCATTTAACAAATCAATGTAGCCACTTCCAAAGTCTGATAAAATTATCATTTGAGGCTTTTCTGAATGGATTTCCGCAAAAATTTTTTCGTCAACCCATTGAGTTATGCGAATCCGAAACTTTGCGTCAAGCCTAAACAAGGCTTTTCCAATAATTCCAGCTGCAGCCACACCATCAGCATCTAAATGCGAAAAAACCTGTATCAATCCATCTTCGTTTACAGTTTCCCGAATGGCTTTCGCTGCCTCTTCTGCTGATTTCAAAAACTCCGCTGTAGAGTCTTTTTCCGCCATGACAATCACTTTAGGCTAAGAAGCCAAATTATTTAAAGGTTTAAAAGTATCATACAAATGTAGAAATGATTAATTAGGTTATGGAGGCTATTTTTGGCTCATATTTCCAGTTAGGCGGCAAAACCCCTTCCCGCTTATAATAACGTGAGAGTTTGTGAATTTTCGCCTCCAAAATTTGAAGCGCCCTCTTATTATGCAAATCCTTCTTATTCCTTTCCAAGTGTGTTGCGAGGCTTTCAGCCTTTTTCAGCATGTTCGCCAAATCTTCTGGCATTGCTGGCGCAAGTCCCGCGTCTTTAAGGATTTTTGTTATTGTTTTACCTGTTATCGGTTTTACAAGGGGAATTGCATATTGGTCTCTAAGGATTGTCCCTATTCGGCTTGGAGAATTGCCCTCTTTCGCCAGTTTAATCACTAATGCTTCCACCTCTTCCGGTTGGTATTTGCACCAGCTTGGGGGACGCTTGCTGACTGGTCTTATTTGGTGGGATTTTCCCTTTTCTTGTTTTGGCATTTCATTTCCCTTTTAGCGTGCTATGAGCGAGGTTAGACGAATATTTAAAACCTTCGATGCTAAGTTTTAGGCTGACCTATGAAAACGAACCAAAGTAAACAATTCATTCATAACCTTTGAAGGCTGACTAACATCCTTAAGCTCAACCCTCGAATAAGCAGAACGCCTCATGTAGGGATATGGAACAGCATAAAATCCTCGGACGCCTGGGCTTAACGGCGTTATGGAACCATAGTTAAGGATTCTGGCAATTGGACCTTGGCTTAGGATGATGTCTGTGATTTCCGAGTAAGCAATCTCTCTAACCGATATTGTGATGAATTTTCTAAATAGTATGATACGGCGATTAGTCAGAATATAGAGGTGTCCTCGAACGTAAAAGTATCCAACCAAAGCCATCAAGGCAAAGAAAACCGCAAACCCGATTATTATTATGTAAAGAAGCCAAAAGGAGTAAGCTTCTATAGACTGAGCGTATTGGGCAAGATTTCTGACAATGGAACTCAAGCTTACTAAAAGTGCAGTTGCCATGAAGGAAAGGATGGATGTGAATATGGAAGCATAACGCCTCTGCAGCCTCATTATTACTTTCTCGTCTTGAAGCAATGACACTTGAGGCGGAACAGTCTCTTCGACAGCCATTACTTTTATTGCCCCTCTGGCTGTTTAGCTTTCACCAACTTCGCTATGCTATCCCTAACCTCGTATGGGTTTCGCACACCAGAAATGGAGAATATGGCGGCTCCCATGGGCATTATCATTCCAGCTGTTATCGGCGAAACTCTTCCATAATTGCAAATCCTACCGATTGGTCCCTGATTCACGATTAAGTCTGTTATTTTGTCATGAGTAACGGTTCTTAACAGAATTCCAATGAATTTTCTGAACATTATGATTCTTTCATTTGTGATTATGTAGCGGTGTCCTTTAACATAAATGTAGCCCAAACCATAAAGTATTGGCGGAAGGATTACGAAGAAGAACACGGCTAGAGGAAGCATAATCCACTGGTTTTCTTTGGGAATAGCAAAGTTTAGTATTCCCAGCGCCACCGCAATTATCACAAGCCCCACGGTGGCAACGGTAACGAAGGATATGTATGTTCTCTCTAAAACCATGAGTATTTTTTCATTGGGTGCTATAACTATCTCTTTTGGTATAGCTAAGTGAGACCCTTCGGAAGTTCCCATGGATTTCTCGGTCATTTAAATCACCATGTTATAATTAAAGTCAACTCTTATCTTGTTTTATTAACATTTTCCTTTATACCACTCAGCAAACCTTCTCAAGGCATTAGCCCTATGCGAGTATTTATTTTTCTCCTCAACTGTCATCTCAGCAAAAGTTTTTCCCCCACCACTTAACGGTTCAAAAATCGGGTCAAAACCAAAGCCCGCATTTCCTCGGCGTTCCTCCTTTGTTATTAAACCAGCAACTTCTCCCTTAAAACATAATGGCGATTTCCGTTCAGAAGCGCAGTAGGCTATGACTGACTGAAACTTTGCCCTTCTGTTCTTAACATTTTCCATAAGCTTCAAAATTCCCTTATTCCCTATAGCCCTATACACATAAGCAGCGTATGGTCCTGGAAATCCATTTAACGCCTCTATGAATAGTCCCGCATCTTCTGTTATAACTGGCAAATTGGATTTTCTGAAAGCCTCAATGGCGCTTGTTTTTGCGATTTCTTCTAGGCTTTCGCTTTGAATTTCAAAAGCTTTAACTCTTAACATGCCCACGGCAATTTTATATTCGGCTAAAACCTTGCGGGCTTCATTAAATTTGTTAATGTTGTTTGTGGCGAAGAATATAACTCTGCCTTTTAACCTAAAACTCATTTTGCTTCACGTTTCTTTGCGCCTTCCGCTGAAACACTAAAGTATTTTTCCCAGTTTATCTGCGCTATTTCCAAGATGTTGCCGTCTGGATCTGTGAAGGTTGCTTGCTTTCCACCCCAAGGTTCATCATGCAGCTCTTTGATGAATTTTACTCCTTTCTTTTGCAGTTCGCCATAAGCTTTTTCCACATCATCCACAAGGAATTCAACTGAAGGTGATAATAGGCTTACTTTTTGTCCTCGTGCAAGTTTAGGAATCAATCCAATTTCTACGCCACCGCATTCGAAGCCAACATAACTCGAGTATTCGTATTTCTTTTCCAAGCCCAAAGTTTTCTCATAGAATTCTGCAGCTTTTTTTAAATCTGAGACATAGAATGTGACGCACCAAACTGTCTTAATCATTCCAGCTCACCTTTTCTTTTGGCGACATACCTTCCCCTTCTCTCTATCTCCCTTATCTTATCTAAAACGTTTTTTACGGTTTCAGCGCCCAAAATCCTAGAATATCCCACAAGTACAGCGTCAAAACATTCTTCGGTGAAGCGGAAATGGGTGCTTTGCAGAGCCCTTTTCATAAGATGCAAGTCAACTCCTCTGGCTTCCAACTCCTTAGTTTTCTCGCCGAGTCCGAAATCGACAAAGAAAATTTTTCCTTCCCGCGTCAGAATCATGTTAGATGTGGTTAAATCGCCATGAATTATCCCATTGATATGGAGTCTACCTATCAATTCGCCGATTTTTTGGCATAAACCTTCTCTCTCCTCTTTTGAAACTTCGCCTAGCAACTGTTTAACTTGTCTTCCCTCAATAAACTCCATTATTATAGTAGTACTCTTTGTGTCGACGAGAAAAATTGTTGGCGTTGGCACTCCCGCCTTTTTTGCTTCATGCATCAACTGCGGTTCATGAATTGTTCTGTATATTCGAATCTGTTCATCCAAAATTTTTGGGCGATACTTTTTAGTTAAACGCTTTTTCATTACGACTTTCTTGCCATGCCAATCTGCAAGGTAGAGACTGGCTTCTGCTCCCTTCTTAATTAATACGGGTTTCATTTGACCCATGGAACCTCAACTTCATCCAAACGCCACTTTAACTTTACAAAACTTTTCTCGATAGGCGTAGTTAAACTGCTTTTGTAGGCTAATACTCCCGTCCATGCAATCATAGCCCCATTATCAACGGCGAATTCGCTTGGCACCACACAGAATTTAGCGTTATGCTCTTCTGCTATAGCCTCAACCATCGACTGTAACCTTTTGTTGGCAGCCACCCCCCCAGTTAATAGAACCTCTTTTTTCTCTGTGTGGGCTAAGGCTCTTTCAGTAACTTCGGTAACCATGGAAAAAGCTGTCTCTTGAAGGCTATAACATAAATCCTCAAGCCTATAGTCACCTTTTTTTAGCAGGTTAACCGCTGCTGTTAACAAGCCACTAAAAGAAGTGTCCATACCCTTAACAGTATACGGTAAAGGAATCAGCTTTTTCCCTTTTCTTGCAAGTTTTTCCACCATGGCGCCGAAAGGCATGCCATGACTTTGGCGAAGTCCAGCCTCTATAGCGAACGCATCTAAACAGTTTCCTAGGGCTATATCCAATGTTTCGCCGAAAACTCTGTAACGCCCAGAATCAAAGGCTGAGACAATGGTGTTTCCGCCAGAAACATAAAGCGTAACAGGATCCTTAACATGCTTTGTTAATTTTCCAATTTCAATATGTGCTATACAATGATTAACTCCCACAAGGGGAATGTTAAGATAAGAGGCTAATGCACGGGCTACCGTTGCGCCTGTGCGAAGGCACGGTCCCAACCCTGGTCCTTGAGAGAATGCTATTACTGATAATTCTCTTGGTTTTAATCCAGATTTTCGGAAAGCTTCTTCTAGGACTTGGCTTGCAACTTCAGCATGGTGTCTTGCCGCTTCTCTTGGATGGATGCCGCCTTTTTCTGGAATGTAAGCGCTTATTACGTTAGCTAAAATTTCGCCTTCAAACGTTGATATTCCAACACTAAAGTCATCCGCGGTACTCTCGATACCTAGGCAGTATTTGTCACGGATTTTTTGTCACCTGTATATGAGTGTTTAAAACAAACAATAAAAGTCTCTCTGAAGGAAGTTTGGATAACCTTAAAAATGTAGATGAGTTTTCTATTGTATGATAGTTTAATGGTGGTTTGTTTGTCCAGTAAGGTTACGGAGCGCACGCTTTATCCCTTTATTGGCAAGGTTTTGAGAGGTTTGGCTAGCTACTTCCTAGGCGTTTGGAGAGAACGCAGAAGGACTGAAAAATAACTAGTTTGTCTCTAAAAAGCACCTTAAGTTTTACACTCGACCCACGCATAAATTGCTTTGTATGAATTATTTCTATCGATGCTTAAAGTGTTGTGCGCGCATGCACGCGCTAAAATAAGCATCAGGGTTAGAGAAATTAACAATGCTAAAAGGGTGGCTACTGTTGGAAACCCTGGAATAACCGTATAAACATAATATTTATCTTCGATTATATAGCGATAGTTAATTTTATCAGAAACTAAAACACAATATTTAACGGTCGTATTCTCTGGTTGCTCAGGAATCGTGCCTTCATATAATCTCGAAGTTTCATTATGAATCATGTTTGAGTAACTCCATACATCTTCATTAATTCGATACCAAAGCGAGACATAACATACTTCAACATTTTGACTAGTAATATTAGCCCGAACGGTTACACTTTGATTGGGCATAACCCTCTCTTGTTCTGGTTCTTGTGTTACGGCAAGAATCTGAACTGGTGGAAGGAAGTATGAGTTATATAGGTTGGAAATTTCATTTTCAGTTAACGCTTTACTGTAAATTCTGAAATCGTCAATCCTTCCCATAAAAAACTCGCAAACGTCGTTTCTCTTTCCAATGGTTAATGGGGCATTCCTGTCTTCAGGATGGATTCTGCATGTGTAGTTAATGCTTGAATTCTTGTAAGTTCCATTTTTATAAATATGTAATTTGCCTTTTCCATCAATAACTGCAGTTATGAAAATCCATTCATTAACAGAAATAGGTTCTTGAAAATATGTCCCATTTCCTAGCCCCCCTTCAGGATTATGGATATAAAAGCTAATTCTGTTAGGTCTCTCGCTTTCATTGTTATAAATTACAAAGCACCATTCATGCTCATTGGTTTCATCGCCTTTACCTAGGAAGCGAATGCGTCCATCTTTAGCGGTAGGATAAGAAACTGTGGCGGGACAAATCCAAAAGGATATGGTCATGCCATTTGGATTATTAACAATACTAAATTCCGGCTCATCTGGGATGCCTATATAATCGTTGATTCCATCCAGATAAAGAGCCTTTCCGCTAATCCCGTCTTCAAATTTTAATGGTGTGCAAAAACTTTGTGCATGATAGCCATTTTTTGAACTGTCTTTTAGATTTTCTTCAAATTGTAACCATAAAACTAAATCGTCATCAACCGAAGGTCCTTTAACATCATAAAGAACAAAGTAAAGGTCTTGGGTAGGATAGGGAATCCATGACTCTCCCTCATTAGCTGAGGCAAATCTTTGACCCTCTGAATAAGGGTTATTAATACTCATTTTCAACCCAACCCAATCAGAATCGGTCGCACTCCCAACAGATTTCAATACAATAGCATAGAATGTCCCGTTATTGACTTTGATTTTTAAGCTAAAAGTGTATTTTATAACTGTATAGTTTTCGCTCAAATTGGTAAATGTCTCTTCATGCAGTTGTCTTCCCAAATTATTGACGGACGTATTCCAAATATATATGCCTATGGAAATTCCAGTTATGGTTCCGTTTTTCATTAAATAAAGGTCAATTGTTGTAATGCAAGCATTTGCATCCAACCTGAATGTTTGAGCAACCCAAATGTTATGCTTCATGACAGTTGCGTTCAGAGATTCTATTTGCGAAACTAAAATGCCATAGGATGCATTAACATGGATGGCAGCAACTACTGGCAGCATCGCAAAAACTAAGGAGAGCACCAACCAATACGCTACCAATATCTTTATGCCAGTCTGGAACATGCCTCTACTTATGCTTCTCTTCATAGTAAACTCCGAAATTATCACTTTCCCAACTATTTTTCGTTTTCGCAAAATGTATAATTTACGCGTGTATGCATGCATCCTTTCAAAGGTTATAAGCCAAAATTCCGTACTAGCCTATGCAATTAAAAATGAGGCAGAGAAAAATGGGCTAAGCTATAACCAGCGGTCTTTGGGCTGCGCGTGCTAATCTCTGCACAAAATCTATAATCTGCACTCCCGTCTCTAAAATCTGCACAAACCCCTCACCTCCCCCCTACCACCCACCCATACCCTATCGATTCGATTCCTAAACAGTAGGCTTTATCTTCTTTTCTTTCTCGCATAGTCTTTAACTCTTCCATAATGTTTTCTTATAAACTGAAACATACATCTTTTTATTTAAAATTGCGTATATTATTAGTGTTAAAAGCGTGGAATTGGTGAAAATGCCGAAACGCAATGATTTAGAGCAAAAAGCACTTCAATACATAATGAATACGGGCTTTGAGGGTGTGCTCCAGTCAGAACTATGGCGAAAACTCGGAGCAAGCAGCAGAGAAGGCTCAAGGATAGCCCTAAAACTTGAAGATAAGAAGCTTATCCGCCGAGAACGGGAACTTCGCGATGGACGGTGGACTTATAGGCTTTATCCGAGGAGGGTTCCAGCGTCAATAGACTCGATAGCGGATGTTCCATGCTTAAAATGCCCAGACAGCACCAGATGCGACCCCTCAAGCGCCATTTCGCCCCAAACCTGCGAGAAACTCACGGATTGGCTTCTGTCCACAGCTAAAAACGAGTCTGACATTTTGGGTGACAGCTAGTTTTGCCAAAAGCATGGCTTCAAGAAAGAAAAAGAGACTATTATTATAAGAAGGCTAAAGAAGAAAAATACCGCTCCAGAGCAGCCTACAAACTTTTAGAAGCTGTTCAAAAATATCAGTTTATAAAACGTGGCGATGTTGTCGTTGATTTAGGCGCTGCGCCCGGTGGTTGGGTTCAAGCGGCGAGAAAAATTGTTGGAGGCAAAGGTTTCGTTTTGGGAGTAGACGTTAAACCCATCGAGCCTTTTCCACAAAGTAATGTTCGAACAATCATAGGAGATATAACAGAACAAGAAACGATAAAGCGGATTTTGCAAATACTTCCAAGAAAAGCTGACGCCGTAATTTCAGATGCGTCGCCAAACATTTCTGGAATTTGGGAAATAGACCACGCCCGCCAAATAGACTTGGCGCAATACTCATTAAAAGTTGCTTTAGAAACTCTTAGGTTTCCCGGAAATTTTTTTGTGAAAGTTTTTCAAGGCGATTTGCTCGATGACTTCATCCAAAGAATGAAGAAACACTTTGAAATTGTAAAAATAGTGAAGCCAAAGGCGAGTAGGGCTAAAAGTTCAGAAATATTCCTTTTAGGAATGCAGTTAAGAAGAGAATATTAGACAGCAAATATAAATTCTCTTACCTCCTCTTAATATGCAAGGTGAAAAGTTGAAAATTATTGCTGCGGATTCTTCGGCAGCCATACTAAACAACAAGTTTGAGCCCTTAGCCATTGTGGCTGCCGCTTCTGTGTTGGTTAACCCGCCTTATAAAGAGCCAAGCATGTATTTGGCTGAGCCAATTTTTGCGAAAGCCTCCGATGGGCATGAAGTTGTGGTGCATGAGGCAGAGCTTTGTAGGGAATTATTAGGGAAGGTAAAGGCTGATATGGTGCATTTGGACATGTCTCTTGGAGCCATTCCATTGGAGCAATTGTCGCCCATTCAATTCTCAAATATGAAAATCTCAAGTAAAGCGAGGCGGAGTCTCATCGGAATCTTGCCTAAACTGCGGAAAATTGCTGGCGAAATAGCACAAAAATATGGAGTTGAAGTCTTAGCTATAGGAAAAGAAAGCATCCCAGTAAGGATTGCAGAACTAACAGCTGGAGCCCACGCAATATTATACGCATGTGAAAAAGCCGTTAAAGAAGACCAAACTGTTCTTCTTGGCTTACCCTCTAAATGTCAACATACGCTTTCAGAAAATAGAGTATACCTTAACTCTCTAATGCTTGCAGAACATGACGTAAGAGGTTATGCAGAAGACACAAAAGAAATTCTGAAAAAGGTTAATATCACAGACATGCTAAATCCCATTGCAAGAGGCTTCAGAATCCTAAAAATAACGCCGAAACAATAACATAAATGGTGATTGTTACATGAGTTTGGAATTTTGGAAGAGTGCTTCACCCCTTGTGAGAAGGATCATAACGATTGTCATCGTTTTCGTTTTTGCTGTAATCATAACGACTGTGGGAACATGGACGCCTATTGAAGAACAAGAGGCAAAAGAGATAGATAATGCAATGAATCAAACCATAAATTCGTTGATAACAACTAATGCTTTGGTGCAATACATTTTTGGAAACAACTTTATGTTTGCCCTCATAATGTTTGTACCCATAATTGGCGTTGCTTTTGGAACTTATGTACTCTTTAACACCGGAGCTGTTATAGCGGCTATTGCGATTTCTAAGGGTGTTCCTCCAGCCCTCACTCTAATTGCTTTGTTTTTGACGCCCGTTTTTTGGCTTGAATTCATAGCTTATTCAACTGCGATGGCTGAAAGTGTTTGGTTAACTTATCGCCTATGGTGGCGCAGAGGCAAACATGAGCTCATAAATGCATGCAAGTTCATTTCAGTTTGCGCTGTGATTCTTTTGGTGGCTGCAATTATAGAAGCAGCGATGATTTATTCAGTTCAAGAACCGCAGGAATCATTATTTTATTTGCTTTTCCTATAAACCCTTGTTATTTCTAGGCTTATGTCTAATGCCTTTGGGCTGTCTGTTATTTCGCCCAAACTTACAATATCAACTCCTGTTGAAGCGTATTCAGTAATGTTTTCTGCAGTTATTCCGCCGCTGGCTTCCAGCAAAACCTTTCCTAAAAAGCCTTCCCTTTTTAGAAGTTTAATTGCCTCTGTTATTTGTTTTGGGGAAAAATTGTCCAGCATGATTATGTCTGCCCCAGCCTTCGCAGCCTTTAATGCATCATTAACGCTTGTGGCTTCAACCTCAATTTTCTTGCTAAAAGATGCGCTTTCTTTTGCTTTTTTAACAGCCTTTTCAATGTTTCCAGCCACTTTAATGTGATTGTCTTTTATCAAAACCATGTCATCCAAATGGAGCCTATGGGGGTCACCGCCACCAAACAACACCGCCTTTTTGTCAAAGTATAAGAGTCCGGGCGCTGTCTTACGTGTGCATGCAACTTTGGTTTTTAACCCTTTCTTTTGAAGTTTTTCCACTAACTTTTTTGTGGTTGTTGCTATGCCGCTCATGCGTGAAAGAATATTTAGTAGCGTGCGTTCAGTTGAAAGTATCGTTTTTGCGTTTCCAGAAACTTTCATTAAAATTTGTTTTTCCCTTATTTTTTCTCCATCCAAAACCAGAGTTTCAACTTTAATCCCCAAACTTTCCAGAAGGATTTTTGCTTCTTCAATTCCCGCAGCAACTCCAGCCTCTTTCGCAATTACCTCCGCCTCCGCCTCGATTTCTGGTGGAACAATTAATGTTGTGGTTATATCCCCTTGCCCAACATCTTCGGCAAGCATTTTTTGAAGTTTTTCTTCCAAAATTTTACGCGGTATAAACATACTTCACCTTATGTGCATTTGACTTAAAATATTTGCTTGTTCTCTACTATCTGGATTATTGTTTCCACAGCCTTGCTTAATCCATCATAATTTAGAACTTCTTTCTGAACCTCTTTGAGGTTTTCTGGAACTTTGCTGTTTAGGATGTGCTCAACGCTTTTTAGGAGGTTTTCTTTGCTTAATTCTTCTTGCTGAAGGGTTTTCGCTACGCCTAATTCTTCTGCTTGTTTTGCATTACTAAGCTGTTCGGTGTGGCTTGGTGTGGGTATAAGTATCATGGGTTTGCCATAGCACATGCAATGGGTTATGGTTCCATGTCCAGCCCGACTTACTATTATGTCGGAAGCCTTCAAGTATTCAAAACGGTTTGGAATCCACTTATAAATTGTTAAGTTGCCGTGGCGTATGGGTTGGTTATTGTCTGCGTTTGGATAACCAAGCGACATGACAATCTCGTAATCTTTTGGAAAATCCAAAAATATTTTCCTCAAAATTCCAGTCAAAAAGGCTCTTTCCCTTATTGGACCGCTTATTGGCGCAAAAATAATTGGCTTGTCAACCGGCAACTTCAATTTTTTACGCAGTTCCTTTTCGCTTGCCAACTCGTTGGGATGCACTGGCAATATTGGACCTATGAGCTTCACATTTTTTCTGTAAAACTTTGGAATGTTCAAGTTTCCAGCGCATATGGTGTATGGTTTTGGAAAGTCTGGTATCAGCACCATGTTTCCGCTCGTCCAAATTTTTCCAATGATTGTTAATGTTATGAAATCTGCAAACTTTGCCAAGCGCAAAAACCGTCTTTTCCTTGGAATTATCAGCTGAAACTGATTTAAAATGCAAATTCTGGGTATTCCCAAAATTCTTGCCGCTAATAAAGGCGAAATGCGGGAATCCGAAACCACAATGTCGGGCTTAAAACTTTCAATGGTTTGAACTTCAGCATTCACCTGTTTCAGAAGAGTGAAGGAAGCCAAAAATGGTCCTGGATTAACTGCTGTTTGTTTAAAATCCACTGTTCCATCAGGCTTGACTTGGAAACCAATTGGAGGAGCTTTTATGAGAGGTAATTTTTCCCTTTCTATATAGGGTATGCCTTCGCGGTAAGTGGAAAAAACCACTCCAGCTTTTTTCTCCAAAAGCTTCTTTGCTATAGGAACACATCTTCCCACATGTCCCAAACCGATTCCGCAAGGAGCAAAATAAACTTTCATGAAATTATTTCCCGCCGAGGGCTTTAAGCCTAACCTCGCCTCTCGGTTTTTCTTCTTCAAAAATTATAGCTTGGAACTTGTAAATCTTTGTGCCTTCCAGAAGCCAATTGTCTGGTGGTAAACCCGCCTTTATGCAGCATTGACAAAGAAATTCTTCTTCATCCCATTCCCATTCAACCGGCACCTGTGGCAAAAGCAGTCCTTTAAACGGGCCTCTTTCAACAATCAATCCGTCCATTCCAACCTTAATTTTTGTTGGATAATCCTTAGGTTTTTCAACCCTAACGAGTTGAGGAGGTGTTAATACGCTTACTTCAAAAACAACCTTGTCCAATTCATCCAAAGAAAGCGGATAAAATCTTGGGTCTTGGGTTGCCGAGCTTATAGCTGAGTCGATAACCGCCTCAACCAACGGATTTGTTGGGTATGGATATCCAATGCAGCCCCTCAGTTCCTTTTCTTCATTTATTATACTGTTTATTGTGACGAAAACTCCGCAAGGTTGTAGAAACTTTTCTGGCGTATTTTCTGGGGCTTTAATGCGTTTTCTTTTTTGTAAGTATTCTTCTACGGCTTTGCGTGCAAGCTCAACTAAAAATCTTCCTTCTTCTAAGCTAAGCTCAAATGACAATTCGTTTTCCTCTGATTATTTGATGAATATTCTGTTGTATAATCTGAAGGTTTTAAACTTTCCTTGAAAGCGCTGTTTTAGAATTTTATTGATTCTTCTCTTGCGCCATCCTTTGTTAGGTAAAGAAAATCTATGCCGTCACCGCTCATTATGTCTCGGCTAATGGCTGATTTTATTGCTCTTATAACTAAATCTCTTGCTTCCTCCACAGTCATGCCTTCTCTATATCCCTCTTCCAGCACTCCCATGGCGATTTCGGTTCCAGAGCCCACGACTGCATACTTGTCCGGTATTACAGAGCCTAAAACGTCTAACACGTAAAGAGATGCGCCTTCCTCGTCTATTCCACCTACAATTGTTTGGGTTATTAGTGGGGCTAATCGTCGGGCAAAAAGCAGATTTGACATGAGTTTAGCAGTTGACCTTACGGAGATTGGTCTGTTACAGTCTAAACCGAAAAGGTTGGCGTAAGCTTCCACTTCCCTAACAAGAATTTGCATGTCTGAAACCAGTCCCGCGCATGCGGCGCCTATACGCTCTGTTATTTTGAAAACCTTTTTCCCACCTTTGCTGACAACCAAATAACCATAAGAAACACGTTTTTCAGAGGCTAATATAACACCGTCTGAACAAACGACGCCAACTGTTGTGGCGCCTGGTACCCAAAGATACTCGCCACGTTGAGCTTGCCCTTCCATGTCATTCACCTTTTCCGTCATATACGCAAGCAACCTATTAAACTTAATCGTAAAATCTTTTACACTTCTATTGTTGCTATGCCTAAGACATCATTCAGCCTTCTCAATTGTTCTCTATAATCGCCGTAAACCATGACGTGATGATTTCCAGAAGTTTTGTGGATAAACTCTCTTGGATTGACAACTTTCACTTTAACAGTTACTCTGCAGTATTCCTCAGCATCAACATCCGCACAATCTATAATCGTGCCTCTCGCAATTATCATGCTTTTCAAGTCTCCACTTAAACGGCATACGGTAACCTCTTGTCCCTTATTCATTTCCACGAAGGCTGTTAGGCTTCCAGTAAACTTTTCTCTATGATACCGCCTTAACCTATAAGGCGCAGCATCTACACTATATCCTCCCATTTTTCGTGGGCATACGCAATGGCTTAGGATTAATGTGTCATCTTTGACGTCAACGAAAGTGTTGCCCATGAAACAGGGCTTGTTTGCTAAATAATGAAGAATTACCATCGACAGAAGCGAAATTATGTCTGCCTCGCATGCTGCTGGAAAACCCTCATCTCTTAAATTGGTGTAAGCGAAACATGGAACTGGTAGGGGATTGTCTCCATAAGCCATCGTTAATGCCTGCGCGTTTTTCTCTTTCAGCAAATCCTTCATGACCAAGTAAAGTTTTGCAACGCTAACTAAGTCCTTTTCTTCTGGTTCAACAACCCTTTCCGCCTCTTTCACCCATTTCCCCACTAAAGGTTTAACACGTTTTTCATCCATGTTTTGCCACCTTCGAATAACCTCTTCACTTTCCACAGATTCCAGCCTTATACCAAGCTTTTCTCTGATGGCT
Organism: Bathyarchaeia archaeon; assembly: GCA_038883795.1. Lineage (GTDB taxonomy): Archaea > Thermoproteota > Bathyarchaeia > Bathyarchaeales > Bathycorpusculaceae > JASEJA01. Next base: position 29,151 of record JAVZLK010000002.1, read on the forward strand.
TTGCTACCTCCATGAACACGGCACAGGAATCGTTGCCAATGGGGATATTCGGCGTTTAAAATCAGTATTTTTGTTTGTTCCATCTTTTTCTTTGCTTGTAAAGCTCCTAAAATATTGTTTAGGTCTTTATAGTCAACGGCGACCCAAACCTTTTCTTTAGGATAAATGTATTCTAAAGCGTCTAGAGGATTGTTCACCATTCCCTCATCATTGAAAAGAATTGTTGGAAGACCATACTCAGAAATTTTTATTATACAATCGCCCAAGCCTAGATGAGGCTTGTAAAGGAGAATCACATCCGCCCTCGCCAAATGCTCCTTTAAGATTGGAACATCCTTTTCTTCATTAATAACTATGTGCTCTAAGAGTTGAACATTATTTTTCAGATTTTCTCTTAATCGCTTTATTTTCTTCTCCATGAAATTTTCTTCAACTTGGCCCTTCCTACATACTAAAACTGGAAGAATCCTAAAAGGCTCCAAATTTGACTTCTCCATTTGCTCTACATTATCTTTTACTTATAAATAATATTGCTCTAAGTTGCCTTTCCAATTTTCATACTTATATTCAGGAAGCTCCTTTACGCGGCAAATGGGTTTAGCTATTATCTCTCTAACCTCAAACTCTTTGAAGAAGCTTCCGCTGTAGGTAGTTTTCACGACTAAGGCAGTGTCTAATCCTTTATATGTGCCTGCACAAGAAACGATTTCTTCTCCAGCGTCAACTTCTCCCGCGTCTGTTGCCATGACAGCAGCTTCTATGGCTATTTTTGTTCCTGCACCAAATATTTCTAATGTTTTGTCGATTATACCTTCTGGGGTTGGATATTCCCAGTTTATTGAGCGAGTTGGAGGCGCAAAGGGTCTTGTTCCCTGAACGATTCTTACTCCGTTTTCTTCAAGTCTCCTCAGCGTTTCTGCGTATTCTTTTCGCTTTAACCCTATGAGTATGTCTCCTTTTGGACCCCATGTTTTGGCTGGATAGTGGGTTACAACAATCAATTTGATTTTTGTCCCCTTAAACACTGTAAGCGCTTTCATGGCGCTTTTTCCAGTTTCCGAGGCAATAACCACCTTGTTTATTCCCGTTTCTTCGCATCTCGATTTTGCTTTTTGCAAAACTTTTCCCGTATTCGCTTCGCCACAATATCGAAAATAGGTGATTATTTTTTCAACAGCATCTTCCATTCCAATCACCATAGAGCTAAATACTCACACTTTCTATAACACTCTAAGGCTAGAGTGAAATGATAAACCTTTACATCAAAGAAAAGGAAAGCGTCTGGTTTGGGGTTGCCTTTGAAAACGAAAAGATTTTTGCTACTGCGTTTGCTTTCAACCAGCAAAGGGCTCTGCAAAGTCTTTTGAGAAGCATTCCATTTAATGTCCCCTTCCAACAGTTAGAAATGCCCTTAGATTTTGCTGAGCGTGTCGTGGCTGTTTTAAAGGATATTTATGATGGTAAAGATGTTTCAGTTAATTTCTCTTTAGCCACAAACCACTTGCCAAACTATACTAGACGAGTCATTGAAGCCACAATCTTAATTCCAACGGGATACGTAACCTCTTATGGAGCAATCGCAAAAGCAGTAAGCGGAAGCCCAAGGGCTGTTGGTAATGTTATGGCTATGAACCCCTTTGCGCCGCTTGTTCCATGCCATAGAGTTGTCTGCTCAGACTTTACTTTAGGTGGGTACGGCGGCGGCTTAAACCTTAAACTTCAAATCTTAAGGCGGGAGAGGAGAGGCTACACTTCTAAAAAAGAAATCTCTTTGAACGGCGGAAAACTGCTACTGTTCCCCGTTGAGTTTGTGTTAAATAGGATTAAGTAAAAGCCTTCAAATTCTTCCCAACTTCATCAAGGTTTTTCATGCCAATAACCATCGCATCAACAAAGCCAAGACTGGCAACAGCCTTTATCACTTTTTCAGGATTTCTAACAAGCGAAGGAAGTCCATTCCCCAAAACCTTCATTGCAATTGTTCCTTTTCCATTCCTGTGCGCCATTTTGAGAGCTTTAAACATTTCATCCATTGTACCGTCTTCGAGAGGTATGTATCTTGGAAATTTGTCAATTGTGGCTTGGCTGATTTTAGTGCAAACCGCCAATAAAACATCCAAATCTTCAAAATTAGCTGCTTCTTCTGCGACTTTAACACTGTGAGTGGATATTCCAACAGCCCTAACAACTTCACTGGTTTTTAACTCTTCCATTTCTCTTAACGTTTGATGGCAACCATCAATCCAGTCAGATTTAACGTAATGTAATAAGAAAATGTCCATGTAGTCGGTCTGAAGTTCTTTGAGAGAATTTTTAAGGCTTTTTTGGGCTTCTTTGCCGCTTTTGGCATAAGTTTTAGTGCATATTACAACCTCCCTTCTTGGTATTTGTTTTAAGGCTGAGGCAATATGTGGATGGCTTCCATAATCGTCTGACGTGTCCCAAAAGTTTATTCCCAACTTGAAGGCTTCAACCAGGATTCGGGCTCCTTCTTCAATTCCTATGTTAAGCGATGGCACTCCAAAATCGAATGTTCCAAAACCAATCTTAGAAATCTTTAACCCTGTTCTTCCAAGGTTTACTAATGGAATGTTTTGCATTATGCCACACTAATAATAACTTTTAAAAAGCCAGTTTCCCTTAAAACTTGCAGTATTTCGGCATCTGCTTTCTGCATGGGTTGAGTGGCTGTTTTGTGTTGTATATGGTTTGAATAGCGATAGGTTGGTTTTTGATTGGAATATTTTTGGTAATATCCCTCTTTTGCGAGCGCATCATTCATATGCTCTAAAAACATTTTTATCTCTTCATCTGAAGGGTCTCGATAACCATCTACATGAAAAATTGTTGAGATGGGCAATCTTGGTCTTGTTGGAGGCTCTTCTTCTGGATAACCAATGCAAAGAAGTGTTAAGGGCAAAACACCTTCTGGCAACTTCAAGACACTTATGACCTCCTTGTTTGCAAGCGCCCCGCCAAGATAAACAGAGCCTAAACCTAAACATTCAGCAGCCAACGTCATATTTTCCGCCACAAGAGCAGCGTCAATTATACTCATCAACTTGATGGCGTAACCACCATCTTGTTTGAGGCAATGGTCCGCTTTTAAATAATCAAGTGTTCTGCGTAATCTGCGGAAATCAGCGCAAATCACAAAAACCACAGGCACATTTCTCATTTGCTTTGAAGCCCAACAAGCATCCAAGATTTTTTCCTTAATTTCCGCATCTTTAACCCAGATAATAGAGTATGTTTGGAGATTGCATGCGCTTGGAGCTCGCTGACCCGTTTCAACAATTTTGTGTATAGTCTCTTCCGAGATTGGTTTGGAGCTGAATTTTCTTATGCTTCGCCTGTTGAAAAATATGTTTAACAATTTTGATTCGGCATTTTTCGTCATATGGCATACCGTTTAAGCCTAAGCTTCACTGTTGGAATATATGTTTTGCTTTTCCGTGCTTTATAGCGATTTTATCGTAAATGATAAATGTAGGGTGGATACACCAAAGAGCGAGGGATTTGATGGTTAAACGTGGACTTTATGTTGGACGTTTTCAACCTTTCCATTTGGGACATCTTGGCGCAATAAAAGACATCTTAAAGGAAGTTGATGAACTTGTTATTGTTATTGGCAGTGCTCAATACAGCCACCGCATTGACAACCCATTCACTGCTGGTGAACGGCTGATTATGATTCGCAAGGCTTTGGAAGAAGCAAAAATAGACCATTCAAGGGTTTGGATTGTGCCCGTGCCAGATGTGCACTTACACATGATGTGGGTTGCCGCAGTGGAAGGCTATACCCCACCTTTTGAAGTTGTTTATTCTAATGAACCCTTAACCCGTCGACTTTTCCTTGAAGCCAAATATAAGGTTAAACCCATACGTTTCCATGAAAGAAAACTTTATTCATCAACTGAAATTAGGGCGAGAATGCTGAAAGACGAGAGTTGGGAGAAACTTGTTCCAAAAAGTGTTGCCGCTTTCATAAAAGAGATAGACGGAATTAACAGACTTAAAGATTTAACTAAAAGCGATAAAGTTTAACTTTTCTTCTTGACTTTCTGCGGTAACGATACTTTTTGGCTGTGGAAAAATAAACTTCAAAATTAAGCTTTAAGGTATTGACCTATGCCTTTTTCCTTTGCTCGTTTGTAAGCGTGCAATGCAACACTCGCATCTTCTACGCCCATTCCTATAGATATAAACAGTATTTTCTCTAGGTCACTTTCCCTTCCCTTCTTTTTACCTGCAACAATGTCAGCTATTTCTGCGTAAACATCTTTTCGTTTAGTATTTGTTTTCCTAATTTCTGGTACTCTGCTGCTGACGTATTCCCAAGAATCAACGACTAGCTTATCAACCATTTTGGGTATGTCAAGGTCAATTTCTTGATAAGATCCAACTTTAGCGATAAACATTCCTGGTTCAATCCACTCTTTTTTAACTAGTGGTTCATTTCCCGTTGTAGCTGTTACGACGATATCAACACCTCTTACTGCTTGCTCGTTATCGTCCGCAGGCGTGATGTCTAATCCGAGTTTTTCACCCATCTCTTTAGCAAATTGATTTTGATATTCCCTTGAAACGTCCGCAATCCATACACTTTTAAGTTTAAATATCTCATTAAGTGCCATTAAATGACTTTTACCTTGAACCCCTGCTCCGAATATCCCAACAATCTCCGAATCCCGCTTAGCCAGATACTTTGCAGCCACAGCCGTTGTAGCTGCAGTTCTTATTGCGGTAATCCATGTGCCATCCATTATTGCGAAGGGCACGCCTGTATCAGGTTTATTCAAAACTATGGTTGCTGTTATGGTTGGCAATCCACGCTTTCTGTTTTCTGGGAAGAAACTAAAAATTTTAGTAGCAGAAACGTTCATTGGTTCATCTACAAAAGCGATCATTGGCTTTATGAAACCATGGTACTTATCTAGTTCAAGGTAGATCTTTGGAGGTTGTATTGCTTTTCCTTGACCTAATAATTTAATACCTTCTTCTACAACTTCAACGGCTTCCTTTACTGTCACACATTTCATAACATCTTCCTGTGCTAAGTATAAAATTTGACTCATTTTTTCTCACCTGCTTATTAAAGAGAATTTGATAGTAAAGGCTATAATTAATAAGTTTTTAGCTTTGGCTCTCATTATCTTATGAATTTTCAAAGATTGTGGCTTTCAATGACAGCTAAGAGCTTTTTTGCTTCACACTTCCGCATAAACTTTGAAAAAGTTTCAATTGAGCAAGGCATAACTTTCTTATAAACATTTAACGCTACAAAATTATTGTCTTTCAAAAGCCAAGGGAGTTTCAAAAGTGAAGGTCAGCAAAAACTTTTCAGCAAAAAGCGTGGCTTTAATTGTTTGCTTTACAGGTCTCTACACAATTTCTGGCTTCGTATCCCTTTCTCCAATAATTGGTTTGCCGGGCAAAACCATAACGGCAGCTGCAATAATGGCACCCGTGATCGGCATAATCCTTGGACCATATATAGGCGCAGTATCCACGGTTTTAGGCGGAATTATTCCCTTTTTTACTGGCGCTTTTTCTCCTCCAAGTTTAGTTTCTGGTACTGTTACAACTTTTTGTTCCGGCATGCTTTGTCTTCAAAAGCGAAGCCTCTGCATCTTTACTTATTTCTCATTGCTGTTTCTTTTTGGTTTCTACCCTTTTGTTGGTCCTTTTTGGCTTTATCCTCCATTAATGTGGTTTCAAATAGTTGGTTTTCTCCTTCTCATTTCGCCATTACAATCCAAAGCCGTCAAAAATTTGAACTCTGAGAGCGTTTCGAAACTTTTTCAAACTTTTTTCATAACTCTCCTTACATCAACTTTGGCTGGCCAAATCGCTGGTTCTTTAGTTTTTGAAGTTCTTGCTTGGCCTGTTTTTATGGCAGATTTGAATGGTTGGAGGGCCACGTGGCAATTTTTAACATTCATTTACCCTGTTGAACGGATACTTATCGCATTAATGGGAACGTTTATTGGGATAACTTTACACAAAATTCTAAAGTCTGCAAATTTAAATTTCCTTCTTAATTCTTCGCTTGGCAAGAAAGGTGCCCATGAAAATGCACTCTTTCGATGGTATGGTCATTTCTGCAGAACCGTAAACGCCATTATTAAAGTCCACAATAGCACCCCTAATAATCACCAGAGGAGTTTTTTCGGCCGCTTCTCCCATTAGAAAATGTGCTGCAGAAGCCAAATCATCAGCCACCGCATGTTGCGTGATGATTATCCGCTTTTCGTAAATGTCCTTTTCTCCTCTTCTATCTTTTATTGGTTTGAAACCGGCCACCGCCAAAGCCAAACCAACAGTACCCTTTCTAAGCGGTGCTAAACCGCTGTCAACAATTAAAACACCCACACGCTTACCCGTCTTATTTTTAATTTCATCTCTTACGTATCTTGCCCATTTTTGAGGGTTGCTTGACCACAAAACTACATGATCTATGGGAGCATTTTTGTTGTCTATTCCCGCATTAGCGGTTAAAATTCCATTTTTAAGTGTCAAAACAGCCTTTTCAACCCCTCCATAAATTTTGTCCGCTTCCCTTAAAATTAGCTCTGCGAAAGGTGGTTGCAGAGAAAAGCGTTTCGCTAACTCTTTTGCTTTTTCTGAGGGTTTAATTTCGCTCAATTTCACGAGGCGATTTTCTGCATAAGCAACAACCTTCGATGTTAAAGCTATTATGTCTTTGTCCTCAAGCTCTAAACCTTGTCTCTTTATAGCGTCAAGAATAAACTCCACCAAGTTATCGCCAATACTGATAACCTTTGTTTTAACGGCATAAAGCCTCAATCACTTCATCCTCCATGAATTATTGGAACAAGAACAATTTCATCTCCGTCCTTAACCAACGTTTCTAAACCAGTTAGGACGCTGATTTCCTTTCCATTCACAAGTATTAACGCATTAGGTCTTGGATCCTCAAGCTCAGGGTCAATAAGCGTCTGTTTGAGGGCGGGAATCTTTTCAACAGTTTTCTTTACAACTTCCTTTAACGGCATGGTTCCCTTAATTTTGATGGCGATTTTTCTTCTTCCCGATATGGTGCGGAAAGCGCCAATAAAATTAACATTTACAGCCATAAAGGTTCCTCGTCCCTACAACACTATAATCACCGAAATGTCGTTTACATTCGTGCCTGTGGGACCTGTAAAAATGAGGTCTTCAAGTTTTGAGAAAAAATTGTAGGAGTTATTTTCAGCAAGAAACTCCTCTGGAACTAATTCCTCTTTTGCTGCTCTTATCAATGTTTTCCCATCAACTATGGCTCCTGCAGCATCCGTTGGACCATCAACACCGTCAGTGCTTATAGAAGCCAGAACCACACCATCCATACTTTTCATTTTTATTGCCGCTGCCAATGCTATTTCTTGATTTCTTCCCCCTTTACCTTTTCCAGTGATCGTTACGGTTGTTTCTCCTCCAGCGATTATGCCCGCTAGTTTTGGTATGGGATTTCCTGAGACAGAAACTTCGCGAGCTATTGAGGCTAGTATGGTTCCAACATGTCTGGCTTCTCCTTCCAACGTCGCTGTCAACAAAAGCGTGTTTAACCTTTCTGATTTGAGGTGGTTTTGGGCAGCTTGGCTTGCAAGCCGATTATTTCCAATAACCACGTTGAAAACTTTGCTAAATGCTTCGTCATCGACTTTCGGTGTTTCTGGAATTTTGCCCGCTTCCCCATCTAAGAGAACCTTTCGGATGGATGCTGGAGCCCTTTCCCACAGTCCATATTTTTTCAAAACTTTTATGGCGTCGCTGAAAGTTGTGGAATCTGGAACTGTTGGACCTGAGGCAATAAAATCTAGTGGGTCGCCAACCACATCTGAGAGAATAAGGTTTAGAATTGTGGCTGGATAAGCCTTCTTTGCAAGCCAGCCTCCCTTAAAATCTGATATGTGCTTTCGGACAGTGTTAATCTCGTTTATTGTTGCACCACATTTTAACAAAGCATCAGTTATTTCCCTTTTATCGTCGATGGTTATTTCGCCGCGGGGCAAAGGCATAAGGCTTGAGCCTCCGCCAGAAATCAAACAAATAATTAAATCGTCTTTTTCTGCCTTTTTCGCTATTTCGAGCATCTGCCGAGTTCCTTTCACGCCTGAATCGTCTGGAATTGGGTGGCTTGCTTCGTGAAGCTCTATAATGTCTGTTTTGTGTTTGCTTCCATAAGGAACGTTAACAAATCCCCTTTTTATCCAGTGACCTAAAACTTGTTCTAGTGCTTCTGCCATTGAACCGCTTGCTTTGCCACCGCCCACAACATAAACATTCCTGAACTTTTTCAAATCGAAAACATATTTATCAACGTGGAGGGTTGAGTTTTTCAATAAAACCTTTAATTTTATTATGTTTTTTGGGTCAACTGCATTCAATGCGGATTCTAGGCTTTTTAGAGCGAGTTCTCTTGCTTTCTTGTTAAGTTGTGTTTCGCCATTCTCTATGAGTTTTTCTTTATTCTTTATTTTTATCATTTGTTTACCCTAACATGAATTTTTTATGGTTAACTGCGTAATTGTAATAAGCTAATGTTAATAAAGAATTCCACAAATCTTTGCAGGTGAACCATTATGCCAAAACCAAAAGTTTATGTCACCCGTGAACTTCCAGAAAGGGGCTTGAAAATAATTAAGGAGCATTTCGACACTGAAGTTTGGCCAGAATATGCTCCGCCACCGAAAAAAGTGATTATAGAGAAGGCTAGAAATGTGGATGCTCTTGCTACGCTTTTGTCTGATAAGATAGATGCTGAAGTTTTTGATGCTGCACCAAAGCTTAAGATTATTGCTCAAATGGCTGTTGGCTTTGACAACATAGATATTCCAGAAGCCACAAAAAGAGGCATATACGTAACGAACACACCCGAAGTTCTAACGGACACAACGGCAGACTTTGCATGGGCTTTGTTGTTGGCTGTGGCTAGGCGTGTTGTTGAAGCAGATAAGTATGTTCGCAGTGGGCAGTGGAAGGTTGGTTGGCATCCAATGATGATGCAGGGCAGAGACGTTCACGGCGCCACATTAGGCATCATTGGTGCTGGAAGAATTGGCTTTGCGGTGGCAAAAAGAGCCACAGGCTTTAACATGAGAATCCTTTTCTACGATGTTGTGCCCAGACCAGAAATGGAAAAATTAGGCGCCAAAAAAGTTGACTTGGACACGCTTTTGAGGGAATCGGACTTTGTTAGCATTCACGTTCCTCTAATGAAAGAGACATATCACCTGATAAATGAAGAAAAACTTAAACTTATGAAGAAAACCGCTTACTTGATAAACAATTCCCGCGGACCAGTAGTTGACGAGAAAGCCTTGTATAAAGCGCTGAAAGAAGGTAGAATTGCCGGCGCAGCCCTCGACGTTTTCGAACAAGAACCAACACCTTTGGATAATCCTTTGTTAAAACTTGATAATGTAGTTGTGGCTCCCCACATATCCAGTGCAAGCTATGAAACCCGCTCTAGAATGGCTGAGATGGTTGCAGAAAATTTGGTAGCCTTCTTTAAGGGAGAAAAACCGCCAAACCTTGTCAATCCAGAAGTAATGAAAATTAGACCATTACAAAAGCATTTTTGACATGAATTTTCAACCAATCTTACTGCAATAGTTAAATACCCCTTATTTTTACCTTTCTTTTTCCGTTTCCCGCATAGGTGATTTAAGTGAGCTCTATCTTTGCTAAAAGAATGGAAACTTTAGGAACAGAAACAGCGTTTGAGGTGCTTGCAAAGGCAAAAGCGTTGGAAAAGCAAGGGAAAGATATTGTGCATTTGGAAATAGGCGAACCAGATTTTGACACGCCAAAAAACATTAAAGACGCCGCTGTAAAAGCTCTATATGAAGGTTATACCCATTATGTTCCCGCCGCTGGTATTCCAGAACTGAGGGAAACCATCGCCGAATATGTTTCTAAGACGAGAAGAATAAAAGTTGAACCTGAAGAAGTTGTTGTAACACCAGGCGCTAAACCAATAATGTTTTTTGTCATACTTGCATGCGTAAATCCAGGCGAAGAAGTTCTTTATCCAAATCCGGGCTTTCCAATTTACGAGTCAGTCATAAACTTTGTTGGAGCCAAACCAGTACCTATACCTCTTTTAGAAGAAAATGGCTTCAGAATGGACCATGAATATGTGAAAAAGAAAATAACAAAAAAGACAAAAATGATTATAATAAACTCTCCTGAAAATCCAACAGGTGGCGTCTTAACCAGAGAAGACTTGAAAGTTATAGCTGACTGCATCTCAAACAGGGATGATGTCCTTGTGCTTTCCGACGAAATCTATAGCAGAATAATCTATGAAGGAGAACATGAAAGCATCGCTTCGCTTCCAGGGATGAAAGAGAAAACAATTATACTAGACGGTTTTTCGAAAACCTACGCCATGACAGGTTGGAGACTCGGCTATGGCGTAATGCGAAAAGACTTAGCCCAAAAAATCACCCAACTCATGATTAACTCTAACTCTTGCACTTGCACGTTCGTCCAAATGGCTGGCGTCGAAGCATTAAAAGGACCGCAAAATGAAGTGGAAAAGATGGTTGCCGAATTCGGAAAGAGAAGAGAAGTAATAGTTTCTGGTTTAAACAAGATTAAGGGGATAACATGCAAAAAACCCCGCGGCGCCTTCTATGTATTTCCAAACATAAAGGGAACTGGAATGGACTGCCGCAAGCTTGGAGATTACCTGCTTAATGAAGCTGGCGTGGCTGTTTTACCTGGCACATCCTTTGGAAAATATGGCGAGGGCTATCTGCGTTTGTCCTTTGCCAACTCCATTGAGAATATTAAAAAGGCTTTAGACCGCATATCCAAGGCTCTTGAAAAGCGATAATTCTTTAATCCTCTATTTTTTCTCCAGTTAGGGTTTCAACTATATCTGAAGCTAACTGGATTAAATTGTCTGCCCTTTTCATAGCCATTTCGCCATTAACTTCTCCCAGTTGAGCGAGTTGCTGCACCATCTCTTCAATCTGCACCAAAAATCTCAACACTGGGTCATCTATTGTCTGTGTTTTTTCCGCAGCTTCTCTTATGACTATTTCCACGAATGCTGGTTCTCCGAGGCTGAAATAAATGGCGTTTCGAGCTTTTCTGATAGCTTCTATTACTAAAGTTGGAGCCATATATGGCAATTTTCTTGCAGCTTCAAGCTCTGCCTTTGCCTCGCGCAAGTATCGATGCGCCCATCCTCTTCTGTATTCGTCCATCATTTTCGTCCGCTTCTCTCCGTGTGTTTCATAAAAGGATTAAAAGTGTTTTATAAGGTTACGCTTCTTCTGGGGTTTCGTTTGATGATGGTGCTTGGGTTCCAGCGAAAGCATGGGTTATGTATCCTGCTATTTGATTTCTCACTTTCGTTGTTGCTCCTCTTATAAGCATATCAACCATGCGTTTGTTGTTTTCAAAATTGTTAGAGAATTTGTCGGGAAAGCGGCGAATAAGCTCTTTGGCTATTCGTTTAATCTGTTCTGTTCGTACATTTCCCAAGTTTCAGTTTCCTCCAAGCACAACTGTTCCAGCCTCGATGTACGTATGCTCTGAAGTAAACCCTTCATAAAAGAAAAGGATAATTTAACCTTTCTCAAGTTAAACCGAGACGAAGCAATGCGATTGTCAGAGTTTTATTGAATTTTAATTATGTATCGAAAATTGATATATGTTTGCATTTGGAAGAACTGATTTATTAAGATATGCGATATATAATAAGGGAATAAAATGAACGCAAAAATAAACCTAAGCGAAAAATCAATCTATGAAAACATTGAACTACTTAAAGCGCAAATATTGAACTTTTCAATTTTATTTTCTCGTAAATTCGCCTAAACTCTCCTATTTCACTTTTATTTCGAAAAATTTTTCAAAATTCTCTATCATTTGCTCGGCTACAATTGCCATTTCTAAATTTTTAATTTCTGCTATGGCTTTAACTACGGTTGGGATGAAGGCTGGCGTTGTTATTTGTCCATTGAAAGGCTGCTTAAAATAGCGTACTGGCCCATCAGTTTCCGTCAACAAATTTGTTAATGGTATTTTTCTAACAATTTCTCGTATGCCATTAGAGTAAGCTGCGGGCGGTCCTTCGGTAATGTAATATCCATTCTCCACAATTTTGGTTAGTAAGCTTATGGGATAGCTGAACCAGTGGAGCAAAACCTTCTTAATTTTGAAAGATGGAAGCATATCGACGATTTGTGGTGTTGTACCACGGGAATGGATTATAACTGGCAAGTCAAGTCTTTCAGCTAACCGCAGCATTTCGTTAAAAACCTTCAGTTGTTTATCCCATATGTTTGAGTATTTGTAGTCTAAACCTATTTCGCCTATAGCAATCATCATTTTATTGTTTCTTTGTTCGCAAATAAAATCCACTGTTTTTTGAAGTTCATCTTCCTTTAGATTTTTCACGTTCCATGGATGGATTCCTAAAGCAGCGTAAACTGTTCCTTGATATCTTTCAGCCAGTTTGAGACTTCTAATGCATGTTTCTAAATCCATGGAATTGGAAACCAAGGCAACAACGTTCGAGTTTACGGCCTCAGCTATGATGTCTTCAATGTGTTCTGAATATTCCTCATCTGAAAGGTGAACGTGAGAGTCAACGAATTTCATTTGGAAACCCGCGGCTTATTAGAGTGTCTGAATTTTGCTTTTAAAATTTCCTTTTCTTTTGAAAGAATCCTTCGTGCTGCTTTGTTCGGGAAAATAAAGAACAATAAACGTTAAATATTGTTTCAAATAGAAAAAGAGGCTCGGAGGAGTGTTTATGGCTGATTTAGAGTTGGCTGTGGCTCCCATGCACAGAATATGCAAAAAAGCTGGAGCTGACAGAGTAAGCGAAGCAGCAGCCAAAGAACTTGCTAAGGCATTGGAAGAAATCGGCGTGAAAATCGCCAAAGAAGCCTTAGATTTTGCCATGCATGCTGGAAGAAAAACAATAAAAGCTGAAGACATTGAAATTGCTGCCAAAAAAGTTATGGGCAGATAAACTTCTTTTATAAATATCTCCTTTCTTTTTCAAACAAATTTCATTTCCTAACAAGCTTTCTGTGAAGATTCCCAGAGAAATTGGAAATAATCTCTTGCGAATTGTACCAAACCTACATGATTGCTCCATATAACTAAACTTGGTTTTTCCTCTCCTAAAAACAACATAGCTTCTTTTCCATCCACAATTATCCCCCCACCAAACATTTTATCCCTAATCCGCAATTCAGCTGTGCCCTTTAACTTTTCGATGTTTCTCCATTCTTCGGGTTTCCCAGTAACCATAAGTTTGATAGTTAAGCGAGTTTTCTGAAGAGCTTCTAAGGAAAGGGTTGTTGAAGCAAATGCGCTTTTAGCAAATTTGGGTGCAGCTATCATTATTTCTTTAGCGGCTTTTCTAATGGTTTCTTCAAGCTTAGTCATAACCGCATGTTGACCGTGTAATATTAGTATGTCTGGGCGTTCCACAAGTTCTCTTTTTTCATATAAAGGTTGTAATTGGTTGGTGATTGTTTGTTCCCAACTTTTGTATTTGTCTTCCAGCCTAATTTTTGTTGCTGCTAAGGCTTCGATGGGTGGTAAAGGATAGTATTTGTTTGGGCGGCTTTCTAAACTTTTAATCCATCCCTTTTCTTTAAGAGAGTTTAGGGCTTCGTAGATTTTTGAGTATGGTACTTTTGCTTTCTTGCTTATTTCCATGGCTGTCATTTGCCCGCCTTCTAGCAAAGCAAAATAAGCGTCAATTTCGTAGGTGTTCAATCCCATTTCTCGCAAAATCTGTTTACTTTCTTCGGTTATGGGCAACTTAAACCCCTCAATCACCTTATGAGAAGTTTGGAAACCTTATTATATCCTTCCTTAAAATCTTCAAAACACAGCTTAAAAGCTTGGTGAATGCATGAAGGTTATTAAAGAAACAGAGAGTTTATGCCCAGAATGCCTAAAAGTGTTGAAGGCTACAATCTTCGAAGAAGACGGCAAAGTCTACTTAAAAAAGGAATGCCCACGACATGGCTTTTTCCAAGAAGTTTACTGGTCTGATTACGAGCAATATTTACGAGCTGAAAGATTCAGGTATGACGGCGAAGGCTTAAACAATCCGAGAACAAAAACCGTAAACAACTGCCCATACGACTGCGGCATATGCCCGCAGCACAAATCCCACACAGCACTTGCAATAATCGATGTGACAAACCGCTGCAACCTTAAATGTCCTGTTTGTTTTGCCAACGCTGCAGCTGCTGGCTACGTTTACGAACCATCAAAAGAAGAAATTCGAGGCATGCTGGAAAACTTACGCAAGAATGACCCTGTTCCTGCTACGGCTCTTCAGTTTTCTGGTGGCGAACCAACCGTTCGCAATGACCTCTTCGAACTTATTCGAATGGCTAAGGAGCTTGGTTTTCGCCATGTGGAAGTTAATACGAACGGGCTTCGGCTTGCGCAAAGCGTTGATTATTGCAGAGGCTTAAAAGAGGCTGGAATGAGCACAGTCTATTTGCAGTTTGACGGGTTAACATCTGAAGTTTACAAGTTTATTCGCGGAATAGATTTGTTGGGCATCAAAATGAAGGCTATTGAAAATTGTCGCAAAGCTGGGATTGACAGCGTGGTTTTGGTTGTCACATTGATTAAGGGCGTAAATGATGGTCAACTTGGCGACATTATACGTTTTGCAGTGCAAAATTTCGATGTAGTGCGTTGCATAAACGTTCAACCAGTTTCCCTCTGTGGAAGACTTCCCCAAACAGAAAGGGAGAAAATGCGCATAACAATTCCAGACTTTATGCGACTGGTGCAAGAGCAAACAAACTGCAAAATAAAAATGTCAGACTTCTATCCAGTGCCAACAGTTGTACCAGTTTCTAAGGCTGTTGGAGCATTAAAAGGTAAAAGATATGTAGAGTTCACTGCACATCCCCACTGCGGAATGGCAACATACATATTTGTTGAAAATGGCGAAATCATTCCCATAACACATTATGGAAATGTAGATAACTTCATTAAGACAATGCAGAAAGTTTACGAGGATGCTTCAAAAGGAAGCAAGAATAAGGCAAAACTGCGTTTGGTTGGAGCTTTACGCCATATCAAGTTCAGTTTTCTGAGAAAGCATGTTTGGGGTGTATTAAGGGAAGGGAGCTACGAGGCTTTGGGGAATTTGCAAAGAAAATCCATACTGCTTTCAGCAATGCACTTCATGGATCCATACAACTTTGACTTGGAAAGGGTCCAACGCTGCGTAATCCACTATGCAATTCCAGATGGACGCATAATTCCCTTCTGCACAATGAATTCCATTCACCGTCCAGAAATTGAGAAAAAGCTTGGAATGTCAATTAAAGAGTGGCAAAATAGGCATAAGGTTGAAATAACCCAGTACGCTTAGCATAGAAAACCTAAAGAATTACGAAAACTCTTTCCTTTAATGGAAGCTGATAGTCATGGGTGGTAAAAAGAAGCTTAGCTTAAAGCAAATGGAGCGCATGCAGCTTAGAAAGGATGCTGAAGAAAAGGAGAAAAAGAAAAAGGAAAAAGAGGCTGGACCCAAAGAAAAGAAGCCCTCCGGAATAATTCCGCCAGACCCGAGAAGCGAAAAAATTGTGGGCGAATTAAAGAAGATGAACGTTTTGACACCTTATGCCGTGGCTTCGCGCTTCAATTTGCGAATAAGCGCTGCAAAGGACTTATTAGAACAATTGGAGGACGAGGGCATAGTTCAGCTTGTCTCTGGAAGCCATAACATCAAAATATACAAACCAATAAGCTAATTCTTTTTGGTTCTCTTCCTTAATTTTCATTAACTGATTAAGGTTTGGAATTGTAATGGAAACTTTTCCAAAAAGAATATACACTCATAAAGAGGTTAAAAAAGCAAAGGAATTTGTCGATAAGGGCTATAAGCATCGTTTAAAAATTAAGGGAGATGCTGTCTTTAAAGAAAAAGTACGCCAAGCCCTTAAGCTTGTTAAAACTGCTGGTTACTACGACTTTTTGAGGACTTATATTCGCTGTATCGTTGAAATTGATGGTTTGACACAGCTTAGGGAATCGGAAGCTTCTATTTGGGCAAACAGGTATGCTGTAGAGAATCCCATAGATGCGGCCAGTTTGTTTGTGCAAAAGGCACATCACATGCAAGAGTATTTGGAAGGCAAACTTTATTATGGTGGCATGGCTGAGAAGCGTTCCGTTGAAGTGCGCATGGAATTTCTTAAAAAATTAATGGAGAAAAGCCGAAAGAAAGATGTTAAGAATGAGTGTGAAAAGCTTCTAAAAATTTGGAGTGAAAGTTTCCTAATTTATTAAGCGGATTCAACTCTGATTTTTGTTCCGCTCTTGACTTGTTTAAATAATTCGAGGTTTTTGGTGATTTTGCCCAAAACATTAACTGGGCTGTAAGGCTGTGATTCTCCATAAAATATGCATAGGGCGCTTCCCATGGGCCAGAAGGCTATTGTTCCCTTTTCTACAGAGCTTTTTGCTTTTTCCTCTCCCATTTTGATTGGTGTTTCAAAGTATACTTCTTCTTTCCATAGGGCGGCTCTGCCTTCTATTGGAAGTTTTCTGACTAGCATGTCTACTGTTCTTGGTGCTAGAAAACGCACAAGCTCTCCTTCTGCCTCTCCCAATCCTTCAACTATAAACTTTATTTTTACACGCGAAATTTCCTGTTCTTCAGCGCTCACTATTTCCCACCTCTTTTGAGGAACTCTTCCAATATTTGCTCAAGGGTTACTGGACCCAAAACTTGGAGTTCATATTTCACTCTTACCGTTGGTTTGCTTAATGTCATGACCCTTCTTAGGTCGATGGGTGTTCCTATCACTACGACGTCGCAGGGTGTTCGGTCAATGGTTTCTTTAAGTTCAGCTATTTGTTTCTCTCCATAACCCAGTGCAGGGAGGATTTTTCCCAAATGAGTATATGCCTTATAGGCTTCTTTTATTGAACCAACAGCATAAGGTCTCGGGTCAACAATTTCGCTGGCTCCAGACTTTTGCGCCATTATTGTTCCAGCTCCATAAGGCATATTTCCATGCGTCAATGTGGGTCCATCCTCAATTACTAGCGCACGTTTTCCCCTGACCAGTTCTGGATTGTCAGCTGTTACTGGCGAGGCTGCCTCCAGAATTAGGGCGTTAGGATTAACCTTCTTTACGTTTTCTTTGACCTTTTCTACATTTTCTGGTTGTGCCGTGTCCACCTTATTTATTATCACGACGTTTGCCATTCGCAAATTGGCTTCTCCAGGGTGATAAGTTAGTTCGTGTCCCGCTCTGTGGGGGTCTGCCACGACTATGTGTAAGTCTGGTTTGTAGAAAGGTATGTCATTGTTGCCTCCATCCCAAACAATGATGTCTGCTTCCTTTTCAGCTTCGTGCAGAATCTTTTCGTAGTCCACGCCCGCATAAACAATTATGCCATTGTCAATGTGAGGTTCATATTCTTCTCTTTCCTCGATAGTGCAGTGGTATTTGTCCAAGTCTTCATAAGAAGCGAATCTTTGGCAAATCTGCTTTGTTAAGTCGCCGTAGGGCATTGGATGTCTGATGGCGACAACCCTTAAACCTTTATTTTTTAAGATTTTTGCAACTTGCCTTGAAGTTTGGCTTTTCCCCGAACCAGTTCTAACAGCGCCCACAGAAATCACTGGAACTTTTGCCTTCAACATTGTTGTTTTGGGTCCCATTAAGCGGAAATCTGCCCCGCTTGACAATGCTATGGACGCTTTATGCATGACATATTCGTGGGAGACATCGCTGTACGCGAAAATCACTTCATCAACGTCATGCTGCTTTATTAATGTAGGCAGTTTTTCTTCAGGGTAAATTGGTATTCCTTTAGGATAATTTGGGCCTGCAAGTTCAGTGGGATATGTTCTGCCTTCAATGCCCGGAATTTGTGTGGCTGTGAAAGCGACAACCTCGTAGGCCTCATTGTTTCGGAAGTAAACGTTAAAGTTATGGAAGTCTCTACCCGCGGCTCCCATTATAATAACCTTAACTTTTTTCATGACACTAATCCTCCATTAGAACTCTAACAAGAGGATTCAATACTACCTAAATCATTCCATATAAACCTTAACATGTAACTCCTATCCTATCAAATGTAAAACTGTTTCGCCTATAAACTCTATCTGCTCTACCGTGACGCCGGGATGAACTGGTAATGAAAAAACTTGCTCTGCAGCTTTTTCTGTTTCTGGAAGCTTGTTTTTTCCAAATTTTCTGTAAAATGGCATTAAGTGTATAGGATTGGAATAGTAAACCTCTGCGCCTATTCCCTTCCTTTTTAATTCCTCAACAATTTTATCCCTTTCTTTTCTTTTTGCTTTTTTCAATCTGACCGTGAAGAGATACCAACTGTGCTTATACCCGTGTGGTTCTTTCGGTAATGTTAATCTATTTGCGTTTTTTAGTCTCCTTTCAAGTTTTTCTGCGTTTTCTCTTCTTTTCGCCAAAAATTTTGGCAATTTTTCAAGCTGAACATAGCCTATGGCTGCTTCAATTTCTGGCATGCGATAGTTGTATCCCAACATTATCGACTTATACTTCTCCACTTCACCGTGGCTTCTCATAAGGCGAATTTTCTCTGCTAATTTTTCATCGTTGGTTGTTATCATTCCTCCTTCTCCAGTCATCATATTTTTGCTTGCGTAAAAGCTCCAGCATGCAACATCCGCATATGTTCCCGGGGGTCTTCCCATGTATTGTGCACCATGGGCTTGTGCGGCGTCTTCAACAATTTTTAATCCATGTTTTTCGGCAATTTCTCTTATGGGCTTCATGTCTGCTGATAAGCCGTAAAGGTCCACGGGCACTATAGCCTTAGTCTTTTTTGTTATGGCTTCTTCAATTTTTTCTGTGGAAATGTTATATGTTTCTGGATTTATGTCTACAAAGACTGGTTTAGCTCCAACCGTGACTATGGCTTCGGCTGTGGCTACGAAAGTGAAGCTTGGGAGAATAACCTCATCGCCTGGTTTTACGCTTGCCGCTGCAATTGCCAAGTGTAGAGCTGCTGTTCCTGAGTTTACGGCTATTGCTTCCTTTGCTCCCACAAAATTTGCGTAGGCTTTCTCAAACTGTGTAACCATTGGGCCGGCGCCAAGTCCATGGGTTAGAACTCCACTTTTTAAAACCTTAACGACAGCGTCGATTTCCTCTTTTCCTATTTGTGGGGCGTTAATTGGAATCATAATTTAACCTTTAAGCTATTATGCTGTTTAGCATTAAATAACTTGTGTGTTTAAACAATTTGGGTTGAGCTAAAAATTAAAGGGTGTTAGTGTATTGGAAAGTTGTTTAAACCTTTTATTCTGTTTAGGAATTCCTCCATTTCCTTTTCTACTTCTTCCTTTCTCTTTGTCAGAAACTCTAATTCTTCAGATATTTCCTCCAGCCATTCCTTAATAGCTAAATTGCACTCTTCCTTTGTCATTTTTGCAAGATATTTGGAAATATCTTGTGGAGCACGCTTCTTCAATCGATGAAGTGGACAGTTTATCTTTTGAAATTTTGAAAAGGAGAAAAAGTGTCTTGTTGAGCGGGGTTTCATGAGACGTCCACTGAGTCCCGCCGAGATAACTTTCTCAACACTTATCTCTTCATCTGGATTGCATATGTAACGGTGGATCCTTCTCCTTCCAACGCGGATTTTTGGGTTTTGGAAGGCGTCGACGAGAATGGCTGGTATTTGTGTGTAACCGAGGCTTTTTAGCGCAAGCCACCGGTGCATTCCATCTAATATCACATGAGTTTTTTCATCTGCAATTATCGGATACTTTAGCAAACCATCTCTAAGAATTTCTTGTTTCAGTAGTTCCAAATATAGTGGGGAGCCTTTTTCGTGGGGTTTTAAAGAGTTTATTGGGAGAAAAACAATTTTGAAATCTTGCTTTTCAGTCATCTTCCTTACCTTAATGACTGAAGGTTGGAACTTCGATTTTTTCCGGTTCATAATCTACTAGTTTGCCGCTGAGGAACTGTTCATAGGCTGTTAAGTCGAGCAAACCATGTCCACTATAATTCATTGCGATTACTTTTTTCTCGCCAGTTTTCTTACATCTTAATGCTTCATCTATTACGAATTTTAGGCTGTGGGCGGTTTCTGGAGCGATTATTAACCCTTCTGTTTGGGCCAAAATTTTGGCAGCTTCGAAAACTTCGTTTTGACTGTAAGCTACAGAGCGCATATACCCCTTATGTATTAGGTAGGATATTGAAGGAGCCATTCCATGATATCGCAAACCGCCAGCATGAATAGGCGGACACGCATATCCATGTCCAATTGTTAACATTTTCAAAAGCGGTGTCATTTTGCCAGTGTCTCCATAATCATATGTGTAAACGCCCCTTGTCGTGTGGGGAACAGCCTTTGACTCGCAAGCCACAAATTCCGTGTTTGTCCTGCCTTTGAGTTTGTCCATCATAAAGGGATATGCGAAGCCTGCATAGTTAGAGCCTCCTCCTATGCATCCACAAACTACGTCTGGGTAAGTATCTATTAGTTCAAACTGTTTCTTGGCTTCTAAGCCAACTATTGTTTGGTGCATGAGCACGTGATTCAGAACAGAGCCCAAAGAGTATCGTGTGTCTTCGTTTGTAAGTGTGTCTTCTATGGCTTCTGTTATGGCTATTCCCAAAGTTCCTGGGTTTTCCGGGTTTTCTTTGAGCAGTTTTCTGCCGAAGTTTGTTTGTTCGCTTGGTGATGGAAACATTTCTGCGCCGTAAATTTGCGCTATGATTCTTCTGCCTGGTTTTTGGTGATAGCTTGCTCTAACCATGTAGATTCGGCATTTTAATCCGAAAATTGTGCATGAGAAGGCTAAGGCGGTGCCCCATTGTCCCGCTCCAGTTTCCGTCACTAGTCTTTTTATTCCTTGTTCTTTATTGTAGTAGGCTTGTGCTAGGGCCGTGTTGGTTTTGTGGCTTCCCGTAGGGCTAAAGTTTTCACATTTAAAGTATATTTGAGCTGGTGTTTTCAGATAACTTTCTAATCTTTTTGCCCTATACAGCGGTGTGGGACGTGGAAGCCTTAGATATGCATCCAAAACGTCTTCTGGAATTTTTATGTAGCGTTCTGTGGAAACTTCTTGTTTTATAAGTTCTTTCGCAAATATTCTCTCTAATAATTGTGGGCTTATGGGTTTTAGGGTTGTAGGGTCTAATGGTGGCGGTAACGGTTCTGGAAGGTCTGCCTGTATGTTATACCATTCTCTTGGTATTTCTTCCGGGCTGAGAAGCGTGAAGCTTTCGTTGATTTTTTGATGCATACAGATGCCCCTTCATGTATGTTTTTGTTCATTTATGTATGGTAATATACTAAAGATGACACGAACATATTTATACTTTACTGCACAAAACAGTACATGAAGGAACCCGAAATATGTGGAGCAAAATCGTAAAATACCTAGAAGGCTATCCAGAAAGACTAAAAGTAGCCAGAGTTCTCGTCGAAAATGGACTAAGCGTAAGAAACGGAAAAATCTACCTTAACGAAATCGAAATCCCACCAGTTCGCATAGCCAGAGTCGCCAAAGTAGACAGAAGAACAGTAAACGAGACGCTAAATGCCATCCGCACAAACCACGAACTAAAACAAATCTTTGAAGGATTAAGGTCAGCAGGACACTCTTTAAAAGAAATTGCCAAACATTTAGACTTTGGAGTTGTTGAAATAACGCCTGTGGATGCTAAAATGCCAGGCATACTTGCAGGCTCCGCCTCACTTCTTGCGAAAGCTGGTTTAAGCATAAGACAAGCAATAGTTGATGACCCAGAATTGTCGCCTGAACCTAAATTGACTTTGATTGCTGAGAAAAAAATTCCAGGCGAATTAATCCCAGAACTTTTGAAAATAAAGGGCATAGCCAAAGTTTCAGTTTACTAAAATAGTTTTATGTTGGCTATCAGCGTATTAAACCGCTATGAATAATAAAGAGATTTAACGGGTAAATTACTCTCAAGAGGTCTGCAGATGCTTAGGATAGGCGTTTACGTTTGCCACTGTGGCTTAAACATTGCTGGCGTGGTTGATGTAGAGAAAGTGGCTGAATACGCTGGGAAATTGCATGATGTTGTGGTGGCTAAGCATTATGTTTACATGTGTTCTGAAACTGGACAGCGCATGATTAAAGAAGACATTAAGGCACATAATCTTGACAGGATAGTTATCGCCACATGTTCGCCGAGGATGCATGAAGAAACCTTCCGCAAAACTGTTGCTGAAGCAGGCTTAAATCCTTACTTGCTTGAAATCGTCAATTTAAGAGAGCACGTCTCGTGGGTTCACAGCGAAGAGCCAGAAAAAGCTACAGAAAAGGCGAAAGACCTTGTGAGGGTGGGTGTAGCCCGTGCGAGATTTTTAGAGCCCTTACAAAGAAGTAAAGTGCCTGCTGAGAAGAGTGTTTTAGTTTTGGGCGGTGGAATAGCGGGAATACAAGCAGCCCTTGATTTAGCCAATGCGGGCTTGAAGGTTTTTTTGGTGGAGAAGTCTCCAAGCATTGGCGGAAAAATGGCTTTACTTGACAAGACATTTCCAACCCTTGATTGTAGTGCATGTATATTAACGCCAAAAATGACCGAAGTGGCAAGGCATCAAAATATACAATTGATAACTTGTGCAGAAGTGGAAAACGTATCGGGTTTTGTAGGCAACTATGAAGTCTCTATAATAAAAAACCCGAGATATGTGGACGAAGCTAAATGCACAGGTTGTGGCGAATGCGAAAAGGTATGCCCAGTTGCATTACCGAACGAGTTTGAATTGAAGCTTGCCGAAAGAAAAGCCATTTACAGACCCTACCCCCAAGCAGTTCCAAACGTTTACACCATAGACAAAAAGGGCACAGCCCGCTGCAGAGCCGCTTGTCCAGCAGGCGTAAACGCTCAAGGCTACGTTGCCCTTATAGCAAAGGGAAAATTCAAAGAAGCCTACGAGTTAATTAGAAAAGCCATACCATTCCCCGCGGTTTTGGGAAGAGTTTGTTTTCACCCATGCGAGAACGACTGTGAAAGGGGCGATGTTGAGGAGCCAATTGCAATTTGCGCCCTAAAACGTTATGTTGCAGATTACATGATGAGACAACCCCAAGAGAAGCCTACTCGAATTCCACCAAAATATGAAGAAAAAATTGCTGTAATAGGTGCGGGTCCAGCGGGGTTAACTGCAGCTTACGAATTAGTTAGAATGGGTTATTCAGTAACAGTTTTTGAGGCTTTGCCAGAACCAGGCGGCATGTTAAGGATAGGCATACCAGAATATAGGCTTCCAAAAAAGATTTTGGCGAAAGAAGTTGAATATTTGGAAAGTTTAGGTGTTCAAATTCGCACTAATGTAACTATTGGTAAAGATTTAAGTTTTGAAGATTTGAATAAAATGGGGTATAAGGCAGTTTTCTTAGCCGTTGGCATGCAAAAAAGCCTAACATTAGGCATTGAAGGAGAAGAATTACAAGGCGTTTTTCAAGGCGTCGAATTCTTAAAAAATGTGAATTTGGGTAAAAAAGTTGAAGTCGGAGAACGTGTCGCCGTAATAGGCGGTGGAAACGTCGCTATTGACGTTTCAAGAGTTGCATTACGGTTAGGCGCCAAAAAAGTTTACATTCTGTACAGAAGGTCAAGAGAAGAAATGCCCGCATTCCAACCAGAAGTTGAGCAAGCAGGAAAGGAAGGTGTTGAATTTCTCTTCCTCAAAGCGCCTAAAAGAATCATCGGCGAAAATGGCAGGGTTGTCGCTGTTGAATGTTTTGAAATGATGCTCACCGAACCAGATGAAACAGGAAGAAGAAAACCAGTTCCTATCGAAGGTTCAGAACATGTAATTCCAGTGGACACAGTTATCACAACCATAGGTCAAGCTTTAGATGTGGCTTCTCTACCGAAAGGGTTGAAGCTGAACCATGGCACAATAGAAGTTGACCCCAAAACTCTTCAAACAAACATACCCAACATATTTGCAGGTGGAGACGCAGTTTTGGGTCCAGCCACAGTTATCGAAGCAGTAGCAGCTGGGAAAAGAGCGGCAATTTCCATCCACAAATACTTACGGGGCGAAGACTTGAAAGCTATTGAAGAGGAAGAGCTGCCTCCAGTTAAGATATCGCCTAAAATAGGCATTGAGAAAAAGAAAAGGCAAGCCATGCCTCTTCTGCCAGTTGAAGAAAGAATTAGAAGTTTTGATGAGGTTGAGTTGGGCCTTAGCGAAGAAATGGCTATCGAAGAAGCGAAACGTTGTCTTGCTTGTGGCGGCTGCTCCGAATGCCTAGAGTGCGAAAAGATATGTGAAGCAAAGGCAATTGACCACAAACAAAGGCTTCAAAGAATAAACGTGAAAGTTGGTGCAATAATAATTGCCACTGGAAGCGAACTTTTCGATGCCTCAAAAATCCAAGAATACAGTTTCGGAAAATCCAAAAACATAATCACAAACCTCCAATTTGAAAGACTATGCAATGCTTCTGGACCCACAAGCGGAAAAATCCTTTGCCCACAAAACGGCAAAACACCAAAAGCCGTGACTTTCATCCAATGTGTAGGTTCAAGGGATTCGAGGTTTCATGAATATTGTTGTCGTATCGGTTGCATGGCAACATTAAAGCAAGCAATCCTCACTCGAGAAAAACTTGGCAAGGAGGTGGATATTTATGTTTGTTTTAATGACATGCGGGCTTTTGGTAAGGGTTATGACGAGTTTTATGGGCGAGCAAGAGAAATGGGCATAAACTTTGTCGCTGGCTTGCCCTCCGAAATCCGCTGCGCCTCTGATGGTTCGCTTTACTTTGACGTTTATGATAAGGGAACAAACAAGCTCTTAGAACTGCGTTCAGACCTTGTTGTGCTTGCCAGCGGGCTTGTCCCTAACAGCGACTTGGGAAAAATAAGCAGCATATTCCATGTTTCAAGAAGCGCCGATGGCTTCCTATTAGAAGCCCATCCGAAACTTCGCCCTCTGGAAAGTGCAATAACTGGAATTTTCATTGCTGGCACATGCCAAGGTCCAAAAGATATCCCCGATACTGTGGCTCAAGCAAGTGGGGCAGCAGCAAAAGCCATAGACCTTTTGGCAAGTGGGGAGATTGAGCTTGAACCATTGAAAGCAGTTGTTGACGAAGACTTATGCAGTGGCTGTCGCCTTTGCGAGGCAATATGCCCATTTGTTGCCATAGAGATGAAAACTGAAACTTTGGATGGTGCTGAAAGGGTTAGGGCTGAGGTTGTAGAAGCCATGTGTCAAGGCTGTGGTTTATGCGTTTCAGCTTGTCCCACTAAGGCTATTATAATGCGCCATTACACTGATGAGCAATTCCTTGCGCAGGTTAAGGCTGCATGTTTAGAAACGGAAGCCCTTGGAGGTGGCTAAATTTGGGCTTGACTGATTTGATGTCTATGGCTAAATCAAACGCAGAAGCCCGCGAAAAAATCTTGTCAAAACTTGGTGGAAAAGAGCTTGTCAACTGTTTTCAGTGTATGAAGTGTACAAGTGGATGCACCGCCCTAAAACTTTTGGAGTTAAAACCTCATGAGATTGTGAAACTCGTGAATTTGGGCTTTGTTGATGAGTTGACGGCTTCCGACATAATTTGGACTTGCGCCACATGCCTAAAATGTGTTGAGCGGTGTCCCCAAAAGGCTTCCCCCTACCATGTGATTATCGCATTGCGAAATCTTGCAGTTGAGAGAGAGACCAAAGTGCCAGAAGGATATTTGAAAGCTGTTTCGCAAATTCTTGAGACGGGTTTAGCGGAAACTGTTCAAAAAGTTGTGACGAAAAAAATGGAGACTTTTGACCGTGAAAACCTAAAACTGCCAAAAATTACTCTACCTAAAGAAGGTTTTCAATCTGCTTTTATGAAAATGCTGGAGGAGAAATAAAATGAAGGTTGCTGTTTTTTGGGGTTGTCGAATATTAACAAGCCAATACGCTTATGAAATGTCGATGAGGGAAGTTTTTCCAAGGCTAAATGTTGAACTTGTGGATTTGCCTGAAACCAACTGTTGTGGAGACCCTGTTAAAAGCATGAACGATTCAGCAGCAAATTATTTGGCAGCGAGAATTTTAGCCTTAACAAACAAAACTGGCTTAGAAAATCTGCTCGTTCCATGTAATCGTTGCCACTTCGCAATTTCTGAGGCAAAGGATGCCATAAACAAAAATGAAAAAATCGGTAAGAAAATTATTGAATTATTAAAGGAGGAAGGTTTACAATATAATTCTCATATCAAAATTTGGCATCTAATCGACTTTTTACATGATTTTGTTGGCTTGGACGGTGTTAAAGTGGCGGTGCAGAAACCCCTTAATGGTTTAAAATTTGCCACACATGTTGGTTGCCAGATTATACGTTACACCGACTTGGGCAGAGTTGACAATTCGGAAAATCCGAGGAAACTGGATGAGCTTGTGCGCATTTTGGGGGCAGAAACAGTGGATTATGCTGAAAAATTGGACTGTTGCGGTGCCGCTTTGCTGCATAGCCATCCAGACTCTGCCCTTTCTTTGGCTGGTGCAAAAATTAAGGCTTTACAGAATTTGGCTGTGGATGGTTTGGTTGTTTCTTGTCCAGAATGTGGTTTAATGTTTGACGCTAAACAGAAGGACGCTCAAGCAGTTGTTGGAGCAAAACTTGGCATGCCCGTGTTATATTATACGCAGTTGTTAGGCTTAGCCCTAAACATTGGAGTGGAGAAGCTTGGTTTGCATTTAAACCAAAGTCCAGTTGAAAACTTTTGCCGCTGTTTCTAATGTAAATTTTTAAGCGATTTGTAAATTACATTTACGCTAAAGTATTTTCGGTAAATACTATATATGCAAATGGAATATATCATTCAAGCAGTCTAAATATTTTTGGTGACATAAGTGGGACAACTAGAAACGCTAAACCTTCAGAAAGTCAACGAAAAATCCAACATAGTAGGGGTTAGGCCATTTAAATGTAATAATCACATGGTGCACAACATCAAAGTAATCGAATATGCGGATGGTTCAATATGGGTTTCATGCCCACTTTTCGGCTGGTACACTGAAAACTGTTATGGAAAAGCTATTTTAAAACTTGGGTGTAAAGAAAGAAAGAAACGGTGCACTTGGTATATAGGTACACGCTAACAAACTCTTAACAAAATTTTGCTGAAAAAGCTGAACAACTCTTTTATATCCCAACTTTAGTAGTTAGGCTTCAAGGTGAAAGTTTATGGTAGATTTCGCTTTCACAGAAGAACAAGAACTCTTTCGCAACGCCCTAAAAGAATGGTGCCAAAAAAGTTTACCACTAGAAAAAATTCGGGAGTTTGACAGAAACGGCGAGATTCCAAAGGAAATAATAAAACAGATGGCTGATTTGGGCTTGCTTGTTATGACTGCACCGCAAGAGCATGGCGGGACAGGGGCTGACTGGGTTACCGCCTGTATCGCCGGAGAAGAGTTAGGTTATGCTGACATAAGCATTGCCATTCCAGTTTTTTGGCTTGTGGAATCCTCCTGGGGTTTTGTTGTCGACAGATACTGCACTGAAGAAGTTCGCGAAGCAGTTATCCGTCCAGCAATAAAAGGTGAAGCCTTCATCGGTATTGCCTCCACAGAGTCTGGCGGAGGCTCCGATGTCGCCGCCTTCAAATCCACAGCCCGTAAAGAAGGAAACGATTGGGTTTTGAATGGAGAGAAAATGTATATCAGCGGAACAGAAGAAGCCAAAAAACTCGGCGGAGGCTACTTCGTCATCGCCAGAACCTCACCTGCACCACCAGAAGCCCCCCATCGTGGGATGACAGGCTTTTACCTGCCAATAAATGCGTCTGGGGTTGAAATTAACAAGCGCTTTGATGACATGGGAAGGATGGCGATTTCCACGGGCGGTTTTATGATGAAAAATGTTAGGATACCAGACTCGTACCGCATTGGCGAAGTGGATAAGGGCTTCTATTTGACTATGGAAGGCTTTGACAATGCACGAATACTGATAGCTGCAGTTTGTGTTGGAGCTGCAAAAAGAGCGCTTGAAATTGGTATGGAATACATTAAAGAGCGGAAGGCCTTCGGCAGACCCATCGGCAAGTTTGAAGGAATACAATTTGAATTGGCTGATGACTGGGCGCAACTTGAAGCATTGCGTTCACTCACTTATCGAACCGCATGGATGAACGACAAAAAGTACAAAGAAGGCAAATTCACTCCTCTGGAAGTGAGCAGAATGATTGCTGCTTGCAAACTGATGGCACCACATTTCGCCTTCGACGTTTTCAAACACGCCATGATTTGGCTTGGCGCCTACGGTTACACAAAAGAATGCCCATTAGAAATGGGATTACGTGGAATAATGTCCTACTGCGTCGGAGCAGAAGGAGCCACAAACATTCAAAGAATAGTCATAGCCAGAGAACTTTTGGGCAAAGAATACATACCCTACAAATAATCCGCACCATCTACATTTTTCTTTCTTTATGGAGTTTAAGCATAACCGTAAAAAATCATCTATATTTAGCCCAAAGTCTTCACATTTTAACACATTGGTTTTGTACCATGGGCACACTTAATTCTTCAGCTTCCATTCTCATATTCTCTATTAGACTTGCTAGGGAATCTGTTGCTATCAATGCCTTGTCAAGCTTGCTTTTTGGTTTAATTCCGCTTCTGTAATCATGAGCCTTAATAGCATAAAGACATTTTTTGGGTAATTTTCCCTTCAGCATTTCAGCAGCAACAACACCATGCATTTTCATGTCATCTTTAACCCTATCATAATCCAAATCATGCAATAGCCCAACCAACATCCACTCCTCTCCATTTTCATTTAACGCCTTCGCCAACTCTTTCATCATACAAGAAACCATCAAAACATGAGAATACTTACTTGTACTCTTAACAAGCCTCAACGCTTCATCTTTGGATATCATAAACTATTACAAAATAACAACCCATTTATTTAATTATTTTAGTGAAAAACTAGAGGGTAAGGTCCGTATTGGTTGATTTTAAAGCCAAACGAACATAGAAAGCACTAAAGCGTCAGTTCGCTTTGAAACATTTTAAAGCATAAGCTTTAAAGCTTCCGCGCCTTTCATTCCAACTTTAACGCCAAACGTTTCAGCTTTACTTGTTACAGCTTTAACACTTGCATTCAAAACGTCGTCAAAGGTTTTAACGCCACTAACCATGGCGGCAGCCACGCCCAAACGTTCAGCAGCGTCCATGTTCAAAAACCCGCACATGACAAAACCCCTATCTGCTATGATAACTAAAAGCGGCGGCGAATCTGGAAGTTCAACACGCAAACCCAAACATGCTTTGCCATCAACTTTTAAGGACGCCACATTAATCATAGCCCAACACCCTTTTGCTAAACAAATTTATCTTACATGCCCACTTAAATAACAATCGCTCCAGAAATAGACGGCGACGCTCATATGCTTACAAAACTTAAAGAAAGAATCCAAAAAATGCTCCTTGCCGAGGCGCAAGCAGCCCACAAAATAGGCTTAACACCTAACAGGATAAGCCTAATTGGCATAATCTTAGCCTTTCTTTCAGCCATGGCATATTTACAGTGGCAAACAAACACGCTTTACCTCTTCCTCGCCACAATTCTCCTTTTGCTCTCGGGTTTTTGTGACGCATTAGACGGCGTAATAGCCAGAACATACCAAAAGGCAACATGCTTTGGCGGTTTCTTAGACTCTTTATTGGATAGGTATGCCGACGCCATAGTTTATACTGGAATAATTTTGGGCGGATTATGTGAAGCCATATGGGGTTTGATAGCCCTAATTGGCTCTTTATTAGTGAGTTACAGTCGTGCAAGAGCCGAAGCCGCTGGAATAAAAATGGAGTCGATAGGTTTAGCTGAAAGGGCAGAACGCATAATCGTATTGGCTATTACAACCATAATAGCATTCCTTTGGCAAACGCAAACCCAAGCAGTAATGAACGCCGGCATAATTTTACTCGCAATCCTAACGAACCTAACAGTATTGCAAAGAAGTTTGCATGTTTATAAAAGACTAAAATCTTCTGGGACGTAAACGGCTGCGCCTTTCTTCCCTAGCTCTAACCTTCACAATACCACGATGCACTGCGCAAGAAATACAATAATACTTAGTGTCAATCCATGAAGACAAATAGGTGCCCTTCTGACGAAGCTCCTTAGCCAACTGGGGATCAACAATCGAGCGCCTAGTGGTAACCTTTTTGGCTTTATCTCGAGGAACCAGTTGTCCACACATGGCGCATTGAACAGCACCACTAAGACCTTTGCCGCCTTTCGAACGTCCCCGACTCTTTCTTTTATAAGGCAAATTTCCTCTACTCCTCAAATGCTAAAAACAATAAGGCGAAGCCACCTTATATATCTGTCCTCAACTTCAAAATCGAAGCAATATTAGCCTTAGCATCAATTTTTGGAATAATTTTCCCGGTTGAAGATGTGAAAAGGGTTGTAACTCCAGGTCCGTGGCCGGAAGTAACGCAGTTTGTGTGGACAACAATACCAACGGATACAGCGCCTTTCCTGTATATTCGCCCGTAAGAGTGGTCTGCGTCCAAGATTGCCACTAAATCGCCAAGTCTCAAATCGTCAAGCCCATACTCCTTCCGAGTTTCTTCATCAAAGAGTTGAATGTCATAATCTCCAGAATATGTTTGGTTCGCCCCCAAACCAGAACCCATTATAGCCGCTGGAATAACATGCGTAACAGGAACCTCTAATTTGTCGCCGTTTGGCTTGGGATCTAATGCCTCGAGAAAACGTGGGTCCATATTCATAACCTTCACTTCTGGAAAATCCAAAAGTTTTAAGCCTACGCCGAAAGCTTTAACGAGAACTTTGTCGCCTAACATGAGCTTTTCAAGGGTTTCGGGTTGAAAATCAACTAGCACATGTTCTATTCCGCCATGCTTCCCTGTTACAACTCCTTTTGCGCCTTTGGCTTCGCCTCCAACAACCAATGCCTCGTTTCCAACACATGAAAGCACGTTAAAAGCTGTGTTTGCGCCCTGTCCATAACGTGGGTCATTCTCTTTATTCTCTAAGCTTACGCCCGGTTCAACGTGGTCTGCTTCCCATCCGCATGCGGGATCGCCCACACGCACATTATATGTGATTCCGCCGACGCCTGGCAAAACCATGGGAATTCCTTGGGCAGAAACCCTGTAGATGTCTCTTCCATAAACTGGGCTGGCTACTTCGCCTACTACAGATATTTTCACCAATTTTTCAACGTTTGTTTTTAACGTTTACTATTCCTCCCTGTGTTAGACTGAACCTTTTGGCAAAACATCTTAATTAGTTTTTTATGTGACACGGCAAGTTTTAAAAGTGTGTTGTTTATTTTGAGTTGAGTGAAGCTTTAAACTAAAAAGGGCAAAGGCTTTCAGTGGTTGAAGGGAATGGCTGAAATTGGATTAAGGTCGAGGATGCTGGTAAGAGATGTTATGAGCAGTCCAGTTATAACCATAGAAGAAGATGCACCTGTTAACAAGGCTGCAGAATTGATGGAAAAGCATGGTTTGGGCTGCATAATAGTAACGAACAAGGAAGGAAAACCATTAGGGATAATAACCGAAAGAGACTTGGTTGCCAGAGTTTTAGCAAGAAATATTAAGCCGGATTCTCTCCAAACAAAAGAGGTTATGACCTCGCCCTTAATCACCATAGAGCCTCATGAAACAATTAATGAAGCAGCAAGAAGAATGAGTCGTCTAAACATAAGAAGGTTAGGAGTCGTTTATAAGGGACAGCTTATTGGGTTGGTTTCAAGCAAAGACATTTTGGCAGTTATGCCAGAACTTGTGGAAACAATCCAGGAACGGGCACTTATAGAAGGTGAAAATAGAGTTCAAGAAAGCGCTGAGGAATCCACGCCTCTTGCTGGTTATTGTGACCGCTGCGGTGGATGGTCTGAGGATTTAAAAGAGGTTAATGGAGAATTTGTTTGTGAAGATTGTAGGGTGGAGTTAGAAGAAGAGGAAGGGTGAGGGCGATTTTTGCGTGTTAAAGAAATCATGAATGAAAAGCACCCATCCATTTATGAAGATGAACTTGCCACAAAAGCTAGAGCAATAATACGTGATTTTGCCCTAAGAATTCTTCCAGTAATAGACAAAACTAAAAAGCTTATGGGCATAATTTCCCGCAGCGACGTCATGACAATTTCCTCCGCTGTCTCCCCAATAAGAGTCAAAGGAATAATGAGAAACCCAAAACACACAGCGGCAATGGAAGATGATGCGGTCTCTGCAGTTAAAGAAATGATTCGACTGGATGAATGGAACATACCTGTCATAAACTTCGTTCAAGACAGAAGTTATATGGGCGTTTTCGGCTTAGAAAACTTCATTGAAGCCATAATTAAAACAAGTCCTGAAAAACTTGCAAAACCCGTTGAAGAAGTAATGTCAAAAAATGTTTTAGCTTGTTCTCCAGAAGATGAAGTAGATAACATTTGGCGCTTAATGCAGACCAAATCCCTAGGAGGTCTGCCGGTCACAAAAAATGATAGGTTAGTTGGAATTGTCACGCAGAAAGACCTTATTCAAAGTGGGGCGTTATTGCCCACATTTGAGTCTAAGAAAGGACGCTTTCGTGGGTCATCGAAAATTTCTTCGGTTATGAATACGCAAGTTATAGCCGTAGAACCCCACATAAAAGTGATTAGAGTTGCAAAAATCATGGTTTCAAAAGATATTGGAAGGGTTCCCGTAGTAGATAAGCAAGGTAAGTTGATTGGTATAGTTGACCGGGAGGATGTTGTTAGGTTAGTTGTCAAATGAGAGGATGATATTTTGAGTAGAGAAACCTTTAGAAGAACATTAAAGGAGAAGGGGCCTCTCTCTTTGAGGGTTCATCCTTCTAAAAAACGTGAAAGCGAAATAATGCACATTGCAAAAAGCCCCGTTGTAACCATGGCGCCTACCACACCAATTTATGAGGCCATCCGAATAATGGCAAAGGAAGGGTTCCGCAGAATACCAATAGCCAATCCTGGAACAAAAGCCCTAGAAGGAATCATAACAGCCATGGACATAATAGACTATCTTGGCGGCGGGAAAAAATTTGAAATAATCCAGCAAAAACATGGCGGAAACTTTTTCAAAGCCATAAACGAACCCGTAAGACTCATAATGACAAAAAATGTTGTTTCCGTTAAAACTTCTTCAAAAATAGGCGATGCAGTAAAATTGATGAGAGAGAAAAATCTTGGCGGTTTACCGGTGGTTGACGAAGAAAATCGTGTTAGAGCAATAATCACTGAAAGAGACATAGCAAACATGTTTGCCGATAGAATGAGCGGCGTAAAAGTTGCTGAGTTGATGTCGGAAAAAGTTGTTACCGCTTTGCCAAGAACAACAATTTTTGAGGCTGAAAAAACAATGGCAACTCAAGGATTCAGGAGACTGCCTATAGTTTCTGACGGCAAGATAATGGGCATAATAACAGCCATGGACATCATAAGATTTTTCGGTTCAGGAAAAGTTTTCGCATACTTACAATCGGGAAACATAATCCAAGTTTTGAACACGCTTGCCATAGAAATAGCAACAAAAGAAGTTGCAACCATAGAACCTAATGCGGACATTGGCAAGGCAGCAAAAATTATGCGAGAGAAAAATGTTGGCGCTATTCCAGTTGTTGAAAATCAAAAGCTTGTCGGAATCTTGACGGAGAGAGATTTCTTCAAAATAATAGAATAAACTTTATACTTGAAATAAAGAGAGCGTTTAACTTGACCGTTAATTTAATTCTAAAAAATGCGAAAGCCTACCTAAACAAAAAATTGGTGGAGTGCAGCATCGCCATAGAAAACGGCAAAATCTGCAAGATAGGCAAAGAAGCGAACATGCCAAAAGCTGATAAAAAAATGGATTTAAAAAATCTCATAGTCTTACCTGGTTTAATAGACATTCACACGCATTTAAGGGATGAAGGAAAAGCATACAAAGAAGACTTTTACACCGGGACAGCGGCTGCTGCAGCTGGAGGAATAACAACAGTTTTGGACATGCCAAACAATGATCCAGTAACCATGAGCGTTGAAACTTTAAAAGGGCGCATGGAGATTGCCGAAAGAAAGATTTTTGTTAATGTTGGCTTTTACTCAGAATTTCCAAAAAACACGAGCGAAATTAATGCAATTGTTAAGGCAGGGACTATTGCCTTTAAGCTTTTCATGATGGAACAAGTAGGTGGATTAAATATAGACGATGATAAAGCCTTGTTAGAAGCATTTGAGACGATTGGCAAATTGAAAACTTTGGTAGCGATTCACGCAGAAGACAAAGAAACAATAAAAAGGGCTGAAGAAAACTATAAACGGCTTAACCGCAATGACATTGAAGCATTTTTGAAGGTACACTCGGAAAATGCAGAATGGAAAGCCATAAAACGTTCGTTAAACATAGCCAAACAAACCCGTGCTCACATACATTTTTGTCATGTAAGCACAGGAAAGGGACTGGAAACAATAATGGAAGGAAAAAGTTTGGGATTACCAATAAGCTGTGAAGCCACGCCCCATCACATGTTTTTATCGGTCAAGGATTTGAGGAAAATTGGTAATTTAGCTTTGACTTTGCCGCCGGTTCGAGATAGAAAAAGTGTTTTGGTTCTTTGGGATGGCGTTAAAAGTGGTTGGATTGACATTTTGGCTTCTGACCACGCTCCGCATACTATCGCTGAGAAAAAGGCTGAAAATGTTTGGAATGTTAAGGTTGGCTTTCCAGGTTTAGAAACCACGTTGCCGCTTTTACTCACGGAAGTTAACAGCGGAAGATTGTCAATAGGAGATGTTGTTAGGTTGATGGCGGAAAAACCCGCTGAGATCTTCAAACTTAAGGGTAGGGGGGCCATAGAAAAGGGAAATTCTGCAGACTTAACCGTTATTGATTTAAAAAGAGAGGACAAAATAGACGCATCAAAATTCCACTCAAAAGCAAAATACTCTCCCTTCGACGGATGGAAGTTTAAGGGAAAACCAGTTAAAACTTTTGTTAAAGGTAGATTGGTTATGGATGAAGGAGAAATAGTCGCTGAGGCTGGATGCGGAGAAATAATTCGGAGAGAAAAAATTTGAAGTTCATCGCTGATGGTATGCTTGGAAAACTTACCCGTTGGCTTCGCATGTTAGGGCATAATGTGAAATATTCAAGTAAACTTGACGATAATCAACTAATCGCCATAGCAAAAAAGGAACGGAGAATCCTTCTCACACGGGATTTAGAGCTTTATCAACAAGCCACAGCAAAAGGAGTAAACGCCCTCTACATCGAAGGAACAAACGAAGCTGAAAGACTTGCTCAACTTGCAAAAAGATTCAAAATCCAATTAGACATAGACATGGCAACATCAAGATGCCCAAGATGCAACACAAAAGTGAAACCAATACCGAAAGAAAAAGCAGAAGACAAGGTGGAAAAAAGCACATTCACACACTACAACGAGTTTTGGGAATGTCCCAAATGCGGAAAAATTTACTGGCAAGGAGCCCACTGGACAAAGATAAGGAAAACCCTTGAAACAGCAAAAGAAATAAAACAAAAAGGGCTTTGAAAACTTTTATTCTTCTTCTAAAAGCCACTTAAGAGGAATATCCTGATATGTGCCGTCTGGCAACGTTCGCCTAATAGTCATCGGCAAAATTCCAGCCTCAAGCTCTTTTAGGGCTATGTCTATAGGACTGGAAAAACCCTCAGAAATTTCGACAAGTATTGGAGCTCCCATGGATATCTGTAAAGCCCTAGCCCCCACTATCCTAGCCTTTTCGAAACGAGTAAGCTTCGGAGGACCTATCAAAATTTTCTTCTCTTTTTTAGACGTATCCTAATACTCCCCAGCGCCTGCTCCAGGCGGGCCACCCGGAGGTGTTGGAGGAGCTTTCATTTTTCCAGCAGCAATGACGTCATCAATCTTAAGTATCATTGAGGCGGCTTCTCCAGCAGATTTGACGATTTGTTTCTTAACAGCTAAAGGCTCGAAGACTCCAGCTTCGCTCATGTCTTGGACTTTTCCAGAGTTAACTTCTATTCCAGCCCATGTTTCGCCCTTTTCGTGGCGTGCTCGCAGTTCTGATAGTATGTCTATTGGGTCTAAACCAGCATTTTCTGTTAGTGTTACTGGAACTACTTCGATGGCTTCTGCGAAACTTTTAACTGCAAGCTGTTCCCTGCCCGGAAGGGTTTCAGCATATTTTTTGAGCGCTCGTGAAATTTCAAGCTCTGGTGCTCCGCCTCCAGCCAATATTTTTGGTTCTTCAACCACGTCCCGAACCACACATAACGCATCATGTATTGACCTTTCTGCTTCGTCTACTATGCGTTCTGTCCCACCCCTTATTAATATTGTAACAGCTCTCGGATGCTTGCATCCTTCGACGAAGGTCATTTTGTCGTCGCCTATCTTACGTTCCTCGACGAGGCTTGCGTAGCCCAAATCGGATGGGCTCATGTCGTCTATGTTGGTTATTATTTTTCCGCCGGTGGCTTTTGAAAGTTTTTCCATGTCTGACTTTTTGATTCTGCGAACAGCGAGAATTCCCTTTCTGGCTAAGAAGTGCTGTGCCATGTCGTCTATGCCTTTTTGGCATAAGACTACGTTGGCGCCTACTGCCTCTATTTTTTCAACCATCTGCCGCAGCATTTCCTCTTCTTGTTTGAGGAAGGCATCCATTTGTTCTGGGCTTTCAATGTTTATTTTAGCATCAAACTCCGTCTTCTCAATTTCCAAAGCGGTATCCAACAAGGCTATTTTGGCTTTTTCCACCCGTTTTGGCATTCCGGAGTGGACAACTTCTTTGTCTAAAACTATGCCTTGAATAAGCTTAGTGTCTCTTAGGGATTCACCTGGTTTCTTTTCAACTTTAATGTCGTCAATATCCACCTTGTATTTTCCATCTTCTTTTTCTGCAACCTCAAGAACCGCCTTAACTGCAAGCTCAGCCAAGTATTCTCTATGTTCAGCTACTA
The DNA here is from genome assembly GCA_038883795.1 of Bathyarchaeia archaeon. Classification (GTDB taxonomy): domain Archaea; phylum Thermoproteota; class Bathyarchaeia; order Bathyarchaeales; family Bathycorpusculaceae; genus JASEJA01. The sequence goes on from JAVZLK010000002.1 coordinate 66,108, forward strand.
ACTTGCTTGCCATGGAGGTCATAGCAACCTTCTTTAAGTATTCTTCGCGGTTTGATTCTGTTGGCATTGCTATTTTTTCTAGAACTTCTAGTGCTTTTTCGCTGGCTTTCTTATACCCGTCTATAATTATGGTTGGGTGGACATTTTTTCCAATAAGCTCTTCGGCTTTGTTGAGTAATTCGCCGGCTAATATTACGGCTGTTGTTGTGCCGTCGCCGGCTTCGTTATCTTGGGTTTTTGCAACTTCCACCATCATTTTAGCTGCTGGATGCTGAATATCCATCTCATCCAAAATTGTTCGTCCATCACTTGTAATTGTGGTATCGCCGAAGCTGTCCACAAGCATCTTATCCATACCTTTTGGACCTAAAGAACTTTTCACGGTTTCGGCTACAATTCTTGCAGCCATTATGTTAGCGTGTTGGGCTTCTCTTCCTCGGCTTCGGCTTGAGCCTTCTTTTAATATTAAAACTGGAACGCCTCCAGCTTGTGTTGACAAGCAAACAACCTCCCTAATGCGTCTCAATGAGAAACAGCATTACAATATAAATTTTTCCTTAACTACGCTTAATTAAGCATATTTCTGAAACAAAATCGCATCACCGAACTCCTTGGAGTCTATAGGCTATATAAGCCAACAAGTTTGGTTGCTGTAATTTTTGTGCTAGATTTCGGCTTTTAATGTTTAGGATACAGTTTAAAGTTTAGTTGGAATTATGATGAATTTTTAGGATTTATCTTATGAAATTTTTCTGCATAAGTTTTTAGAGTATGCTTTCGTAATAAACACTAAAAAATCGTGGAGGAAAATTAAATGTCGAAAACTAGGCTTTCATTCATCGTCGCAATAACCATCATTTTCGTTTTAATCATGCTTGGACTTTGCAGTGTTCCTCTTTCAAACGCAATCGAATCTACCGTGAATGCCAATCCGAGGATTATTTATTGGCCTGCGCCTCAAGTATGGCAAACAGAAGATGGGCGTATCATGTGGAGTTCTGGAGGCATGGACGCAACAAGCATCGCATGGTCACCCTCTGGAGAACTGCTATTAATAGCTGGTTCTGACCGTTTTGTAGTGATTAACGCAAGCACTTGGTCGCCGATTAGTGAGTCTTGGAATCCGCGGGGTTATAGCGGTCAAGGCGTGTTTGATAGTTTTGTTATTTCACCAGTCGACTCGAAAATATTCTATGTCAACACCAGCTATGTATTTGCTCCTTCTTCCGCAATATATTCGATAAGCTTGGGTGGTTCTGATCCAACTTTCATAACCTACGTTAATAGTTGCTCCTCATGCGTACCCACATTCTTTGACTTGTCAAGCGATGGCACAACATTGCTTTACACGGAATTCGCAGAGAACCGTACTTCATATCCCTACACTTATGTTAGCCGAATCTGGAAGGTCAACCTAGTAACAAGTGAGAGATCACTGGTTCTGGAACTTGAGGGGTCAGATAACCAAATGTTTAGCGTTAGGTTTTCTCCATTAAACGACAAGATAGCCTTCGCAACATACACTGGCGTTTGGATCATTAACTCCGATGGAACTGACCTAACCAAGATTGCTGATATCTCAGAAAACAACATTGCAATGCATTTAAATTGGGCACCAAATGGAACAATGCTAACATACACTGAAGTTAATTACGGAGAAAGAACTGATTATAATCCGTATAATATTTGGTGGGATAGTAGTAACATCACAGCTGTAAATGTTGATGGAAGCAACAAAAGCACAATTTTCTATGGAGCCAAATGTTGGACATGGTCGCCCCTCAACGACTCTATAGCCGCCTTCATTAAACCGATAGCCTGGGGTGTCCCATACCTTATAGATTTAAGCCTTCCAATATCCTCCAACCCGGACAGCGACGGAGACGGCCTATCTGACCGCGAAGAAATTTTCTGTGGATACTTTAACCCGCTAGATCCTACAGACATCCATAAAGACTATGACAATGATGGCTTATCCAACTTGGAAGAGTACGAGTTTAACATAAATCGGACTGGTGTTGGAGCCTATCCGTTAAATCTGTTAAATCCAGATACTGATGGGGATGAACTCAGCGATGGCGTTGAAATTAAAGTTTTCCGGACAGATCCCACAAGACGGGATACGGATGGCGACGGCTACGGTGATGGTCTTGAGGCTGCAGCAACTGGATTAAACGCTTTTATTTCCGTTCTGCCTGAAGGTTGGATTCGCATGCAGCTTCAATGGTCAAACAAGACAATGTATGTTTCAACAAACTCTTCTGTGCTCGGCGTAGTCTTTAACTCCACAAGCATGGCTCTAAGCATCAATGTCGGCGGTCCGGACGGAACGACAGGCATAGCCAACATAACAATACCCATAGAGATGATAAATTCTCTTTCAAACGTCCAAGTCACATTGGATAATCAACCCATAGAGTTCCAAATAAACCAGGTGGGCAGCTACGCTCAGATTTATGTGGAATATCATCACAGCTTTCATGAGTTGACGGCGCATCTGCAAGGCGGTGGCGGTGGCATCGGCGGCGTGGATTTAACGGGCTTCATGAGTTACTGGTGGCTGATATTGTCGGTTGCCATCGTAGCGGTTGCATCTGTGATAGCGGCAATAATCGTGAAACGCGGATGATGGGAGGGTCAACGTTATGAGTAAGGCAGTTGCTCTGGGAACAATAATCATCCTCTTTCTGCTCTGTTTAGGTTCAGTTTACGCTACGGCGCAGTTAGGCGTTAAAGCAGGCGACTGGATAAAATGCGACTACGTTTCAGGCAGCAATTTACCAAGCGAGTTTATCCAATGGGTTAAAGTGGAATGTCTATCAGCCACCGGAACAACTGCAACGTTACGCGTGACAACACACTTCAGCAACGGCGCAGAACAAACTGAAATCATGACGTGGGATGTTGCCAGCGGCACTGGAAACGCGACTTTCCAAGCGCTTATACCAGCAAACTCAAAGAACGGAGATGTCATTCCAGCGGTGGAAGGAGGCAGCGTAACCATTGCTGGTGAAAGAACAGGAACCTATGCTGGGGCAAGCAGAACAGTTGTCTACGCAAGCTTAACACAAGGAGATATGCAGTTCAGCTACTGTTGGGACAAGGAGACAGGAATCATCGTGGAAGTAACCTTAACCCAAGGCTCAACAAGAGCCACTTTTAAAGCAACAAGCACAAACATTTGGCAAGCATCCTCGTCAAACCCGCTACCAATACCAAGCCTACCGATTGAAATGTTTTCCATCAGCATCTCAGTGATAGTGGCAATAGCCATAGTGGCCACAGCAGTAATCTTTACAAAGCACAAAAGAAGCTAAAACTCGAAAATACTATTTCTCTTTTTCTATTCTCTATATAAAGGAAATTTTTAAAGGATTGTTTAAGAAGAAAACTTCCATTAGTCATCGCTATGGAAAAACTATTTGAGAGCCAACTATGTTATTTTCGATAAATAATCTTTCATAAAAGGCTAATATTTTAGCTTGGCTTTAAGGATGCTTTCAGTCCAGTTCCCGTGAGGATTATTAATGTTTTCTCTTTTCGCGCCTTCATATCTTCCAGTAGTTGCTTTTGGTAAGCCGCATAAGCCACAGCTGAACTTGGCTCCACAAAAAACCCTTTTCCAGCAAGCTCCATAAAAGCCTCATAAATCTCGTTTTCGTCAACCATAACTGCATCGCCTCTTGCTTCCCTCAACTTTTTAACCATAAGCTCCAAAAGCGGAGGATTTACGCTCACCAAAGCATCAGCTATAGAAGTTATTTTTTCAGGAGGAACGTAGCTTAAATTTTTAAATCTATGGTAGAGGGGTGAAACTTGCTGTGTTTGGCAAGCCACAATTTTTGGCATATCTTCTATCATATTTGAATCAACAAGATGCCTAAAACCATCAATCACGCCTAATAATAGAGTGCCAGCCGAAACTGGCAAGTAAATGCGTTTTGGAACATGCCATCCAAACTGTTCTGCTATCTCATAGGCAAGGCTTCTTATTCCATCCCTAAACAATGGATGCAAAATATGTCCAACATAAAATTTTCCATCCTCAGCCTTTTGTGCTTCTTCAGCAACCTTGCTGCGACTTCCCGAAACTTTGACGACCTCTGCACCATAGTATTGAATTTGGTTAAACTTGGGTCCAGAAACATTTTCTGGAACATAAATCTTCGCCTTTAAACCAGCGCGAGTAGCATATGCAGCCATAGAAGCCCCAGCATTGCCAGAAGAATCTTCGCTTATGTAGCCGCCAGCCTCTTTCACAAGTTTATGTATTGCGGAGAAAAGCACCGTTGAACCTCTATCCTTAAACGAACCAGTTGGATTAAGACTTTCAAGTTTAAAATAGACATTTTCTGAAAACTTAACAAGGGGAGTCCAGCCCTCTCCCAACGATATGATATCCTCTTTTTTTACATATGGGAAAAATTTTGCATACCGCCAAAGCGTATACTCTTTACCTATAATTTTTCCAACCTTAAAATCGATAAAAGTTTGCAGTTCCAAGGGCTGACCGCATTTTTGGCATTTAAAATCTAGTAGGTTGGTTGAAGGTTGTCCGCAAAGGCTGCATTTAATTTCATAATCCATAAACAAGACACCATTATTATATTAGTTCTTGACCTTTCTGGAAGGCTTTCAAGTTGGGTTCTAAAGTTTTTGCGGGCACAGTTTCCTCGATGACTTTTTCCATAGTTTCGCCATTAACAAGCCTTGTTATTTTGGTTAAGGCTCCAAGCATCATCATGTTTGCGTATGTCGCTTCTCCAAACATTTTCTTGCAAGTTTCGGTTATGGGGATTGTGTAGACTTTCGCCTTCGCTTCATGGATTTTCTGCACATTTGTGCTATCAATTATCAGTATTCCATCATCTTTAAGGCAATGTAAATGTGCATCTAAAGATTCTTGGTTCATAGCAACCAAGATGTCGCATTTTCTAACAGCTGGAAAACCTATTTTTTCATCTGAAATTATCACCTCGCTTCTCGCTAGGCTTCCTCTCGCCTCGGCTCCATAACTTTGTGTTTGTAAAACCTTCCTTCCTTCATAAGCAACAGCCTTACCCAATATTTGCCCAGCTAAGACAACGCCTTGACCGCCACTTCCACCTATTATTATTTCAATCTTTGCCAATTTTCTGCGCCTCCTTTAACAAAGCGTAAACATTCTCCACAAGCGTTGGACGCTTCCTTTCCACAAACTCTCCAACAACAATTTTACCCTCTAAATCTTCTTCGCTTATCCTTTCTGCTTGCTCAAATGGAATGGAGTTTTCCCTAAACCATTTCAGCATCTCTCCAACATTTTTAAAGCCCATTCTTCTGCCATATGCTGTGGGGCATTGAGTTACAACCTCAATGAATCTGAAACCTTGTAGTTGTATTGCCTTTTTGATTGATTCTTTTAATTCGTTTAGGTGGGCGGTTGTCCATCGGGCTACGTAGGCTGCACCAGCTGCCACTGCAAGTTTTGCAGCGTCTAAGGGATGCTCAAAGCTCCCATAGGGCGTTGTAGTTGTGTAGGCTTTATAAGGAGTTGTGGGTGCCACTTGCCCCCCAGTCATGCCATAAACCATGTTGTTCCCCATTATCACAAGAATATCCGTATTTCGCCGTGCTGCGTGGATAAAGTGGCTTAAGCCTATGCCAACTATGTCTCCATCGCCTCCAAAGACGACAACGTGAAAGTTTGGTTTCAGAAGTTTTATGCTTGTTGCTGGGGGTATGCTTCTCCCATGAAGCGTGTGAACAGAATCAGCCTTAAAATATGGCGATGGAATCCAAGAAGTGCAGCCTATACCACTTGTAAAAATGAAATTGCTCAAATCCTTATAACCCAATTCGTGAACAGCCCTCAAAAAAGCGTCGCTTAAAGCATACAAGCCACATCCTGGACAGAAAGGTAATCGCAAATCTCTCATGTAATTACGACTTGAAAAGGCTTCACCCATCCATTCATCGCCCCCTTAAAATTTCAGCCAAAATCTCCTCGGGCGTAATCATTTCTCCCCCGCCAATTTTATTCAAAGGAACAACTTCCTTAGGACATGCAACTCTTTTAACTTCATAAAATATCTGTCCCAAATTCATCTCAGGAACAATTATTTTTTCAGCAATTTCCGCCAAAAGTGCGATTTGTTTTTCCGGGAAGGGCCACACGGTTTTTAAGCGAACATAACCAGTTTTGACTCCCTTGGCTTCTGCAACCTCTACGGCTTCGTAAACTGCTCGGGATGTGCATCCAAAGGAGACTATGCCAACCTGGCAGTTGTTAACGTTGTAAGTTTCAACTTCCACTATGTCGTCCACGTTTTTCTTTATTTTGTTGTTGATGGCTTCTAAAATTCGCCTATGCACTTTCGGGTCTGCTGTAAAACGGACTCCATATTCATCATGGGTTGAAGCGGTAACAGCAACATTAAAACCCTCGCCAACTGATGGCATGGGCGCCACATTCTCCAAACCAAAAAACATTTTATCTTCAGCCTCGGGCTTTTTTCTGTTTACTATTTCAATTTTTTCTAATGGTGGGATTGCAACTTGCTCTCTAACGTGGGCTATGACTTCATCGGTTAAAATAACAACGGGCGTGCGATATTTTTCAGCTAAGTTAAAAGCCCTAATTGTAAGCTCAAACATTTCTTGAACAGAGTTGGGGGAAAGCGCAATAGCAGAATAGTCGCCATGCGTTCCCCAACGAGCCTGCATCACATCGCCCTGAGCAGCCTTGGTGGCTTGGCCGGTGCCGGGCCCAACCCTCTGAACATCAACAACAACGCAGGGCGTCTCAGTCATAAAACCCCAACCGATTGTTTCTTGCATCAAACTGAAACCTGGTCCAGAGGTTGCAGTCATAGCTTTTGCTCCACACCAACTCGCCCCCATAACAGCACCAATAGAAGCTATCTCATCCTCCATCTGCATGAAGATGCCTCCGACTTTGGGCAGTCGCTCCGCCATATACTCAGAAATTTCGTTTGCGGGAGAGATGGGATATCCGGCGAAAAATCTGCAGCCAGCGATTATTGCTGCTTCAACACAAGCCTCATTTCCTTGCCAGAAAAATGTTTTTGAAGTCATTTTTCACGCTGCCTCTTTTTCTTTTGTTTTTAGCATTACGTTAAACTTAAACTTGAGTATTTTACGCTTAAACCCCTTTCTGAAGATTCTTTCACTTTTTAACTTCGTTTTCATATATTTCGGAAATAAACTCGCCGATGGCTGGGGCAGCAGTTAAACCTGGCGACTCGATGCCTATCAAATTTATGAAACCAAACAAACCCTTATCCGCCTCATGTCTTATAACAAAATCTCTAAACCCTTCCCCTGGACCCTGAAGTTTTGGTCTCACTCCAGCAAAATCCGATGTTAGTTGATAGTTGGTGATACATGGCAAAAATCTTTTGACATCTTCCCGAAACTCCTCTTCGTCAGAAGTCACTTCGTAGCTAATGTTATTCACGTAATAGGCGTTTGGTCCCAATTTGACCACTCCAGCCAAATCCGGAGTTAAATGGATTCCCAATCCCGGTCCTTTTGGAACAGGGTAAACGAGCATTTTTACTGGAGGTTTGCCGATAAGCCTAAAGTAATCGCCTTTACAATAATGCAGTTTATAACCAAGTTTTTCCACATCCAAGCCAATAAGTTTGGCGATTTTGTCTGAGTAAAGTCCAGCACAGTTTATCACAGTTTTGGCTTTGATTGTGAATTTTTCGCCGAAACTTGTCCCACTCACCTCATAAATATCTTTCACCTTCTTTAAACCTGTTACTTCTGTTTTTGTAGCCAAAACGGCACCGTTTTGGGAAGCCTTCGCATAAAAATAGTTCATAAGCTCATCAGGTTCCACAATGCCTGTAGAAGGCGTATAAAGCGCCTTTTCAACTTCAACATTTGGCTCAAACCGCTTAACCTCTTCCTTTTCTAAAATTTTCAAGCCTTCCACTCCGTTTGCTCCTCCCCAACGCTTAAGTTTTTCCAACTCCTCCATTTCTTCCTCTTCGATGGCTACTGTCAGTTTTCCTAATGGCTTGTAGGGAATTTTGTATTTCTCGCAGATTTCGTAAATCATCAAATTGCCTTTAACGCACAATTTGGCTTTTAGGGAGCCAGGGGGATAATGAATCCCTGAGTGAATTACGCCACTATTGTGAGTGCTTGTTTCTTGTCCAAACTTTGCATTTTTCTCCAAAATATAGACGCCTTCATTATTTTCGGAAAGTTTTGCAGCTACAGCTAAGCCAACTACACCAGCGCCTATAACAACTATGTTTGCTTCTTCCATAAAAGACCATAAAACATACGTTAATAAATTTTTATGCCTACACCTGTTCACTCAAAATGTACCTTTAAAAGAATATGATTAAAAGCGCAAAAGTTTTTTACAAGCACCAGAAAATTAAGTTTCCCAATCAACCACACTTGAAGGGAAAATGTTGAATAGGATAATTGTTTGCCTAAAACAGGCAATTGACGTTTCACAGTTGAAAGTTGATCCAGCAACGCGGCAGTTAATAACGGCTGGTGCAGCCAAAAAAATAAGCGATTTTGACAAAAACGCCCTAGAAGAAGCTATTAGGATTAAGGAGAAAGTTGGCAACATTGAAATATTAACGGTAACCGTAACAGCGGAAGATGCAAAAACTGTTCTGCGGGAAGCCCTTGCCATGGGAGCAGACAGGGCTTACATGGTTATGGATCCAAACTTTAAAGATGTTGACACTTTGGGCACGGCGTATATCCTAGCAGAAACCATCAAAAAAATTGGAGCCTTTGACTTGATTCTTTGCGGCGAAACCTCCCTAGACAGTTTTTCAGGCCTTGTTAGCGCAAGATTGGCGGAGCTTTTAGGATTAGTGCACGTGAGTTCTGTTAGAAAGGTTTCTGTTGAAAATGATGTGGTTATTGCGGAGAGAGCCCTAGAAGAAGCGGTTGAAACTGTGAAGGTAAAGATGCCAGCTTTAGTTTCGGTTACTCGAGAAATAAACCAGCCAAGAATTCCGTCGCTCATGATGATTATGAAGGCTTCTAAAAAGGAAATAATAACGTGGACAACCTCCGATTTGAACCTTCAAAAAGAGAATTTGGATGCAAAAATTGAGGTACTGGAGGTTTTAGCTCCAAAAACAGAACGCAAACGAGTGAAGATAACAGGCGAAACAGCGCGGGAGATTGCTGAAAAATTGGTTAAGGCGTTGGTTGAGGAAGGCGTTGTTGGAAGGTGAAGGGCATGATTCTGGTTTATTCTGAAATGCACGATTTGGCTTTGGAGATGCTTGGGAAGGGGAGAGAAATAGCGGATAAATTGCAAAAGGAATTGGCAGCCGTTATAATTGGGTATAACGTTCGAGAAAAAGCAAAGGAGTTGATAAATTATGGAGCAGACAAGGTTTTTGTAGTGGATAATCAAGCCTTAACCCGTTTTCAAACAGAACCCTACCTAAGTATTCTTCATAGTTTAGTGGTAAACCACAAACCGGAAATAGTGTTAATTGGCTCCACAAGAAATGGAAAGCCTCTCGCAGCTAGACTTGCAACTCGCCTCAACACGGGATGTATTCCCGATTGTAATAGGTTAAGTGTTGACGAGCAAGGAAGGCTTGTATGCGAAAGAATAACCTACGGCGGAAACGCCACTGCAAAATTAACCTTCAAAACAAAACCGCGAATAGCAACGATACCCCCAAGAACATTCGAAAAACCCCAGCCAAAAGACCGTAGCGGACAAATAATAAATTTCGAAGCAAAAATTGAAGCACCAAAAACAGAGATCATCGAAACAAAGCCTCTCGAAGTTTCTGCCGTAAGAATTGAGGATGCTGACATAATAGTCAGCTGCGGGAGGGGACTAGAAAGGAAAGAAGACACTGCCTTACTGGAGGAGTTGGCAAAAATTCTGAACGGACAAGTCGGCAACACGAGACCTTTGGCTGAAGATAGAAAATGGTTTACGGAGTGGGTTGGATTGTCTGGACACAAGGTTAAGCCAAAACTTTACATTGCATGTGGAATTTCAGGCGTAATACAGCATGTGGCTGGAATCCGAGACGCAAAAGTCATAGTGGCTATTAACAAGGATGAGAATGCACCAATATTTGAAGTTGCAGATTACGGCGTTGTAGGCGACTTATACCAAATATTACCAGCACTGAAAGAAGCGTTAAAGAAGCAACTGCAGTAACAACATATTTTTGGCTTTAAAATCAACCAATACGAAACCTACCCTCTAGATTTTTCGCTTGTCAATTTAGGCTTGTGGATCGTGTTAAATTGAATACCCTCTCTAGGATTTTTGGCGTCGCCCTTTATCAGAGTTTTTGTTCAATTCTCTTTAAGCTCGCCAAATTTAAATTCACACGACCATAAAAACACGTAAAACAAAAAGGAGAACAGCCCATATCATGCCTTCAAAAAAAGACCAGTTAGAAACAATAGCGTCTGAAATCCTAAACTGCAAAAAATGCCCACTACATAAAACTCGTAAAAATGCTGTTCCCGGCGAAGGCAATCCAAACGCAAAAATAATGGTTGTTGGGGAGGCTCCGGGTTATTGGGAAGATGTTCAAGGTAGACCCTTTGTTGGTGCTGCTGGAAAATTTCTTGACACGTTATTAGCTAGTATAGGCTTTTCGAGAGAAGATGTTTTTATAGCCAATGTTTTAAAATGTAGACCGCCAAGAAACCGTGAACCCACGCCAAAAGAAATCCAAACATGCACGCCCTATTTGGATAGGCAGATTTTGGCGGTTCAGCCGAAATTTATTGTTACTCTTGGGAATTATTCCACCGCATATATCTTCTCAAAAGCTAATTTGCCTTTTCCAAGTATAACACAGGTGCATGGAAAAATCTACGAAGCATCAGTTTTAGGCATACGCCTAACTATTTTTCCAACTTTTCATCCAGCCGCAGCCCTTTACAGCGCCCAATACAAAAAAGAACTAACTAATGATTTCCAAAAGTTAAAAGGTGAACTTGAAAAGAGGGAATTAATTAGATCTTCTTAACGGCCTTTATTTCTTCAAGAAGCTCCTCTACATTTTTATACGTTTTAGAGGGTAAATCAACTAAAAAAGCTTCAAGTCTCTCTTGTTTTCCCTCCTCCGCTTCCACAAGCCTCCAACCCACTTTTTTGATTAACATGCTTTTTGAAATGGGATAACGTGTCTTTGCTAAAACTTCTCTTAACGATTGTAAACCAATAGAGCTTGTAACTTTTGGAAACTTTCCCTCAGTCAAATATTCTTTAAAGCGTATTGCATCTTCAAACATGGAAAGATTGTTAAATAATACGTAAACCGTTTTTCCTTCTTTTTCGTATAGCGTAATGGCTTCTTTCAGCCTTTGCAACTCCGCATCACTGTACTGGTAATAATACATTTGCTCGCCTAACCCATGAAGCCTAAAATAAGCCACAGCACCCACATAAGCTGGCAAGACTCTAAATGGGTCAGTCACATGCGAAACATTAACCTCCTCTAAAACCTTCCTAAGTTTCTCATAAGTTTCTGGAGTCTCCCAAACTGGTCCCCGAGTCTCCCAAACCAAAACTAAGTCTTCACGGTTCACTTCTTTGAAAAATTTTTCCGCATCCCCAAGCTTGTCTGGTCTGAAAGATCCAGGCGTCTGAATCAGCAGTATTTTTGAATTTAAAATTTTGCAGATTTTTTTCATTTTTTCAAAGGCTTGAAGGCATGTGTCAGTGATTTTCATTTTTTCTTTGTGACTTATGTCTTGATGAGCCTTCACTGTAAACTCGAAAGTTTCTGGTGCCTTGTTCCGCCAACCTTCAACGGTTTCCATGCGTGGGTATTGATAAAAAGTGCTGTTCAGCTCTACAAGGTTAAAGGTTTCATAATATTTTTTCATTGATGTTGGAAAACCGCAACAGCCAACCTTAATCATTAATAATTCGCGCCCATTATGCACTTATTTTTGGGGGTGGGCGGACTGGTTTTCCAAGTTTTCTGCGAAGTGCAATCCGATAAAGCTTTCTTAATGATTTAATTAGCTGCTCAACTGTTGGCAAACTAGAATATATGAGCGGAATGCGGTCATATTCCGCCAGCCTTATCGAATGCTCATCTGGCTTAACGCCTTGAAAAACTACAACCTTCGGCTTCAAATTGTTCAAGCGGACAATCAGCATGGGCGAATTCTCATTCCCAATATTCGTAAAGACTAGTGCCCTCTCTGTTGTGGCGCCAAAAAGCTGCGAATATTCCAAACCAGAAAGAGTTTCAATAGCCCTTTTCTCATCAATAACCGTATAACCATAAACTTCTTTAACAACGGTGCTTGCACATGCGACTATCTCGCCTTTTATGGCTTTGCATAAGTATTCAACGCGAACTGGTATAGGAAATTCTCTAAGGTCAAGTATAGCTACACTTGGCGAACTGGTTAACTTTGCAAATTCACGGATGAAACGGCTTCCCCGTTCCTCATCGATTTTCAATAGTGCCCAAACAAACCTCCTAACAAACTTTGTTCCTGGACTTTCGCGTCTTCCGCTTTCATAATCGCTAATAACTGAAGGCGCTACAACCATCTTATCAGAAAGGCTTGTTTGTGAAATGGCAAAAAGTTCCCGCCATTTCCGCATGGTGGCGCCAGGCTTATTTGATAGGATTATTTCTCCTGCAATCCTCCTCGCCAGAACTTCTCTAACGCTTGGAGACACAGCCATGCTATACGCCTTCCAGTCCGCCAAGTTTTCCTTTAAAACAATGCGAAGTATAAAACTATACCGCTCTTAATTTCAACATTGAATGGCATGTACATAATGTTTATATTTTGGAATATAGAAAAAGAAAGGAGATTTGATAATGTGCCCACAGCTACTAAGACTAAAGAAATTCTTGATGCATGTTGTTAGTGGGCACTTTATTAAAACACAGATTATGTATTAAACGCCCCTTTGAAAACCACGATTGTTCTGGTTTGGGGGTGAGGTGATGGAAAATGGGTGTAAAAAACAACTTGTCCATTGTTCATTTGTCTGACATACATGCGGGCGCAAAGTTAGAAAAGAGTATGCTTGAAAAGGCGATAGATGAGATAAACAAGTTAAACCCAGATTTGATTGTTGTGACTGGCGATTTGACGGAAGAAGGCTTGCTTGAGGAGTTTAGAGAAGCGCATAAGTATTTGCAGAGGCTAAAATGTAAGCATCTTGTTATTGGAAGCGGAAATCATGATTCAAGAAATACGGGTTATAGACTATTTCCAAAGTTCTTTGGAAAGCAATGGTCGATAACCGAATTAAACGAAACTGTACTTATTATGCTGGATTCCTCTAGGCCAGATCAAGATGAAGGCGAAGTTGGTTATCGCCAGAGACTCTGGTTAAAGCAATGCTTAGAAGAACATCGTGAAAAATTCAAAATCGTTGCTTTGCATCATCATCTCTTGCCAGTACCGGATACTGGAATGGAAAAGAACATGATAGTGGATGCTGGTGACGTCCTGTGGACTCTTGTCTCTTACGGTGTTGACTTGGTCTTGTGCGGTCACCGTCACCGTCCATGGATTTGGAATCTTGGAGGCTTATCTATTGTTTATGCGGGGGCTGTTTCCACAAGTAGGCTTCGAGGTTTTTATCAGAACTCTTTTAACATAATAAATATTGAAGATGGCAAAGTTAACGTACGCTTAAAGATAGTTAATGGGAATGAGTACATTTTTGAACCAAACATAATAAAGACATTGCAAACAGTTTAGCTATGAACGGTGGCAAAGCCAAAATAATATAAAAAGAAAATGGAGAAATGTTATAGGATTGATTCTCTGTTTAGTGGGAAAGCCGTTGTAGTTCTTATGTCGCTTGTTCCAAGCACGAACTGTGTGACTCTGTTTAGTCCTATGCCGCATCCAGAGTGTAACGGTCTGTCTTCCTTGTAAAAGTCCAAGTACCATTTGAAGTCTTCTATGCTTCCGCCCCTTTCAACCAGCTGTTTGAACATTGTTGAGTTTATTAGTCTTTGATAGAGTTTCTCGTATCTGTATTCTCTTTCTGCTGCTCCTACTGCTTCTCCACTGAGTGGCAAAAGAAGGTCTGCGCTATTGACTATTTCTGGATTTTCGTCGTTTTCCCTCATGTTGAAGAACTTTATTGGTTTTGGAAAATGTGTTACGAAGAGTGGTTGGTTGCCCTTCATTTGAACAAGTGTCTTTTCATGGTGGCTTTTGAGGTCATCGCCCCATTTGACTCCATATTCGGTTAGGAGCCCAACAGCTTCTGTGTAGGTTATTCTATCAAAAGGTCTCTTGATTTTTCTAAGTCTTTCTACATCCGCGTCCAAGATTTGAAGTTCCTCTTCGCATTCTTTAAGTGCACAGTTTACCATTGAACAAATTGTGCCTTCCACATGCTTTAAGAGCTCATCAAGGTTGCCAGCAAACTCCAACTCGATTAAAGTAAACTCTGTTAGGTGCCTTTCATCAGCTAAAGGTTCTGCTCTGAAGCTTGGTCCAATACACCAGACTTTTTCAAGGAAAGGCGTCAAAACTTCTAGGTATAACTGTGCTGTTTGGCTTAGATATCCCTTTTGTCCAAAATAGTCCAGCTGAAACATCGTGGCAATGTTTTCGCAAGCACCAGTTGCCCTTGTTATGTGAGGAACAGTTACTTCAATGAACCCTTGCTCTTCAAAGTAGTTTCTCGCTCCCTTCAAAAGTTTTGATTCAATCTTTATAACCGATTGGATTTCCTTTGTTGAAAGTAATTTCTGTCTGTCCTTTGTATTGTGGAGAAGGCTGAGGTTTAATTTTTTCTCAGAAACTTTTTCAATCTCGCTAATTTGGGTCTCCAAGACCCACACCGACAATCCTAGGTTTACACTTATAAATTTTGCGGCGCATAATACATACTAAAAAGAACCAATTTAAAACGCAAATATTAGAAAGATTCCCGTGACAACCATTATGGCTCCAACAACATTTTTTAGTGTAACATGTTCATGAAGTAGAATTGTTGCGGTTAATGTTGAAAATAATGGTGTAGTGGAAGATATTGGAACCGCTTGGGCTTCTGATGTATGTATGAAACTGTATGCAAGGAAGAACCATCCCAAACCGAGGGCTATGATGCCGCCCGAAATTAGCATGGCTAATGTTTTTCTTTGCATTTTTAGGAAGCCAAATTTTCTATCAGTGATTGGTGAAGTAGCCAATAGTAAAACTGCGATTGACATTGTTCTTATGATGTTTATTGCCAAGGTGTTGTCTAAGCTGCTCGTTTCTGGAAGCGTTACCGCCACGTCCATTAACGTTATGCTCATGGACCACATCAAAGCCGTAATTAAAGCGGAAATCACTCCCTTAACCAAGTTTTCTTTATGCACTTTCTGTGAGCTTTGTTCCTTCTCTTCGCCGCTTAAAAGTGCTACTCCAAAAACGATTATAAATGCTCCCAAAACTATCTGTGAGGTGACGGTTTCCTCTAAAAGGAAAATGGCCCATAAAAGATTGAAAAGCGGGTAAATGCACGTTATTGGGACGGCTCTTGCCACGCCTATAAGTTTTAGGCTTTGCATGTATAATGTGTCGCCGAAGCCTAAACCAATTATTCCACTTATGCACGCCAGAAAAACAGCATTAAGCGGCAAGGCAGTTAAAATTTCTATTTTGCCAATAACCGCTAAACAAGTAATTAGAATCGCGCTTGTGCATGTAAGTCTTACAATGTTTGCTGAAATCGGCTTGGTTTTTAACAATGCTTCCCTATAGAGAACTGCTGAGAATGTCCAGGTTATGGCCGCCCCTAAAGCGGCAAGTTCGCCTATCATTGTTTCACGCAGTTTTTGAAGGGATAAATTTTGCTCTAAGCTGTTAAATATCTAACGCTCAAAAATTATTGAATGGGTGCGTTAAAATGCAACTTCATCTAAATTGGGATTCACGTGTCTCATCGAAGTTTCCAGAACTCTCCGTATGCATTGGCATCATCACTGGCGTGCGTGTGGAAAAGGAGAATGAGCAAATCAAAAACCTAAAAAGGAGTGTCTACGAGGAGGTTAGAGCCAAATATAACCTTGAAACGTTGAAGGATAATCCAGTGGTGAGAGCCTACAGAGATTTTTACTGGAAGCTTAACATAGACCCGACGAAGACGAGACCTTCTGGCGAAGCCTTACTGCGGAGAGTTTTGCATGGCGATGACCTGCCACGTATATCCACGGTTGTGGATGCATATAATTTGGCTTCTATGAAAACTATAATTCCCATAAGCGGATTCGACAAAGACCACATAAATCCGCCGTTTGAGGTTCGCTTTGCAAATAACGGTGAAACTTTTACGGGTATAGGTATGAGCAAACCACTAGTTTTGGCGGATAATATGCTTGTTTTGGCTGATGAAAGGCAAGTTTTATGCATTTACCCCTACAGAGACGCAGAGTATACAAAAATTACAGAAAAAACAAAAAATGTTGTGATAATAGGTTATGGCGCTCCAGGAATAGAAAGGAATCAACTTATCGAGGCTGTGGAAACCACTCTCTCATACATTAAAGCTGTTTCTGGAGGCGAAATTCAAACCATAAGAGTTTTTAGTTCCACATCTAAATAGAGGATGGCGTCGCGATATGTCTTTCCGTGAAAAAATGGAAAAAAAAGCAAAAAACAAAAAATCTAATATCGTTTTGAATTTGGATTTTCCCTTTGAAAAACCAGAAAACCGCCAAAGCCTCTATCAAAAGGCAAGTCATGTTCTTGAGGTGGTTTCGCCATACGTTTGTGCTGTAAAAATTAATCATCACCTGGTTCTACCACTGGGCGTTTTTGATGGTGTCCAGAAACTTGTAAAGAAGGCTCATGATTTTGGGCTCATGGCAATAATGGATTGTAAAGCAAATGATATTGGCTCAACAAACCAAGTCATTGCAGAATACTATTATGCAGCTGGTTTTGACGCTCTAATAGCCAACCCCTTCATTGGATGGGAAGAAGGTTTAAAACCCATTTTTGACGTCGCCAAAAGGCTGGAGCGGGGCGTGATTCTTCTCGTTTATATGAGTCATAAAGGCGCAAGCGAAGGCTATGGACAGACTATTTATGACCCGGAAACTGGCGAAAAAACATTGCAGTATGTGGCATTTGCAAAAAAGGCCTCACGGTGGGGAGCCGATGGTGTTGTTGTCGGAGCCACATATCCTGAAAAAATAAGAGAAGTATACCAAATCTTGGGCGAAAAAACACCCATCTACTCGCCTGGAATCGGCGCCCAAGGAGGCGAAATAAAAGCCGCCTTGCAGGCTGGAGCCCGTTATCTTCTCGTGGGAAGAGCAATAACGCTTGCTGAAGACCCAGCTGAAGCTGCTAAGGAAATTAGAAATCTTGCCATGCCAAAATAAGCGCATTCTTATCTTTCGCGTCTTTCCCAAAGTTCCTTTTTTAGTAGGTCTCTGACGGCTGAGCGTATAGCTGCGCTTCTGCTTGGATACATATTCGCCCTAACAAGCTCGTCTAATCCTTCCAGATAGGCTTCGGGTAACAATACTGTTACGAGTTTCACTTTGTTTCCCCCTGACATGTTATGCATATAACATGCTGCAAATATAAAATTTGACTATAAATCTGAACCTTTAGAGGTTTTCTCTCATGTTCCAAACTTCTTTAAGTGTGCTTTGGAATGTTTTGTAAACATCCTCAACATAAATGGTGCGGCGGCGTATTCCTTGTTGAATCATTCCTGCGGCGACTAGGGCTGAGCCTATTATGTCGCTTATTGTTGGGTCTGGGAAGGCTATGAGGGCTAAACCGATTTTTATTAGTTTTGAACTATTCCCTTTATGCCACAAATTTTTTGTTGTTTTGGCTTCTTGAGTTGTTTCTTTCATGTTTTGCAATAGTTCCGCATAGCTTTCGTTCAATTCTTTTAAGGCGTCAGCCAAAGCTTTTGCATCTTCGATTTTCATTTTGACACCGCCTAACTTTTCTATTATAGAGATTCTGAAGCACAAAAACTTTAAATTGAATTATTACCTTAATTTGCTGCTTCTTTTTCTCAAAAAACACTTCAATTTTTAAATAATAATTTTGAAATTTGTTCTTTCATCTCGTATTTTTTATTGTTTTGTGGTAAACCATAAATTGTGAAACAGCAAATCAGTTAGAACATGAAAGGGGATGTCCAAGTGGAGTCGTTTGAAGCGGAAAACTTTGTGAAAAATCAAATTGAGGAAATTAGAAAAAAGATTGGCAATGAAAAGGCTCTTGTTGCCGTTTCGGGCGGTGTTGACAGTTCGACATGCGCTGTGTTAACACATAAAGCCATAGGCGAAAACCTTGCCTGCGTAATCCTTGATGATGCTTTCATGCGGGAAGGCGAACCAGAACGCGTGGCAGAAATCTTGTCTAACCCTCCTTTGAATGTTCCAACAAAGGTTGTGGATGTTCGTGAACGTTTTCTGCAAAACATGAAGGGTTTAAGGGATGCTGAAGAAAAACGTAAAAAATTCCGTGAAACCTTCTATCAGGTTCTGGGTGAAACAGCAAAAAATGAAGGCTGCAAAATCCTCGTTCAGGGCACAATAAAGGCAGACATTGTCGAAACCGTTGGCGGCGTTAAAACTCAGCATAATGTTTTGGAGCAAATGGGCATAAACCCCATGGAACGTTACGGCTTCAAAGTCGTCGAACCCCTCGTATCGTTATACAAGCCCCAGGTGAGAATGGTGGCAAGATATCTCGGGTTGCCAGCCGAAATTTGTGAGAGGCAACCCTTCCCCGGGCCGGGCTTGTCTGTTCGTGTTGTTGGAGAAATTCGCCGTGAGAAGCTTGAAACTTTGAAGAAGGCTACAAAAATTGTTGAATGCGAATTGGAACAGCACAAGCCAAGCCAGTATTTTGCCGTAATCATTGACGATGAAGAGGAGTCAAAGCCTTCTGAGGTTAATCGCATCAAAGAAACTGTTGCAAGGCTTCTAAATGTTCCATCAAGAAATGTTGACGTGAAAATTTTCAGAGACAAAGCCACTGGAGTGGAGGGTGGAAAGCGACGTTATGGCGAAATTGTCGGAATTAAGGTTCAAACAATGAATGGAAGGGTCCATCAAGCATCTATTCTAAAAATTGTTTCCCTTCAAGCGAAAATTATTACTGAAAACCCTGCTGTGGCACGGGTTTTCTATGCTGTTAAAGATTTAGCCCAAAAGAAGCCTTATGTTGTTGGCATTCGCTCTGTTCAAACTGAAGATTTCTTAACCGCTAAAGTTTCAGAAATTCCTTGGGCGACATTGAATAAAATTGGTGACACTATCTTCAAAGAATGTGGCGATGTCTCAACGGTTTATTATGATGTAACTCCAAAGCCGCCCGCCACCATTGAAATGGAATAACCTAAATAGCCAAGCTACACTATTTCTTGCGATTAACATGTTCCGTGTTAGAGTAAACAAAATAGAATCAATTCGGGATTTGGACGGCAACCTTGGAAAGCGTATAGAGTTGGTTGAAGAGCGGCAGATTCCCCGCTTTGTTGTTAGGCCGCAAAGCGAAGAGGCTAAAATGGTGCAAGAAGTTCTTCAGGCTGTGCAACAGCAATTGCCCCTTTTTCCAGCAAGAACAGAATTTGCAATTCCAAAAATAATATTGTTTCTGACTGAGCAAGAATATGAGAGTTTGGGCATAGACTTTGATGTAAACCAAACTTATGAGATATGGCTTGAAAACCAGAACATACGATTTAAGAAAACAGCATAACCTCCTTCCTTATACGCCTCAAACCCGCATACTTGGGATGGAAGGATAAGACAAAAATCATGTTCCTCAAGGCATTAAAAATCTCTCTTTCATTTGCCTTCCCATCCTTATCACAATAAATTGGAACTGGTTCTTCGTCGCCATTCTTGTAATAAACATATATGGGCGTGAACTTCTCCCTTAACATGATGACTTCAAAATTTGCCTTCAACACCTTCGCCATCTTTTCAGCCGCGGCCCTAATAAACCTCATACGCTTTTCATGTAATGTGGAATTTGAAGCGTAAACCATTACCTTTCCACCAGAGTTCTCGAACATAGTAATTTCACCAAAATCCAAACCGCTTTCGACCTTTTTTAAAGCAAGCGTTACAACGACATTTGCCAAAAGTGGAGAGAGATGGGTTAAAGTGAAAACTCATAAACCTTCAAAACCATAAATTTTCAAGGCGATTTCCTATGAAGGTTAGGGCGCACGTATTTGTAAGCGGCATGGTGCAAGGCGTCTTCTTCAGATCAGAAACCCAATACGAAGCCAAAAAACGAAATGTAACAGGCTGGGTTCGCAACCTACCAGACGGCAGAGTTGAAGCCGTTTTCGAAGGAGAAGAAGAAAAAGTTAAAGAACTCATAAACTTCTGCAAGCATGGACCGCCAGGCGCAAGAGTCACAAATGTGGATGTGCGTTGGGAAAATTATACGGGCGAGTTTAAGGATTTTGAAATAAGATATGGATACCGCTTCTAACATTCTTTTAAAATATCTAAAGTAGATAATATAATTCCAAAATAGATAAGTTGCTTTTCAATTTTGGTTATGTTCTTTTTCTTGGCACTCTGAAATGGGATGCTTTTCCCGCGCTTATGTAGTCGCCTCCTATTCCTCGCACTACTGAGGCTATTTTTGCGAAGTTTTCTGAACCCAAAAACTGTCGGGGCTTTATTATTATGTAATCTTCTTTTTCTTCAAAATTTAATAGATTCTCTAATTCTTCTGGGAACATCATTTTTATGTCCTCTATTCCCTGTAATCTTTCTGAGGGTTTTGGCGTTATAGGCGTGGGCGTCGGTGTTGGAGTTGGAGATGGTGGCTGCGCCAAGTGGGAGATGGCTATGGATTTTAGGGCTGTTGAAACTTCCCTCAAATCTTCTGCGACTCTGTTTAAAACCACGAGAAGCTCGTCGATTCTTTCTACAAGCTTTTCGAGGATTCTCCTTTCTTCGCTCATACGTTTTTCCCTTTTCCAAATCTTAATACTATACGCATTTATTAATTGTTTTTCATCCTTTAATAAAGTAGCATAGAGGCATAAGGAGAAGCCGCGCAAGTGATTGAAATCGATGGAAGCCAGAAAAGTGGAAGCGGCACAATACTTAGGTTGTCCGTTGCCTTAGCCGCCATACTAGGCGAAGACCTTCACATTTACAACATTAGGCAAAAGAGACCGCAACCAGGCTTGCGACCCCAACATTTAGAAGCAGTTTTAACAGCCGCCAAACTCTGCGATGCAGAAGTGAAAGGCGCAGAGCTTAACTCCAGAGAGCTTTGGTTTAAACCAAAAAAGGTTAAGGGTGGAAGTTTTGAGGCGGAAATTGGCACTGCCGGGAGCATCCCAATGCTTTTGATGACTATTTTGCCCATATGCGCCTTTGCAGAAAACACCGTACACTTACATGTGTCAAGAGGTGGAACGGACGTTTCTAATTCGCCTACAATCAATTATATACGCTATGTGCTTTTGCCAACGCTTAAGCGAATGGGAGTGAATGCCTCTTTGATCGTTCATAAGTATGGCTATTATCCGAAAGGCATGGGAGAAGTAACCATAACCGTTGAGCCATGTAAGCATCTGAAACCTTTAGTTTTGAAAGATTTTGGCAAAATAAAAACAATAAAAGGGGTTTCGGTTTGTACTTTCTTGGCGGATAGAAGGGTTGCTGAACGTCAAGCAAAAGCCTCAAATGAATATCTGAAGGAGAAAGGCTATTCAGCAGAAATTCAAATAATAAACGATGAGTCTAACCCTCTGCAAAAAGGAAGCTCCCTTGTCTTGTGGGCTGAAACGGACGCAGATGCAATTTTGGGTGCAGACGCCATAGGCGAATTAAGAAAAACAAGCGAAACTGTGGGACGGGAGGCTGCAGAAAAACTTTACGTGGAGGTTTCTGCTAAACCCACAGTGGATGTGCATCTGGCTGATATGCTTGTGCCATATGTTGCTTTAGCTGATGGAGGTTCCGTATACTTTACACGGGCGCTTTCGGATCATTTGGAAACAAATATTTGGCTTGCAGAAAAAATCTTGAGTGTTAAATTCCACATTAACAAAGTTGGCGGGCTTTACAAAATTGAGAAGGTTGGCTGAAGCGAAGGAGAATAAAATTTTGAAGGCAAATGTTAGGGGAATTTACACAACAGCCTTGACAAAACTGCTTTTAGACCACAATTTCGAAATAGTTAATCCTTCTTTAGCCATAAAGAGGCGCTTTGGGCTCCAGGATAATTTTGCTCCTCCAGACTTGAAAATTAAGGATAGATTTGATTTGCAAGGCGTAAGGGTTCTGGGAACCCTTGAAGCAGTAAACAAGTTTCATTCCATTTTACATTCTTACCTTGATGACGTTATAACTCGAATGTGGCTCGTTAGCGTTGATGGAATATACCGGGGAAATGTTGTGGTTTCAGATGAGTATGGCGTTTACATTGACATTGGTAATGGCATAGTTGGTCGGGTTCCAAAATCTGAGATTGCATACGCCAATGAAAAGCAATTAACGGTTCAGGTTGAAAGGAAAAGGATAGGAGCAAAACAGCCTCTTTTAACGACAAATTTGAAGATTGTTGGAAACTACGCCATCCTAGCCCAAAACAGCAAGGTCGGCGTAAGCCTAAAAATCCGAGATTTACACAAGCGAGCGGAACTTTATGCCCTTGGAAAGTCTCTGGCGCCTAATGGTTGGGGAATTATTTGGCGTGAAACATCCGCAAACCAGCCGAAGGGAGTTTTGGAAAACGAGATAAGAATGCTTGCGAATAAAGTTGAAACGTTAAAAGAGAAAATGGCTTCATCGACGGAGGCTCCAGCGCTTTTAGTTGATGGCTTATATTTTATGGATGTGGAATTTCCATACTTTTCCAAAAAAGGCATGGATAGGCTGAGGGCTTCCGCAGTCACAACTCTGGATGGTCACCATTTCTATAAGAGTTGTGGCGGAAGGGTTTCTTCGGCTTTGGAGATGGCTGAGCGGCTTTTAGAAGAAGGCGAAACGCGAGAGAATGTCGAAAAATCCTTTAGGAAGCAGATTCTTTATGAGTTTCCAGAAGCAGATTCCGTTGTAGATGTTGAGCATGTTAAGCTCAGCGGAATTGTTTTCCATCTTGGACAAGCAACCATAGCAGCCCTAAACGATAAAGAGTTAAAGTTTAAGCGAACAATACAAAGCGACGGTTTCTATGATGGACTTGGCGTTAAAAAAGAAGCTGGCGATACAGCCTTAAGCGAAACAAAACTTGGCGAATGGTACATCACAACAAAATATTTCTCTCCTAAAGGCGAGCTAAAAGGAATATACGTTAACCTGAACACGCCAGTGGAAGTTTATCCCAACGCCATACGTTATGTGGATTTGGAAGTTGATGTCTGCATCAAACCAGATGGCTCGTTTCAAGTTTTAGATGTGGAGAAACTTGAGAAAGCTTTGGAAAGAGGCTTCATAAGTAAAAGGCTTTTTGAAGTTGTTAAGGAAATGGCAAACGAAGTTGCGCATCAAAACTTTCCTTCTGAGTAAGAATTGGAATTAGAAGCCTCAATTATTAAGCTGCATCCTACATGCCAATTCATAACCTATAAGTTAGGAGTATGCTTCTTCTATTCACGATGCCTAATGCATGCTGACGTGGAAATTCTAACAGAAATTCCATGCTTCAAATGCCTGTTTTGGGAACCAATAAAACAAAGCAGCCTATATTGCAATCCAAATGAATGCCAAAAACTGACAGAATGGCTTATTAAAAACGCCGAAAACCCGCAACGAGACGAGGTTAGTTTAAAAGTCGTCTCTAAGGCTTTAATCAGCACAAAGAAAAAGTAAACTAATTTTTTGCTGAATAAGTTTATGTTGTTTCGCTGCAAAATTATAGTGAAAACCGTATGGAAAATGTTGTTGGCAAGAAGTCTGTATGCTTAAAAGTTTGGAAAAACTTTGGCGAGAAAGCCATAATCTTAGTTACCAAACTCAGACTTGTTGATGAAGAACTGGAAATTAAAAGAGATGAAGCATTCATTTATGTCCCGCTTATCCGTCAACCTTCAGAGAGTGAGTTAAAAGCCTTAAGAGAGCAGCTTCCAAACTTTCAAATTTCAATCGATATTTTTTCAGAAAGAAAAAGGCGGGTAACGTTCACTGAACTGTTGGAGGATAGGCTTCCTCCTCATTTGTTGGCTAGTTTGCCAAGGGCTATAGATTTTGTTGGTGACATAGCCATAATTGAGATTCCTCCAGAACTTGAAGCCTATAAAACTTTGGTTGGTGAGGCAATTCTTAAAGCGCATGAAAATGTGGAGACTGTACTTGCCAAGGCTGGTGCGGTTTCTGGAACTTATCGTCTAAGAGAATTTGGCGTAATTGCTGGAAAACCCAAAACAGAAACAATTCACAAGGAGTATGGCTGCCAATTTTATGTGGACCTTTCAAAAGCCTACTTTTCCCCACGCCTATCTTATGAGCATAACAGAGTTGCATCATTGGTTGAGGAGGGCGAAACAGTTATAGACATGTTTGCTGGAGTTGGTCCATTCTCTATATTAATTGCAAAAAAACATGAGAATGTGAAAGTTTATGCCATAGACGTGAACCCTAACGCGGTGGAGTTTCTACAAAAAAATGTTAGGCTTAACAGGGTTGAAGGCAAAGTCCATCCAATTTTAGGCGATGCAAAACAGGTTGTTGAAGAAAAACTTTTTGGAATGGCAGACCGTGTGATTATGAACTTGCCGGAAAAAGCCATAGAGTTCATAGATGTCGCATGTAAGGCAATAAAGCCCACGGGTGGCATAATCCACTTTTACACTTTTGTCAGCAGTTCTGAATCTTTGGAAAATTTGAAACTTAAACTTATTGAGGCTGTTGAGAAGTGCGGAAGAAAAGTTGAGAAGGTTTTGTTTTCTCGTTTTGTTCGGGCAACAGCCCCCTATGAATGGCAAGCCGTTATAGACGCAAAAATTCTTTAAACCCTTACCGTTAGCATTATTTTCACTTCTTGTTCTGGATTTTTCAGTTTCTCTATAAGATGTCTTGATAAATCGATTGCTGCTTTATCTGCTTGGATTGCCAATGTTCGGCTACAAATGTAACCGCTCTTTCTTACAACCATGTCTGTTGAATGCGTTAAAATCAGCTTTGGGCTCCCAAAAGCATTCACAACATCAGCAACTTCTTCGGCTTCAATCAGCAAACTTATTTTAGCCTTTTCTCTACGTAAAATTTCCTTAAATTCAGCGCTCAAATCCGCCAAAGCCTTGTTAGCCGAAACAGCAATAATACAGTCTCCTTTTTTTGTTAGTCTTTCTTCTTTAGTTATTTCTAAAGTTGTTGGGTGGGTGGCTTGGATGTTTTTGTGTCCATATGCGAAAATAACTTCTCTTATTTCCATAAAATGCCTCGAGGCTTATTTTAAAACAAGTTTCAGTATAATTGCGTCATGCCCCTCTCCAAAGTAGTCTCTTCTAAATGCTGAAATACGAAAATTATGTTTGTAATAGAAGGGAATGGCGGAAGCACATTTATAGTGAACCTCAGCCAAGACCGCTTTCACTTTCTTCCTTTTTAGAGCTTTCAACTCTTTATTTAACAGCATTTTTCCTATTCCCTTCCCTTGAAATTCTTTGTCAACCACTATATCCTCAAGAACAGCCTCATCATTACACAAGTCCGCTTGCACATACCCAACAACTTTTCCATTATAGACAGCCACAAAAGACAAGTCTGGATTTTCCTTCAATTCTTCCCGCAGATGTTTACTATACCTTTCCTTAGTTGCATGGGGATTCGCCAACATGGCAAGTTCTGAAATCACGGGTAGATCCTTTTCATGCATCTTTCTAATAACAACCTCGAACATGATGCTTTCCCAAGTATAGTGGTTATTCGAGAACTTCTATTGAATCAACCTTTCCGTCGCCGTCCAGGTCGAATCCTTGAATTACCGTTGCAAAAGACTCCTTACCATCATAATTCTTTAAGGTTTTTTTCCAAAAGTTTGTTAAGGCTAAGACGCAGGCTTTTGTTCCCACAGCTTTGTTTCCAGCCAAAACTATAACCCACTTACTATTATCCCATGGGTTCACAATTTTCGCTATCAAACCAACAGCATCTGCAGTGTAGACGTTTGAGGTTTTTCTTGAAACCAAACCGCCGAAGAGGAAGCCTTGTTCTGAGGGTTGCATGTTAAACCTTATTGGCAAATAATCATTCAACTCCTGCGTCAAGAGGTTTGTTCCCGGTCCACCCACGAGGATTAGGTTGTTTTTCTCTTCCTTTTCTGCTTTAACGTCAACGTCGAGTTTTATGGCGAAATTCTCTGGCATTTTTGCAAATTGCCCCAAAAAGAATGTTAAATGAGAGGCGTAGTGTCCATCTCTTGCGCTGGTTTTGAAAGGTCCGTGAGGCGTTGGGCTTCCAACAACTATTTTTCCTTCAAATGTGCCGTCTTCTTTTATGAATCCTTTGAAGAATTTTTGGATTTTCTCATCCATTATTGGAAGCGAAGGTCTCTCTAAAGTTTTATATCCTTGGGGAAGTTCTATTCCAAAGGCTGGTGAAACAGCCTTGTAATATTTTGCTATGGCGCCTTTCTTTTCTTCTTCTTTGGCTATGGTTATAGCTCCGGCCCTCGCCAACTTCCTTATGTGATAATAAACTTTCTGTTCGTGAATGCCAATTTTTTTAGCTATTTCCAGCGGATACATTTCCCTTTCAGAAAGCATCATCAAAATTTTCCAGCTAAGCCTATTCAAAATCATTTTTAGCTTTTGAGGGTCTTCAAATATGGCTATTTTTTTTACTTTCTGCTTTTTTCCCTCTTCATGGAGTAATAGTTTTTTGTCCATGGCTTTTCATAAGCATAAAGGCGAATCCATTATTAAAATTTTTATTATGGTAACTGGACAAAGCTCCAAAGCAAGAGGAATGCGAAAACCATTGTGTATTATAAAGAATTTTTTAAAACTTTAACAAAAAATAAAGTAATTTACGCCTAAATTGGGCATTAAAAGGCGGAATTATTCTTAAAAAATTTTTAGAACTGGAAAATTATTCCTAAAAAAGCTTATTACTTCCAGAAAACCTTGAATAAGGCTTGCAAAGTTCAAAATCGGCGATGAGGCTTTAAAATGTGTGGAATTTTCGGATGCATACTCAAAGATGGAAAAGCGGCGCCAATAATTCATGCTGCATTAAAAAGGCTTGAATACCGCGGTTATGACTCTGTTGGAGAAGCAACAATATACGATGGCAAGCTCTACATAAAAAAGGACCAGGGAAAAATTGAGGAAGTTAATAAAATCCACAACTTGGACGATTTGCCTGGCAACATTGGCATTGGACATACGAGGTGGGCTACCCATGGTGCGCCCTTGCAAGTTAATGCACATCCCCATGTAGATTGTGGTGGGCAAATAGCCATAGTCCACAACGGAATCATAGAAAATTTTGCTGAATTGAAACTTGAGTTGGAGAACCGCGGTCACGTTTTCAAATCAAAGACCGACACTGAAGTGGCAGCACATCTCATTGAAGAAATTTTAAAGAAAAATCCATCTTTAAGCCTCGCCGACGCCGTTCTAGAAGCTGTTAAAAAGCTTGATGGTTCTTATGCTATTGCTGTGATTTCGCCGAGAGACCCGACCAAAATAATATGTGCAAGAAATGAAAGCCCTCTGGTTATTGGAATAAATGAAAACGCAATTTACTGCGCTTCTGACATTCCCGCATTTTTGCCACTAACCAACAAGGCAGTAATAATTGATGATGGAGAACTTGTTACGCTTTCCCTAGAAGGTTTCGAAATTAAAAAAATTGCTGATTCCAGCCTCGTCTTGCGGGAGCCGAAACTTATTGATTGGACACCTGAGATGGCTGTGAAACAGGGATATCCACATTTTATGCTCAAGGAAATTCATGAGCAACCAGCAACTTTGCGGAACACCCTGAGATTGCAGGAGCATTACCTTGACTTAATGGCAACCTTTCTTGACCGCGCCCGCGAAGTCTACTTAGTGGCTTGTGGAACATCCTATCACGCATGTTTGGCTGCATCTTACATGTTTTCTAAGCTTGCCTTTTTGGCAACCTACCCAGTAATAGCATCAGAATTCATTGAACAGCATGGTAAATCCGTAAACATAGACAGTACAATTTTGGCGGTAAGCCAGTCCGGCGAAACAGCAGATACTTTGGCTGCTGTTAACTGTGCAAGACAAAGGGCGGCAACAATCCTTGGATTAACCAACGTCATCGGTTCAACATTAACAAGGGTTTCAAGGGTTTACATTGGTCAACAGTCTGGTCCAGAAATTGGAGTGGCGGCAACAAAAACCTTTACGTCTCAACTTTCGGTTTTGGCTCAACTAGCCCTCAGGCTAGCTAAGAAAAGAGGCAAAGTTTCGCAGGATGAGATGGATTATTTGGCTGAGAAAATGGAGAAACTGCCAGACACTGTTGAAACAATAATCCAAACAAGAGAGGAAAAGGTGAAACAAATTGCAAGAAAATACAAGGATGCCAAGACGTTCTTTTTCTTGGGACGTGGAATAAGCACAGCCACCGCCTATGAGGGTAGACTAAAACTTATGGAAATCGCCTACGTTCCAGCCATAGCTTTTCCAGCTGGCGAAAGCAAACACGGACCAATAAGCCTCATAGAACCAGGCTTTCCGGTTGTCTTTATTTGCCCCAAAGATGAAACCCACAAAACAATAATTGGAAACATCATGGAGATGAAAGCCAGAGGGGCCTCAATAATAGCGGTTATGGAGGAAGGCGATGAAGAAATAAAAAGTTTGGCAGACGATTGGGTTGAAATACCTAAGGGGATTCCAGAAGTCTTATCGCCAATCCCGTATATTATTCCGTTGCAGCTTTTAGCCTATTACATGGCTGTGGAAAGGGGATACAACCCAGACATGCCTAGAAACTTGGCAAAATCCGTTACAGTAAAATAACGTTAAAAGCCTCTTTCACAATATTTCATTTTGGTGCTACAAAATTGGAGAAAAGGGAATGGGAAAAACTCATTGAAAACCTAATAAAGGAAGGCATCCTCCGCTCGCCAAAAGTCATCAAAGCCATGCGTTCTGTGCCTCGCTCAAAGTTTCTTCCAGAGAACATGCAATCTTATAGTGCTGTGGACACGCCGCTTCCAATTGGTTTTGGGCAAACAATTTCGGCGCCACATAGCTCCGCAGCTGCGGGCTAGGCGAAACATGGTTTCAATAATGAATGAAGCCCTCCAATTGGAAGTCGGCCACAAAGTGTTGGAAATTGGGGCTGGTTCGGGGTGGCATGCCGCCACAATAGCTGAGATAGTTGCCTCCAGCGATGCGCCAAGAAGCGAATGGGGTCACGTTTACACTGTTGAAATAATTCAGGGATTAGCAGAATTTGCGAGAAAAAATATTATCAATAATGGTTATGGTGACCGCGTTACCATAATATGCGCAGACGGTTCATTGGGTTATCCAGAGAGGGCTCCATACGACAGAATCCTTGTAACCGCCGCCGCGCCAGAAGTTCCAAAACCATTAATAGAACAGCTAAAACCAAATGGAATAATGCTAATCCCTATTGGAAGCGTATCGCTGTTCCAAAGCCTTATAAAAATCACAAAAGGCGCTGATGGAAAACTTAAAGAAGAAAACCTTGGCGGAGTAGCCTTTGTTCCGTTAACTGGACGTTATGGCCACAAATTTTAGGCTTATCCTATGGAAAGTTTTTCTTTATAGGCTTGTAAATCTAAAAATCCATGTCCGCTTATGTTCATGCATATGACCTTTTCTTCACCAGCTTTTTCAGCCTTTAATGCTTCATCTATTCCCGCACGTATAGCGTAGCTTGACTCTGGTGCTGCAAGCCAACCTTCAGCTTGTAGGAAAATTCTTGCTGCTTCAAAAATTGCTTTTTCGTCTGCTGGGTAGGCTATAGCTTTTACTATGCCATGATGCCTAAGAACGCTTATGAGTGGAGCGGCAGCATGATAACGTAAACCATCCGCCTTTATGGGCACCATTTCCGTTTTATGCCCAAGCGTGTACATTTTAAGCATTGGCGTGTGTTCTGCTACATCGCCGAAATCATAGCGGTACTCGCCTTTAACAAGGTTTGGTGCCGCTTCTGACTGGGCTGCCAAAAACTCACATCGACGCTTTTTCTGTAAAACTTCGCCGGCAAAGGGTAGGGCTATTCCGCCAAAGTTTGAGCCTCCACCCAAACAACCAATAATCAAGTCTGGAGAATCATCGGCAATTTCAAACTGTTTTATTGCTTCTAAACCGATGATTGATTGGTGTATTAGAACATGGTTTAGAACGGAGCCGAGGCAATAAACGCTTCCTTCATGGGTTTCCGCATATTCCAAGCCTTCTGAAACTGCTATGCCCAATGACCCTTGATGGTTTAAATCCTTAGCTAAAAGGGTTTTTCCGATGTTTGTTTCCTTGCTTGGAGAAGCATAAACGTCTGCTCCCATAAGTTTCATCAGCGTGCGCCTATCAGTCTTCCAGTTGTATACGGCTCTGACCCAAAAAATCACGCACCTAAGCCCCATAATTGCCGCTGCATAAGAAAGCGCACTTCCCCATTGTCCAGCTCCGGTTTCTGTTACTAATGTTGTTTTTCCTTCTTTAGCCGCATAATAGGCTTGTGCTAACGCTGTATTAACCTTGTGAGAGCCTGTGGGCGACAAGTCTTCCCGTTTATAATAAAGCCTCACCTTCTTCAGTCCCAGATATTTTTCTAATCTTCTGGCTCTGTAAAGGGGACGGGGGCGTCCAGCTTGAATATATAATTCTCTTATTTCCTCTGGAATTGGAATCCACCTTTCATTCGACATTTCCTGTCTAAGACATTCGTGCACCATGGTTTTTCCGAGAAATTCCATGCGTGAAGGACCAGTTTCTGGTTCTTTCGGTGGCGGTAATGGTTCGGGTAAATCTGGAATGATGTTGTACCATTTCGTCGGCAACTCGTCGATTGGGAGGTTTATTTGATTTTTCTCCATGAGCCTTCACCTTTTAAAGAATTTTCTTTTATTAATGCCCTCTCAAGTTAAAGATTTCCATTTAAACATGCAGTCTGCTCATACAAAAACTATCTAAACCACTCTTCCAGTGTTGTTTTTCCCTTTTGCTTTGTTATGCCTTTCTGCATTTTCTCCACAGCCTTCCTGACACGGTCTTCTGAAAAGTCTCTTTCTCTACATATGAAATTTACAATTCCTTCCATATCAGGTTCTTTCCATTCTATTTTGTAATTATCCGTAACCTTTGGATGGAGAAAAATCTCCCTAATTCTTTGAGGTTCAACTGGAAACTCTGCATTTTTCAAATATGGCATGGCATTCTCAATGTTCCCATACTCTTTTATCAGTTTTAAGGCAGTTTTTGGTCCCAAACCCTTAACGCCTTCTGGATTGAAGTCCGTTCCTATCAGTATGCCCACATCAATTAGCTGTTCATAAGTTATATCGCATTCTTGCAGAACACTTTCCAACTCGACAACTTCTGGAATAACTTCGATATAGACATTTTTGCTCGGAAGCTTTCTCCTTCCAGAAATTGTCACGTTTCTTACAAGCCTTGGAGCGCCAAAAAGCAAGCTGTCATAGTCTTGGCTTGCACAGTAGTCTGCGTCTCCACGCTTTACTATGTGTGCAGCTTGGGCTTCTCCTTCGCTGGGTGCTTGAATCCATGGGATTCCCATCAAATCCAAGAGTTTTTTGCTGTCTTCTGCCATGTAATCTTTCAGGCGGGAGGTGGCTTGCGCATACATGCGGGCTTCTTCTATCTTGCCCTCTTTTATGGCTTGTTCATATTTTATTAGGGCTTCTTCTTTTGCTTTCATGCGCCTCTTTATTTCCACTTCCTTAAGGGTGGGCGGTGTTCCATCAAAAACGTAAATTGGTTTTATTCCCATTTCCACAAGGTTGCTTGTTCTGTAAAGGAGCCCGCTTAAATGACTTGTGATTCTTCCCATAGTATCCTTTAGCGGCGTGCCGTTTGGCTGGCGGATTATTGCCAAAAACTGGTATAGGGCGTTATAAGCGTCTATGGCTATGGATTTTCCACTTAAATCTTCAAGTCTAACAATTTTTTTAGGAACCAAATCTCGAAGGTTTACTCCCAAAACAACCCCGTGAAAATATAGCATAAGACTATAATAATAAACTTGCGAAAACACACAAGATATAAGGAAGCTTTACAAATACAAAAGCTATCAATGAGGAATAATCATGGCAGAAAAAACAGCAACCATAACCCTCGTAACATGCACAAGCTGCGGCAAACCCATAGCTCCAGGAGCGGAAGCCACAAAATTTCTATGCCCAAACTGTGGAGAAATTCTCATAAGGCGTTGTGGAAAATGCAGAAAGTTTGGGCGCCCCTATAAATGTCCAAAATGCGGCTTCACTGGACCATAGATACAATAAGAAAAAAGTGGAAGTTGAAGCATTTACTCTGGCGGTATTTCGCTGAGCAGTGTTTTTAGGTCTATGCCCATCTTCTTGTTCTTGTAAGCGTAGTAAATGTAGAGGGCTAAGCCTATACCTAAAACAAGGCATGATATGAAAATGTCCAATGGCGCCATGACTTGGGCGTTTGCGGCGAAGAAGAATATGCCCAAAGCAAAGGCGGCAACACCACATATAGCTGGAACCGGTACTCCAGCAACTTCAACCTTAATGCTTTCGTAGATTTCAGGCTTAGTTATTGGCAGCAAAGCCAAGGCAAGTCCAGTGAATAAATAGCCAAGCAAATACATGAAAGTCGCATTAATTCCACCAGCCAAAGTTCTCAGCGGACCCAAAACTGGCGAAGAAATAATTATGCCTATGGCTCCACCAATTACCATGAACAATATTGCCCAAGTTGGCGTGTGGAATCTTTCGCTAACATCAGCGAACCTTTCTGGAAACAGCCTATCAAAAGCCAAAGAGAAGACTCGT
Organism: Bathyarchaeia archaeon; assembly: GCA_038883795.1. GTDB lineage: Archaea > Thermoproteota > Bathyarchaeia > Bathyarchaeales > Bathycorpusculaceae > JASEJA01. The sequence continues at coordinate 99,030 of JAVZLK010000002.1, forward strand.
CTAGTTTCCATCATTAAAGCGGCAGGCTGCACGTGGTAAAGGCTGAAGGCTCCAGCCGTTGCTATTAGAAATGTGAGGAGCACATTTCCACCACCAAAAATAACACCAAACATGGGTAACACTGGCTCAATTCTAGGCGTGATTTTAAAGTCTGCTGCTGTGCCTTTGTAATAGGCCCAATTATATTGTGAGATGAATTCTCCACCCGCATAAAAGGCTGAAGCTGCCATAGTTATATAAATAACAGCCGTTATCAACGTACCACCGATTATTCCAATCAACAAGTTTCTTTTCGGGTTCTTTATTTCGCCCGACCATTGAGCAGGGTTATGAAAACCAGAGTATGCGAAAAGAGCCGCACCTGCAACAGCCCGAATTGTGGCATCAAAGTTTGGTGCAGCTGGGCTCCAATTATATTTCTGGGCGATCGAAACAATTTCATCGTAGGATCCTGTACCCCAGACGGAGTCCCATGCGCTTTTGAAGGATGTCGGATTGAATGGGTTTGCGTAGTTTAGAGCGATGCAAGCTAGTGCGCCTATTATTGGAATGAGCCATATTATTGCTGTGTAAGCTTTGAATGCTGTTCCTCCAATCGTCAAAAACAGCCACACAGTGAAAAGCAGGAACAAGGCGCAAGCAATTTTTATTGTGGGGTCAGCAGCGGCAAGCCAAGATCCAAAATCAGCTAGACCCTTGTTGCCTGTTCCTTGCCCCAGCATTCTAAAAGCAATAGCCCAAAGGGACACATCCGTATAAAGTAGAAATCCTATTGAAAACCACCTGCCCAAGAAGTTTCCTATTGTTACGACGTAGCCGAGTGCTGGGTTTGTTGTTCTTGAGATGAAAACGTAGTCTCCTCCAGCCCTTGGCATGCAGGAGGCTAGCCATGCGTATGAGATGGCGAAGAAGAAGGCTGGAATAAGTCCGATTATGAAGGCTAGGGTGGGGTCTGAGCCTGGATAAGTGTATGGCATTCTTATTGATAGTCCCCAGATTCCTGCGCCTATCATGTTGTTCATTGCCATCATTAGTGCCATCATTGGACCGAATTCTCTGACAAGCCCAGTGGCTTCTCTTACAAAAGTTGCTTTAGACAATTTTCTCCTCTCCTAATTGCACAATTTTTTCATTATATTATGATGTATTTATAAGCCTTTTTAAAAAAGTTCACTTGTCATGGAATTCTTTAGAAAATTGATTGTTAAATCAAAAATTAACAAGCCACCCTCCAGTGTCCCTGAACCTTATCCCCACTCAAGAAAACAATGTAACCACGCAAAATACCCTCAGCATACTCAGAACCAGGATTAACGCATAAGGTTCTACCAAACCTTTTGAAACCAGCAGACTCATGTATATGCCCATGCAACCCCAAGAGAGGCTTATACTTCTCTATCATATGCCTCACAGCTTTGCTGCCCATAGGCGCCAAATCTACTCCGCCACCGAAGCGAACCCTAACTGAAAAGTCATCCTTAAGTCTGGGCGCTGTGTCGAGTCCAGAATTGTATGGTGGTGCATGAAAGTTGCATATGAGTTTCTCGTAATTTTTGGCTTTAGCCATTAACCCCTCTAACATGGGTTCAAGCTTCTCGTCTGGCGCTTCCCTTGTGGTTTTCCAAGGAGTTGGATTAACCCAGCCGCATGTAACCATTTCATATCCGTCTGGAAGGTGGACAAGCTTCATTTCGCATGCAACTACAGAATCGCTCTTTTCAAGAATTTCATCAACAACCAAACGGTCGTCATTTCCAGGCGAAACGTAAAGCACGGATTTTCCCTTAAATTTTTCAGAGGCAAGGTCCATCCACTGTTGCATTCGTTCCACCATGAGGCGGTTGAAAAGGTCTTTTTGGGCTTGGGGGTCATTGTTCAAGCGTTCAATTTCTTCTTTTTCGCATGGATAAGGATAGTAACCAGAATTGGCTATCTTTGCACTTTCTTCTTGAAGCTGATTTGCCGTAATTTTAATATGTCTGCCAAAAATTTCATATGAATATTCACTGCCTTCTCTAACCATTGGTATAACCATTTTTCCAGTTAAATCTCCACCCAAAATTGCAATGTCAACCTTAAAATGTTCAATTACTCTTAAAAACTTCTTCCAACAAGTGTCGCTTCCATGAACGTCTGATGCGAAGAAAAGTTTCAGCAACCTTTTCATCTCCAAACTTTAGTTCTAATGATAATTTTCAACAAAATATACTTTGCTCTATGCTTATGTCTGAGAAAGTAAATGTCTGCTATGTTTAACCATATGTTCGCAGTAATCCGTCGTTTCAGTTTGCGCATTATAGCAGTTTTGGCATTCAATTATTCGCTGTTTTAAATTCGCTTTCGGAAAACGCCAAACGCAATTAGAAAAAATTGGGTGTTTCGGTTCGGCGGTTTCCGTTTGTTTTTTGGGCATCTTACGCACGCTCGATTCTTACGCCTTTCTCTGTTCGGAAAATCTTTACGGGAATGTCTACACCTTTTTGCCAGCCGAGCGCTTCGTATAAGGCTTTTTCAATGTGCAAAAACCCGTATTTGTTGATTTTGCCTTCAAAAACTGTTTGTTCGGTTTCCTTGGCTTTCTTTTCGATTATCTCTGCAGCTTTTTCCTCAGCGGTTTTGCCTTCTGCTTTGGCTGACTTTTCGAGCGCTTCAGCCGTTTTCTCGGGTAATTGAATTTTCTTTTTCGGTTCAAATCTATTATTCATTTTTTCTCACTTCTCCTTTTAACTCGCCCTCGGCGTCTGTCCGAAGGCAATGAGAAAAAGGGGAAAAGAAAACTTCGCATTTCTGCTTGCTACACAGCCTACTTTGTATTTATCCTATGCAATCGAGTGTCGCTTACCCGCTTATATGCATCATGAACGTAATAACGGTTTAATCCGCTATTCGTTTTTCATGTGCTGCATTTCGTGCGTTTCCGGGGCTTTACCATCGTGCCCGTTCCAGACCCGGGTAACCCCGTTCCCGCTTTCGCTTATCGGCGATTTAACGATTCGCTGATTATTTTTGAGCGTTTAAACGGGTCGCTTTTTCGATTGGCGCTTTTACGTTTATGCGTTTTTCGTTTCCGGGAGTTACGCTTTCCCGTCCGTTTTACGCTCGCTCCTACGGGTCGTTTCGTTTCGTTTTTTCCTGTGCGTGTCGCTTTGCGACGAATAAGCGTATATTGGGTATCTATTTAAATTTTAGGTATGAATTATTCAGATTAGGCTAATTAAGCCACAAATTGACGATTTTCAGACTATATAATAAAACGTTTGTCACACCAATTTAAAAAAGTGAAAATATGTGTAATTAAGAAAGTAAAAATTTAAATAAACAAACGATTATTAAATCACAATGGTCATCAGTGATCAAAATGACCAAACATATAAAAATTAGTGATGAAAACTACAAAGAACTCATAAAAATCATCGGACTACTACAGGTCAAAGAAAAAAGAAGAGTGACTATAGATGATGCAATAGATTTTCTTCTTCAGAAGGTGAAAGTAGATGAACAACAATAAGAACTCCCTTTATCCCGAACGTGTTTTGTCAGAGATCTTAAAGTCAAGAGAAATAGAACTGCCAAGGACTCGGCACAAGATTGTAATTGGTGACAGCAGACATATGGATGAAGTAGCAAACGAATCAGTGCATTTAATAGTTACATCGCCTCCTTACCCAATGATAGATATATGGGACGGCTTATTCAAAAAATTAGGATGTAAAACCTTTAATGACATGCATGATTATTTAGCTGACGTTTGGGCGGAATGTAAACGAGTTCTAGTTAACGGCGGAATTGCTTGTATAAATATCGGGGATGCCCTACGAAAAGTTAACGGCGTCTTTAGACTTTTTCCAAATCATGCAGAAGTCATTAAAAGATTTGAGGAACTCGGATTTGTAACATTGCCAAATATTCTTTGGAAAAAGCCTACGACTAAACCTAATTCTTTTCTTGGTTCTGGTTTCCTTCCAACCAACGCTTATGTTACATTAGATTGCGAATATATACTGATTTTTAGAAAAGGTGGCGACCTGAGAAAGTTTCTTACAAAAGACCCATACAGATACGCCAGTTACTATACAAAAGAGGAAAGAGATGTATGGTTTTCCCAAATTTGGGACATCAAAGGCGTTAAGCAAGAATCCAACGAAGTTGAAAGAAGAGTAGCAGCTTACCCAGACGAAATTCCTTATAGATTACTAAGAATGTTTTCGATAATAGGTGATACCGTTTTAGATCCATTCTTAGGAACAGGCACAACAACTAAAGTTGCCATGAACCTTCACAGAAATAGCATAGGCTATGAGATAGATGAAAAAATGCTAACTCTAATAAAGAAGAAAATCGGTTACCAGCAGAGATTGTTCGAACCACATAAATTTGAAATCGAAATAATTAAGAAGCATTAATTAAAAAATACTATTAACAAATATGGAAAGAGGCGACAATGATGAGTAAACTTGTAAGAATAGAGCATACATTAAGAAGATGGGAGAAAAAGTATGGCTACATAGGGCTTTCTCTTGAACAAGAGCGTGATTTGTTTTCTGAAGTTAAGGATAAACGTTTTACATTGAAATTTTTAGGAAAAACTTTATTGGAACGGAAAATCGACGATAGCTGGCGCATATATGTTGGGTCCAGAGTTATGGAAGATTTAAAAGTTGATGACGTTTTGACAATTTACCAAGACAAAGACGGAAATTACTACGTTGAAAGAAAATAAATATTATTGCTCAAACTCAAACTCTATACCATCTTCTGTTTTTCTGTAGTAAACAATCTTTGCTGCTATCTTTTCCCCCAAGCGACCCTTTTCAATTTTATAAGTTTCTGGTTTAATAGAGACTGGTGTATCACCAATGAATCCATCGATTCCTTGTGCTTCTTCATCTGGCGTCGCCAATCTGTAGTTTTTCCTCAAGGTTGAAGCAATTCTTTTTAGCACAAGCTCTTGAAAACGCAGTCCAATAAAAGTTTTAACCAACACCAAATCTTCAACCCATTCTCTCACTATATTTTCATCGATTTTATCCATAACATTTTTAAATTCTTCTAACTTTTTAACTATTTTCTTTGTCGCCCGATCTATTGCATTTGGCATCACAGCCAAATACCATTTTTTCCATCCTTCAAATGTCTTGTAAGGACATTTTTGAATTAACTCACTCATCTGTCCAACAACTTCTGGTCGTGTTGCACCAGAAAAGCGATTTGCCAAATTTAAAATAGGAGAAACGTAAGTAGGAAAAACCTTCGACTCGCCAATTAGTTCAGTCCTGAGTTCGTCATTTTTAAGTTTAAATTTCATTTCGTTCACACTTTGCAAATGTGCTTTGTATATAAACTTGATAAAAAACTTTCGGGCAGAGCAATCAATTTCTGAAAAAGGTTGTAAGCTCAGAGTTGGGAATAAACTTATGGAAGATTAAGCATTTATCAGACAGCGTATATCTAATAAGTTCCAGATTTGTTGGTTTATTTTCTTGTAAAAATTTCACAGCATCGCTTGAGAATTCTTTTGCACATAGGTAACCATATACTTTGCTTAAATTGTTTTCACAGAGAAACTCTGCTATCCAAACCATATACTTGACAAGTTGGTTAATATGCTCAAAAGACGCTTCTTTAGTTTTTAACTCTATGATCTTATATATTCTGCAATCGTTTCTTTCCAGAAAACCAAAGACATCCATGAATTTTATGTAGAAAGAGCGAATGGTATTAGCAATGAAGCTAAAATCTCCAAAGATATTTTTAATATTTTCATGCGCCTTTAAATCCTCTGGCTCAAAGGCATTAGCCATAATCCACGCTTCCATTAATTTTTCATCTCTAACAAGACCATTAATAGGAACCAAAGGCAATTCTATCTTTTTAAAATTGGACAAATTTTTTGAAAATACACTCGAATTAGAAGGCCCTTTTGGATTATTCTTTCGAAGCAGTTCAATCAGTTTTTTACCCTCTTCAGGTAATAGTGGTCTGACAGTTTTTTCTTTATCTTCATACTTCCATCTTTCTGGGATAGTCCATATGCCTTTACAAAGATCTTTTAACTTAAAAACTTCATTTGCATCAAAACCTTCATCAAAATAGAGACCCTCATCAGATTTAATAGAAATTTGCCAAAGAAAGTCGCTTTCAGACAAGGAAGGTAACTTTTTATTAACCAATTTTTCTTTTAATAAATTACTACTTCTAAATTCCTCAGGGATTGAAGGATTTTCCAGAAATGTGCTTTCAGCTCTAAAGGCACCAAAAATTTTTTGTTCACCTTTCACATGTATAAAAATTTGATCATCTTTCTTCACCCTTTTTAGATCAGCGAATATATCATAAATAGTAGCAAGCAAAGCATTTAATTCTGCAATACTAAGCGATTTTTGTTTTGTATTCCTATAGTATTTTTTGGGAAGACGGACGCCTATATATCCTTCTCTAAGAAATTGTAAAAATGTTGATTTATTATCTACGCTTATTATATGCGGCATAACTTACTAAGATAAGATCATACTCTCACACTCAATAAAAGATTTATGTTAGGAGCCATCAATGTTGGAACAATTCAAAATCCTGAAATTTGAACTTGTGTTTAGAGGTCATATTCTCGACATCTCTTTGTATGATTCTGTCAAAATCTGGCAAAAAAGACTACTCAATGTTGTGAAAATTTAAAATTCTGTTTTCCGTTTTTCGATTTTCGGTTTTCCGTATTTCGTTTTTCGGTTTTTCCGAGTTGCGTTTTTTATTAAACGTTTATATATAATCCGTTTCGTTAACTAAGCGAAAAAAGTTGATAATAATGAGCGAAAAAGAGAAAAATCCAAAAGCCTGCCCATTATTGGTTAGCGATAACCCTAAGGACATTAAAAAGCTGAAACTTGAAAAAGGACAATGCCCAATTCCACCTATCCTTATGAATGCAAAACTTAGCAATATCGCCGAGACGGCTGGCGTTTCCGTTGAGCGAATGTTTGAAGCTTTGGTTAACATCACAATAGAAGAGTTGTGCTCAAAAGGTTTACTTAATCTGGTGAGAAAATGATGATAACTATTCATTGGCGAACAGTCCGTAAAATCTGGCGTGAATTAGCTGGTAAAAAACCTTCTCCTCAAACAAGGCATATATCGATTAACGGGCATGATGTTGTTGAAGTAATATTTACAGAAGAGCAAGCAAATGTAGTTATCGAAAGAGCTGACATAAAAGGCACAGATGCTATTAAAAAAGGTAAAAAGGGACCTATTGTTACTTTAAACCCGATGCATTTAAATAGAGTTGGTTTCTTAGGACAAGTTGCATTTTATATATACGCTTTCGCTGATTTTAAAAAAGGTTTAGAATTAATTAAAATAGGGTATCAACCAGATATCACCGATGTAGTTTTTAAGGGTTACCAGATTGATATAAAGACTCGTTCTAAACATTGGCATGATTGGCTTATGGTTCCAGAATTTCAATTTAAGAATAAATTACACGATTTTTACGTTGGTTGTAGGCTTATGAGAGAAAATCCGTATATTATTCAAATATGGGGTTATGCAACTCGCAAAGAATTAGAAGAAGTTGAACCTTCCGATAAGTGGGGATATGATTTAACCAGAGCGATACCGTTTAAAAATCTTCACCCCGTTATTGAATTAAGAGATTTACGAATTAAAAAACCTCTTCAATCATTCTTTTAAATCTCAACCTGATTCGTAATTAGCGTTTAAATCTCGTGTTCAGTGCATCAACTTTTCGCTCGATAAGTTACCCTTCACCTCGGTTAAGAATAACCTCGTAAAATCGTGATGCACTAAACACAACATTTAAACGCTGATTTAAAAAAGCAACGAGATTTAGTGGCACGATTCGGTGCAATGTCTCTTCGCTTCACATGCTAGAGGATAGGTATAGCGGAAAACTCGACTCACGCTAATACGTATCTCCTAACCGATGAAACAAAGAGACATTGAATTGTTTCAACCTTTCTACCTCGAGAGAATAGGTCTGCGAAAATCTGCGTCTTAACGTGCCCTATATCCTACCGAGGTTGAAAGGTAGAAACGATAGTGCAAAGACTCTGTGTTTCTGTCGTCGGAGGCGTATAGTCAGTTCGGGAGGCAGTCCGGAGCAGCACCTATCCCCTAGGCGCAGAAACACAGAGACATTGCAGATTTACCCGATGCACAATTTGAATACATAAAATTGAAAAATTGGTTCTCGTTTAAGAAAAATTCTGCTCACCCTATAACGCCTTTTTCTTTTTCCTTAATTGAAAATAAGCCTATTAAGGATGAAGCACAGTTTTTCTTAAACGAGCTTCAATTTTTCAATTTTACAAAATGGGATAATACATGGAATTAGAACTTTAGTGGGTTATATCGCTTAAAGTTTGAGATTTTGAGATTTAGACTTTATAGCAGAATTTCGGGAAGGAAGAGATAGTAAGTTAGTTTAAAAGTTATCACTTTTGAAGAGGGTATATCTCTCCCTACGGTTTTTGCTATTAGACCCTAAATCTCAAAATATTGAATGTTGAATTGCGGGAAAATTTTTGCGCAAAAGCATGATAAACGCAGAATTATCAAGCGTTTAGGCACGGTTTGTTCGCTGATTTTTTAAGATTTTTCCGCCAAAAGAGTATACCGCACAAAAACAATCAACAAGCTAAGATTATGGAACATAATTAATTAGGAGGTATAATCGAATCACCGTCCGCTATAACGAAATTTTTTGGGTGCGAAGTTACCGTTTTACGATAACCTCGCCATTTGAAAGCCTGTGAACGATTTGCCAGCCAGCTTTAAGATATTGCAGAAGTTGGCTTTCGGGAATCTGTTCAAAAGTTTCGTTTAAACCCGCTCCATCTGGGTTCGTGTCGCTTTCCTTCATTAAATCTTCGAATTCTTTCTCCGTCATCCAGCGTTTCGCACGGTGACCGTATAAAGTCATTAATTCAGCGAAGAATCGTTTGCGTTCTTCAGCGTTTAAAGTTTCCATTCTGGCTTTTATTTCGGCTTTAAGCAGTTCGTCATGTTCAGGTTTCGGCTGTAAATCAATTAAGTGGTAAGCCTTTGCGTATATGTCTCTTTGAATGTTTTCAGAGGGAATTACGTAGCGGCTTTCAATGTCGCTCATTTTCAATTTATGTCCCATCCAATAACGCAATATTATGGGGTGCCTAATTTCTAAAGCCATATACGTTTCAAACAGCTTTCTTATTCGATGCGGTGAAGCTTTAACGCCGACTTTTTCGCCGAGCCTTTCCACTATTTTCGAAAGACAATCTAAACCGAGTTTTTCGTAAGGTTTTCTGTTGCTTACGGTTAATGGTGTATTATCGTTTATCGTTTCGCCCCGTTTACGCCTTAAATCCAAATATAACCTTAAAACTTCAATGGCGTTTGGTCCAAGCCAAGTTTCATATCGCACCTGTTCTTTACGCCTGATAACGTGTATGTGTATGAATTGTTCGCCTTTTTCAAAATCTCGTTTTATGTCGCCGTAAGTTAATTCGATAAAATCTTCTCTGCTCATGCCTGAATCTTTTAAGCCTCGAATTATCCACCTTTGCTGAACAGTTGCGACGTTATCTATTTTCTTAAATTCTTCAATCGTTAAAGGTTTAAGACCTTCAATAATGCCTACGCTCGGTGTTCCTATGTCCAATTTTATTCGACAGTTATATTTGATTAGGCTTTTTACGGTTGCGTGAACGCTTGAGGCTACGTTTTTGGTGAAACCTCTGTTTTTGACAAGCCAATTTACGAATAAGTCAAGTTTAACATCCCAATCTTCTAAGGCTTTGTCTAAATCCGCTTTTGCCTCAGTTTCCCATTTAGCCACCGTTTCATCAGGGTTTAACCCGCTGAATTCATGCCAAAGCATAAGATTTCGTGAATAAATGCGTTCGGTTCTTTTGCTTCCGCTTTTCTTTGCTGCAAGCCTTTCAAATAATCTTTGAACGGTTTTAAACTGTTTCGCCCACTTTTCATATTTGCTTTCGCTTTCCATTTTTCCACTTCCTTTAAATTAGACACTTTGCGCTTCCGCCCCTGAAGCCACGTAGTTGCTCACGTCCGTAAGGGCGCTTACGGTTTAAAAAAAAGGCGGGGATATTTTTAAACTTTATTTTATTGGACGTTTTTGTTTATTAAAATATACTTTATGGAACAACAAACTCATGCTTAAGACCGTGGTTTTACCAATAACTTTTTCTGTTTTCTCCCTTATTGTAATGTTTGGGGAAACCTAACAGTGCGTTACGTTCTCTTCAAAGATTATGATGGCACAACCTACGAAATTGAAATGCCATTAACTTCAAAAGTTAACTACGAAACTATCAGAAAAAGCCTTGAAATACCAGATTATGTTGACAAATCAAGTTTCACCATGGAAAGAGGCTTAGTTACCATTTGGGCTGGGCTTAACGCTCACAAAGTAAAAGAATTTTCTCCAACAGTATCTCTTCAAAAACCCATCAGAGAACCCATACCAACTTTATTCTTTGGCGGGGCAGCAGTTCGCATGCTATCTCCAAGCGCAAACAAACCTTCAAGCCCCTTCTTCCGCGAATTAAACGACATAGACTTAATTGCTCCCAAAAACCGCGCCCAAGACCTCTACAAATTATTGTTATCCCTTGGCGAAATTTGTGGAACAAGATATTACCATTTCGCAGCCCGTTCCGACTGCAGATTTAACGCTATGAGGGCTGGAAAACGTTACCGTGTTAGAACCATCGAAAAAATCCTTGAAGATGACTCACTAGAATGTGGAGTCCTTGACATATTCACAGACGCCGTGGACCTTAGGCATAAAGTTGACGTCCGCGAAGAATTCAACTTTCCAAAAGAAAACTTGTATACAATAGGCATTGAAAACGTCATCCTCTCCAAATGTCAATTTATCTTTGACGTGCCAGTTTCCGTCCGAAATGAGCTTACCCGCCAGCACATGGAATATCGAGTTCTCAACTACCCCCATTATAAAAGTGACCGCCTTTTGATTGGTATAGAAGAGAAGGACATGAAAGACGTATGCGCATTATTCTTTGACCACGAAATTGGCAACCAAAAAGATAACATAAACCCAGACAAAATGCGCAAAATTCTTGAAAAGGATAAGAAGTTTGCCTTAACTTTCCGGCTCAATCTCGAAAACATATTAAGAAATGATGTGGTTCTTCAAGGGATAGGGTTCTCAAAGGCAGATATTACAAAAATTTTCTCCCGCATACAGAAGATCTTAGATGCTATGCCAAAAGTGGAGAAGAAATGGAGTAGTCCATGGTGGAACGTTGATGTGGAAACTCCTCAAATAGTTGGGAAAAGCCACATTTCATAGAAACAGTTTTCATTAAAACGTAACGGATTCATTATCCTTTGATGATTTTAATTGGCAAAACTTTAAATGGAGTTCCCTAATTGTTAAAGGGCGAGAAGAGTTTCGCAAGGAGAATATTGAATGGGTAATGTTATAATTTCGTACAAGATATTTCCAACAGACGTGATCGTGGACTTTACTAATTTGAAAAAGAAAATTGAAAAATGCTTGCCCGAATTTGCATCCGTTTATGGATACGGCGAAGAACCCATAGCCTTTGGCTTAAAAGCCTTAATAGCACACATAAAATTTCCAGAAGACAAAACTGGCATGCTGGATGAATTTGAAAAGAAACTTGAAGCAGTGGGTGAAATAAGCCAGGTGCAAACGATTATGGTGCGTAGGGTGAGCAGATAACCTTAAACGATTGTTTTAAACATTTATATAGGAATGAATCTTTGCTTTGAAACATATTACGATGCAAATAACGGAGGAATTCTAATTGAGTGAAGTGCAATTGCGGGTTGGCGATGCAAAACAAAGGGATGTGGGAAGGGGAATAGCCCGCATAGACCAAAGAACAATGGAAAAATTGGGCATTTCAGCAGGCGACGTTATAGAAATAGTGGGTAAAAGGTCAACTTCAGCCATAGCTTGGCCAGCCTACAGCGAAGACCAAAACCGAGACATCATAAGAATAGATGGCTTCACTCGCAAAAATGCTGGAGTAGCCATAAACGAATACGTAATCGCAAGACCAGCCAAAGTCAAAAACGCCATAAGCATAACGTTGGCGCCTGTGGATATGCGATTGAACGTTGACGAAGACTTCACAAACTTTGTCAAAAACCGCCTCATGGAAAGAACTCTCGTGGAAGGCGACACCACACTGGTTATGATGCTTGGTCATGCTATACCCTTCACGGTCTCAAAGACCCGTCCCCACGGCATAGTTAAGGTTACCCCAGAAACAAGACTAACAATCTTGAATGAACCAGCCCCAGAAGGGCGAGGGCTTCCAAGAACAACATATGAAGACATTGGCGGACTGCAAGAGGAAATCCAAAGAGTACGCGAAATGGTTGAGCTTCCATTGAGGCATCCTGAACTTTTCCAAAGGCTTGGAATAGAACCACCAAAAGGCGTATTGCTTCATGGACCGCCTGGGTGCGGTAAGACTTTGCTGGCTAGGGCTGTTGCTAACGAGTCTGAAGCGAATTTCTTCTCCATAAACGGACCTGAAATAATGAGCAAATTTTATGGCGAATCCGAAGCCAGACTTAGAGAAATCTTCCAGCAAGCCCAACAGAATGCTCCAAGCATAATATTCATTGACGAGTTGGATGCCATAGCGCCAAAAAGGGAAGAAGTCACCGGCGAGGTTGAAAGGCGTGTTGTTGCACAACTTCTTGCCTTAATGGATGGTCTATCTGGGAGAGGAAACGTCATAGTTATTGGCGCCACAAACAGACCTGGCGCCCTTGACCCAGCCCTTCGTAGGCCAGGACGATTTGACAGAGAAATCGAAATAGGCGTTCCAGATAAGCGGGGAAGATACGAAATCCTACAAATTCATACTCGTGGAATGCCCTTAGCTGAGGATGTTGACTTAAAGAAGCTTTCTGAAATAACTCACGGTTATACGGGCGCAGATTTGGCGGCTCTCTGCAGAGAAACAGCCATGAAAGCCCTCCGCCGATATTTGCCCCAAATAAACCTTGAAGAGGAGCGCATACCGCCAAGCGTTTTGGAGAAGATGGAAGTGAAAATGGAAGACTTCATAAATGCCTACAAAGAAGTGACGCCCACGGCCATGCGCGAGGTCTATATAGAAGTGCCAACAATTCATTGGGACGACATCGGCGGACTCGACGAAGTCAAACAGGAACTTAAGGAAGCGGTGGAATGGCCGCTGAAAAATCCTGAAATTTTCAAGAGGCTTGGAATAAAACCTCCAAAGGGCATACTTCTTTATGGACCGCCTGGGTGCGGTAAGACTTTGTTGGCGAGGGCTGTGGCGACAGAAAGCGAAGCCAACTTTATAACAATTAAGGGTCCTGAAGTTTTTTCAAAATGGGTCGGCGAATCCGAGAAAGCCATAAGGGAAGTTTTCAGAAAAGCCAGAATGGCAGCGCCAGCCGTAATATTCTTTGATGAGATGGATTCCCTTGTGCCCCGGAGAGGCTTAGGCTTTGCAGACAGTGGCGTAACAGAGCGAGTCATCAGTCAACTCTTAACTGAAATGGATGGAATCCTAACTTTAGAGGACGTTGTTGTTATAGCGGCTACGAACAGACCTGACATTATTGACCCTGCAGTGCTTCGACCTGGAAGATTTGATAGGCTGATATATGTGCCAGAACCAGATGAGAAAACTCGGCTTCAAATATTCAAAATTCACACAAGAAATATGCCATTAGCCAAAGACGTAAGCTTGGAGCAGCTGGCTGCCATAACCAAGAATTATTCTGGTGCAGACATAGAAGCCCTCTGCAGAGAAGCAGCCATGCACGCCTTACGGAGAGATGTGAACGCTAAAGAGGTTACATTGGCCGATTTTCAAGAGGCAATGAAAAAGATTGGGCCTTCAATAACGCCTGACATGGAAAAATGGTATAAAGGCTTCATGCAGCAGGTGAGGCAAGTTCAAAAACCAGCAACACCAGTGGCTTAGGAGTGCGTAATTTTGCCAGTCAAAACTTGGAAGACGCATCCAGCCTACTACGTTCTATTAGAAGTCTTAAAAAAGAAGGGCGCCATGACGGATACTGAGCTCTTTGAAGTTTTAAGCGAGGAGTTTAAGGATTTAGGCTTCAAGGATTTCAACGAGTTTCTTATGAGGTTGGAGGTTGCTGGAAAAATACGAACAACCTCTATGGTTCGTGGAAAAAGAAGAGTTGAACTTATAACATAAGCATTTAACTTCAAACTTTTTATGTGTAATCATGGAAAACCTTTCAGATGCCATAGTCATTGGAGGCGGACCCTGCGGTTCCTTTACAGCCCTAAACCTTGCGAAGCTTAAAGTTAAGGTAAGAGTTTTTGAAGAACACGCCCAAATTGGCTTTCCAGCGCATTGTCCAGGACATGTGGCAATTAACGGTTTGAAACGTTTAGGCTTATATCCACTTCCGGAAGGCATTGTTGAGAACACTTTTTGTGGAGTTATCTTTCACTCGCCGAAAGGCAGCGAATTTTCTGTCCGCTTTTCTTCACCCATAACGTGCGTTGTTAACCGTTCCCTTTTTGACAATTATATTGCAGAAATGGCGAAAAATAAAGGAGTTTTTTATCATCTAAATTCTCGTGTTGAATCCTTAATCTTTGAAGACGGTTTTGTAAAAGGAGTAAGCGTAAACCAGAATGGAAAAGTCGAAAAATTTTTCGCTAAAATTGTGGTGGATGCTGAAGGAATTTCTTCAAAAATTCTGCGACAAGTCAACTTCTCACCCAAATATGGGCGTATGTTCGTTCATGGCGTACACGCAGAAGTTGAAAACGTTGAAAATGTGGAACAAGACAGCGTAGAAGTCTTTCTCGGCAAAGATTATGCGCCTGGTTTCTATGCATGGTTAATTCCAAAAGGCGAAGACAAAGCAAAAGTTGGGTTAGCCGCAAAGCGTGGAAATCCGAAAGATTTTCTGCAATGTTTCATGCTTAAACATCCAGTAGCCTCAAAAAAATTGCGTAAAGCGAAAATTTTGCATATGGCTTTTCATCCCATATCCCTTGGCGGACCAATCTCAAAAACTTATTCGAATGGTTTTTTGGCTGTTGGCGATGCAGCTTCTCAAGTTAAGCCGACAACTGGCGGCGGCGTAATTTTTGGGCTTTCATGTGCAAGGATTGCTGCTGAGGTTGCATATGAAGCCTTGCAGAGAAATGATTTTTCTTCAAAATTTCTAAGTGTATACGCCCAGCGCTGTAAAGAAAATTTTGGTTTTGACATGAAGGTTATGCTTAAAGTTAGGAAGATACTTAACGGTTTGTCTGACGAGAAACTTGACGAAGCTATCAGTTTATGTGAAAGGCTGAATTTAAACAAGACTTTAAATAAAATTGAAGAAATAGACTTTCAAGGGAAAACCCTTTTGAAACTTCTGCCGAATCCGAGGGTTTTGCCAATTATCCTTCGTTTCGTTTTTCTTTATATCTCTGCAACTTTTATGGAGCAGTAGATAAATAGGTTGTTAAAGGAGTACTATGCATACTTATTTAGCCATTGAGCCAAAACATTTTCTAAATCGTTAACTATGTTAATCGTATTCTCTAATCTTATTGCATTGAAGGGAGTAGCAAACGATTCAAGAACTTCGAATGCTAAATGTTGCAATTTTTGAAAGGATGTTTGGTTTAGTTCCTTAAAAGCAGCTAATGGCTTAGAATAGTTAGCAGATGACTCTGCTTCTGCTATTAAATTTTCTAGGACAGACCTTACGGTAGGTCCTCCCTGGCATGATTTCCACTGAATAAAGGTATAACACATAAATCTATCAATTATATAAAGTGGTTTCCTATACCCGCTAAGTTCTGGGTTTAGGGCATCAACCCTTTTAGACCATGATAATATGCATACTCCATTTCATTGAAAAAACCTTTAATCAAAGCTTTAATATTAAATTCGTTAGGTTCGGTTTCTCGGAGTCCATGTCGATATGTCAATAAGAGAAATGAAATGCTGGTAGCTCTATCGATGCCGAACTTAAATAGACTTAAGGCGTAACCGGTGCCTTCTAGATTTTTCTGTAAGCTAGACTGCAATAAATTGTAATAATATGCATTCCCTACAGCTGAGGCTATGAGAGTAACAAGTACAGCAACCAAGAAAATGTTTCTAGTTTTCTTCGTTTTCCATTTGGAGGGTGAAATTGGCAAATGTGGATGTTCTTCCACTCCACTCATTAGATTTACTGCAGCAATTCCTATGCTGGAGAGTTCGTATTTGCCGTTTTCTGAATGCCTAATCAATTCACCCAAGTTTTCAATGTGATAACTCAGATGCCCACTGTCAATGGAAAGGATGTTCAAAATTTCTGAGAAACTCATTTGCTTGCCCACTAACATTCTAAGTATCTTTCTTCGTATAGGATGTTTGAGTGACCTAAAAATCAAAGAATATGTTTCTTCCTCCATTTTTTCCGCACACATTGTTTCCTTTCCTCATTTTTTATGAGTTTAAATGGAAAGAAAAGGGTTTTTATGAAGAAAACTTTACAAAAAACTGTAAAGAAAACTTCACTTAAAATGGTAAGACTCCTTGCTACTCCATGGTAGATACCAAAGTTAAATCTAAACATCTGCAAATCCTTAAAATCCTCGAGCGACAAAATGGAGTAAGCGGTTGAAAGTGGCATGTCGGAATTTCGTTATAAGCAAGTGCTTGTCTTTCGTTCAGATTTAAAATTAAGCAAAGGTAAGATTGCTGCTCAAGCTGGGCATGGCGCTGTTTCTGCTGCTGAAGAGGCTCGCAAAAATCAAAAAGCTTGGTGGAGCGCTTGGATGGATGAGGGGCAATGCAAAATTGTTGTTAAAGTTAAAGGTGAAAAGGAAATTTTGGAGTTAGAAAAAGAGGCGAAGACTTTGGCTTTGCCATGCGCACTAATCATAGATAGGGGCTTAACAGAAGTTCCGCCTGGAACCATAACCTGTTTGGGTATTGGTCCTGCGCCATCCGAAATTATCGATAAACTGACTGGGAAGCTTCCTCTTCTTTAAGGAAGGCGAAAGGTTTGTTTGTTCCTAACCTTGAGAAACTTATGGGCATGGAAGTTTATGCCACAAGTTCTTTAGGTATTGGTGGAGCTATTAGGCATTGTGTTGATGATTTTATTGTTGAGGAAATCCTTGTTGACGGTTCTAGAGCGGAAGTAAAATGTTCTGGTATGCCCAAAGCGTTAGGTTCTTCGGCAGAGAGGAAACGTTATCTTTTATGTGTTTTGGTCAAACGAAATTGGGACACTTTTTTAGCCATAAAAACCATAGCCAAGCAACTCGGCCTAAGCCCAAACAATATTCATTTTGCTGGCATAAAAGATGCTAAAGCGGTTACCGCCCAATTCATTACGGTTGATGGTGTTTCAGCCTATGAAATTCGAAAGACTAAAGTTAAAGATATAAAAATCCATCCAGTAGGCTATCTTCGCCACAAGCTTTCCACATACTATCTCTTTGGAAATAATTTCAACATAACCATTAGAGCCATAAGCCACTCCAAATCATCCATCAAAAAGCGTATAGAAAAGACCATCGGAGAACTTGAGACTATTGGTGGGATTCCAAATTTTTTCGGCCACCAACGTTTCGGCACAGTTCGCCCTATAACGCATACTATTGGAAAAGCCCTCGTCAAAGGAAACTTCAAAAAGGCCGTGATGCTTTTCTTGGCTAAACCAAGCCCTTACGAGCATTCAGAATCCAGAAAAGCTCGAGAACTGCTGCAAAAGACACAAGATTTTAATCAAGCATTGAAAAGCTTTCCAAAACAGTTGCATTATGAACGTTTAATGCTTGAGCATCTGGCACGAAAACCGCAAGATTTTTTGGGAGCCTTTAAACGTTTGCCCATCAAGCTTCGAGAGCTTTTTCCTCAAGCTTATCAAGCCTACCTTTTCAACAAATTCCTAAGCAAAAGAATTCTAGAAGGGCTTTCGTTAAATAAGGCTGAAGTGGGTGATTATGTTGTTAGTGTGCAGCGTTCTGGATTGCCATTATTAACAATGTATAAAGTTGTGAAGGCTGAAACTTGTGCAGAAATTAATGAGGCAATGAAGGCTGGAAAAATGCAGTTAGCTCTTCCTCTAATAGGTTTTAAACAGAAGTCTTCACAGGGTGTTCAAGGAGAAATTGAAAAACAAATTTTAGAGGAGGAAGGCATAACTTTTGAAAATTTTAAAATCAGTTTAATGCCAGAGGTAAGCTCGAAAGGTGAACTGCGAACCGCTTTAACTCCGCTAAACAATTTTCAACTAAAAGAAGTTTCCGCTGATGCAGCTAATCCATCCAAAAACATGGCAAAAATAAGCTTTGCGTTGCATCGGGGTTCGTATGCAACCGTACTCTTAAGAGAGATTATGAAACCACGTAATCTGTTAAAGGCTGGATTTTAAAATAGTATGGAGAGGCATGTTAAGGCACCTTCTCCCTTGCGAAATTCAGACATCTCCAATTCAATCACAGAAAATCCCGCCGCTTCTACCATTTTCTTAGTTTTAGGATAGCCCTTCGCCATCAAAACTGTCCCATTTATGGCAAGACAATCCGCAGCATACTCCTCGTCTTTCGGGACAACAATTTTCTCATAATCTCGCATTATGTCCAAATCAAAGTATCCCTTCGAGAGGACGACATAATTGTTTCCAAGATAGGTACAAGCAGACTTTAAGTGAAGCACGTTTCGAACTTTCACTGGAACCACCTCTACATCACTTCCGTTCAAAATTTTCCTAAGTTGATGTATCGCTTGGAGGTTGGTTCTTTGGGAAAGTCCAACAAAAATCTTGTCTTCGATTTTTAGGGCGTCCCCGCCGTCGATGGTGGCTGGAGGCTTGATGTAGTAGGTTTCCTTTAGTTTTTCCAATACTTTGGCGACTTCAATCACTTCTGGTTTTCGGGATTTTATTTTCATGTTGCATATTATCGCCTTCTCTCTGATTATTATCGCTGTATCTTCGACAAAACAACTGTCAGGAAGCGTATCATCGCCTTTCACCCAAACGAGTTTCAAACCGAGCCTTTCTAAAGTTTTGCAGTATTCTGCGTGTTGCTTTTTTGCAAGTGCCACATCTATTCTTTCGACATTTGTCCTAACACATTGGTCATAAGAATTTGGTACTGGTCTTACTATAGCGTACTTAACCATAAGCTCACACTAGGTTCATTTAATTGCCTTTTCTGCATTTTCAATTAACGTTTGTTTCTTATCAAGTGGTACCGTTACGTTTGCGGCATATTGATGTCCATCAGCAACGCCAAAACCCTCTGAAGCCTTGTCCAAAAGGTTTACTGCGCCTGGAAGCTTTCCATTATCGATTAAAGATTGCAAGGTTTTTGGCACTCGAACCGAAGCTTTAACAAACTTTTCCTTCAGCGTTCCCCATCCTGGAATCTCTGATGGAACATTTACAAAACCAAAAATGTATTTGTTGGGTTTTACTAGGCGTGTTTGGTAAGCCAAGAAAGAACAGAATTGTCCAATAACTTTTGTGCCCATGCCAGCATACATGTCTCCAGCATCAAACCACTGAATGTGATCTGTTTCCTTCAACCTTTCACGGTAAAGCCTTCCCAAAAGGTGACGGTTAGCCTCCTTACGCTTATTCTCTAACGCATTGATCTTTTCTTCAACTTCTTTGCTTAATCCTTCTAAGCAAGCGTTTACGCCAATTTCTGGACCCCCCTCATAATATCCTACAGCGCCCAAAATCTGAAGCTTGGCGAAAAGGGAGTCCAAGCGAGTTTTAAATTTGGTTATCTCGTAGCTTTTGCCCTTCTGCTGAATAATTCCATTTTTACATGCTTCTTCCAATACCATCTTATTTATTCCCATAAAGCCTTCTGGAATTTCGCAACTTCCAACCAGAGCCAAATAACCTAAATCCACATTTGTTTGGTTTAATGTTTTTGTGAATAAGTAGCAGCATGTTGCTCCAGAAAAGTCCGTTTCGCCCCTAAATCCATAGTTTTCAAGGTTTAAATCAAAAACTTGTGGGTCTGTGGCTGGTTTTGGGTCGTGATGGTCCAATATTATTGTTAGGTTTTTGCCCTTATTGTATTCGGATATCATGTCTGCGTGGGATGAGCCAATATCCACATAAAAAATTGTTTGACCCGTTTTTGAGTGTAAGTCTTCGATGACTTCTATGTAGACCTTTTCTAGGCAGAATGTTTTTGGCTTTATTTCTTCGCGTTCTAAAGCCTTTTTTGTTATTGCTGCTGAGCATAAACCGTCAGCGTCGTCATGATGGACTATTATGGCTTCTCGCGGCTTTTTAGCCCTCAACTCCTCAATCGCTTGTTTTGCTTTTTTTTCAAAATCTTGAAGTTGCATGAGTAACGCCTCTTTTTAGCCTATTGTTTTTAGGATGTCTGACCGCGTTATTATCCCCACAATCTCTTTGCCCCTTGCCACTAATATTCCTTGATGTCTCTCAAGCAGTGGGCGGACGGCGTCTATGGGCATTTCTTCCGACACTGTTGGCAAGGGTGGACCCATAACGTTTTTTACCTTTTCCTTTGCTATGTTTGAGCTTAAGTTTCTGATTATGCTTTCTTCTGTTATTGTTCCAACAACTCTGTTTCCGTTCAGCACGGGCATCTGCGAGATGGCATTTCTCACCATAATCTCGCTTACTTTTAAAATGTTGTTGTTTGGTCTCGCAAAGAGGACGCCTTCGGTCATTATGTCTTTGCACTTTTTCTTTTTTCCTTCCGTCAAAACTTCTAAGATTTTGTTGATTGTGGAAAGTCTCGGATCAACTTTCTCTTGTTCTATTTTTGCTATGTGGGCTTGTGATACGCCGACAAGTTCTGCAAGCCTTTTCTGGGTTAAGCCAGCCTCAAGTCTTAGTTTTCTAATGAGGGAGCCTGTCACCGCCAAAATATAACCACCAGTTATTTTCTTTTATAAATTAATACAGTAAATTATATATTTGTTTTGCGCATACATCCCTAAACTTCACTGTGGAAAGGTTTACCATGCGGAACATAATAGTAGAAGACCTAAAACAGACGCCCTTGGAAAGACAGCGCATAGAAATAGTGGAAAGAAAAGGTCTTGGACATCCGGATTATATCTGTGATGCTGTGATGGACCAGATTTCCATAAACCTAAGCAAAGAATACTTGGAAAAGGCTGGTTTAATCCTCCATCATAACGTTGACAAATCTCTTCTTGTGGCTGGAGAAGCTGAACCAAGATTTGGTGGGGGCATAGTTAAACAGCCCATGCTCTTCGTTTTCGGCGACAGGGCAACATCGGAATTTAACGGTACAAAAATAGACGTTAAAGAAATAGCAATACGCGTTGCCAAAGAGTGGTTCAGAAAGAACATGCGCTTTGTAGACCCAGAAAAACATGTGAAATATCAAGTAGAACTCAAGCCCGGCTCTGTGGGGCTTGTGGACATTTTTAAGCGGAAAGGAAAAGTTTTAGGAGCCAATGATACGTCTGCTGCTGTTGGATATGCGCCAATGACTAGAACAGAAAAAATAGTTTTGGAAACAGAGAAATTCCTAAACTCTCAAAACTTTAAACAGCGTTTTCCGGAATCGGGTGAAGACATAAAGGTTATGGGTTTCAGAGTAAACAACACCCTAAACCTTACAATTTCCATGGCTTTTGTCGACCGCTTCATAAACAGCGAAGAAGAATACTTCGAAAAGAAAGCAAAAATTCTCGAAGAAACAGAAAAATTCGTCAAGGCAAACACAGACTTTGAAACAGTTAACATTCAACTAAACACTTTGGACGCTCGTGGAAGAGGCTTAGGAGGCTTATACCTAACAGTTTTGGGCACAAGCGCAGACAGCGGCGACTCAGGACAGGTTGGAAGGGGTAACCGTGTAAACGGCTTAATATCCCTAAACAGACCCTTCTGTTCCGAAGCCGCAGCAGGCAAAAACCCAGTAAGTCACGTTGGAAAAATCTATAACGTTTTAACCTACAAAATAGCCCAACACGTTTACGATGAAGTGCCTGAAGTTGAAGAAGTTTACATTTGGTTGCTGAGTAAAATTGGAAGCCCCATTGACCAGCCTGAAGTGGCAGCAGCACAAGTTATAATGAAGGGCAACAACGCCATAGAAAAGGTTAGACGCGAAATAAGCGATGTGCTAAACTACGAGCTGGAAAATATAGACAAATTCTGCATGGAGCTTGCCGAAGGAAAAATTCAAACATATTAACTTGAAACGTTTTTGAGTTTTTAATTGTAAGGCTTATTACTCTCCATTCTTAGGTATGATTAGAGTTGAAGTTTATGAAGGCTTGGGAAGCTGCTAGAAATGCTTTAGAATGCGTACTAGAATCCAAAAAGGGCGAAAGCATTATCGTTTTTTGTGATTATGAAAAGCTTGATGTTGGTGAAGCCTTTACAAATGGCGCCCTAAACCTAGGCCTACAAACAAGACTAATACCGCTGAAAACTAGTGCGAATGTTTTTAGAAAAGAAATTCCACCCCAAATCATGGAAATTTTAACAAAATACACACCAGATATCTACATTAACCTTCTCCGCGGTTCTCGCGAAGAAACACCCTTTAGAATAACACTCATAAAAATGGAAACAGCAGAACGCAAAGCCCGTTTGGGTCACTGTCCCGGCGTTACTTTAGACATGCTAACCCAAGGCGCTTTAGCTCTAACAGTTAAAGAGCATAGAGAAATGCAAAGTTTTGCAAAAAACCTAATCCAAAAACTGGGTGATGCAGCACACATAGAAATTACAAATCCAGCTGGCACAAAGGTTTCCCTAAACGTTGAAGGAAGACCCTTCTACACGGACACTATAATTGATTGGGAAACTATGAAGTGGATGAATTTGCCAACAGGCGAAGTTATCGTAGCGCCAGTGGAAGATTCTCTTGAAGGCACTTTTGTGTGCGACATGGCTGTGGGCGGAATAGGGCCTCTGAAAAACCCAGTTAAATTAACAATCCATAAAGGTAAAGTGGAAAACATTTTTTCTGAAGACTTGTTAACATTAGAGAAAATTAGAGATTCCTTTAAAACTGACGAGTGGTCAGATGTTGTGGGCGAGTTTGCTTTTGGAATAAATAAGAAAGCAAGGTTTGTCGAAGAGTTCCTTGAAGCGGAGAAAATGTTTGGCACAATTCACATAGCCTTCGGCAACAACTCCGACATGCCAGGCGGCAAAAACAAATCCAAGAACCACATGGACTTTCTGATTTCAAAGCCAACCGTGAAGGTTTTTGACAAAAAGGGCTCATGTATGAACGTTCTTGTTGATGGAGTTTTTCAATGCTTATAGCATGCTATTGTTAAAACACTTAAAATAGTTAAAAGTTTAAACTTAGAAAGAAAGGTGAATACGGTTGAGTGGAACGGAAGAAAAGCTTCCTATATCTGGTTTCTACAAGGTTGTTGATTATATTAACATTTTTAAAAGCGAAAAATGGTGGGAAGCCATAGTAGTTTTCGAATCTCTCGGGAGGCGTTCCATCGGTTTGTATTTGTGGCAGAACAGAAACGGAACATGGAAAAGAAAGCATAAATTTAACATAAGAAACTTGGAAGAATGGAATAAACTTAAAAACGCCATAGAACAACTAACGCCAAAACTGGTTTCAAAATGATCATTTTAGCTATTTTATGTATTTTTGATTTTGTTTTTGAATAAGAATCCAAAATTGAATAATTTTATTAATTCATAACTACACAAAAACATGAAGGGCTGATATCATGGAAACCGAACAAGAAGTTGAACAAGAAGCACAAGAAGTTGAACTTCAAGAGGCAACAAATGGAGAAGAAATCGAGCAAGAACAAGAAACTGGAGAAGAAGAGTATCAAGTTGCAGAAGAAACGCCGATGCAAAAACAAGAGGCAAAACAGAAAAACACGCACTCTAGCAATCAGGTAGAAGATAGGAGCGGCTTCATTCATGGACTTTCCGTAGGTTTAGGAATTGGGTGTATTGCAACTTTCGTCATAGTTTGGATTTCAATATTCTTTGCTCCGCAGTTGCCGTCAGTCACCTACGAAAATTTGCTTTCAATATTCATTTACCCGCTAATCTATCTATTAACAGTGGGTTTAATAGCACTGACTGCAGGCATAGTTAGAGAATATTATTCAAAAAGCAAATTCTAAATCTCTATTCTAGCCTTTTCTCTCTGCATTATTAAAAACAATAATAATTTAATAATTGATGGTTTAATCTATGATTGTGAAATCATGTCCTACGCATTTAAGCAAATTTTAGAAAAAATAGCGGGTGAAAAAGCTCCAGGTCCATCTCCAACTTTTTCGCTTTTTCATATGTTAAATGCCATAGAAGTTATAGCTAAACAACCCATCGGTCGTGGCATGTTAGCTGAAAATTTGAAAGTTGGGGAAGGAGCTGTGCGCACTATAATAAGTCGACTGCAAAAAGCTGGTTTAATCACAGTTTCCAAGGCCGGATGCGTTCTTACAAAAAAGGGTTTAAGTTTATGGAAAGAGTATAAGGCAATCTTTAAAGAGAAAATAAAGATTGAGAAAAATGAGTTGACGCTTGCAGAGTATAATTTTGCAATTTTGCTAAAAAATCATGCGCATAAGGTTAAATCTGGTATGGAGCAACGGGATGCTGCCGTGATGGTGGGAGCGAAAAGTGCCACGACGCTGCTTTTTAGGGGGCAACGCTTAATCATTCCATCAGTTAGCAGCAATGTGGCTGAAGATTTTCCAAAGGCTGCAAGTCAGATTTTGAAACTTCTAAAGCCAGAGGAGAACGATGTTATAATTATTGTTGGTGCTGATGCTCCAGAAAAAGCTCACTATGGAGCTTTAGCGGCGGCGTGGGTTTTGCTTAATTAGTATGTGTATTTATCTCCCCCAGCTAAAATGCGTTCTAATGCCATGTTGAAGTTTATCATCCCCTCATTCGTTTTCGCTGAAACTGGAATTAGCAAGAATCTTAAGCCAAGTTTGTGGATTGCCAGCATCATGTTTCTGCTAAGTAAGCGCTTTGTTCCTTCAAGTTTTTGTTCAATCGCAGTTTCCAAAGCCTTAGGATTAGCCGACCAATCCACAATCTTGTCAACTTCCTCTTTTGGAAGCAAGTCGCATTTTGAGAGAAGATGCACTTGTGGTAGTAAGAAGCGGTTATAGACCGCTGCTGAAAGGAAAAGGTTTGAAACATAATTAAGTGGATTAACGCAAAAAACGGCGTCAAATAAGTAAACTATTGCTTTGTTTTCCTTTGTAAGCTCATTGGCAATGTAGGGTCCGCTTGCCCTAAAGGCGAATAACTCCATCTGCCCGGGAGTGTCAATCAAAACTATGTCTGACCTTAAATCCTCGATTTCTTTGGAAATTTCTTCAATTTTGTCTGCAATCAAATCTGCAGCCATTATCAATGCGCCGTTTGGGCCTAAACTATACTCTTCCATGAGGCTTTCAATATCCACGTAATCTCTAATGTCCACGTCTGGCGTGTATGGAAGTGTTAAAGCTCCCGGATCAAGGTTTACGACTGCAACGTCTTGTTTTGCCATTTTTAGCCATTCATTGAAAGCTGATGTGAGCATTGACTTTCCAGAGCCAGCGGTTCCTATGATGAAAACTGTAAACATTATTATCGCCTTTTGGTTGTGTTAATATCAATGCTTCAGTTGGTTGGTAAAAGTTTTTTCTGTTTGGGAGGGAATTTCTGGTGGTTGGGGTTCTTGTATTTTTGGTTGAGCTTGCCGAGAAGTGATGAATATGATTACGCCCATGCAAACTAAAATTGTAGTGGTTGCCAACAACAAAACGAAGAATGCGGATAGTACTGTTACTGTTTGGATTGGGCTGTCTGCTCCAGCATAATTATAATCTCCAGACCAGCTTGCACGAACAAAACAAACTCCACTGGAAGTTTCCACATTCCAAACGTATCTAAACTGCCCATTAGAATCCGTTGTGGTTATGCCCAAAACTTTCCATGGCGAATTGTTCACGCTTATGTAAATGGTAACTGTCTTATTTGGTAGGGCTGGAGAAATTTCTCCAGTAAGCGAAACTGTGCCTTGATTAATAACATAAGTGGGGGACACGGTAAGCGAAATTGTTGATGCATTTAGGGGTTTGTAGCTTGCTGAAACTTGGCCAGGCGAAGATCGTTCACAGTTTTCAAGAGTAATAATTTCCGCGGAAGCCTGCTTTAAACTGTCTGGGCATTCGCCGACTCTCCATCCGTCTTGAAAGTAACCAGTGCACTCAGCAATGTAATATTTAATGTTGTTGTAGGTTATGTAGTAAACTTGTCTTCTGGCATCGTATGGCGTATGTGAAAGGCTTACGCCGACATTCATGTGTGCTTCTTTTTCATAATATAAAAGTACAACTTCGAGTCCACCAGCTTTCATAATTGATGCTGCGATGAAAGAGAATAGGTCGCAGTCTCCCTTATTCTCCACCATAGTTTCTATCGGGTATTTTGCTGGTTCAGTTACTTCATATGGGATTTGATGTACAATCATTAACACGCCGTTGGCGAAATCTTCATCATCCGAATAAATTTCCCATAGTTTATCTGCGATGGGCTTCAATGCGTATGGCGTTACAAATTTTGCAAAATCAGCCTCCGAATTCAAAGCGTGACTTTTTCCACGATAATAATCGTAGAGGGATTGTTGAATTGTAACGTTTAACCTATAATATGTTGAGCCATTAGGTTCGTTTAAAATCTGATAGGAAACGCTGTAGGCTTCTGCCTGGCAACATGGAAACAAATAAAAAAATGTAAGCAAAACCATAATTGTTATAAGCGTTTTTGAAGGTTTCAGCTTCATTGTTCTCTCAAAATTTGTTATTAACCTAATTTATGGCTCTTATGAACCCACAATCAATAGTGAAGGTATTCTAAAGGATAATTTTGGGGAGATATCTTAAACAATTTGTCAAATAAAAATACTTTTGAATTAGTTCCTAGTTAAACGACATAATAATACCCTCAAATTATATATGCAAAAGCTGTTAGAAATTGATGTAGAGACTATGGTGGAGATAACAAGTTTAGGTTTGCATATAACGGACTGTTGTAATGCCAACTGTCTTCACTGTGCTTTTTTCTGTGGCCCAGAAATTAAGGGCTGTATGAATTTTAAAGAAGCGAAAAAGTATGTAACTGATGCTAAAGCATTGAATACTGAAATAATTTGTATAACGGGCGGTGAGCCGATGCTTTATCCCGTTTTAGTTAAAAGGATAATAGCTGAATGTAGCCATTTATCGTTTCCTCAAATATGGCTCTTCACTAATGGCTTCTGGGCACACAATAAATCCAAAGCAAATGCAACTGTTCAGGAACTTAAAAACGTTGGCTTAACAAAAATGTTTTTTAGCGTAGATTTTTTCCATCAAGAGTATGTGCCTATAAAATCTGTCAAAAACGCAGTTGAAGCATCTTTAGAATCCAGCCTTGAAGTTTCTATCGACGCAAGGTTTGTTGGTAAACCAGGAGAACAGAACAAGTTTAACTTTGCCACCCAACGCCATCTTGAATTTCTAAACAATCTTACCACAAAAGTTGAAGTGACAAAAACTCAATCCATGTTTGTCGGTAGAGCAGCAGAATCTCTCATAAAGCATGTTAAAATGAAACCCTTATCCGAAATCCTAACTGAAACATGCTCAGGTGCGTGGGCTGGGGGAACGCTGAAGTCTCCTTTGGGAGTTGATGTAGACGAGTTTGGATTCGTCACTATATGTCCGGGCTTAAGCATTGGAAATGCACGGGAAGTCTCTCTTAGAAAAATTGTTGAGAATTATAATTATCAAGATTATATGGTTATTGCTGTACTCTGCGATGAAGGGCTGAAAGGCTTAACAGAGCTTGCCTCTAAGTATGGTTTCGTTCCAAATAGAGCTTATGTCGATGGGTGTCATTTATGCTATGAAACGAGAAAATTCATTAGAAAACACTTTCCAGAAGCTTTTTGCTATTCTGATAAGATTTTGACGAAATAATTTCCGCTTAATTCGCAGAAAAACCATAGAAACATCTTAAATTTAGATTTTCACGAATTCCCTTTCTCTGCGGTTAAAAACGCAAACTTTTGTATAACCCGCTTTCTTTGCTAATTTTATGGCTTCTTTGAAGTTTCTGCCCACATCGTTTGGTTCATGCGCATCTGAGCCAAAAACTATGGGAACATTGTGGTTTTGTAATATTTTCAGAAATTGTTCGCTTGGATAAATCTCTTGGCATGGTCTTCTTAATCCGCTGGTGTTGATTTCCGCACAAACGTTATACTTTACCATTGCTTCAGCAGCCTCTTCAAGAATTTGGGAAAAATCAGTTTTTGGTTTAAATCCAAAAATTTTTATCAGGTCTGGATGGGCTAAAATGTCGAAAAGCTGACTTTGGCACAATTTTTTGACAAGACTAAAATATTCTTCATAAACCTTTAGAATATCTCTTTTTGAGTATTCGTTAATTTGTGATGGCGAATCAACAGACCACTCGCCAATAAAATGAACAGCTCCAATAACGTAATCAAAAGGAAATTTTCTAACAAAATCTTCAATTTTTTCAGTAAATTTTGGTATGAAATCCACTTCAGCGCCCAATTTCACTGGCAAATCTGCGTTAGCCTTTAAATTGAGAAAGTTTTGAAGATAAGTCGAGTTTATGGGTAGAAATGGGCATCCCTTAATGTGATGAAATGTTACATGTTCAGAGAAGCCTATTTCGCCAAGCTTCTTCAACTTTGCCATTTTGACATAATCTTCCATGGAGCCTTTGGCGTCCAGCGAAACCTCAGTGTGAATATGATAATCTACAAGCATTCATATTCACTTAGCCTTATGTTCTGATTTTTCCTCCACTTTTCTGCACGAGCTCTGACAATTGAATTATGGCTTTTCCAATTCTGTCTTTGGCTATTTTAGAATTTTCAGCGGTTGTTGAAAAGTGGATTTCTATGCGCGGTTCTCTCTCCTCGCCTTTTGGATGGGACTTTATATAAATGTAGGGGTTATCATGCATCGTCTTATCAATTAACGGAGCCAAAGAGGATTCCATGATGTTGTCAGCGTAAATGCTTGTTTCAAAAAACACAGCCTCTCCAGCCTCCCTTTTTAGAAGAGGCGCAACAGATTCCTCAAAAATAGCTTCCATTTCTGATGGAACACCTGGCAAAGCTATCAAAAATGTTTTTTCAACATCAATTTTTACGCCTGGAGCCGTGCCAATTGGGTTTGGTAATGGTTCTGCTCCTTCTGGAAGCTTTGCCATTTTCAATCTTGGAGGTGTCAACTCCACCCTTTCAATTCTTCCAGCTTTCGCATATGCTTCATATTTTTCCCTAACCATTTTCAAAGCCTTCTCATTAACTTCTAATTTGCGGTTTAGAGCCTTAGCAATTCCTTCCAATGTTTTGTCGTCGAAAGTTGGTCCCAACCCGCCCGTTGTTATTAGAAAACGAGGCTTTCGCTGCAAGGCTTCTCTTATAGCGTTAGCAATTTCTTCGATATCATCGCTCACAACTGTTATTCGCCTAACAGCTATTCCCATGGAAGTTGCACGTTTGGCAAGCCATTGGGCGTTTGTGTTTAATGTTTTGCCAATTAACAGTTCATTGCCAACGCAGATTATTTCCATTGTCTGAACCATCTTGTTCACTTTTCCCGCTTTTAGACTATTAAAAATAAATTGTTTGCTTTTATGCTGTTTGCTATTTTATCGTTAAAAACAGTCATGTAGTGCTTATTTTTTCTTGCTTAGCCACCACTTCAAATATTCCTTTCTCCGCTTTTCTTGCTCTTCTTCCTCGGTTTCAAAGGTTGGTCTAAGCTTTTCTCTAAGTTCCATCAACTCTTGCTGTGTCACAGATAATCCGCAGCTTTTGCAGACATAATGTTTGGTGGCTAATATGTACTGCATTTCGCCTCCGCATTCTGGGCAATATGGCATTTCAATCACTATTCTGCTCTACAAGTGAATGCTCTTTAAGAAATAGGTTTCGCTCTTTCGCCCTTCATGTTATGAAGTTTACAAGTTTTGCCTCTTTAGCCAATGCAACAGCCTTCTCCATCTCATCACGGGTAAGCCTTCTGCGCAGTTCTGGAATTTCATAAGCTCGCCATTCTGGTCTATACTGAAACATCACGTTAACCCTTGTTTCCACGCCCAAATTTTCAGCTATCCAGTTTATAATGGGCTTTGTGCAGCATTCCAAATGATTTGGCAAAACCAGTATGCGAATTATTAGTTCGCCGTAATTTTTTGCTTCCAAATGGTTGCGTGTGCAAACTTCCCAATAGTTTGGGGCTTCTGAAATTTTTTCGGCGCATTCGCCTGGTCCATACTTGAAATCTAATAGGTAAACGTCTGCGAATCCAGCTAAAAGTTGGGCTGTTTCTGGACTATAATAGGTGTTTGAGTTCCAAACAACTGGTATATTCACATTTACGTGTTTGAAGGTTTCAAGCCACTGCTTTAGCCATGGTGTTGGTTCTCCGCCTACTAGGTTGGCGTTTCTGCAACCGCTTAAGCGTAAATTTTCAACCTCCTTAGCCAAATCTTCCGTCTTGTAAACTTCGCCCTTCTCCATCCATTGGGAAATTGTCCAGTTTTGGCAGTGTTTGCAGCGCATGGTGCAGCCCATGGTGAAAATGGTTCCAGAAGGCACAAGTTCTGGCTCTTCGCCCACATGCTCAAAAATGCTTGAAATCATAATTTCTGAACCGCATTTGCAAAAACCAAGTTTTCCCTCAATTCTGTTGGCTCCGCATCTTCGGGTGCAGAAATGGCAGTTAGCGAGGATTTTTTTGGCGATTTCGATTTTTAAGTCAAGGTAAGACTTTTCTGGAGTGGGCATTTTCTTCAAATTTTCTTGTTTAGTATCGATTTTTTCTTGAAGTTTATAGAATTCTTCTGTAAGTTCCGAATGTTTCCGCCAAAGCTTCTCTAAAGAATCTTTTTCGCTGAATTCTGCCACAAGTTTTTTCGCTATCAAAAATTTTGCTGGCTTCTTATCTTGCACAACAGCGAAATATCTACTTAGGCTTTTCCTAGCCATCTCATCATTGAGCACGCTCACCGCGTCTGGACGAAGAAGTCTCCACATTTTCTTCAGATATTAGGTAGAAACCTTTTGAATAAAAACATACCTTCTATGGAGTTCCTAGTCAATTTATCTGCTGTCTTTTACCTAAATTGGATAGCCCCTCTAGATTTTTAGGTATGATGGCGAGCAAGTCCTAAAATAGAGCGTAGGGATAAGCGTATCCGCTTGGATGCAACTTACCCCTAATCGGAATTTCTTTTCCGCAAACTGGACAGCGCATATCTTTTGTTAAGTTCCACCTTGTAATCTCGAAGCTGAAGCGTTTAATCAGTAGCTCGTTGCAGCTTGGGCAATAAGTGTTTTCTGAGGGATGTCCGGGCGCGTTGCCTATGTAAACATAATTTAGTCCTTCATCCTTCGCAGCGACATAAGCCTTCTCTAAAGCTTCGATTGAGGTTGAGGGAATTGTTGTCAACTGATAATCTGGATGAAAACGCAGCAAATGAAAGGGCGTGTCTTTGCCAAGATTGTCCCTTATCCAAGCTGCCAGCTCCTTCACTCTTTCAATGGAATCCCCAATCTTTGGCACAACAAGATTTGTAATTTCAATGTGAATGTCATTTCGCTTCATCTCTTTTAGGGCTTCATAAATTGGCTCAACAGATGGAACCGACGAAAAAGACTTGTAAAAATCTGGGTCTCCACCGCCTTTAAAATCTACGGTTGCAGCGTCCAAATACGGCGCTATGGTTTTGACAGCTTCCGGCGTCATATACCCATTTGTTACGAAAGTGTTGAAAAACCCCACTTGATGAGCCAGCTTAGCCGTTTCATAGGCGTATTCAAAAAATATTGTTGGCTCCGTATAAGTGTAGCTTATTCCTTGGCATCCGTTGTCTCTTGCTGCCTTAACAACTTCTTCTGGTGGGAAATCTTTGCCCTCAATTTTTCTTTCTTGACTTATCATCCAGTTGTCGCAGAATTGGCAGCGGAAATTGCAGCCCACCGTTGCTATTGACATCACTAAGGCTCCAGGGTTAAAGTGCGATAGGGGTTTCTTTTCTATAGGGTCTACGCAGGCTGAAATAGCCTTAGCATAAACTAGCGAAAAAAGGGTTCCGTCAACGTTTTTTCTTACTAAACAGAATCCGGTTCCACCATCTTTTATGATGCATCTTCTTCCGCATAAGTTACATTTAACCTTCTTACCCTCTAATTTTTCGTATAACATTGCCTCATGTAATACGGATGCCATCTAACTATCTCCATAAACCTTTGGTTTAGCGTGGCTTATTTTGTTTGTCCCGCAGCCTTTTCTTTGACTTCGAAAACTAGGGGCGGAGAGGTGGTTTTTATGTCAATTTCTATGTTGAGCAAACCCTCCAAAAATCCAGCCCAAATTTCTGCTTCGTTGATAAATGGTGCTTTTATGAGAATGTATTTGTCTTTTAGGTAGATGTCGCCGAACCCTTGAACCCTTAACCTTTTGAAAACTTCTTGCCATTTTTCGTGGTTGGCAGTTTGAATTCCCAATGTTGCTTCCATAGAAACTTTTGCAGCTTCACCCATTTTTACGCCTATTTCTCGCCATTTCTCCGTTGGAATGTTGTTTATGAGAATGTTAATTAACTCCACATTTATGAATGCCATGCGGCTAATGCCACAATAACATTCGCCTGGAAACCGCCAATCATAAATCATCATACTCCTATAGACATCAAGCAATTTAGAAATAAGCGGCTTTATGCCCGGCTCCTTTCCCTCCCTAATTAATGAGTCGATGAATTCTCTTTCCTCTTTCTCCAGAATTATCGTTGTTCTTTTGGCTGTTTCTTCGCTTTTCTTCATGATTTCTTCAAGCTTCTTCTTTTCGTTTTCTTGCATAACTATTATATCTTATAGCATATCTTATATGCTTTGCTAACTTGTCATACGCAACCGAACAATTTTTAACGTGGCAAATTCTCTTTATATTTTGCCGATGAAGAATTTACTCGTCTGAAAAGATGATGCACCCTGGGGTATCTGAGGCTTAAGAAACAACTCCCTTTCTAATCAGATACCATATGAGCACTAAACCCGCTATGAAAAGGGCAAATCCGGAAATCATTGAAACAGCAAAGTCTATTTCAAAAACAATGTTAAGCACATAAACCGCATATGGTCCCCCAAAAGTTAGGATAGCCGCCAAAATCAGTAAAAAGGTTCTCCAAAACTTTGAGCTCAAATCAAACTTCCGAGCTTCCTTTATTACTCGTTTTTCCTCGCCCATGCATCCACTTTCCTTTTAACCATTTTAATTTGGGATTTTCTCTTATAACCCTTCCTTTACCTCATTACCAAAGGCTTTCATGAGAAATTTAAAAACTGCAAAGCCCGCCCCTCGGTCTGCCCTAAAACCGCTGGTGGCGCCTAATAGGCATACGCCTTCTAAGCCTCGTTCCTTTGCAAGTCCCAACAATAAGCCCGTAGCTCCCACAATACGGCCTTTGCTATATATTACTGCGCCCTTCTCCATAAACTCCGCCGCCAGTCTTGGCGAAGTGGCAGCCACATAAACCTCCGCCTTATCGCTTGCCATGGGGATTCCGCCGATTGTTGTGATGAAGCTGCAGCCATATTTTTTAACAAAATCCAAAATTTCATTGCAAAGCATATAATGCGCAACAACATCATCGAAGGAAGGTTGTGTATCTCCCGTCATTATAATGAAATCGTTTTTCTCCATAGGGGCAGCATAAAACTCATAGCGGGGCAAGTGGCAGATTCCCCTAGAATTTACGGAAACATAATCCGGAAAAGAAGGCGAATACAACTCAGCAAAAGGTTTAGCCCCGCAAAACTTTATCAAAAGATGCGCCGCAATCTTCCCCACATTCCCAAAACCAGGAAGCCCCTCAACAAAAATTGGGCTCTCAAGAACTGGATTGAATATTTGACGGAAATAGGGCTTATCCATAGAGCATCAGCTAAACACCATAAGGAAATTGCAACTAAAAGCTTTTACTAAATGACTTTCCCAAAAAGATTTAAGAAAGATTTTAACCAGCAATAAAGTAGCGGGGTGGGGTAGCCAGGATTAACCCGCTGGGCTCATAACCCAGAGATCGGTCGTTCAAAAAGAGGTCAAGCCTTGACCTCTTGAAAGTCGACCCCCCGCTACCAAAATCCGCCATTATTAATTTGGAAAGTATGAAAAGAGTTTGGAATGAAAATCAGATGGTTTTTGCGTTACTGGTTATTTTGAGAATGAAAATCCAGTGAGTCGCTCGTTTTCTTTGTAGACGATGCTTCCATTGACAGTTAGATTTTCAACTTGAAGTAATGAGTGCATAAGCTTTGCTTCTTCAATTTTTTGCTTAAGCTGCTTTCGTATTTTTTCAAGTAATCTAATTCTTTCGGGATTATGCATTTCCAAAAGGTCAACTTTTTTGGCTTTCTTTTTGTTTTGTGCAGCCATTTCTATTCGCCTGCCTATGAATAACCAGTGTCGTATATCTTAATAAATTCGTTCTTTCAGCTTTCTGCATATATCAAAAGGTGACATATATAGGAAGAAAAGCCCAAAATGTTAGTCTCACTATTATTTGACGGTTAGGAAATTATTCGAGACATAAAAAAGGGGAAGGAGAAGTTTTGGAATCGCTATTTTTATGCTGGACAATGTTTGCCGAAGCCGCCTTTATATGTCGAAATGGAAATAATTGTTTCAGAGTATATGCTTCCAGTTGTTAAGTCGTAGTAAACTATAAATCCTGTTCCTTTAGCTTGTTGTGAAGCTGTTAGGGTTAATGTTTGTGTTCCGTATGGCGTTAGAATGAAACTGTCTGGAGCCAGCGTAACTCCATCTAAGGGTTTGAATCTTAAACCTCCAACATTCATTGTATAGTCTTGGCTTCCTGGTTCATGTATGGTGATTATGGCTGTCCAATAGCCTATTGTTGGATCTGTGATTGTTATTGTTTGTCCTTTTGTGGTTACTTGTCCGCGGTTAGCTCCAGCTGGGTCGTAGAGGGTTAGGTGAAGTACATGGTCTCCTGTCCAGTCAAGGGATGCGGTTAACGTTATCATGTCTGGTGTTACTGGAATTAACCATGCATCATAGCCAACGTTTGTCCAGTCAAATGAGTATACTGTGCCTAGAACTTGTTCTGTGAATGTTTCTGTTTGAAATGATAGAATCATTGTTTGGACATTTACATACCCGGGTATGTTGTTTGAAACCATGAATGTTTTGCTGGTTGCTGGTTTTAGGGAAAGATAATCTGGCGTGTTTATTGGTTTACCTTGTTTTAGTGTTATTTTTAGAGTTTCGCTGAATATGTCGCCAAAGTATATGGCGTGGATTCCGATGTACCAGTAGCCCGGGTAGAGGCAGAAGGTTGAAAGAAGCTCCATTGTTGTTCCAGTTGTAGTGTACCAGTATTGTCCGCCGCCTTGCGGTCGCACTATTTCAACAAAAGGAGCATAGGATAGGGCTTCAACTTCACCGTCTGGGGCGATGAGGAAAACGTCGAAGTCTGCATCTGGATAAGTCCATTCAACTGTAAGCATTATGTGTCCAATAGTACAGACTTTTACTGGTAAGTATATCCAATCGCCTGAAGCAGTAGCTCTTGGTTCGTTAACGACATTGGCTTCAACGTAAAACGTCTGTCCAAGTTTGGCTGGAACAGTAACAACTATTGGTATTGTGATTTGTGCGCCGTTGCATGTAACTTTCACAAATCCGCTGTAGCTGCCTGGGGCTGTGTTTTTTGGAACCGAGATTTTAGTAAATAACTGTTTACCCATAATGGTTGTAGAGATCCAGTTCCAAGCAACGAATCTATAAAATGTTATTTTTACGTCAACAGGCTCAACAGTTAAGCCTCTATATGGGTTCCATATCCAAAGCACATAGCTTCCAGGCGTAACTCTGGCGTTGAACCACTGAATGTTTGTGTGGGCGTATGCATAGTTTATCAATATCCATCTTCCGTCTTCCTCGACCCGGTAGAGCGCCGTGTTAAGATGTATGTCCGTCCAGGTGCTTCCATCATACTCTTTTACTGGGCATCCATAGGCATATTCAGGCGGAAACTTCAGTTTTACATCCGCAAATTCGGTTCCTTCTGGAATTTCAAAGGGTAGGAATGTGCCTGGATATGGTATGGATAAGTCTTCGAAGGATATGGAATTAAACATCTCAAGTTTGGTTGTATATGCACTGTCAATGTTATCTGTGAAAGTGGACTTTGCCATGTAACTGCACCCAGCTGAAAGGGTCGCTTCTATGGCATCTGTGTCAGAGTATGGGCGTTCACTTAGCGCAGCTAAAACTGCTTGTTCTGCGTCTACACGACCTGCTCCTTGACGAGTTGCCGGATAACCAAGGTCTTTTGCAGTGTTCATGAGTATTTCTTTTACACCTGCTGGTGATGGAGAAGTACCGTGGGCTTGCCTATAGGCTTGAATTACTAATGCGCCTACTCCTGCAGCTATTGGTGTTGCCATGCTTGTTCCACCGAACTGAAGCCATAGATAGTATGGATAAGTATCCAATGTGAAGCCCCATGCGCCGATTGCGCATACGTCTGGGTCTATTCTACCGTCTGCTGTAGGGCCTCCACTGCTCCAGAATATTAACTGGTCGTTTTCATAGCCGTCTGCAGGCCATGTTGGCCAGTAACCAAGCCACCAATATACAAAAGAGTTTTCTGTTGAAGCCCCAACTGTGATAACGCTTTTACCACAGCCAGCACAAGAAACTGTGCCGAGGCCTTGGCTGTTGCCTGCAGCAACAAAGCAAGCTACCCCTCGTTTAGTAGCAGCATCCAACGCCAAACATGTTGGGTCATTTCCATCGTTTGGAATTTCTAATCCCCCGAGGCTCATGCTGATTATGTCTGCTCCACTTTCAACAGCCCACTCGATGCCCTCAATAATCCAAGAATCCCAGCCCCAACCAGCATCCGTGAGAACTTTTCCTCCAATGATTTTGGCTCCTGGAGCAACACCCAAAACCTTAAAGTATATGCCTGGCACGCCCAAGTCCCAATCCACAATGCCTTGGGCAGCAACACATCCAGCGCATGCTGTTCCATGTCCGTAACCATCGTGTGGAAACACGTCCTCCTCACTTGTAAACACTTTGTAGTCAATGACAACGCCTTCCAGGTCTGGGTGTTCATAGAAAATTCCAGTGTCCAAGATAGCCACGGTAACGCCTGAACCATCAATTCCCATTTCCCAAGCCTTGTCTGCGCCTATCCAGAATGGAAACTGCGAATACCAATATGGATAAGTTTCGATGAAGTTTTCAATTGCAATTTCGCTGTCGTCTGATTGTGGAACTGGAATCAGATATCTCTTCTCATCCAACAGAATTCTATCCACGTCAACAAGCGCTGTCAAAGCTGGAATCTTGTCTGCTGGAAGCGAAACTGAAATAGCGTTTATAATGTCATGTTCAGCATTAATTACTCCGCCCAAGCCACGGATACAATCCAAAGCTGCAGTTTTACTAACACCATCTTTCAGGACAACAACAACACGATACTCGCCAGCGGGTTCCATTTGAATCTGAGCGCGAAGATCAGGCTCCAGCTTGTCAAGATTAACCCTCATAGTAATTCCCGACGCCCTAACATTAGGAATCGGCGTAAAGGCAACTAAACTTAGTAAAATCGTTGCAACCACTAATGTTGAGACTATTTTCTTATTCAAATTCATCCACCTCAGAATCTTTCCTTTTCTCCCCTTTTCTGCAACTCTTTTTTAGCGATTTCTAAATTTATATTTTACGGAAATATGTTCTAGTCATCACACATGCTTAAAATTATCCTAGAATGAGATTTTTACATCAGTAAAAAGAAATTCTGAAGGAGAATTAATAAATAATTAGAATCAAAAGAAACAGAATAGACGCACCAAACTTTAAATCCAAAGCAAGGTAAGATTAAAATGCATGTTGACGCCTTGGAAAATGCGTTACTCTCGGTTACCATTAATCCTATTCTTAAATCGTTAATTGGCATGTTCGACGAAAAATGCCTTGCAGATGGAAGCTTACTTCTAAATTCTCTGAAAGACTTCTTAGGCGCACCAGTCCCTCTCTGCCTGAGATGCCAACATATAAGCAACAAACTAGCCAAACCATTTTATGAGCTTGGAAGTCGTTTTTTGCGTGTTGATAAAAATTTCATGCGTAATCAGTTTCTTAATCAGGAGTATGGTGAGGCTTGGTTGAGAGGTTTTGGTTTAATGATGAAGGGTATTGAAAAGTATGGTGTGCGTGTTCCCTTCACGCCGGCTGGTCCTTTTGAAATTGTTTGGAATTTTACCTATCAATGTAATTTGAGATGTAAACATTGTTATGAAAATGCTGGTGGCGGAAAACGTCCAGAGCTTTCAACAGAAGAAGCCAAACAAGTCTTGGATATTCTTTCAAAAATTGCGGGCATTGGCTTGCCAGCCCTATCCTTTAGCGGAGGCGAACCCCTCGCTAGAAAGGATTTCTTTGAGCTTGCAGCTTACGCCAAAAAACGCATAGGATATGTGAGTATAGCCTCCAATGGAACCCTCATCACCAAGGATAATGCGAGAAGGATTAAGGATGTTGGAATTGATTATGCGGAAATAAGCATTGACGGCGCCACGCCAAGCGTACATGACGAGTTTAGGGGCATACCGGGCGCTTTTGAAAGAGCTATGGAAGGCGTTAAAAATTGTGTGGAAGCGGGCGTAGATACGTGTATTGCAACAACCATACATCGAGATAATCTATCTGAACTCGGCAAATTGATAGAACTGTCTAAGCAGTTGGGCGTAAGATTTATGCATTTTAATTACATCCCGACTGGAAGGGCTAAAGCCTATGTTGAATTAGACCTAACTCCAGACGAAAGGCTTTATGTGCTGGAGACAATAGGGAAAGAAATAATTGGGTTGTATTTACAAGCGAAAGAGGAAGAACTGAAAAGTGGAAAATCAAACATCAAAGTTGACAGGTTTTTCAGCACATGTCCTCAATACGCTAGCGTAACAAAAGAGCTTTCAAAACAGTTTGGCGAGAAATTTATGGTTGAAGCCCACTACGCGGCAAAAAAAGGTGTAGAAAGCGTGGCAAACTTTTTGGGCGGATGCGGAGCTGGACGCTTATACTGTTGTCTTGAACCAAACGGTGACATAAAACCCTGCGTTTTCTTCCCCACAAACAGCGACACAGTTTTGGGTAACATACTGAAAGACGATTTTGAAGAGATATGGGATAAACATCCACTTTTATGGAAGCTTCGCATAAGAGAAAACCTTAAAGACTACATTGTTGACGGAAAAAGGATTGGTTGCGGAAGCTGCTCAGAAAAATATATATGCGGGGGCTGCCGAGCAAGAGCCTACAGCTATTTCAATGGAAACGTGAACACGCCAGATATTGGATGTATCCATAACAAGCCTTTATGGGAAAAAATAGTTGGAAATAAAAGGTAATTTAGCGTTTAGGCTTTTCCCTTCTCCTCTTTGCCGAAGTACTTTGTCCACTTAAGTTTTCTTGCATCCCGTCCTAATTTCAAGGAGCTTTTTCTGCATTTGCTTGAACAAAACCACAAAGTTGACCCATCATTTCTAACGTACATTATGCCTGTTCCCGCTGGGAATTCGTTGCCGCAAAAGGAACATTTTCTCGGTTTAGGCAAAGTTAAACCCCTCTTGTTGACTTGAATTTTGATTATCTTGTGATTTTCTTTGCTTCCCTTTCCGTTTCTCTAAGCATTAATATGTCTTGAACTCGCACTGGTCCCTTAACATTTCGCGTTATTATGCGTCCCTTGTCTTTTCCCTCTAAAATGCGAACCCTAACTTGGGTAATTTCGCCTGTTACGCCTGTCCGCCCAATAATTTGAATAACTTCTGCTGGAGTTATTTCCTCCGCAGCCTCTTTTTCTTCTTTGCTCATCACTTGGCTCCTCTTTTCAAAGTTTCAACCCTTGAAATTATCTCTTTAACTAATCCCGCAGCATCTCCTTCCTTAACTATGCATGCCGAAGCAGCTGAAACATCTATGC
Source organism: Bathyarchaeia archaeon (assembly GCA_038883795.1). Classification (GTDB taxonomy): domain Archaea; phylum Thermoproteota; class Bathyarchaeia; order Bathyarchaeales; family Bathycorpusculaceae; genus JASEJA01. Next base: position 139,101 of record JAVZLK010000002.1, read on the forward strand.
CTATGGAACTGCCTATTTTCTCCTTGCTTGGAACAAAAACGTATGGGATTTTTCTTTCTTCGCATAAAAGCGGCAGATGAGCTACAACTTCTGGAGGGTCAACATCTTCCGCTATCACAACAAGTTTTGCTTGGGCTCTTTCAACAGCCTTCGTGGTTTCATTTGTTCCTTTCCTAACTATTCCAGTTTTTGCGGCTATTTGGAGGGCTTCATAGGCTGCATCTGCAATTTCTTTCGGGACCTCAAATTTTACGTAAAAGGGTTTTGACATTAGCCTCACCCGTCAAATCCACAAAGTTAACATTACTTATTTATGAAGGTTTCGACTAAAATTGGGGCAATATGAGGCTTTAAGCCCAAATTGAAGTAGAAAGGTTTATATAAAATGCTTTGGTTTGAACCATTCTGCTTTTCCGTGAGGGGAATTTAAAAGTTTGCAGAGAATAGGCCGAGTTCTCCACCTAAGTTCAAGCCGAAACCTTATAATAAAAATTGAAAGTAGCGCTCCAAAAATCGGCGAAACAGTTGTTGACGAAAATTTAACGCCTGTTGGAAAGGTTTTTGACATTTTCGGTCCAGTTTCCTCGCCCTATGCAGTAGTAAAGCCAACCTTGCGAGAAGCTGAGAAATTGGCGGGTAAGGTGTTGTATGTTTTCCCCTCTAAAGGAGAAAGGAGAAGATGAATTTGAGCAGTGATGGGGAAGGGCGTGAGGATTCTGACCCTGCATTACCATTGCAGCATGTTGAGCCTACAAAGGTTCAACGTTGCCCAGAATGTGGCAGCACAAGACTTATGCGAGATTATGAATGCGCCGAAATAGTTTGCATGGACTGCGGCTTCGTTGTGGCAGCAAAAATAGCCGATAGGGGACCAGAATGGCGAGCTTTTGATGATGAACAGAGGGCTAAGAGAACAAGGGTTGGCGCTCCCCTAACTTATACCATACATGATAAAGGCTTGTCAACAATGATTGATTGGCATGACCGTGACATTTATGGAAAAAGCTTGTCCCCTGGGCAAAAGGCACAGGTTTATCGCCTTAGAAAATGGCAACGTCGCATAAGGGTTTCTGATGCAACGGAACGTAATCTCGCCTTTGCATTGTCTGAAATAACAAAGTTCGCTACCAACCTTAGCCTTCCCAAAAACATTCTTGAAACGGCATCCGTCATTTACAGAAAAGCGGTCAAGGAAAGATTGATCCGTGGAAGGTCTATTCAAGGCGTAACTGCTGCAGCAATTTATTTGGCCTGTAGACAATGCGGATTGCCCAGAACATTGGAGGAGATAGCCCAAGCATCCAACGTAAACAAAAAAGAGATTGGTCGCAGTTATCGTTTCCTAATCAAAGAGCTTGATTATTCAATCCCACCGCTTAAGCCAAGCCAGTACATAACAAAGTTTTCAAACCAGCTAACAATGCAGGGAAAAGTTGAAGAAATCGCCCACAAAATTTTATCAGCAGCGAAAGAGCTAAAACTAACTTCTGGTCGCGGTCCCACAGGAATTGCTGCCGCTGCAAGTTATATCGCTTCTGTGTTAACTGGCGAAAGAAAAACCCAGAGGGAAATAGCCGAAATAGCGCAAGTAACAGAGGTTACCATTCGAAACCGCTACAAGGAACTCGTTGAAAGATTAATGTTTCAAATAACTATCTAAATTTTCTCTCCTTTTTCTATGCATATACTCAGCTTGTGTAAGTGCTTTTTAAAGAAGTTCTTCTTCCTCGCAGCTAGGGCATTCGCTGCTCTCTTCTTTTTCTTCCTCTAAAGGGTATGTAACCTCACGGAGTTCTTGGAGAAATTCCTGTGGGATTTTTTCTTTTAATGTTTTAGCTTCCTTTTTTAGTTTGTTTACTTCATTTTCTAACTCTTTTGCTTTTTCGCTTAGTTCCACAATTTCTTTAAGCTGTCCTATCTCCTCCAAAAGCATGCTTTTCTCCTTTTCTAAAGCCCTAATCTTTTCTTCCAACTTCGTTTTCATTTCAACAGCCTTCATAACCCTTCACCCCTCCTCCTCTTATATTTGGTTTACAATTAATAATTTATCCTCCTTGGAATGCAAAACACATTTTAACTTTAAATGACAATTATTATAGGGGTTTGTGTTGGTTAAATGTCCAAAATGTGGTGTTGAAGCAGCCACACCAACTAAAACTTGGACCATTTCTCCTAAGAAACCAGTGAAAGAGGGCGAAGAAGTTGGAATTGTTATGGGAATATTTGAATGTCCAAATTGTAAAGCTAGATTTAGGTCTGCTTTGACTGCTGAAACTAGGGTTGAGGAGAGAGTAAGTATTAAAAATATGGTTGAAAGAATTAAAGGTATAAAGGGAGAGCTCATGCAGACTTTAAAGAATCTTCGTGAAAAAATAAAGACTTTAGAGACTGAACGGGCAAATTTGATGATTGAAATTGAAAAATTAAAGAAAGTTGCCGAATCAAGGGTTAGCGCCCTTGAAAGCGAGGTAAGCATGCTGCGAGAAGAGGTAAAGTCTCTAAGAGACCTTTTGGGGTATCCAGAAGAAACAGAAAAATAACAGTGATACCTGCTTAAGCTTTCAAATATTTTTTATAATATTCTTGAGCCTTGGCTACAGCTTTTTCTGGATTTTTTAGAATTAGATATTGTGTGTTTGGCGAAAGTTTCTGGCATTCGCTGAAATATTCAACAACCTTTTTCACGTTTCCTTCATAAATGGCTAAGCCGCCTGCAATTTCATACCATGTTCGTGCTCTGACAAGATCTTTTTCTTTCTCGAATTTTTTGGCGTTTTCTGCTGCTTCTTTCATAGATGTTGTGATTTTTCTCGGGTCAAGGAACATGGTATTGTATAATGCTTCATAGGTTTCTTTGTCGTCTCCGCAGATTTGTTCAAGTTCGGTTATTGTCTTTGCAGTTTCTGTGTCCGCCTTCTTTTCTTCTTTTTTCTTTCTAAATCTGTCAAGTATACCCAATGTTATTCCTCCTTTGTTTCAGTGTATTTAGGGTATGAGTATAAGTAACAGTTAATTTTAAAGGTTTGTTGCTTATAAAATACTTTATGCCATACAAGTTTACCTTCGACCTTTCGAGGGTTCCCCGTTTCTTCTTTACTGAAGTAGCTAGGGTTGGGTTTCAGAAGGGTCTCCATAAAAGGGTTAGTGAGACTGTGCAGGAGATGATTAAAAAGTTTAGAATTCAAGAGATTACGGGGCTCAACTTGTCTGACGCTGTTTCTCTCCTCCAAGACCTTATAGATATGCAAGCCAGAAACCTTTTAGAAAGGGAACGGTTTGAGCAGACGAGAAGAAGAGTTCTTTTTCTGCCGCATTGTTCTAGGAAATATATGGATAATCGTTGTAAGGCAACCTTTGACCCCAACATTCCATCATACAGTTGTGCGCATTGTTCCCCAGACTGCCTAATTAACAGGGCGGTGCTTCTCGCCGAAAAAAGGGGTTATGACGTCTACATATTGCCGGGCGGGTCGTGTGTTCAGAAAATTTTGAAAAATAATCATTATGATGGGGTTATTGGAGTTGCTTGTGGCGAAGAAATAAAATTAAGCGGTGAGGCATTAAGCCATTTGGGAATTGCTGGTCAAGCTGTTCCTTTAATAAAGAATGGTTGTGCAAACACCATTTTTAACATCGAAACTTTGTCAAATATCCTTTAAAGAAGAAGAGACTATCTTAAGATTACTTTACAAGTTCTCTTTTCTTCCAGCGCAAGTTTTTGCTTCGGCATTTTCTGCATTTAACTGCGGTTGCAGCATTTCTGGCGCCGCATTCTCTGCATATTTTCATGTATAATCTATGTTTTTGGGCGAGAGTTTTTTTAAGTGGATCCATTATTGGCATTTGGTTTGCCTCTGTTAAGTGGCTAAAAGTGAAATATTATACTGGAAAATATACTTTTTGCATTTTTATGAACGTTTCTCTGGGGCTTTCTAAACGGCGATTTTATGTCAGCAACTCTGCTACGTCGCTTGGTTTTTCTGCCACTTTCACGTTGGCTTTTTTGAAGGCTTCTATTTTGCTTTCTGCAGTTCCAGCTTTTCCCATCACTATGGCTCCAGCGTGCCCCATACGTTTTCCAGGCGGGGCAGTGCGTCCAGCTATGAAGGCCACGACAGGTTTTGGATATTTTTCTTTTTGTATGTATTCTGCGGCGAGTTCTTCGAGGTTTCCGCCTATTTCACCTATTAAGACGACAGCTTCTGTTTGCGGGTCTTCTTTAAACATTTTTAGGGCGTCTATGAAGTTTAAACCCGTTATTGGGTCTCCCCCTAAGCCGAGACATGTGGATTGTCCTAAGCCTTTTCTTGTTAGGCTTGCTGCGATTTCGTATGTTAGGGTTCCGCTTCTTGAAACCATTCCTATGCTGCCTTTTTTGAAAATGTGGGCTGGCATTATTCCGAGTTTGCTTTCTTCTGGTGTGATTATGCCAGGCGTGTTTGGTCCAATTATTGTTGCTTTTAGTTGTTTTGCCGTTGCCATTAGGTTTATTGCATCTTTTATGGGGATGTGCTCCGTTATTATCACAATGGTTCTTATCCCATTTTCAAGCGCTTCTAAGGCTGCGTCTGCGGCGAAGGGTGCTGGAACGAAAATTATTGAGGCGTTTGCTGAATGTTTTTCTTGGGCTTCTTCCACGGTATCATAAACTGGGATTCCGTGGACTTGGGTTCCGCCTTTTCCGGGGGTTACTCCAGCCACTATTTTTGTTCCGTATTCAAGCATGAGTTTTGTGTGGAAGCTTCCTTGGGTTCCTGTTATGCCTTGAACTATAGCGCGTGTATCTTTTCCTATTATTATTCCCAAATTATTCCCCTCCTTGTTTGGAGATTTCAACTGCTTTTTGTGCGGCTTCTTCCATGCTTTCTAAAACGTGGATTCCCGCTTCTTTCAGTATCCTTTTTCCCTCCTCTTCGTTTGTGCCTACAAGCCTAATAACCATGGGTTTTGTTACGCCCACCTTAGTTTTTGCTTCTAGAATTCCTCTTGCAACTTCGTCGCATCTTGTTATTCCGCCTAGAATGTTTATGAAAAGCGTCTTAACGTTTGGGTCTGAAAGCACTATTTTTAGGGCGGTGGCTATTTTTTCTGCTGGGGCGCCTCCGCCTACGTCTAAGAAGTTGGCTGGTTTTCCGCCATAATATTGGATTGTGTCCAAAGTTGCCATTACAAGGCCTGCCCCGTTGCCTATGACGCCTATGTTTCCGTCCAGTTTGACGTAGGCTAAGTCGTTTTTTATGGCTTCTATTTCTTCTGAGGTTAGTTCACTTTCGCCTTCCAATAGCCTCTTCTTATATTCTTGGTGGCGGAATAGGGCGTTGTCATCAATTATTATGCGGGCGTCTGCTGCCACGAATTTACCATCAACCGTTTCCACAAGCGGGTTCATTTCAATTAATTCAGCATCGTAATCCATGCCAATTTTATATAGGGTTTCAAAGATTCTTGCAATTTCGGAAAGTTGACCGCCAGCATACCCCATTTTTCTTGCTATTTGTCTGGCATGAAAGGAGCGGAAGCCCTGTTGGGGGTTTATTGGGAATTTTATGACTTTTTCTGGGGATTTTTGGGCTACTTCTTCTATTTCCATTCCGCCCACAGATGAGGCTATTGCGATGTAGCTTTGATGGAACCTGTCTGTTGTTATGCCAAAATATAATTCCCTTTTTATCTGCATCTGTTCCTCAATCCATATGCTTTTTACTGATATCCCTTTTATTTGCATTTTCAGCAGTTTTTCAGCAGCCTTCTCTACCCCTTCAATGGTTTCAGGGAAGAGAATTCCGCCAGCCTTCCCCCTTCCAGCAACCAAAACTTGCGCTTTCACTGCGAAGGGTGGTTTTATCTGGCTTGCCACTTCTCTGGCTTGGTTTGGGTTTGTGGCTAGTCCTCCCTTTGGTGTTGGTATTCCATATTTTGCGAGTATATTTTTTGCTTCATATTCGAAAAGTTTCATTTCTTTCACTCTCACTTTATGGATTCTATTGTGACATAGGATTTTGTATCTTGTACACCATCAATAGAGGCTAACTTTTTTAAGACTTCGTCGAGTTTTCCCCTATCAACTATTAATAAGGCGTCAACATCGCCTGCTATTCTGAAGGCTCTTTGGAGGGCGAGTTCTTTAACTTTCTCGTAAGCATACATTCGCTTGTGGGGTGAAACCTTGAGAAATACAAAGGCGGGGTTTCCGGACACGCCAAGCGCCTCTAACCCTTTCTCGGTTACGTCTATGAAACCTCTTCCAGTGCGTATATAATTTAAGTCTCTGAGTTTTCGAAGGTGAATGTTTAAGGCTTGCCTGCTTATTCCAAGCTGTTTCGCCAACTCATCCTGTTTTACATGGAGAGTATATGTGCTTGTGGATTTTCCTTTTTCATAAAGCATTCGCAGCAATTGAACTGAACGTCTTGTAAGTGCTTCCAAAGCATTTCCCTCTTTATGTTTTGTTAAGTTTAGACTTTACAATAGTACCGCTTATTTAAAAGTTTAGCAAAGAGAAAGCGTTAAACTACATTCTTTTTTGAATTTTCTTTTTATTGAATAGAAGTAAAAACCGTAATGTATTTATTTATCGATAAAAAAGGTTATGAAGCCATAGAAAACGTGAAAACTAGGAGTGAGGCGGTACAAAATGTCAGAAAGCAACTCAGTGCTGATCGGGAGAAAGCCAGTAATGAACTATGTACTGGCTTGCATAACCCTCTTTCACGGCGGAGCAAAAGAAGTGAATATTAAAGCAAGAGGGAGAGCCATAAGCCGAGCAGTTGACGTCGTTGAAGTTGTCAGACGCCGATTCCTACCAGATGTGAAAATCAAGAAAGTTGGTGTGGGAACAGAGCAGGTGGCACCCAGAGAAGAGGGTGGCACGCCCACAAACGTTAGCACCATTGAGATAACACTAGAACGTTAAATTCAGCAACTCTACACAAAATTTGCAATGCTCCGCCGCCCCTCCTTTATTTGTGGAGGGCGCCTTTCTAGGTGAAAACAGAATTATGCAGTTTCTGTTTGAAAAGTGGGATACTGTGCCAAAAGTGTTTAGCTAAAGTTGAGTCTGGCGAAATAACAGAATTGGACTTGAAAGTTGCCCGTTTGCTCTTATCCCTAGAAGAGAAGTTTCCCTCCCTTCAAAACGTTTATTTTCATAAAGCTGTGGACGCTGGCAAAACTTTAGCAGTAATTGTTGGACCTGGCGATGTGCCCCGTCTTTTGGGTTATGGCGGCAAAATAATAAAGGCATTAGGCGAGGAAGTTGGCAAAAGTGTTCGTGTTTTGGAGCATGGAGTTGATGACAGAAAATTTTTGGAAGACTTATTCGCCCCTCTAAGCATAGTTACCATTAACACTATTTGGCTTCCAGATGGAACCACTGAGACCAGAGTAATCCTAAAGAAGAGGCGTGGTTCTCAGCCGCCTTTTGATGTAAAAGCTTTAAAGGAGATTGCTCGTAAAGTTCGCAACATGACTTTGCGAGTTGAATTTACAGATTAGAGCTTGACGGGTGCCATATATGAAGTTGGATTCCATTGGTGATTGGCGGAGAACCCATTATTCGGTTGACGTGAAGCCAGAAATGGATGGTTTGGAAGTTACGCTTTTCGGTTGGGTTCAAGAGATTAGGGATTTGGGTGGAATTCGCTTTATAATATTGCAGGATAGAGAAGGAACCATTCAAATCACTATTCCACGAAAAAAGGTTTCAAGCGAAGTTTTGGCGAAGTCTGATGTTTTGCAGAAGAGGTATAGCATAGGCGTGAAAGGAACCGTGAAAAAGACTGAAGTAACTCCAAGGGGGGTCGAAGTTATACCGAAGGAGATTAAAATTTTTGGCACAGCTACTTCTCAACTTCCAATAGATATTACTGGAAAGACGCCTGCGGGTTTGGAAACGCGGTTAGATGCAAGAGCCTTAGACCTTTGCCAAGACAAAAACATAGCAGTTTTTAAAATTCAGCACACAGCCGTAGAAGCCATTCGAGACTTTCTATTCGAAAGAGGCTTCATAGAAGTGCATACACCAAGGATTATTGCTTCCGCAACTGAAGGCGGCGCAGCCTTATTCCCAGTGGATTATTTTGGAAGGAAAGCCTTTCTCGCCCAAAGTCCCCAATTGTATAAAGAGCAGCTTGTCATGAGCCTTGAAAAAGTTTTCGAGGTGGGTCCATTTTTTAGGGCTGAGGAATCCCATACAAGATTTCATGCCAGCGAGTTTGTTTCCATCGATATCGAGCAAGCTTTTGCAGATGCTGAAGATGTGATGCAGTTGCTTGAAAGGTTGATGCAGCATGTTTGCAAAGTTGTGAATGAAAAATGCGGGAAAGAGTTGGCTTTGCTGAAGCATAAAGTCGAGGTGCCGACAGTTCCCTTTAAACGGTTTACTTACGATGAAGTTCTCAAAGAATTGGAAAGGGAAGGCGTAAATGTTCCATGGGGAGAAGACATTCCAACTCCAGCCCTAAGAGCTCTTGGAAAAATTCACCCATACTTCTATTTCATAACCGACTGGCCCACGCACTCCAAAGCCTTTTACATAAAACCTCGGGATGATAAACCAGAAATTTGCGAGGGCTTCGATTTGATGTGGCGTTGGCTTGAGCTTGTTTCTGGCGGGACAAGAATTGCAGATAAGGAGCTTTTGATGAAACGTTTGCAGGAGAAGGGGTTAAACCCAGAGGCCTTCAAGTTTCATTTGCAAGCTTTTGATTTTGGGATGCCGCCGCATGCGGGTTGGGCTATTGGCTTAGAAAGGCTGACGATGATGTTGACGGGTAAAAGAAATATCAGAGAAGTTACTCTTTATCCTAGAGACAAGTTTAGAGTAACTCCATAAATTTCTTCATACTTTTGGCGCTTTTCCATCGCAATAGCGCCCTACCCTCTCTAGGTTTTTTCTGGTTTTATTTTATAGAGGTATATTACAGAATGGATAAAGAGGAGACTGCGAACTATTTATGGTGGAGGAGGAAATATGAAGAAGAAATATTCCTTGTTGTCTCTTGCCGTAGCCGCATTGCTTATCACAATTAGCCTTTCAACTATACGTTCAGAAGAAACGCAATGGCTTTGTTTTGCATGCGAAGACGGCGGCGTAGTTGACAAAACACCATGCGAAGCTTTTACCGTGAAAATAGTTTTCAAAAACACTGGAAAATGTGAAGGAACATGGTCTATAAACATAGCCTTTGAAGGCGAAACTTGGAGCTGGAGCGGAACACCGCAAACATTAACTCTCAAACCATACAAAACAAAAACTTTAACATGGAATGGCACCGTTCCATGCGATGCTCCAATAAACTCCATAGCACGCCTAATAGTCTATTACAATGACTCTTTTGCTGCGCTGAACTGGTGGATTCACATCATTTCAGGAACAGAACTTACAATAACTTCAAGCACTGTGGAATAAAAGGGTCTATTGGGCATTCGTTCTGTAAAATTTAACATATTTTTTAGTTAAAAATGTCATAAAAACTGATAAACACCAACTTCTCTATTCGCAACAAGAGGCGAAAGGCCAAAATGGGTTGTGGCGTATTTGGAGCAATAAACTTCGAAGAACAGCCCATATTCCCATACATTTACTGGGGCATGAGAGCCCAAAACCACAGAGGTCACCAATCCCATGGCTTCCTAACCTTTGATAATGGAAAATTTCATGTGCACAGAAGCTTAGACCTAATACCAAAAATAAAGACAAGCGCCATCCAAGAATGGTTTGGACGTTTGCCTGGGCGCATGGGTATAGCAAATGTTAGGTATACCACTTCTGGAAAATGTGATGAAAAATCCCTTATAAAGGGCACTCAACCAGTTACCGCTTCAAAAAATGGGTTTTCGGTGGCTGTTTCTTTTAATGGTAATGTTGTTAACGTATTCCAGGTTAAAGAGGAAATAAGCAAATATTTTCCAAAATTTTCTTACGAATGCGATGCCGACCTTGTTTCTCATAAACTCCTAATCGAATTATTGAAAAAGAAAGATATTGCGTCAGCAGTAAAAACGTGCATGGAAGAAATTGAAGGAGCCTTTTCCGTGGCGTGCATAACAAAGAATGGCGAGTTCTTCGCCTTCAAAGACCCAAATGGCATCAGACCATTATGTGCCGGGCACAGCGAAGACAGAACAACTTACGCTTTCTCCTCAGAAACTGTAGGCTTAGACATAAACGGCTTCAAAAAAGCCTTTGAAATTGAGCCAGGCGAACTTGTAACAGTTTCAAAAGATGGGTTTCAAAGGGAGAAATTGGTGAATGGTAGATGCAAGGCTTTCTGTGCTTTCGAATTTGCATATTTCGCCAGACCAGACTCATGCTTTGATAACAAATATGTTTATGAAGTTAGAGAAGAGTTTGGAAGAAACCTTGTTAGAGAAAATCCAGAGATAGCCAAAAACGCAGACATAGTCATATCCATCCCAGAAACAGGCGACGACGCAGCCTTCGGAGTTCATGAAGAGTCTGGCTTAAAATGGGAAAGGGCTTCACGAAGGCACCGTTTTGTAACAGAAAGAGCCTTTATACTACTGAATAGGGAGCGTTATGCGACCATAGACCGCAAAATTAACATTATAGCCTCTAAAGTTAATGGAAAACGAGTCATAGTAACCGAAGACAGCATAGTACGCGGCGACACAACAAAAATAGTAATAGAAAAACTTCGCAGAATGGGCGCGAAGAAGGTTTACATGTTTGTAACTTTCCCACGCATAATTGGACCATGCTTCTATGGAATAGACATGGCAACATACGGTCAACTAATAGGCTCAAAGCATACGGCGGAAGAAATAGCAAAAATAATTGGCGCGGATGCCGTCTGCTACCAATCAATAGAAGGTTTCATAAAAGCCACTGGTTTCCGCAGCGACCAACTTTGTTTGGCATGCGTAACTGGCAAATATCCTACGCCGCTAGCGCAAAAAATTGCGGATGAGATTAAAAAGAAGTTCCTTGAAGGCTACGAGGAACAAGGGAGACTTTACGAAATATCTGAGGCTTTCCAAAAAGCCTAAAGCCAAAAATAAAATAGGCTTCAACCTCATTTCCTAAAAATAAAGGGCGCATGAAATGGAGAAAGTTGGCATCCTCGTTGTTTCTTACGGAGCAAGAGAATCCGCCATAATAGACGCTTTCGCACGAAGCACAAATTATGATGTGAAAGTTTTTGTTGTTGATAAACAACGCAACCCCTTCAACGTCAAAAAGGCAACTAAGCATGTTGTTGTTCCAGATTTGAACGTGGAGGAAATATGCAAATTCGCAGAAAACAATAAGGACGAAATTGACTTTGGCATAGTTGGACCAGAAAAACCCATAATCGACGGCGTCCGCGACCTTGTAGAAAAGCGAACGGGCATACCCATCATTTGTCCAAAAAAGCAATACGCTATAGAAGCAAGCAAAGTGCAACAGCGTCTACTATTCCAAAAAATTGTGCCAGAAGTGAATCCACGCTTCAAAATTTTCAACCCAAAAGATTACAAAACCCAAGAAGAAGCGAAAAAAGCTGTTTACAAATGGCTGGACGAACTTGAAAATAGGGCTGTCGTTAAACCAGACCAGCCAGCGGCCGGAAAAGGCGTAGGCGTATGGGGAGACCACTTCACGACACGTGAGCAGTTGTTCGAGCATTTTATGGCAAATTTCCAGCATGGAGCAGTAATAATCGAAGAGAAAATTGAGGGCGAAGAATCAAGTTTTCAAGCTTTCTGCGACGGCAAACACTTGGTGCCTTTACCAGAAACCAGGGATTATAAGCGAGCCTTCGACGATGACAAGGGTCCAAACACTGGCGGTATGGGTTCCTATAAGGATGTTAGCGATGTTTTGCCTTTCATGACCGCTGCTGATAGGGCTAAAGAAGTTGAAATTGTTAAGCGAATCTTTGAAAAGTGGAACATTAAAGATGGTGATAGCCTAAGAGGCATTCCATTTTACGTGGCTTTTATGCACACGGGCAAGGAACCGAAAATCCTTGAAAACAACAGCAGACCAGGCGACCCAGAAATAATCAACATTTTACCAATTTTGAAAGATGATTTTGTCGACATATGCTTCAAAATTTTGGAAGGAAACCTAACAAAAATCGAATTAGAAAAGGCTGCAACAGTTGTCACCTATAAGGTTCCGCCAAACTACGGCGGATACATAGACGCTTTTCCAAAACTTGTAGACAAAAACGAAATTGGCGCACCAGTCGACCTAACAAGGGCTTACGAACTAACCAAAAAATATGGCGAAAAAATCCGCATCTATCCAGCCTCCATGGAACTTCGCAACAGCGAAACTTACGCCCTTAAATCAAGAGCTGTGGGTGTTGTGGGCATAGGCGACGACATAGAAACTGCTAGAAAAATTTCTCTTGAGGGCATAAAAGCCATTAAAGGCGGAGCACTGTGGCATAGAAAAGACATAGCCTCTAAAAAGCATATAGAAAAAAGCATTAGACATATGGAGAGGCTGAGGCTTAAAAAGTGAAGAGAGTTTTCATATCGGACTGTGAAGGGCCAATCTCAAAAAATGATAATGCCTTCGAAATAACATCCCATTACGTTCCTAACGGAGACAAACTCTTTGCGGTTATAAGCAAATATGATGATGTTTTGGCAGAAGTCCTAAAAAGACCAAATTATAAGGCTGGAGATACTTTAAAGCTTATTTTGCCCTTCTTAAAGGCTTATGATGTCACAGACGCTAAAATGCGGGAATTTTCTGCTAAGAGCCTACTTTTAATTGCTAACGTGAAGGATACTCTATCGTATGTGAGAAATATAACCAATGCCTTTATTGTCAGCACAAGCTACCAGCATTACATAGAAGCCTTATGCCAAGCCCTAAATTTTCCATACGAAAACACTTATTGTACAAAGCTTCGCCTCGACAAATACTCCATAACGGAGAAGGAAAGAAGCGAACTGAAAGAATTGGCAAAGGAAATTGTTAAGATGCCTTTAATCGAGATTCCTCCAAAGGCAAAAGCTCCAAGCGACTTCTCCAAAAGAGACCAAGAACTAATTGGTCGGCTTGACGAAATTTTCTGGAGCATCATCGCTAAAATGGAGATTGGCAAAATTTTCTCCGAAGTTAATCCAGTTGGGGGCAGCGAGAAAGCCGAAGCAGTGAAAAACGCGGCTAAAAAGGTTGGTGCGGAACTGGCGGATGTGATGTATGTTGGCGACAGCATAACGGATGTTGAAGTCTTTCGGCTTGTGAAAGAAAATGGTGGCTTAGCCGTTTCTTTCAATGGTAACGAGTATGCCATAAGAAATGCCGAAGTTGCTATTTTGTCGGAAAGCAGCATAGCCACAGCAGTAATTGCAGAATTGTTTAGCAATTTTGGAAAAGAACAAACACTAAAAATTGTCAAAAATTGGAGTAGTGAAACACTAAAGACAGCGCTTACAAATCAAACATTGCTTAACAAACTTTTTAGTTTGTATCCTAAAAAATTGCCTAAAGTTAAAATAATAACAAAAGAGAATATGGATGCTCTGGCAAAAGAAAGTAGCGAATTCCGGAAAAAGGTTAGAGGCGAAGCCATAGGAAGACTGGGATAATGGTAAAAAAAGCTGAAGTGGAAGATACTTATGCAGAGGCTTTCGAAGGAATCTTCTCTAGAATAATTGTTACAGCTGATGACGAAGAAACATTGCGAAAAGCTGCTGAGGATGCCACGGCAACGCCATCGATAGTTATTGGCAGAGTTGAAGGCGGAATAGAAAAATGGCTAAGCGAAAAGGAAACTCCGGATAAGCGTGAAGGCGCTTTGCTCCAGTTTTGGGGTGGAATAGACCCGAAAAAGCCCTTTTCAGAATCCCTAAAAAAATTTGAAGTTGAGCTTTCTTATAGAATTCGCCAGGACATTCTTGTTAAGCCTTTTACAGCAGTTTTTGACGTAACACCAAAGGCTGAAGGAAAAATTGACATGATGGAGCGTGTTGGACACTGCGGAGACGGTTATGAGTGGGTTGAAAAACGCTTTGGGCGTGAGGTTATTGTTGTTCCCATAATGGTTCCAGATTTCATTATCGAGCGCTATATAGGCTATGCCCGTGGAGTTATGGGCGCAAACTTTTGGGTTATGTGCAAAACAAAACAAGCCCTAAAAAGGGCTGGAGAAAAAGCCTTAGAGGCGATTCACAAAATTGAGGGTGTAATAACGCCTTTTGACGTGTGCAGTGCTGGTTCCAAGCCCGAAACAAGTTTTCCATGGATTGGACCAACAACAAACCATCCCTACTGCCCATCCCTAAAAAAGAAGTTGGGCAAAGAATCAAAGGTTCCAGAAGGCGTCAACTATATTCCAGAAATCGTGATTAATGGCGTTTCGCTTGATGTCGTGAAAAGGGCTATGCGGGCTGGCATGGAAGCCGTATTAGAAGTGGATGGCGTGGTTAAGGTTTCAGCTGGAAATTATAGCGGAAAACTTGGCGATTATAAGATTTACTTGCGTGAGCTGTTTTCATGAACCGCTTTGACGTGGTAGGATTCGGCGCCTTAAACGTTGACAAACTGTTTAAGGTAAACAAAATAGCTGGGGCTGAAGAAGAAGGCTTCATCATAGACTGCCAAGAATGGTGCGGAGGCTCAGCAGCAAACACCACCGTAGGTTTGGCAAGGCTCGGCTGCAAAGTAGGCTTTATAGGAAAAGTAGCCAACGATAGGGAAGGAAAAATGCTAGTAGAAGATTTTCAAAAGGAGGGCGTCGACACAAACGGCATAATCTATGCCAAAAATGGCAGAAGCGGAACAGTTATGGGTTTCGTAGATCAAAAGGGCGAACGGGCATTATACGTGGACCCAGGCGTGAACGACACAATAGAGTTTAACGAAATAAACAAGCATTACGCTTTTAACACGCAATTTTTGCATTTAACCTCTTTTGTTGGAGAAAAATCCTTCCAAACCCAAAAGAAGCTTGTGGAAATGTTGCCAGAAAATGTTAAGGTAAGCCTTGACCCAGGCGAATTATACGCCAGAAAAGGATTAGCGGCATTAGAGCCCATAATAAAGCGTGCTTTTGTTTTAATGCCAAACCAAAGAGAACTCGAACTCCTAACCAAAACCAAAGATTACAAGAAAGGCGCTGAGATTTTGCTCGAAAAGGGCGTTAAAATAATTGCGGTAAAACTTGGCAATAAGGGCTGTTACGTTACCAATGGAAAGGAAAACCACCAAATAAACCGTTTTAACGTAAAAGTTGTGGACACAACAGGCGCTGGCGATGCCTTTTGTGCTGGTTTTCTTTATGGTATTATTAATGGTAAAAGTTTGTATGAGTGTGGAAAACTTGGCAATTTTGTAGCGTCAAGATGCATAATGAAAATGGGCGCCAGAACAGGGCTTCCGCGCATTGAAGAATTAGAACTTCTTCGTTAAATATTCAATTAAGCTTTCAAAGATTAGTTTTCCATCGCCGTATTGTGGCATTTGCTTTTGTCTTGTCCAGTCTGGTTGTTGCCACCAATAGAATGCTCTTTCTGGATGCGGCATCAAACCAAATACTGTTCCTTCGGGGTTGCATATTCCAGCTATGTCATGGAAAGAGCCGTTTGGGTTTGTTGGAAAACGACCCTCAGCATATTCGCCATTTTTATCGCAATAACGGAAGACTAGCTGGTCATTTTCGTAAAGCTTTTTCAGAAACTCCTTTTCCTTTTCTTTTGCAAACATGAATCTGCCCTCTGAATGGGCAACAGGAACTCGCAAAACTTTTCCATGCGGAATCTTCCAAGTAAATGCACATTTTCCCTTATTTTCGTGCCTAATGTAAATCCATCGGCAGTTATATCCAGGCGGAAAATTAGTTGCCAAAACTGCCTCTGGATATGGGCTTATTTCATCAAATCCTGGAAGAAAACCAGCCTCCACAAGCACTTGAAAGCCATTACAAATGCCAAGGATTAAACGGTTTTCGTCTACAAAGGCTTTAAGCTCCTTGCCCAATTTAGCCATTATCCACTTCGCCCATATGGCGCCAGCCCGCACATAATCCCCATAAGAGAAGCCTCCCGGAAAAACCAGAACGTGATACTCCAAAAGGTTTCCATGTTTAACCAGTTCATTTGCATGTACGATTTCAGCGTTGACGTCTAACTCTTCAAAAGCCCGTTTTGTTTCTGCGTCGCAGTTTGTTCCGCCAACTCTTAAAACGCAGACTTTAATCTCTTCTCGCTTCATGTCCTAAACCCGCTGCTTAGGGTTCTTTTCCAACTTGTCAACAAATCTTTCAGCGAGGCATCGACAACAACTTCATTGTTTAATCCGTAAACGCATAACCTTGGAACTTTTGTGACCTTTCCTACTTCAGCATATGCCACACTTTTAAACAATGCTTCAAACTCTTCCTTTGCCTTTTGCGAAACTTCCATCAAAAAGCGACTGTTCGACTCAGAAAACAGAATGAAATCATTACGATTCAAATTTTCTCTCGGAACCTTCTGCAAATGTAATTCCATTCCATATCCACCAGCAAAAGCCATCTCCGCCGCCGCCACGCCTAAACCTCCCTCTGATAAATCATGGCAAGCCTTAACCAACCCTAAATCAATAGCTTTGGTAATTGCCCTAAAAGTTTTCTTGGCTTGTTTTGCCCGAACTTTCGGCACAGCATTTCCAACAAAACCCTTAAGCCTATAATATTCAGAACCGCCCAACTCGTTATAGGTTTGTCCAACAATGTAGATTAAGTCGCCGATATCCTTGACATCCATGGACACAACCAAACGGACATCTGGAACAATGCCCAAAGCAGTAATTAAAAGCGTTGGCGTAACCGTTCCAAGCGGAGACTCATTGTAGAGACTGTCCTTTCCAGAAATGAATGGTGTCTTAAAAGCGGTTGCAAAATCATAACAAGCCTCACAAGCCCTAACGAGACTGCCAAGAATTTCGGGCTTTTCCGGACTGCCCCACGTGAAATTGTCAAGTAAGGCTATTCTTCTTCCGCCAACAGACACATTATTCCTTATAGCTTCATCTATGGCTGAGGCAGTCATCCAATAAACATCAATTTTTCCATAATTCGGATTCATCCCACAAGAAATGACTAAACCTTTCCACGAATCCGCTAACGGTTTGAGAACGGCAGCATCGTTGGGTCCAGAAAACTCGCCATGCAAGGGCTTAAGCAGAGTGTTTCCTTTTACCTCATGGTCATATGTGCGTATTACGCTTTCTTTGCTTGCAATGTTAGGCGATGACAAAAGGTGCATAAGCGTTTCAGTCAAGTTTTCTGGTTCTTGAAAGGATGGCTCTTCAAAAATTTTCGGCTTATATTCTGCGGTTCTTACAACTTTAGGTGGTTCGAATAGAAATGGAATGTCTATTTCGGCAACTTTTTCGCCTTCATAATAAAGCCTTAAAACTTCATCCGACGTGTATTTTCCAATAGCATTAGCTTCCACATCCTCGTCCCTAAAAACTTCTAAAACTTTCTCCAAATTTTCTGGAGGAACAGCCAAAAGCATTCTCTCTTGGGATTCGGAAACGTAAATTTCCCAAGGAGCCAAACCAGGATATTTTAATGGAACCTTATCCAACTCAATAAAAGCGCCGCAACCAAATCGTTTTGCTGTTTCGCCAACCGCCGATGATAAGCCTCCTCCGCCCAAATCTGTTATTGCAGAAGCAAGCTCGAAATCTCGAATCCTAATTATCGCCCTTTTCAGCTTTTCCTCCTCGATGGGATTTGCAATTTGAACTGCCGGTCTTGAAACTTCCTCTGACTTTTCTGTTAATACGGCTGATGCAAAGGTTACGCCGTGAATGCCATCTCGCCCGGTTCTTCCGCCAGCCAAAACTATAACATCGTCTGGTTTAGCGTTTCTCCTAAACTTTTTCAATGGAAGCAATCCAACGCATCCGCAGTAAACAACCACATTCCCAACATAACTTTCATCAAAATATGTGGCGCCGTTAACCGTTGGAATGCCCATGTTATTGCCATAACTTCCAATACCAGCAACAACTCCCATGTAAACATACTTTGGATGCTTAACGCCAGAAGGAAGCCTTTCATAATCAAAATTCAACGGACCAAAACCCAGAACATCCATACACGCTATGGGGTCAGCCCAAACTCCCAAAACATCCCGAATTACACCACCAACTCCGGTGGCTGCACCTCCAAAAGGTTCCACGGCTGATGGATGATTGTGAGTTTCAACCTTAACCGCCACTCCGTAACCCTTGTCAAAACGGATTATACCCGCGTTATCCTCAAAAATGGAAAAACACCATTTTGGCTTAATTTCATCGGTTGCCTTTGCAATGTAGGTTCTAAAAAGGCTTTCAATCTCCTTCCCATCGAATTTTATCTTACCCTTGAAAGTCTTGTGGAAACAGTGCTCAGACCATGTCTGCCCAATAGTTTGAAGTTCCACATCTGTTGGGTTTCTTCCTTTTCGCCTAAAATATTCTTGAATGCTCTTCATTTCTTGCAAATTTAAGCCTATGCCAAGTTCGCTGCTTATTTCCAAAAGCTGTTTTTCAGAAGCCTCTAAGACGTTGATTTCGAAAAGTGGAAAGGAAGTTTTTCTGCGAATGTAAAGGTTCACATTCATCTTTCTTCCTCAACCACAATCACATAATCATCCTTAGTTGGATTAGCCAAAAGCCTCCTACACATCTCATCAGCCTTCGCATCAGCCTCCCTTCTCGATTCAGCTTCAAGAATTACGGTGTAAACCTTGCTGACATTTACAGTTTCAACTTTATAACCAAGTTCTTTCAGCAAATATGCTGTGGTCTCCCCTTCTGGGTCGCTATGTCCAGGCTTCAATTTTACTTCAATTTTTAAGCGGTATTTCATAGGCTAAGTTTGAGTTTTAAGAGATTTAAACGCTTTTATCAGCAAAAAGGCAAAATCATCTCAAAAAATTTTCTTACCCTTATAAAGAATTCTAATTCCTTTAGAATCCGTTACATGCCCTATAGGCTCAGCTTCTGCCCCATTCCTCTCCAAGACATCTACCGCCTTGTCCACATCCTTTTCGTCAACTATAACCGCAAAACCCCACCCCATATTAAACGTCTTAAACATCTCCTCATCCGTAATTTTTCCACCTAATTCTGAAGCAGTTTTCTGAATTAGCTCAAAAATAGGCTGCGGCTTAAAATTGTTAAATTCAAAACCTATCCCCTTAGAAAACCTTGTCAGTCTATCAAATTTTAAATACGCATCGCCAGTTATGTGAACCGCAGCCTTAACCCTAACCTCTTCTGCAACCCTAAGCAAAGGCTTAACATAAATCTTAGTAGGCTCAAGAACTTCGTAAACAATTTCCCTACTCAATCCGTCTGGAACGTCGTAAGGTTCATATTTTCCACCCCAACGCTTAAAAAGAACCTTCCTCGCCAAAGAAACGCCATTACTATGAATTCCAGAACTTCTCAAGCCGACAATAACATCGCCAGCCTTTATGTCTCTTCCATAAATTATTTTTTCGCTAGAAACCAGCCCAATGGCTGCCACAACCAAATCAAAGCCTTTACCCTTTACCAAACCTTTAACTATTTCAGCGACATCACCAATTTCCCCACTCGGCACAACACATCCAGCTTCAACAGCCCCTTTGGCTATTCCTTTCAATAATTCCTCAATTAAGCTTGGATCAGAGACTTGAGCATGAATGTTATCTGCAACCGCTAAGGGTTTAGCCCCGGACCTAATAACATCATTAACAGCAACAGCAACACCATCAACTCCGATAGTATCAAACTTTTCAGCCAACTGCGCAACAAGAACCTTAGTGCCCACACCTTCGATAACCAAATCCAAAAAACAATCTTTTCCTATAGGAAAAATGTTCCCATAAGGAAGCTCAACAACCCCACCATAACAACTAAACCCATAAGTTTCCCTTAAAATCCTCAAAGCCCTCTTAGATTCTGATCTAAGTTTTCTGTTAACCCCAGCCCTAGCATAAGTAAATTCCCGAGGCAACACTAACCCTCTAACAGCAAGGCTTCATCTATTTTTATATGTAACACAAATAACAGTTTTGCTTCTTAAGTAATAAGAAAGTTATCACTTAAAAAAATCAAATTATCTATTTGAATCTTACCTGCGCCTTATGCCCCGCAAAGAAAGAGGTAGTGTAGCACGTTGTTCTACTTTTGCTAAATTATCTTCTTCCTGAACCGCCTTAACTAACTTATTACCCACATAAGCACTTAACAACATATCCCGCAAAATATTAAATTGTCTCAAAAAAGCAAATCCCCGCTCACTAACCCTAAACAAAATTTTACCCTCCCTAACTTCCGCATCCAAGAAACCAATCTTAGTAAGGGACGGCAAATACTTCTTAAGCTGCGCATAATTAATGCCGGTGCGCTTCATAAGAGAATACAAAGCAGCACCATTATTTCCTGCAGCCTCTAATATTAAAGCAATAATCTCCATTTGACTTCTATACTTCTTTTGCAAAGGCAAGCAAATTAAATCAAATTCCTTATTATAGTTCGCCATAGCTCAAACCTTAACATTTTATGTGTGCATTGAACAAATTAGGGATTTTTTCCATAGACTCCATTGAAAACGCTTAGACAAAAACTTATATCTCATGCGGAGTGTTTTTATGTTATTTCAATAGTTTCAATTGACAAGGAGAAAAGGCTTGCCCCATCAAAAGCTAACACGAAATGAAACACAACTTCTTCAAGAAGTTTTAAGCGCAGACTATAAAAATGGCGACATACGCCTAAGAGAAGGAGAATACCAATACAACCTTGCTAAAACAATCGCCTCCTTCCACCTCGAATTACATTTCCCAGACGTCAAAGACATAATAAAAAGATTATACGGCGAAGAAAAAATTAACGACGTCCAATTCATCCGCATGATCCAAACAATTTTAAAAAAAATGGAAAAAAGTAACGTCGTTAAAATTTTGCCAAAGAAAAACCCCTGGGACCTACAAAGATACATGCTCTCCAGCTTCAAATTCCGAGACAGCGAAAAAAACCTCGTCAAATTTGCCACAGACGAACAAATAAGACAAACGCAGATTCTGCTGCGATCCATAATAAATCAACAAGAAACACTAGAACCCAAACTAATTAATACCAAAGTTAAAATCTCCCTGCTAACGTTAATAATAATTATTTCATATATAACCATCCTATGGAACCTCACTCAATTCACCATAAACCCAATAATCTTCGTTCCAGCTTTCTCAATAGCAATTGTTTGCGCCGTCATTCTTGGCAAAACTCTATCCGGGGAATAACGCCTTAACATTTAATAATCATATTATAAGAATTAACAAAAGGGAAGGTGAATAATAATTGGAAAAAAGGGTTTTAATTCTATTAATAATTTTATGTTTGATGTTCGCGTCAATCCTCAAAAATTATAAAATTTCCCTTAGGGCAGCACAAACACGAACATGGATCGTGGATGACGACGGACAAGCAGATTTTAAAACCATTCAAGAGGCTATAAACAACGCGAGTTCAGGAGACACAATATTTGTTCGTAATGGAACTTATTATGAAAACGTTGTTATCAATAAAAGCATTACACTGGTAGGAGAACACAGAGATTTCACAGTTATTAATGGCAACAAAACTGGTCATGTTGTTACCATAGAGGCTGATAACGTAAGCATCCAAGGCTTCACTATAATGAAGAGTTATGATGGTCAATACGGTGGGATATTCATACGATCCCTTTCTATCGGTAACGTTATAACTAATAATAAAATCATAGAAAATTCTTATGGAATTTATCTTTACCTTTCAAGCAATAACAACATCTCTAACAATCTGATCTCCAATAACCTTTACGGAATAGGTCTTACTTCTTGCAGCAACAACTTTATTTTCAGTAATACTATAATCTCAAATATCAACGACGGAATTAATTTATTCACATCCTTTAACAACTTTATTTCATATAATGTTATTCTGCATAACTCGCTCAATGGAATAAGCCTCTATAGTTCTGGAGACAATTTAATTCATGGAAACACTATTTCTACTAATCTATTCTACGGAATTTTCTTTTATTCATCCATCAGCAATCTAATTTCAGTCAATACCATCACAAACAACCCTGCCGGAGGAATTGTCACAGTTTTTTCAAGCAATGACAATATTTTTTATCATAACAACTTCGATAATATAGTTCAAGTGTATAGTAAAGATTCGACCAATTTTTGGAGTTGCAATAATGAAGGAAATTATTGGAGTAACTATAATGGCACAGATTTTTACAGCGGTCCTAACCAAGACTATCCTGGTAGCGACGGAATAGGTGACATCCCTTATATTATAGATGAAGCCAATGTTGATGGCAGTCCTCTTATGGGGATGTTTCATTCGTTTGACATAACTTATAAACAAAAAGTATACCAAGTTGCTATTATTTCTAATTCAACGATTTCTGATTTTCAGTTTCAGGTCGGAGTGGAAACTGGAAACAGAATAATACTCTTTAAGCCCAGCAACAATGAGAATACTGTTGGTTTTTGTCGAGTTATGATTCCTACGGAGTTTATGACTTATCCATACATTATTCTTTTTGGTAATGAGGAGATTAGTCCGTCTTTTCTCGCTATATCAAATGAAACTCATGTTTATCTATATTTCACATATTTACATGATGATCAAATGGTCACAATGATTTCTTCTGAATGGTATAATGAATTGCTTAATATTTATTATGATTTGAATTTGACATATTATAACCTTCTAAACCTTTATAATGACCTTTTGTATGATTACGCACTTCTTTTGGATAATTATACCCAGCTTCAGAAAAGTTTTGAGCTGTTAAATGCTTCTTTTCTGTATTTTTATGATTTGAATGCGACATTCTATAATTTTCTTGATGATTATGTGAAGTTACAAGAAAATTTCGATCTTTTGAATAGAACATATTATAATCTTGCTGAGTTTTATTGGCAGTTGCAGATAAATTTTGGTAATTTGAGCCTCACATACCAAAGTCTTTTAAATGCATTTGTCCTTCTATCTGGTAATTATACTCAGCTTCAAGAAGATTTTCAGGAATTGAATGCTTCTTATCAAGATTATATGCATAGTTATTCTGAAAGCGTTAGTAATGTTAAGAACCTAACTTATATTATTGTGGCTATGACGGCGGTTTTAATAATAGTTACTACCTACTTGTCAAAACAGGTTCACAGCGGCGGTGGAATTAAGATTAAAAAGTTTGGCGAGTAGTAGATAAAAATTTAAAGCTGGTTAATTTTTTGATTTTATGTTTGTTGCGGTCGTAGTCTAGTTTGGTTAGGACATCAGCCTCCCACGCTGACGACCCGGGTTCAAATCCCGGCGACCGCATCCGTTTAGCTCTATTTTTGAATAGGATTCTTTTAATGTCTTAATTATTTGTTTTAGACAATTTTCGCAAACTTTTGACAAATTTAACCCTAATTCTTGTGCTTCTTTGACTGTTTCTGCATCTAAAAGTAATGTTGTTCTCTTTTTATTATGCATAGGTATGCACCATACTGAACTTGTGCAGAAAAGCATATAAATCTTTGGTATACCTTCTTATTTTTTGGTATACGCATAAAAATGAGGAGATTAGAATGGTGAAAGTATTAAGTGCAAAAGTTAAAGATTCTGTTTATGATGAGTTTGTCAAAAAGGCGAAAGAGCAAGGAATAAACCAATCTGAAGCTTTAAGAAGATTGATAGAGCAAAATATCAAAAGCTATGCTGAAAAACCAATAGATAGAATCATTATTTTACAAGAATCAATAAAGGTTCTTTATGACCTTAAATTAATGTTGGCAAACGTTGTTAGTCAAGAGAAACCGAAACTCATGGATTATCTTAACAAACAAATAGAGGATTTCCAAAAGAAACTTGAATTTGAAAAGAAAAGGTGATTTGAATGAACAGTGAAACTCTAATTATTGCCGTTTTAACTTTCATTATTGGTTTTTTACTACATGACCATTATGTTAGTTGGAGAGATGGAAAGAAAAAACATGAAGATGGTTGATTTTTGCTTTGCCTTCTTTTCCGGATTCCTATTTTGCTGGATTCTAATGATTATACTTCAAATCTTAATTAGTGGTGGAAATGAGAAAGAAAGTTAGGATTCATTATAAATATTGTCGAATAGCTGGATTCTTAACGGTTCTCTGCTTTATCTTGGCGATTCTGTGTTGTTATCAACCTAAACTTTTGCCCTTACTTGCCTTCTCAATAATAGACTTAATTCTAACAAGTATCTCTGCATACTACATAACCATAGAGGAAGTGCCTTCATAGGCATTGTTTCATTATATAATAATTACGAGATGTGGAGGACTATTTTCATAAACTTTTGTAACGTGTAACTTGAAGTCTTTATTCTTTCCCATGAAAGGACATCAGTCGGTTAAAATGATGGAAGTGCGTAGCAACACAATTTTAACACGGTTAGGGTGTCTGCGGATTTGAAAACAAATTTCCGCTTTTCAACTTTCCAGTTTTTCTTTTTTCCCACCAATATAATAAGCTTAACGTTACTGCAAAATATGGAATGGCAATATACCAATAAACAATAAGCATAAATGGAAGCAGCATAGGTGCCGTCAAAAACGTAAAGAAAAATATTCCAGGATAAATATAAAGTGCTCCAATTGCACCAGGAAGGGTTGTTAGAAGAGCGAAACCGTAGATTATGATAAGCACTTTCCAAATCCAATGCATACCCATTCCCAATAATATTTTAGAATTTATCCCTAATAAAATTTGAATGATAAACCGCATAAAAATTGTGTTGCCACGCTCGTCCATCATTCTTGGGGAATAAAATTTTGTCTTGTTAAATCATAAACTTGACATCATTCTTAGACAATGAAGTCTTTTCCATAAAATTTTGGGTTTTTGCGTTCAGATTTAACAAAAATTTTCCGCTATTATATACCTCTCCGCTCTTTGTTAAACCGTTAAATTTTTCCATTGTATTTATGATGTTGTATGTTTGAAATATAAAGTATGGTGGATATGCAAGTTTCAAAGGATTTTGCTTTTGCTAAATTCTATTAAACTATGGTTATATATTATATATAAAAAGGGGAATTTAGGAAATTTTGCTTTTAATTTCATGTATTCCCTGGAATACTCTTTCTTTTAAGTCGTTTATCAGTTTTGGGTTGAAGTAGTTTTGCATGAAAACGTTTGCGCTTACTCTTCCGTGAAGGAAATCTATTTCTGGCGGTTTAAGATATTTCGTTAAGAAGCTGGCATGCATTTCCCTTACGTCTGCAAACCTTAACGGTAAATTGGCAAGTCTAACACGCTTCTGAACAGCATGTTTACTTTTGAACGGTTCTAAAACACTTATTTGTTTGATTAAGTCCTTTGGCACAAAACTTGCAAACGCCTTCTTACTCTTCCTAATGAAAACCTCTTTAAACTTGAAATGTTCCAAAGTTTCGTTCTCTTCATTATAGTAGTCGCTTAACTTTCCTTTTTTGGAAAGTTCAATAATTAAGTTGTAGCTTTGAACAGCTTCTTCAAGTCTTAGACCCGTTATGGCGATGTAATCCATGAAAATCATTAAATCTTTTCTTTCATTTTTCACTTGTTTAATCCATTGAAAAACTTCATCTGGGTTTTTGACTTTGACAAGTCTATCAATTAATAGTTCATCTGTGCTTTTGCCTGTCCATTTTAAACCATACTGTTTAACTAATTCTTTCCAATCTTCATGAATGCCCAGGTATTTCGCTAAATTGCTTAATGCTCTAACTACGTTAGGCCTAAGTGTATCCCTCAAATCTCTAACTTCAGTTAAATCACGGTTAAGTAAACAATGAGCATACTTCTTAGAATAGTTCACTAAACTAACGACGGTATGCCTTCTATGGTTACGTAGCAACCAATTTTCAAAATTACTCCAATTAATCTTTTGAATTAAAGGTTCTTCTTCAGCATTTATTTTATGCGGTATACCGTTTTTCGACAAAGTATACCGACTTTCTTCTGAAACTTCAGAATTGATTTCAGAATGGTATATATTTCTATTTTCTTGACTTTCAAAAGACCCTTTTCTCTGCTTCATTTCTATGTTATAAGAACGATTCGAATCCATGTTTTCCAAATTTCTTATTTCTGAATCGCTTTCCGCCAAAGGAGGCAGAGAAATCGCAGAAAATTCGCTATCAGATGCTGTTTTCAACCTCCCACGCTGACGACCCGGGTTCAAATCCCGGCGACCGCACTAAAAGTTCTATGGTTATTTTCATTTTTGTGGTGAAAGGAAAATGTGTTTAATTATTTAGTTTTAGGCTTCTTCGTAGAATTCTTCTGCCCTTGGTGGCGTGGGACTTAAGCCTCTGCGTTTGCGTATTTGGGCTATTATTTCGGCTTGCATTGATTCTGGAACTGGTGCCCAGCGGCTGAATTGTGTTGCCCAGAAGGCTCTTCCTTGAGTTGATGAGCGTAGTTCGTCTGCTAGTCCGAAGGATTCGGCTACGGGCATTTCGGCTTTGACTATTACCATGTCTTCTTCGTTTATCATGTCTAGGATTTTTCCTCGGCGTTTTTGTACTATGGCGATGACGTTGCTTACGAATTCATTTGGGACTTTGCATTCGAAGTTTAAGATTGGTTCTAAAAGTTTTGGGTCGCTTAGGAGAAAACTGCACCAGATTGGGCGCCAAGTCATTGGAAGTATTTGGGCTGGGCCTCTGTGGACTGGGTCTTCGTGGACCAGAATGTCTTCCAAGTTAACCTTTAATCCGTAGGCTGGTTCTTTTGCCAGAACAGAAGTGTATACGGCTTCACGGAAACCTGATTTTACATGGTCTATTATTTCTTCTACGTATTGTCTTCCTTTTATTCTGTTTACTAGCACGTTTGTGCCTTCTATAGCTATGACGTTGCGGGCATCTTCGGTTGACCATCCAAACTGTCTTAAAATTTTTGCTCTTTCGTCTCGGGTTTGCATTTCGTTTATTTTTCCTGTTCTTATGGCTTCGATGACCTCTTCTGATAGTTTTTCTAGGGTTACCCATAGGCGGTTGTGTTTGTTGGGGCTCTTGCCCATTATTGGTGGTCCTTTGTAGTCGTGGCTTATTGTTTCACGGTAGATTACTATGGGTTTGCTGATTTTCACTTTTAATCCTGCTTCTTGCATGCGGTAAGCTGTGACTTCGAGGTGGAGTTCGCCCATTCCGCTTAGGAGGTATTCTCCACTTTCCTTGTTTATTACGAAGTGGAGGTTTGGGTCTTCTAAGGTTAGTTTATGAATGACTTTGTCGAAGAGTGGTAGGTCTTTTATGTCTTCTGGTTCCACGGCAACCGTGACTACTGGGTCTGAAACGTATTTTAATCCTTCAAAGGGTTGGGTTTCCACGCCTTCTTCTGCGACGGTTTCGCCCACGTGGATTGATGGTAGTCCCGATAGGGCGGCTATGTTTCCCGCGGGAATTTCGTCTACGATTACTCTGTCTGCTGCCATGCTCATGTAAACTTGCTGGATTGTTCCTTTTTGGCGACTGTTTATTAGGCTGACGGTTTTTCCTTTCTTAACCGTGCCACTGAAAACTCTTCCTATGGCAATGACTCCGCTGTGGGGGTCAACTTCGATTGTTGTTATGCACATTAGTAAGGGTCCGTTTGGGTCAACTTTTGCCATGGCTTTGCCTACTGGGCTATTCACGTCTCCAGGCCAGATTTGAGTTTGTCTGTATGGTTGCGCATCCAAGGGGTTTGGCAGATGTTCGCAGAACATGTCCAGTATTGGCTCGTAGAGGGGTGCTTTTTTGCTTAGGGCGTCCACTTTCTTTGCGATTTCTTCGGGTTCTCCTGTATAAGCATCTATGATTTCTTGGAATGTTATGCCCTTCGCTTTCATGTGAGGCAGGTTTAGCCCCCATTTGTGGAGGGCTGAGCCGAAGGCTACTCTTCCATCTTCAACTTTTACTTGCCAGTCCTTCTTGTGTTCTGGCGGTGCATACTTTTCTATGAGGCTGTTTATGCGTACAATTATTTTTGCAAATTTTCGTTGTATCTCCTCGGGTGTTAATTTTATCTCTTTTATCAGTCTGTCAACTTTATTTATGTAAAGGATGGGCTTGACCCTTTCTCTGAGGGCTTGCATTAAAACTGTTTCTGTCTGAGTCATGGGGCCTTCTACTGCATCAACAACCACTAGCGCCCCGTCTACTGCGCGGAGACTTCGTGTTACCGCTCCACTAAAGTCTATGTGTCCCGGCGTGTCAATTAGGTTTATTAGGTGTTCTTTTCCGTTGTAAGTGTGGACCATGCTTATGTTTGATGCGAAAACTGTCATCTGCCTTTTCTGTTCTAGTTCCCAACTGTCTAGGTAAAGTTGTTGTCCAGCCCTTTGTTCGCTTATGATGCCAGCCGCAGCCAAAAGGCTGTCTGAAAGCGTAGTTTTTCCGTGGTCTACGTGGGCTATTATGCTTGTGTTTCTAATTATTTCTGGATTATTCATCAGTTTGATGATGTCTTCAATTTGTCTATAACGTCCCATGGTTAAACCTTCCCGATACTAATTAAATAGGATTTTTTGATGGATTGTTCTGTTTTAGTTTCCTTAATCATTGTTATTTCGCTCTTTGAAAAGAGCTACATGGAAAAGCGAAATGTAACCTATTAACTTTTTGTTGTAACTCTTATTCCATTAATGTAATCATTTTTTCTGCAGTTTCCTTATCTACGTAAAAGCCTCCTCGGGCTAATCTCTTAACGCCTAAAAGTAAGCGAGCATTATCGAGCGGTATGGGGTTGACTGCTTCTCGAAGGTTTTTGAACCTAATAAAGGAAACTTTTTGTTTGTCCTTAACAAATTGAAAATATTGTTCGGCAGAGCTTAAAACTGATTCTTTGCCATGTTCCTTCCATAACTCTTCAGCTTTTCCAACTTTCCTTTCGATGAACTCTGCGTACCCGCTTATTTCTGCGACTGGTTTGGAAACGTAAAAGATAAGTAACGAAGCATTTGTGGGAGGCGCTCGCGGCCCGCCAACGTAAGAGTGCACTTGTCTTCCTTCGCGATTTAGGCGGCAGAATTCGCGCCACCATTTCTCCTTAACCATCATGACGAAGGCGTATTTTTCCTTCATTGAACCACGTTAATATGCTGAAGGCTTCGTAATTTAAAATTTGTTGAACTAAACTTTTTATCAGATGCTTGATTATTCATTGTTGATGTCTGGAAAAGAGTTTTTTGTAAACCGCTATGAAATGCTTGGTTGGAAATATGAGGATGTAGAGCTTAAACCAGCCATTAGGATAAACTCTATAAACGCCGAGGAAGAGGAAGTTGTCAAAAGACTGCAATCTTTGGGAACTGAGCTTGAGAAAATACCCTTCTTAGAAAAGGGCTATTGGGTATCTCATTCAGAATTTTCCGTGGGCGCAACAACAGAATACCTTTTAGGTTATTATTCAATTCAGGAAGCAGCATCCCAGATTCCAGCAACGCTTTTCACAGATTTGAAAGACAAAGTCGTCTTGGATGCGTGTGCGGCCCCGGGAGGAAAAACTGTTCAATTAGCCGATTTAATGGCGAATACTGGCGTAATTATAGCTTTAGACGTTAAATTGAGGAGGTTAACTGCCCTTTCAAATCAGCTTGAACGGTGCCGCGTGAAAAATGCCATAGTTTATAACATGGATGCAAGGTACACTTCTAAATTGAAGATGAAGTTTGACCGTATACTTTTGGATGTTCCGTGTTCTGGTAATTTTTCCACAGACAAAGCTTGGTTTAACCGACGAACGATTAAAGATGTTGAGGAAAATGCGAAACGCCAAAGAGAAATATTGGCTGAAGCAGCGAAAGTTTTGAAGGATGATGGAGAAATAGTCTATTCAACTTGCTCCTTAGAACCTGAAGAAGACGAATTAAACATTGACTGGGCAATAAAAAACCTCGGGTTTCAAGTTGAAAAAGTCAACTGTTATGGTGAACTATCTCCGGCTGAAATTTTCGGAAAAAAGCTTGACAGTCAAATAGAGAATTGCAGAAGAATTTGGCCTGGGAAAACACAGGGCTTCTTCGTTTGCAAGCTTAAGAAGGATGTGCAAACGAAATGAAACTTTTAAAAGAGTTTGTGAGCCGATTTGGCGTGAGCATAACCCTAAAAGAGAATTTTATAACGAGAAGAGGAAACAGATACTTTCTTTTGAATGAGAAACTGAAAAAATTGGTTGAAAAGGATTTCTTTTATGCTGGAGTTTATCTTGGAAAAGTCAAAAATGGAAAGTTTTTCCCAAGCTTTAACCTTCTATCAATGATTGCCGAGAAAAAGGCAAACAAAATATTCGTTGATAAACGTTCTGAGTGGCTCTTCATCTGCGGAAGAGACATATTCAAGCAAGGAATAACAAAAGTAGTCGGTTCAAAAAGGAAGGGCGATTATGCGCTTATCCTAAATCAGCATGGCGAGTGTCTTGGTTTTGGCAAAATATTATGCGATTTAGATGAAATTGCGGAAGGTGTTGCCGTAAAAAACATTTCTGATATTGGCGACTTTTTGAGAAGAGAAAAACCCCAAATCTAAGCCATTTCCTCTAATATTTTCTCAATTTTCACGGTTTTCTGCTCTCTCTTTATCAAATCTCGGACAACCACAGCATTTTCTTTCAGCTCTTTTTCTCCAACTATTATGGCATACTTTGCTCCTCTCCTATCCGCATCCTCTAAGGCTTTGCTTATTTTTCGACCCATAACCTCAACTTCTGTTGGTATGTCCGCATCTCTAAGCCTTCGTGAAATTTCCATAGCCTTTCCCGCTAACTCCGCCTTTGTTGGAATCACCATAACCCTATTTTCCTCTCTTTTCTTGATGGGAATTTTTTGAGTTTGCATGGCTAACATTATCCTATCTATTCCATGAGCTACTCCAACAGCTGGTGTGGGTTCACCGCCGAACAACTCGACAAGTCTATCGTATCTTCCGCCACCGCCCAAGGCTATGTCTATTTCCGGCACAGTAACTTCAAAAATCATTCCCGTATAATATTCAAGTCCCCTCGCAAAACCAGCATCAACCGCAATGGCAATTTTGCTTTCGCTTTCCGAAATAAGTTTTAGAATTTTGTAGAGGTTTTCCACAGCAGTCTCAGCTTTTTCATAACCCCTAACACATTCTTTCATTTTTTCAACAGTTTCAAAAATGTCACTGCCTTTAAGCTCCACCAATTTTTTGAGAGTTTTTACGCATTTTTCTTTGGCTCCTGAGTCTTTGACTAGGTTAAATGCGTCATCATATAGTTTCTTGTCCATTAGTTGCATAGCCGCGTTCTGTATTTTCTCTTCCAAATTTTCCTCTGCCATGACGCCCCTTAAGACTCCGACATGTCCTATCTTGAATGTGCAATTCTTCAGTCCAACGCTTTTCATTAAACTGTTTGTTAGTATCAGTATTTCGGCGTCGGCTTCGGGCTTGTCTGAACCCATCAACTCATAGTTTGATTGCCAAAACTCCCTATAGCGTCCCCGTTGGGGTTCATCATAACGGTAAACGCTTCCTACAGAAAAAAGCCTCAATGGTTTTGGCTCATTTTTTAAAGTGGTTGCAACAAGCCTAGCTACAGAAGCCGTAAATTCTGGGCGTAGAGCAACCATTCGGTCGCCCAAGTCTCTGAAGGCAAACATTCTTGAACGGATTTCTTCGCCGGTCTTTGCTGCCAAAAGCTCATAGGATTCTACGACCGGCGTTATGATTTCTTCATATCCATAAAGTTCAGCCACTCGTCTTGCTTTCCCTTCGATGTACTTCATGAGTTTGGCTTCTTCAGGCAGAAAATCCCTCATTCCCCTAACAGTTTTGAACTGCGACATTTCGCATTCTCCAATGTTCGGTCAATCGCGAAACTGAATAGTAAAGGTGCTACACATCTATTTTTAATTTCAGTATAAGCTTCCATTCTCTTCTTGATATTTTGTATGGTGTTTTGTTTATATGTTTGTGTTTAATGTTTCTTATCCAAGCCAATGGATTAGATTTATAAGGGTACACTGCAAAGGTACTGTCTAAAAGGTGGTTTGAAACGGATCTTATTGCGCTATTAATCCAGATTGTCGTAGGAACAATAATCGTCGCCCCTGTCCTTTGGTTAGCTGGAAGAGCACTTGTAGGAAAAGAAAAAGCAAAGTTCACTGATGCAATATGGATAGTGATTCTTGGGACAGTATTAGGCGCGGTCATTGGAAGTTTCATAGGTGGCTTAATTGCCGCAATTATAATGCTTATCGTATGGCTTGCGCTGATTAAACATTTCTTTGACTGCGGATGGATAATGGCATTGGCAATTGCCATCATTGCGGTAATAATCTTCATAGTGATAATTGCAATACTCACATTAATTGGCATTGGATTATTGGCACTTATCTAAAGGCAAACATGGAAAACTAGTTTGACACCTCTAACCCTCTTTTTTATTGGCACCTTTAGCTTTACAAATCACTCGAAGAAATTGTGCGAAGATAATACAAAATGAGTTTAAATTTAGATTTGTAGCTGAGAAACTGAATAGTAAACTATTTCTCCTCTGCGGTTAATAACAGCCAAAATTAACTCCTTTTTTAGGCTTTGACACTGCATCATGGCACGGGTTAAATCCTCCAACGAAATAGGCTTTCCTTCTTGAATGTTTAAGATTAAATATTTTGCAGCGTCTTTTCCATACTCGCCCCTTTCGTAAACTCGAAAATCCACGCCTAAACCAAAACCTTCCCGCACCACATACCCACGACTTCTTAAATCGCGATAAGTCAAGTATGCAGCCCAAGCATTTTCGTTAACAGCCTCATAACAACGCAGAAGCTTCTGAAAATCCACAGTTTCTCCTTTTTCATCCTCAACTTCCAGTATTTTCTTTTCCAAAAGATATAATGCTTCATAAAAAGTGAGGAGAAGCTCATCATTTTCTATAGTGCCATACCCCCTTGAAGAGATGCTATCTATATTCTGGGTTTTTTGAATGCGCACACCCTTTTCCACAAGCAATCCCTTAACTTTGAGTTCCGCGTTGCCAGACGCTTTTCCTTTGTTCTTGCTCATTTAAACCATCAACCAACGCCAAATTTTCATTTAAACTTATCAAAATCCTTCTTATATAGAATCCCGCTTTCGCAGATTATTGCTGTCACATATTTAAGGGGAGTTATGTCGAATGCTGGATTCAAAGCGTCCACTCCTTCAGCGGCAATCCGCAGCGAACCTATGTGTGTCACTTCTTCTGGTTTCCGTTCTTCAATGATAACATCAGCTGATGTGTGTGTCAAATCAAAGGTGGATTTTGGAGCCGCCACATAGAAAGGTATTCCATGTTCTTTGGCTAAAACTGCCACGGTAAAAGTTCCAATTTTGTTGATTACTGCGTCTTTAACTATTCTAACAGCACCAACCACCACTTTACTAACCATTCGCTTATACATG
>JAVZLK010000003.1:0-139201 GCA_038883795.1 Bathyarchaeia archaeon
GTAACCGGTATGCCATCCCTCTTAAGCTCATAAGTCGTTAACCTTGCCCCCTGCAATTTTGGACGAGTTTCCGTGGCGATAACCCTAATCTTTTTCCCTTGCTCCCAAGCAGCCCTTATAACTCCAAGAGCCGTGCCATACTCGACGGTTGCCAAAGCACCAGCATTACAGTGGGTTAAAACAACGTCCCCCTCATGAATGAGTTCTGCACCATATTTTCCAATCATGCGGTTTGCTTCGGCGTCCTCATCAGCTATTCTTTTCGCTTCTTCAACAACAAGAGCAGCTAAAGCCTCTGCGCTTCCTAGAAAATCCCTTGCCTTAACTAAAATTCTGTCTAAAGCCCAGAAAAGATTAACACCAGTTGGTCTTGTACTCCTTAAAACTTCAGCAGCCTTCTCCAATTCTTGAAGAATTTCCTCTTTACCTTTGCCTTTCGAATGGTAAGCTGTTAAAGCCAACGCAAAGGCCGCAGCAGCACCAAGAAGCGGAGCGCCCCTAATTTTCATTGTTTTTATGGCTTCAGCCACATCATTGTAGCTTTTCATCTCAAGTATCACGGTTTCCCATGGAAGCCTTGACTGGTCTAGTGTAAGTACTGTTCCATCATGCCACTCAATTGTTCGAACCAGCATCTTATTAGCCTCAGTAAATGGTTTATGCTGGAAGGAGTATAAAATATATTAGAAATTAGAAAGTGGATGCTATAATGCGAAAGGAAAGCCTTAGGACTTTTGTGGAAAATTTTGGAAAAAGATACTCCGAAACATTAGGCATAAACCTAAAAAACGGCAAAGATG
Organism: Bathyarchaeia archaeon; assembly: GCA_038883795.1. Classification (GTDB taxonomy): domain Archaea; phylum Thermoproteota; class Bathyarchaeia; order Bathyarchaeales; family Bathycorpusculaceae; genus JASEJA01. The sequence continues at coordinate 801 of JAVZLK010000003.1, forward strand.
AAGAAATTTTCAAGTGGTTTTTCGCCTCAATCCTTTTCGGCGCTCCAATAACAGAAACATCAGCCATTAAAACCTACAAGTGCTTCCAAGAATATGATGTGTTAACGCCTAAACGGATACTCGAAACTGGATGGGATGGGCTCGTTAGAATATTGGATGAAGGAAGCTACACGCGCTACGACTTCAAAACCGCAGACAAACTCCTTGAAGTTATGCAAAATCTCATCAAAAAATACAATGGAAGCCTAACAGTCCTTTACAACCAAGCTTTAGACACGCAAGACTTGAAAAATCGCCTAAAAGATTTGGGGAAGGGCGTTGGAGAAGTGACAGTGAACATATTCTTAAGAGAACTCCGTGATACTTGGGATAAAGCCAAACCAGAACCCACAAGCCTCGTTTTGCTTGCAGCCAAAAACCTTGGAATAATCAAGAAAGAAAAACATGAAACTGCCCTACAACAACTAGAGAATTTTTGGCTCGAAAACAAGGTTGAGGGAAAATCTTTCATAAATTTCGAAACATCGCTGCTAAGACTTGGCAAGGATTTTTGTAGGAAGGGTAAATGCGCCTCTTGTCCAGTTAAAAGTGAGTGCTCTGCTCCGAAGGCGCCTTAACATAAGTGATAACTTCTATTGGGCATTCTCCAGAAAGTTTAAGCTTCTTCTTCCACTCTTCACCCACCGCTATAAGCGAGAAAAATCCTGAAATCTCAGCCTTCGCTTTCCTAACAAGATTCACCAAAGCCGCTTGGGTTTCTCCAGTCTTAATCATGTCATCCACGATTAAAACGCTGTCCCGCTTTTTAATGGCATCCTTAGGAATGTAAAGCGTCATAGTTACACCAGAATCTCTAAGCGCGTAAGTTTCTTCCAAAAAAGCCTTAACCCCAACTTCCTTGCTTCTCTTCGCAATTATGAGGTTCACTCCCAAAGCGCTTGCAACCATAGTCGCTAATGGAATACCATCCACAGCAGCAGTCAAAACTTTTGTAACCCGTTTTCCAGCAAAATTTGCAAGGGCATGATTAGCCGCTTGTTGTAGAATGTTAAAATCCCCAACAATGTCAGTATTATCAAAATAACCATCCTCATCAAACCTTATCCTATTACGCAATTCAGCCTCCAAACCAACAAGCTTATTTAAAACTTTCCAAAGCTGCCTCGCCCTCGCAGTATTAGGCAAAACATGCCCCTTAGCATATCTGCTCAAAACAGTAACGGGCAAACCAGTTTTGGAAGCTAACTCACGATAGGTTATATTCCGCTTATACTTTGCAGTCCTAAGCATCTCAATAGTCATCAAACGAAGCTTCAACTCATCCACATGCGTGCTCATAGCAACCCCCTTATACACTGACACGTCAATCTTAAAGCGTTTACCATTTATTATTGCAATACTAATTTAAAATTTCCGTTCCAAAACGAACAATGGCGGGTCCGCTGGGATTTGAACCCAGGATCTCCGGCTTAGAAGGCCGACGCGCTTTTTGGAATTTTGGCTTATCCAAGCTGCGCCACGGACCCACAAGATGTGATAGTGGGAAGCATAGATAATAATTTTGTCTGTTTTGGTTAATGGACTTTATAGAAAAATGTTACTTAAAGCTTTTAAATAAGCGCTAAATCATTTTTACTAGGGAGGGGTGAAGGTGTCGGAGATTCAACGGTTTGATATCCCCATCCCTTTGGTAAATTATCTATTCCTAATTAGGAACCGTAAGTCTCCGTATTACGATATAGTCCAATTTCTTTTGAAAGAGATGGAGATGCACTACGAAAAAGTGGGACAAGGCTCCGATGTTATTTATACTATAAATCCAAGAGTTTTACAGGAGGAAATTGAAAAGAGGGTTAGAAGTGAAAAATTGACTACGGTGAATGTTTGTCGTACTATTTTGGCTCTCTTGTACGGAAGTAAACTTCGGGAGGAGAGGGACTTTTACGTTACAACAACTAGCAGCGGGCGAAGAAATTATCACATTAGGGTTAATGAACGCACTTTAACTTCTATTTCCAGATTACTGCTATGACCGTGAATTATTCGATGTAAATTGCTGGTCGAAGCGGCATAGCTATCATTGCTCTTTGTCGAGGGTCATAAATTTCTCCGTCATCTTCGTTGTAGACTATGATTTGTGCTTTGAATCTTTCACTTAAAAATTCCTTTGCCTCTTCAATTATCCTTTTTTCGTCAAGTTCTCCTATTCGCAAAATGCTTTCTCTTCTATTTTCTGATATCAAGTTTATCTCTTTTAGAATTCTTGGAGTGAATTTTGCGATTTCTTGAATGTTTTCCTTTAAGTCCTTTTGCGTGCTGAATTCTTTCATAAGTTCGCTTATTTTTACTTCTCCATGTTTTGATTTCTCTAAAATTTTCTGGTAGACTTTCCATTTCCATGGGCTGGCTGTGTAATAGAATATTTTTTGGGGAGTAATTTTTGTTGCTTTTAAGACGTTTAACGTGTCCTCAATCAACTCTTCTATGAATTTCTCTTTCTCCTCCGCTATTATATCTATTTGCTTTTCATCTATTTTTGGCCATTCTGCGAGTGAGATGAAGCCTTCTTCTTTCATTTCGCTCCACAATTCTTCACATATGTGCGGTGCGAATGGTGCGAGCATTTTTAGCCATGTTTTTAGGGCTTCTTTTAGGGTTTTTGATTTCATTGTCTTTTTTCTTTGTATGTACCAGCGGAAGTCGTTCCATGTTTCGAAGAAAGCGATTTCTAGGGCTGTTCTTGTTTTCATTTCTTCCAAATTTTTTGTAACTTCTTTTATGCGGTGTTGTAGGGTGCTTATAAGCCATTTTTCCAAGTGTCCAGTCTCCGTGGTTTTTGCTTGTTCTATTATGTTTTTTGCAAAGTTGTAGAATGTTTCGAGTTTACTTTGTATTTCCTTAACGTTTTCGCTTCTCCAGTCTGGGTCGTCCATTCCTTCAGCGGCTAATAGTAATGCGCATCTTGTGGCGTCTGCTCCATATTTTTCTATGGCTTTTTTTAGGGGTATGAAGTTTCCTAGATGCCTATGCATTTGTTTGCCTTCTATCATTAGCATGCCGTTTACTCCTATTCCTTTTGGCCAATGTTGTGGTGGGAAGAGTGCTGTGTGGTGGAATATGAAGAATGTTAGGTGGTTTGGAACGAGTTCTTTTGCTGATACCCTTAAGTCGACTGGGTACCAGTATGAGAATTCTTTTCGCATTTCTTCCAAGATTTCAGTTTCTATTCCCGCTTGTGTGGCTATTTTTTCTGCGCTTCCTTCTCCATAGAAAATGTAGTCAAAAACTTCTTTTGTCAAGTTTTGTGGTTTTATGTCCTTTTCCTTTATGTGTTTGTTTATTGTGTAGAAAGCCATGTAGATTGTTGAGTCGCTTAGGGTTTCTATAATCCATCCTTCTCCCCATGGTAATGGCGTGCCAAATCCGGTTCTTCTTGCGCAAGCCCATTCTTTTAGCCAGTCAATTACTGTTAGGAACCATTGGGTTGCTGTTTCTGGGTAAATTTTCATCTGGCTTAGGGCTTCTTTTGCTTTTTCTTTCCATTCCGGGTCTGAATAGTTTAGAAACCATTGATCCTGTAAGACTTTGACGATGCATGGCGTTAGACAGCGGCAAACCACTGGTTGTGGCAAGTCATACATGGAGTCTACGATTCCGCGGTTTTTGAAATCTTTTATTAGGGTTTCTTTTACTTCTCTAACCATTTTTCCAGAATATTCCATACAATTTTCTTTTAGGATTCCACCATGAAATTCTTTTTTATAGAGTATTTTTGTTGCTTCTTCAGCCTTGGGGTCGTGCTGATCTTTAGCGCCTAGTTGCTCCACTATTTCTATGGCTGGATATTCGCCGAATCCTTCAACTTTGATGAGGGAGATCGGTTTTATTTTCTTAACAGTTTCTGGGTCTATGCCAAATTCTCGCAATACTTCTGGTTTTTCTTGTAAGTCTTTTAACGCTAGCCAATCGTAGGGAGCATGCGCTGGGACGCTATAAACAACGCCTGTTGCCTGTTTAGGGTTGACAAACCATCCCGGCAATATGGGAAATCTTTCTTTTGTGACCGGGTTTTCGAAGGTTTTTCCTATAAGCTCTCTCCCTTTTAGTGTTCGCTTTATTTTCACGTTTTTTCCTTGTTCTTTCAACTTTTGGGCTGCTTCTTCGCTTATTATCCAAGTTTCATTGTCCACATGGGCTTCTACGTAGGTTGCGATTGGGTTTATCCACATGTTTGTTACGCCGTAAATTGTTTCTGGGCGGAAGGTAGCTGCTGGCAAAATCGTCTCATGGTTTAGTTTGAACTTTATTAGCGTGTATTCTTCTGGGGTTACGCCTTCTCCCACTTGGCGGTCATGGTCTCCTGTTGGGCTTTGGCATTTTGGACACCAAACCACCGGATGTGTTCCCATGGAAACGTAGCCTTTTGCTCTGAGGTTTTCGTATTGCCATTCTATGAATTTTTGGTATGTTGGCATTATGGTGTTGAATTCTCTTCTCCAATCAATTGAGAAGCCAGCCTTCCTCGCGGCTGTTCGTCCGTCGTTTGTGTAATATGTTGCCATACAAATTGGGTCAACAAATTTTTTGAGCTCTTCTTCTGGAACACCGTCCACTTCTCTTAAAACTTTTATGAATTCTTCATCGCCCTTTGCCACACGTTCGCTTGCGCCTAACAGTGGTTGGCCTGTCCAGTGCCATGCCCATGGCCAAAGCACGTTATAGCCTTGCATTCTTTTGAAGCGAGCATACGCGTCTACGCGGGAGGCTGTGAAGCCGTGGCCCACGTGAAGCGGGCCGTTCATGTATGGGTATGGGAAGGTTATGAAGAATTTCTTTTTGTTTGGGTCTGGGTTTGCCTCGAAGATTTTTGCTGTTTCCCAGCGTTTTTGCCATTTTTCCTCGATTTTCTTTAAAAATTCCATAAAACTTTCTGAATTGGTTTGTGGGATATTAAAGGTTTTGTTTTCACTGACAGAGAACGCTATTCCTCACGTTAAACACCAACATTAAGCATGGCAAAACTCACATTAATCCTTTACTCTCTTTTCCTAATTATTTGGGTTTTAATTGTTTCTTCAAGATTTCTTCAGCTTTCTTAACTGCCTCTTGTAACTTTTCGATTTTTGTTCCTCCGCCTTGGGCGAAGTTTGGTTTTCCACCACCTCCGCCGCCTATAATTGCCGCTGCTTCTTTTACGATTTCGTTTGCGTTTACACCCTTTTCGAGGGCAGCCTTACCAACCATAACCATAATCCTCGCATTTTTCCCATCATTTCCATAAAATATTGTAACCGTTGCATCGTCTTTTTTGATTGTTTCGTTGGCTGTTTGAACCATGCGGTCAACATCAATAAAATCTCGAAAATCACGGATTACCACTTTGACGCCGTTTACTTCTTTAATTTTCTCGGCTGGTTTTGCTCCTAAACCTGCGCTTTCGCGTTCTGCTAATTCCTTTATTAGCCTTCTTCTTTCTGCTAAGGCTTCCTTATAGTCTTTCACAAGTTTCTCAGCTGTTTTGTCTAATTTTTCTATTGGAGCGTTCAAAATTTCCGACAATTTCCATAGCAGTCTTTCATTTTCCTGTACCGTCTTTAAGGCTGGAATTCCAACAGAATAAACAAGTCTTTCAACACCATCTTGAATCCTTTCCGTGTGAATTATTTTTATAAAACCAATCTCGCCTGTACTCTTCAAGTGAGTTCCAGCACACGCTTCAACATCCCAATCCCCAGTTTTTACCACACGAATTTCTTTGCCCGGAACCGCACCGCCTTGATATAGCCTAAAGCCATAGCGGTTTTCTGCTTCGCTTCTCGGCATCCAAAGGGTTTCCACAGGCATATTTTTTAGAATTGCTTCATTTGCCAAAGTTTCTATTTTGTGGATTTCTTCTGGCGTTAATCGACGGTAATGGGATATGTCCAGTCTCGAGGTTTCGATGCCCTTTTGTGTTCCAAACTGCCAAACATGCTGTCCCAAAACTCGTCTTGCAGCGCCATTGACGAGGTGCGTCGCCGTATGCGCCTTCATTAAGCTGTACCGCTTCTCCCAGTCAATAACACCCTTTACTATGCTGCCCTCTTTCGGAACAGTTTCGCCTTTAATTTTGTGGACTATTATTTTGCCAACTTTTTTGACGTCAACAACCTCAACCCTTTTTCCATCGAATAGAAGATAACCCGTGTCCGCTGGTTGTCCCCCACCCTCTGGATAAAAGCATGTCTCATCAAGAACCACATATTCATCGTCTATTACTTTGATAACTGTTGCATCAAACTCTTTCATGTACTGGTCCTGATAATACAATGGTATTGTTTGAGGGAGTTCCGAAACTTCTTTTTCAAGCCATTCTTCGGGCTTAACCTCTTCCTCCACGGGTTTGGTTGCTTGCATGTGCCTTTCTGCGATTAGGGCATAGAAGTTTTCTGGGATGTTCACTTTTAACCCCTCTTCTTCTGCGATTTGCTTTACAATTTCTGGTGGAAGCCCATGAGAATCATAAAGCTCCGTTAAAGTTTCCACAGGAATTTCATGCGCCTTTTTGGTTTTCAATTCGCTGGATATTCGCTTAACAAGTCCCTCGCCCCTCTTTATTGTTTCTTGGAATTTTTCGTTTTCAACTGAAAGCATTTCCATTATTTCGTCTCGCATCTCCTTAAGGTGGGGATAATCCTTAGACCAATAGCTAATTTGCATGTCCATAATGTCTGGCAATTTTTCTGGGGCTCCAAGCATCTTTAGCAGTCGGTAGATTCTGCGGAAAAGCAGTCTTGCCAAATAGCCTTCTTGAATGTTTGATGGAACAACGCCCTCAGAAAGTATGAAACTTAAACATTTCGTGTGGTCAGCCACAGCGAAAGCATTTTCTATGGGCGTAAGAAAAGCGTCTAATTCCTCAACTTTCACCCCAACAATTTCCGCCACTTTCCTCCTAACTTCCCACAGGCTTGCTGTTTTATCTAAACTCACCAAGCCAGAAACTCTTGCTATTTTCGCCAACAAATCCTTGTCGATGCTGGTCATTCCAACCATTTCAAAAATCTTGTCAAGCAAATCTCCATAAACTGCATGGAAACCGCTGAGGGCACCTTGAGAAAGCCATGTGAAACGGTCAATACCATAACCAGTGTCAACAGTTCTTATAGGCAACTTAACAAATTCGTTATCGACAACCTTGTATTGCATAAAAACAAGAGTTGCAAGCTCCAATCCTCGAACAATAGTCTCTAAACATGGACCAGCGTTTCCGCCACCAGACCAAACTTCTTCCTTGTAAACAATTTCCTCAGATTTAATACCCAATTCCTTTGTAGCAAACTCATGGTGATACCTTACGGTTTGGTCTTTCCAATAAACCTCCTTGTCTGGATAATTAAATGCGTGATGTCCACCCATTTCAAAAACGGTTTCATACTTCCCAAAGGTTGGACCAGTGTTGGCAATGTCCACCAAACGAATGCAAGGCTGAACAATCACAAGGGGGTTTGCCGGTGGCGGCGCAATTCCCTCTGTTACGTAGGGCTGAAAATCGATTATGCTTGCATGTGTTAGGTAAATGTCTTCTCTCCATCGGGCTACGACAGGATAAGGCTTTATGCGGGTATGTTTATGCCTTTCAAAAAAGGATAGGAAAGCCTCTCGCATTTCGCTAAAAGTGTAGCTTTTCTTTGTCGGTGGGTTCCCTATAAAAGTGTAAACGGCGCAACCTTCTCTTCTTGCTTCTCCACAAGTTTCCTGCTCTGGATTTTGCGTCCAAAAATAATCTCCACATTTTGGACAAAGCTTCCTAACATAACCCATTTCCTTAAAGAATGGAAGGCTGTACTCCTCTGCTGGAAACTTTTTCTCCAAATTTTAAGACACTCCGATAAACTCTATAATTTTAAGTTCCAATGGATTAAATGACTTCACAAATTTAAACTATTTCACTATCCAAGCTTAAAGCCCAATAGAAAACCAACCACAAAACTTCCAATGAAGGGAAGTAGAGATATTAAGCCAATAAACCATTCTGCTGCTTGACCCAACAATCCCAAAGCATTTTTTAAAGAATCAAAAAGCCTTTCATAATTTATGCTTAATATTCCTTGGGTGCTCAGATAGATTAGCGCTATTATGAACAAGCCTATTAAAATGGCTATGAGCTTGCTTAGCTTTTTTACAGCATATCCAACTATGAAACCACCAATGCCGCCTAACCCCAACTGATATGCAAGCGGTGAAATTATTTCGCTCATAGGATATCTCTCTTTTGAAGTGCTATCGTAAGTTTGATTTAAATGTATTTTGCTACTAAAATGGAAAGGGGGCATCAGCATAAAGGAGGTGAAAAGGATTTGCTGGATCTTTACATATTAAATCTTATAGTGACGTTAGGCATGTTTGCCGTCTTAATTTTTAGGGCATGGATTGAACAGAAACATTACCGCATGATGTGGCAAGAACTGGAATGGAGAAGAATCTATCAAACCATGGGACGACTGCTAAAAGCCGAAAAAGACCTGTTTTCAAGAGTGGAGGGCGGCGATGAGCTTTACCAAATGCTGTGCGAAATCTTCAAAGCGAATGAGGAGAGAAAAAATTAAGGAAAATGCCAACCATCAATTAGCTTTCCATTCATTTTGCGTTTTTCCATTCCATAACGCCTAAAAGGCTTTGTTAAATGCCTCTGGGACCTAGTTGATGTTATGTAAAGTCCCTTTCTTATTTCCCGTTTCATTTCAACCTCAACTTTTCCAATACTAGTATATCTAGAACCGCACTTTTCACATTTAAAACCCTTATCCTTCCCCATGGATTTCAATCGTTTTCCACATTTAGTACACAACGGATTCCGATAAACAATTTTTGGCGCCAACTTTAACAGCCGAATTTTTTCAAGGTTTATAGTCAACGGATTCTTCTTTGATGGTGCCCTTACACCGCCGTAAACTTCAACGTAATCCCCAACCAACAACTTCATTGCAACATGGCGAAGAGCACCCGTTGGTTCGTAGGCTGCGCAATCCACTTGAGCGGTATCGTCCTTAATTGAGAAAATCACGTGTCTTCGGGGAATCATTTTTGGATTCGTTGCCACGGTTCCTCTGGCTATGACTGGATGGTAAGGCTTAACTTCGCTTAATTTTGCAACCCTTTTTAAATGTGCGTCTGTTCCTTGATTTGTACGGAAGATAACCCATCGCTCAACGGGCTCGAGAGGTTTAACCATAGTGAAAGCTTTCTTCACAATTTCTGGAGTTTCTCCTCTAATCCCAAAAAGAATGGGGTCTGGTCCCCTTGGCGTAATGATTACTCTGCGCTTTTCTTGGTCAACATTGTTAAACGTGTACGGCGCTGTAGCCTCATCCATTTCAAAAATTGAAGCCTCATCCACCTTCCTTTTTGAGCCATAATTTTCTGGAACACGATATGCAAGTATCTCATAAGTGTGGTCTCGGTTAAGGGTTTCGCCAACAGCTGCTAAACCGCCAATTATGCCTCTACCTTTTTTGAAGCCAACAGCTTCCGCCCCAAACTTTTTCAGAGTTTTTATGGCCTCTTTTAGGCTTACAATTCCAGTGATTGTATTCTTAGCAAAAATTTTGACCTCTTTTGGTATTCGAGCCCCTTTAAAGAAGACTATGCCTGGGTCTGTGCCTTTAAACTCTAAATCTGCATTCTCTTCCACCATGCTTATCGTTAATTCCTTAATTTCTTCCTCAAAATTTTCATCATATTGTATTCTTAAGCAGAGGGCTCCGTTTCCCCTTGTTTTCCATGGAACATTGGGATTTAACCTAATCAAGTTTGGGTAATCAATAAAAGTGATATTCAATTTTTGTAGTTTTTCCACTAAGAGGGCGACAATGTAGGTTGTGCATCCTTTTCTTATGGAGTCTGTATCGTCCAATCCTATGTGCATGGTTTGTTTTGTCATTTATGGTGTCCCGTTCTTGATGAATAAAGAGGTTTATGTAAATAAAAAAGAGGAATTTTTTGTTATTTTGACTCTTCCACAACAATCATTGTTAAAGTTGACCTAACCTTATCAAGTCTTCTTATCCGCCAAGTTACAATTTCCTTAAGTTTGTCCATGGTTTCTGCCCTAACCCTTGCAATGATGTCGTATACGCCATAAACAGCGAAAGCCTCGTCCACTCCCTCCACTTTCTTCAGGTCTTTTAGCACATCTGCTTCTGAGCCTATCTCAGTATTTATCAACACGAAGGCTGTTGGCATGAAATCCTCCTCACTTAATGTTTTGTCTTTATGCATTAAAATATTTTGCTAAAATCGGAATAGCATGGATAGGCTTATCTTCTATTTTAAGCATTAAACTATTAGGTTTTGGTATGATGGAAAAAAGCGAAAATGCCATAACAAGCCGAGAGATGCGGGCATTAGAATTAAATAGTGAATATTTCGGTGTTTCCAGACTTCAGTTGATGGAAAATGCTGGGCATGACGTGGCTTTGGAGATTGCTTCACGATTTCAACCAGAAAAAAGCGTCGTAATTTTTTGTGGATTAGGCGGAAATGGCGGCGACGGTTTTGTTGCCGCTAGACATCTTTCTTCGCTTGGCTTCAAAGTCACAGTAATTCTCGCTGGAAAAGCCAAAGAAATAACAGATCAAGCAGCCTTAAAAAACTGGGAAGCCCTACAATTTTTGAAGGAGACAATTCCAATTTACGAAGTTTATGATAGTGTGCTCATACCAGAAGTAACTGCGGACATAGTGGTTGATGCCTTACTTGGAATAGGCACCAAGGGAAAACTGAGACCACCCATTTTGCAACTAGTCCAAAAAATTAATACTATGAACGCCTTTAAAGTTGCAGTTGACGTGCCAACAGGAATCGACGCGGACACCGGAGAAGTTTTAGGAGAAACCGTCAAAGCCAACCTAACAATAACCTTTCACAAAACAAAGAAGGGACTTGAAAAAGCAAAAGAGTACGTTGGAGAATTAAAAGTGAAAGAAATAGGGATACCAAAGGATTTTGAAAACTTTGCAGGACCAGGAGACGTTTCATTGGTCATCAAACCCCGCCCTTCAGAATCTCACAAAGGAGATTTTGGGCGCCTCCTCGTGATTGGTGGAAGCGAAAGCTTTTCAGGAGCTCCCGCATTCGTGGCTTTGGCTGCTCTACGGACTGGTGTAGATTTAGCTTATATTGCTGCGCCGGAGAAAACTGCTTATAACATTTCTTCCATTTCACCAGATTTAATCACCATAAAGCTTGAGGGAAAGCACCTAAACATAAGCAATATACCCGTGTTGAAAACTTACATAGAAATATCCAACGCAGTCGTTTTGGGGCCGGGTCTTGGGTTGCATGTGGAAACGAGAGAAGCGGTAAAAGCTGTGGTCGAGGCTGTGGAAATGGCTGGGAAACCTTTGCTTTTGGATGCAGATGGGCTTAAGGCTTTTTCAGAATTTAAGAGAAAGTTAAATGTGCCTTTAGTTTTAACGCCCCACGCTGGCGAATATGCCACACTCACAAGGAAGAAGCTTCCAGAAAGTTTGAAGGAAAGGGTTTATGAAGTGCAGAAAACAGCGGAAGAATTGGGCGCAGTAATACTATTGAAAGGACCGGTGGACATAATCTGCGACGAAAAACGCTTCAAACTCAACTTTACTGGAAATCCGGGCATGACTGTTGGCGGAACAGGAGATGTGCTTTCAGGAATTGTTGGCGCCTTCTTATCCCAGCAGTGCGATCCGTTTGAAGCTGCTGTTGCCGGAGCCTTTGTTAATGGTGCTGCTGGAGACTTTGTTTATGAAAAGAAAGGCTATCATATGGTTTCTACTGATTTGCTGCGGTGGATTCCAAAAGTTTTAGATGATCCCATGAGCCATTTGAAGGTGCGCCAAAAAAGTGCAAGAAAGAGTTAGAATTGTTGTCTATCACGCTGGACAATGCGACCCCAAAAAGTGTACAGCCTTAAAACTTAAACGTCACGGGCTAATTCGCATTGTGAATCACATAAAGTTCTTGCCGAAAAGGGCTGTTGTTCTTAATCCCTTTTCTGAAATAGCCTTTTCTCCAGCAGATAGACAACGCATAGAAAAATTTGGATTAGCCGCCTTAGATTGCAGCTGGGAACACGCCCAAAAAGTTTTGTCAAAACATGTGAGGGGAACCGCCCGTTGCCTACCAGTTTTGGTTGCTGGCAACCCAGTCAACTTTGGCAAGCCAACTCAACTGAGTACTGTTGAGGCTTTGGCTGGAGCCTTATACATAGCTGGGTTCAAAGAGGAAGCCGTTAAGCTTTTATCCATATTTAAGTGGGGACACACGTTCATCGAAATAAACAGGGATAAGCTTGAAAGCTACGCAAAGGCAAAAGAGAGGGGTGACATTATAAAATTGCAGGAGAGATTCATTTAGTATGAATGATGTTGAGAACGGGGAAGGGTGCGAAGCTGTTTTGGCTGCTGCTAATCCACTTCTTGGTCGTGGAGTATTTGTTTTTCTCAAATTACCAGAATCTTGGAGTCTCCTTAAGACGTCTATGTCGCCTGAATGTAATGCTTTGGGAAGGGAAATTGTTGGAAATGGATTTAGGTGGATAACTTCGGGCTTTATTCACGCTATCCTAGTTGATGAGCAAAAAAATCATGCGTATCCCCTCTTTCTAGAAGTTAAAGAACTCTTTGACCATGAGAAGGCTTTGGAAATCATCCGGAAAAGATTTGATAAACTTGTTAGGGAAAGCGAACATGTTGAAATGAAAAAATTACATACTAACGGTCATGAAGCGCAATATGCTACCTGGGTTAGTCAAAAAAAGATGTTTTTGAAACGAGAAAAAGTGGTTCTCGCCCATTTGGAGTATGCAACTTACTGTGATGCTACAAAAAGGCTTATGCTTTTCAGAATTTCAAGCAGTCATATTGGAAATTTCATGGAAGACAAGGAGAAAATGCTCTCTATATTATCCTCCCTTACATGCCACTTCTAATTTGCTCCAGAGCATTTCCACATGCAGAAGCGAGACTAAGGAGTTGATGAATAACATTTTCTTTCATAGAGCAAGATAAGAGCAAGTGTGGTTCTTCGCCTGTTATGGATAATCTATCTATTTCGCTGTCAAGCTTGACAATCTCTCGGACAAAATTTCTGTCGGATAGAAACTCTAATGCTCTATCCGGATTTGAACCAGCTAGAAAGAAGTGTTCTGAAAGCTTCTCGTGCTGAAGCTCCTTATAATTTGATTTTTGAACTAATTCTCTATGTATTTTTGTTCCCTTTTTAACAATTTCTAGTGAAAAATTTGGGACAATTTCAAAATTTGACTTTATCACGATGGTGTCGTGTTTTCCCATGTATTTTGAGATTAAATAATAGAGAGGTATTTCTCTGCTCATTAAAATTATCGAGATTTCAAGTTTTTTAAGCTGGTTTTTTGCTGGTTTACAAGCGATTTTGAAACCGCTAGATCCTAATCCTTGGAAAGCAACTTTTTTAGAATATGGCTTTATCTCTTCTGAAAGTGTCTTCCATATTTTCTTCTGAATTTTGTAGTTGTATCTGCTTCCAATAGAATAAGCGGCTGTAAATGCTAAAGCTAAGATTATTATTATGTATATTTCCAATTCTGGCATTTTACTTTTTATCCTCCCATTTAAGGAGAAACATAACTTGAGAGTCCGAATATTATTAATCACCGCAAGTTTTAAGTTTAAAGCGAATAAATAAAAAACTTTTGAGGTATAAAAATGGAAATCTATCCAGCGTACTTTGTGTTATTAGGGCTAATAGTCTACCTCATTGCTTACTTCTTCTATGCCAAGCGTTACGACAAAAAAATATGGAATCCAGACCCAAAAGCTACAACACCAGCGCACATGTATATGGACGGAGTAGAGTTTTTCCCATCGAGCAAATACGTCCTATATGGCTTTCAGTTTAAGGGCATCGCTGGAGCTGCTCCCATTGTGGGTCCTTGGGTTGCTTTGGTCTTCGGTTGGCTTCCAGCATTGTTATGGATTCTCTTTGGCAATTTCTTCATAGGCTGGATACATGATTATGGCTCTTTATTTACATCTGTGAGGAATGAGGGTAAAACATTAGGACCATTAACCTATGAGTTGATCAGTCCAAGGGCCAGGTCATGCCTAATGGGCTTCCTTCTATTCTACCTAATCACGATAGTCTCAGCCTTTGATTATGTGATTGGCATGCACTTTAACGTACATATGGGGGCTTTACTGTTTACGCTGTTCGTATTCATAGCCGGAGTCATAAGCGGTCTTCTGTTATACAAATTGAAAGTTCATATTATAGCATCAACTATCATTGGAATTATAATTATGATAATCGGACTATACGTGTCCGCTTATGTGGCCCCATTCAAAGTCGGCTTCGAACTAGGAATTTTCATAGCAAGCATTATATGCTTTATATCGGCTATCCTACCGTTAATTTGGTTCGCACAGCCAACAAACTATATGGCGTTCTATCCATGCTTTATAGGCATAGTATTGCTTCTGATAGGCGAACTTGCATCTCCAATAACTGGTATAAGTGTCGGGCCTCCGCCGTTGACGGAAAATTGGTATTACCCCGGATTTACCACCGGACCCATATGGCCCATATTATTTGTTAGCATCGCATGCGGCGCAATTTCCGGTTGGCACAGCTTGGTGAGCACATCGGGCAGCGCTAGACAACTTGACGTTGAAACAGATGCGTTACCTATAGGTGCTGGAGCAATGTTGACGGAGGGAGTTCTAGCCCTTACAGCGTTAGGAGCTTATATGTCAATAACTAGATCGGAAGTGGTAGCTGCAGGGTATGCATGGGGAGCGCACACCGCATTCGCCTATGGAGCAAGTAAGGCTGTGTCACCACTCTTTATGACAACATGGGATCATCCATTGTTAATAACATTTTACGGATCATTTATAGTGTTATATGCCATCACCATAAACCAATTAGCTATTCGATTTTTCAGACTTGCGATAACTGAAATAACAGCACCAAGTCCATCACTAAGACTCATTATAGGAAATAAATACGTAGCCTCCATAATAGGGCTCGCAATAAGCTTCGGACTAGCTTGGTCTGGGGCTTGGGCAAACTTGTGGACAATATTTGGAGGAGCGAACCAATTAATGGCTGGCTTAGCGTTACTTCTGGTATCCGTTTACTTAGCAAATATAAAGAAGCCAACAAAATATAATCTTGGCCCAGCCATATTTATGACTGCAACATGCCTTACCGCATTGGTTTGGGAAGCAGCAATATTCTTTGATGCAATAAGCAGAGGAAAATACATATGGACAGTGTATCCCGGTATCACCGCACCAGGCCCAGAAGTTCAACTGGCATTTAATGCTATATTCGGAATTATAGCAATAGTATTATTCATATTAGGAATAATAGTAGCACATGATAGTTTTAGGGCCCTGTCCAAAGCTTGGAAAGCCAGAAAAGAATCCCAATAATCCCCTTCTTTTCTTTTCTTTTAAACTGGTAATTCTCCTGAAACCAGCGCATCAGACACCTTTTTAATCATGTCAAGTCCAGTTACTTCTGTTGGAAACATCGGTATGTAGGCTCTAACAAGTTCGCCTAAATCCTTATGGATAATCCGCATGTATCCTTGCTGTTCCTTAAACTTGTTTGTTAGGTAGTCCGTTACTCCCGAACCCTTAACAACGCTTTCTGGCATAACCATGTTAACAAATACTCCGCCAACAGGGATGTCAAATGCTTCAACCATATTAATGAATCTCTTAACAACAGCTATAGGTAAGGCTAATGGAATTGTAACGAAGAAAAAGGCTGTCTTTTCACTATCGCTTAGCAGAATTCTGGCACTTTTCATCCTCTGATTCATGCTTAACAAATCGGCCAGCATAGGGTCTTTCTTGACTTCCTCCATGATCTTATCCTTTCTGAAGGAAAGCTTCACCCTAAGCGATAGAGCCTCCTCTCTGCTCTTGATCATTCTACTAAGCCATAAACCATAGATTTTGCTTAGTCCTAAAAGCCTAACAGCGTTGGCTACTGCAGCGCAGTCAAAAACTATTCTGTCATATTCTTCGCCCTGCTTAATCATAATGTCAACCATGTCATCAAACATTGCTGATTCTTCAAAGGCTGGATTTGTTGTGGCAACCTCTATAAACGGGTCTGGGTTGATGGGTATGTCGGCCCACTTCATAAATTCTCTAAGCCTACGGGCAATTTGCTCCCTATACTTATTCACGGTTTCCGAGATGTCCACTTCGCAAGCCCATAGATTATTAATGCCTTTAACTGGTTTTATTTGACCGCCCCAGAGTTCTTGGCCGAAAACGCTTGATAAGGAGTGGACAGGATTCAATGATACAAGAAGGGTTTTTTCACCCTTCTCTGCGAAATGATAGGCGATGCCAGCAGCGCAGATGGTTTTGCCAACTCCTCCTTTGCCGCCGGTAAACATGAACTTTAAGTTTGGCTTTGACTGGATAAAGTCGATAAAGTTTTCACCCATGAATGTCACCTCTCATGCTTCCAACCAAATAAATCTTCAGCAACCTTAGCTATCATCTTTAAGCCTTTAGGCTCCCTATCGTACATTGGAACAACCGCTCTAATATATGGCTCAAATTTTTCCCAAATAACCTTCATGTACCTCTGCTGCATCTCAATCCTATTTTTTAAAAATTCGCTTAAATCCTTCTTTTTAAGAAGTTCCGGAGGATAAACTTGATTTACAATTATTCCACTTAAGTTCAGCTTCATAGCCTCAAACATTTTAAGCGCCCTTTCAGTATCTAAAATCGCCATATTCTCAGGAATTAGAACCATAAAGAAAGCTGTTCTTTTAGAGTCTGTTAAGACACTGCTGAAAAAGTCGAGTTTTTCTCTTATTTCCGTCAAATCCTTAAGTATAACATCTTCCCTTTCCGCCTCTGTCCGCCCTCTAAGCGCAGCCATTGCCTCATCATATTCCTTAGCTTTCATTCGTGCTTCGGTAATTTTGTCTATCCAAGCATCCAGTATAAGCGCCATACTAACCATACGAATACCGTGACCAAATGGAGGCATGTCAAAAATGTAATAGTCATATTCCCTTTTCGCCATTAACTCAGCCATAGCATCATATGTTGCAGATTCGTGCATGGCTGGTTCAGAGGCAGCAGACTTAATATACTCATCAATTTCTTTTGGGAGTTCTTCCAGATTATACATATCCATTATTTTCTTTCTGACACTTTCTAAATAGTCATTAACCCTTTTGTCAGCATCTATCTCAAGCACGTGGAGATTTGGAGCAAAAGCTTGTATACCTTTTCCGTAAATGTCACGTTCAAATATGTCGCTAAGAGAGGCTTGAGGGTCTGTGCTAAAGCATAAGGCTCTTTTGCCATGTTCAGCCAACCAGTAGGAAGTTGCAGCACTAAAAGTTGTCTTGCCAAGTCCCCCTTTCCCAGCAAAAATAACACAGTTCAGTTCGGGTCTCCTCTCAAAAAATTCTTTCATTGTTTCAGGCATCGTAGCTCTCCTCTTTTAACGTTTTAATAAAGTGAGTCTGTAAAGTCCCTTTCCTTAAAAAGCCTTCTCTGCCAAGATTTTATGTTTGGAACAGCATAGGGAAGAAGTTTCAAAGAATAATAGGGTGGAAGCAGTGGAATGCCAAGCATATCCCCCAATGTGATTAGCATAAAAAGATGCTCTAAGTACATCCTAGTTTTTAGGGCATATCTTACCATATCATGCATAGCCATGCCATAAACAAGCTCTTTAACAGCTTTCTTTGCCTCTGATTCGCCCTTCTTTTCTTTGCTCATAGTTTCTCACATCAAAAGACTAATACATAACCTAAAATAAAGCTTACCCTAATGTTCTTTTAATTTTTCCGTAATATCAACTTCCTGAAGCATATACCTAGTCCAATTTGAAAGTTTAAGAAACCAAAAAGGGAGCAGTTTGAAACGATAGTAGCCTCCCACTGGATATCCAAACAAGTCTCCTAACACAGCCAACATTAACCCATACTCAGCAAGTAACTTCCTCTCTTCAAGTTCTTTGATGGCATCATACACTGTTGCTCCAATGATGAAGTCTTTGATTTTCCGCCAAAATCCTAATCCTTCAGCCTTAGCAGACAAGAAAATCCTTCCGCACAATTTAAAAGTAAACATGAATATAGCTGTATTGGTTGCCATACGGGAGGTTAACCACAAAATGGGTGAAAGAGAGCTTCTTATGATTCCTGGTCCAACAAACGTTGACCCAAAAGTTTTAAGAGCCCTAAGCAAACCACCCCTATCCCACACAAGCCCAGAATTTGTTGAAATCTTCAAAGAAACCCTCAACAACCTAAAAAGGGTTTTCATGACGAAAAACGAGGTTTTCGTAATTGCTGGTTCTGGAACCTTAGCCTTAGAGATGGCCATAGCCAACTTGATAGAGTCTGGAGACAAAATCTTAAATTTGGTTGCTGGTTATTTTGGCGAGTATTTCGTTAAAATTTCAAGGGCTTATGGAGCGGAGGCAAAAGTTTTGGAAGTGCCATGGGGTGAGGCGATAAAGCCAGAGATTGTTAGGAATGCTTTAAAAGAGGACACTTACAAGGCGGTTACTGTTACTCACGTGGAAACATCTACTGGTGTTGTAAACCCAATTATGGAAATAGGCGAAATTGTTAGAGAAAACAGTGATGCCTTCTATATAGTGGATACTGTCTGTTCTTTAGGCGGAATGGAGGTTCGGGTTGACGAGTGGAACATAGACGTTTGCGCCTCTGGTTCGCAGAAATGCATAGGGGTTCCGCCAGGCTTAGCCCTGCTTTCAGTAAGCGACAAAGCTTTGGCATATGTCGAAAAGCGGAAAAATCCAGCAAGCGTTTGTTATGGAAGCTTCCTAAACTGGCTTCCAGTTATGCGGGACCCATCGCAATATTTTGCAACACCACCAGTTAACATGATTTATGCCCTTTCTGAAGCATTAAAAATTTTGCTTGATGAAGGGTTAAGTGAGCGGTTTAGAAGGCATCATGTTTTGGCTGAGGCTTTTAGGGCTGCAATGGACGCCTTAAACCTGAAATTGGTGGCAGATAGGAGACACACGGCTGACACCGTTACCGCTGTCTACTATCCAGAAAATATTGATGATGTAAAATTTAGAAGCGAAATGAAAAAGCGCGGAATTGTTGTTGCTTCCACCTTGGGACCCTTAAAGGGGAAAGGCTTCAGAGTAGGGCACATGGGAAATGTAAGTCAAAACGATATATTCTCTACAATAGCAGCTATCGAAGTGTCTTTGAAAAGTTTAGGGTACAATTTCAAACTTGGAGCTGGATTGGCAGCTGCTGAGGATAAACTTCTTTCCCTAAAACGGTAAATAAGGCATATGCGCTTAGTGAAGTTTTATGGAAATGATTACGGATTTCTACCTTTTTCTAATTTCAGTAATTTTAGTCTCCTTATCTGGAGTTATGTCGCCTGGTCCCTTGTTTGCTGTAACTATTGCAAAGGCTAGCAAAGAAAAGAATGCTGGATTTCTCATATCCATTGGTCATGGAGTTGTGGAATTCCCCATAATGTTTCTCATTTACTTCGGTTTTGCTTGGGTTTTCGCTTCACCGCCTGCGCAGAAAGTTATAGGTCTTGTGGGTGGAGCGTTAATGGTTTACTTGGGGTTGAATATGCTGAAAACTCGAAAAGAAATGGAAAAGGAATCTTCTTATTTCAAGTATGGCTCCATTGTTTCTGGGATTCTTGCCACAGCTGGTAATCCCTATTTCCTTTTTTGGTGGGCTACTATTGGAGCTTTTTTAATTATGAACGCTTCGTTCTTTGGGTTTGTTGGCTTTTTACTATTCGCTATAATCCATTGGTTCTGTGACCTCGTCTGGAACATTTTTGTTTCGCTTACAGTTTTTAAATCGAGACGTTTTTGGACAAGAAGGGTACATGAAATTGTTTTTGGTTTTTGTTTTCTAGTTTTGATGGGGTTTGGAGTATGGTTTATTATTTCAGCGTTACTTTAGGGATGTGTGAGGTGAAAAAGGGAGATGAGTGGTATGGAATTTAAGGTTGGTAAGGCAAAAATCGTTTTAGTTCAAGGCGACATAACAGAAATGGACACTGATGCAATAGTGAACGCTGCCAATCCATCTCTCATGGGCGGCGGAGGCGTAGACGGAGCAATCCACCGCAAAGGCGGACCAAAAATCCTTGAAGAATGCAAGCGCATAAGAGCCACAGAATATCCAAATGGATTACCAACAGGAAAGGCTGTCATCACTTCAGGCGGAAACTTAAAGGCTAAATACGTTATCCACACTGTTGGGCCCATATGGCGTGGAGGCTCAAGTGGTGAGCCACAACTTTTAGCTGAAGCCTACAGCAACTCGCTAAAATTAGCTGTCTCCAAGGGACTGAAAACTATTGCATTTCCAGCCATAAGCACAGGCGCCTATGGCTATCCTATTGAAGAAGCGAGCGAAATAGCCATATCAACGGTTAAGGAATTTTTGGAAAAGGAGGATAATCTCGACAGGGTAGTGTTTGTTTTGTTTTCAAGTCGTGACTTCGAAATTTACAGAAAAACAGCAAGAAAAATTTTTAATTACCCAAGTTCAGCTTAAATCAAGGATTAAGCATGGAACAAGGCTCATTCGGGTTTCATTTTGCAAGCTTTCTTTGAGTAGAAGTGGGTCTGCATACGCAATCAATGTTTTTCCGTCTGTGTTGGCTTTAATTCTCCAGAATCTTTTCATATCCTTTTCCGCAAGCTTCCTTCTTCCTTCCATATCAGACTGTAATGCGAGTTCTATAGATTTTAAATAAAAATCCGTTATAGAATAATTCACCAACCTTAAATTAAATTTCAATTCTTTGTCGCTAAGTTTCTCTTTAGTTTTGAGGCTAGCGATTATGACATTTCCCAAATCTTTTAGACTTTCTTCCTTCAAAACTATTAAGGGACAAATGAATTTTGAAGCTTGAAGAAGCGAATCCAGCGCTGGGTTTTCCTCGATTTTTGGTAAGGTCAAAAGTTTCTTCCATGTCTGCTTAAGTCCTAAACTTTCGGAAATTCCAAGTTCTCTGTATTTAAATTTTCTTTTAAGCCAATCAAACTCTTCTTTTACAGAAACAGTTATTGAAAAGTAAACTATTCCTCTAAGATTTTTCACTAAATATAAATGTAAAGGCTCTGAAATTTCGTACACAATAAAATTTGTAATTCATTAAAACCTTAAAACTTTATCCATTTCTCTATATGGCTGGCGATGTTGGCCGTAACCCGTCTTTAGTTTTTGGGATGTGACTTTGAAGTTTACAGAAAAGCGGCAAAGGAGATTTTATGTTTTGTTTATATCAAATTCTCATGTTGCGGAGAATACCCTTTCTTCCAATTCTTAATTGTTTCTCACCTCTAAAGGCGGATGTGTTTGCATTCTCAATTTGAACAGTGTCTCCTATGGATATGGAGTCTATCTGTTCGTTCCACAAGCATAGTTTAATTTCTCCCGTCTCATCTGCTATCAAAGCGTTGGCTACACTAGCATAGTTTCCAAATCTTGTAAAAACAAGGATGGGTTTCGCGATTTCAAGAACCTTCGCCTTCACATTAACTTTTTTCATTCCTATCCTTAAATCTCCTATCTGAAAAGAATGCGGCTTAGCGTCTTTTATGATAGCGTATCCGCGGAACAGGTTTGTTTTTCTTACGTCTTTTATTGGGTTTTTCTTTTCCATTACAAATTCTTGAGGAATCGGGAACTGAGCCACAACTTTTTCGCCTTTTGTTATTAAAAGGATAATCCTGTTCTTTTGTTTACCACGGCATTCAACTAAGAGGTTTCCGCACGCGGATTTTCCAGTTTCGCTTGTTGAGACTATTGCATGGAAAAGCTTGTCAGGGTCAACCTCATATTTTATGGAAAGAAAAGCGAGGTATTCGCTGGGTGATGTTTTGTTTCGCATTTTTCCTACTCTTTTTTAAGCGTTATCTCCATTGTCGAAACCATCCTTGACCTATTTTCACCCTCTCTCGGTGGCATTTCCTCTGTGCCTATGGATACCTTGCTTATTTGCAAATCTTTCATGAAGCGTCTTCTTGCTATTTCAGCTGCATCAACTGCCGTAGTAATTGCTTGTCCACGGGCTTTCAGTGTTATTTCTTTGGCGTTGCTTGCGGAAAGGCTTGTGATAATGGCTAAGACATAGGCCATGGGGGGTTTGTTTCCAATGAAGATAACATCCCTATTTTCCGTCATCTTTTTCACTCCTTTTTATGTTATTTGTTGCATGTAACGTTGCCTTATTTACGCGCATGTTCAATGGTAGAACGTTACTGATACATAATCTTCAACCTTGCTTATAAAGACGATTGAAAAGGTTACTTAACAAACTTGGTTGGGTGTCTTTTGAATTTTTTCTTGCATGTTAACGAGCAAAAATAGTAAGTTTCACCTTCATAAGTAATTTTGAATTTAGCTGTCCTTTCGTCAAGAATTATTCCGCAGACAGGGTCTTTAGGCATTGGCTCTTAACCTCATGTAAGAATGTATGTTCTGCCTATTATGGTTATGGGAAGAAGCATTTCATGTTATTTCTTCTATTGTTGTTTTTGTGAGGGCTTTTATGTTGTTAAAGTTTATGAGTTCACCGTAGCCTACGAGGGTTATGGCTGTCCCCCCATGTCCCTTTCTAGCGGTTCTGCCTATCCTATGAAAATAGACGAGGGCATCTAATGGAACATCGTAGTTAATTATGTGTGTTATTCCTTGAATGTCTAAACCTCTCGCGGCAACATCCGTTGCAACAAGTAATTTTAGCTTTCCCTTTCTGAAAGAGTTTGTAACAAAATCTCTTTGGGGTTGAGTGAAACCAGCGTGCAGTGGTTTTGCGTCATACCCCCTTTTTCTCAGCTTATCTGCGAGCATGCTTGTTCCCACTCGAGTCTTACAGAATATTATGGCTCTTTCTATATGGTTCTCGTCCAGAATGTTGCATAGAATTTCGAATTTGTTGTGGGGGTTTACAACCATGTAATATTGGGTTATTTGTGAAAGGGCGATTTCGTCTTTGCTTACAAGTATCTTTTCAGGATTCCTAAGGTATCTACTGCATATTTTCATTACTGTCTGGTCTATTGTCGCTGAGAAAAGGCTTGTCTGCCTGTTTGACGGCACTTTTGAAAGTATGCGTGTAATATCGTCTATGAAACCCATGTCCAACATCCTATCCGCTTCGTCGAGAACAACAACTTTTACCCACGCCAAATTTAGGACACGCCTTTCAAGCAAGTCAATGATGCGGCCTGGCGTACCAACGACAATTTGGGCTCCACTTTTAAGCGCACGTATTTGTTTTCCAATGGGTTCTCCTCCGTAAACTGGTAAGACTTTCAGTTTTGTGTATTTTCCAAATTGGCTAATGTGTTCTGCAACTTGGACTGCAAGTTCACGGGTTGGCACTAAAACTAAACCTTGAACATCATTGACTTCTGGGTTTAATCTTTCAATCATTGGAATACCAAAGGCAGCGGTTTTTCCCGTTCCAGTCTGTGCTTGTCCAATAACGTCTTTGCCTTCCAATAATGGGATTATGGCTTGGGCTTGAATTGGGAAGAGATTACTAAAGCCAAGCTCTTCGATTCCTTTCATGACTTCCATACTTAACGGTAACTCTCTAAAGTATTGTTTTTGCATGTTTTTCATCTCCTGCCACAAAATTTTTCATGCATTTTCCAAAAGCTTTCAGAAGCCTCGTTAATTACATGAATTAATGTGACAGTGACACCAAACGTAACACGCTTATAAAAAGGTTTAGCAAGCAAATGAGGAAAAGGCTGGCGATGTTGGCTGTAACCCGCCTTTCGTTTTAGGTGGCATTCGACTAATCGGGCTACCCGCGCCTCTGGGTAGATTCCTCACAGGCGTCTGTTTGCCCTTTCCACTTGCAGGGCGGCCGTTTCACCGCTTCGCATCCAGCATTCTCAACAACTTAGCATGTATCATTGGCAACTGCTGGATGGACGTTTCGTTTCTGCTCCGTTGCCAAGGCTCTCGCCTTACACCCTTGCGGGTGTTGCAATTCTACTTGTGGGCGGAGTTTCCTCAAGCCTCCTTTGAGGCTCGAAAGCCACCCGCCAACTTCGCCAGCCCAAAATATATTTGATGTAAGCGTTAGCAATAAGAATTTTGGAAACCTTATTTTGCTGTAAGGCTTTTACTATAAATGTTGGTGGATGTCGGTTTAATGTTTAAACGGGTTATTCTGTTGACTGGGACACCATGTGTTGGAAAATCTTCTGTGGCGCAGCTTTTATGCCTCAAGCTTGATGCTTTTTACGTAAATTTAACTGAATTAGCCTTACGGGAAAATCTTGTTTCTGGCAAAGACATGGAGAGAAACTCTATCATTGTTGATGAAAGGCGAATGATGCACAAAATCAGAGAAATCATAACAAAATGCGATAAGGAGGATGTGATTATTGATGGACATTATGCTGTAAGTGTTGTTCCCAAAAAACTTGTGACTTATGTTTTTGTTTTAAGACGTGACCCTGTAGAATTAAAGGGGTTTATGGAAAAGGCTGGTTTTTCTGGGCGTAAGTTGTGGGAGAATTTGGCTTCCGAAATTCTTGATGTTTGTTTGGTTGACGCCTTAAAGGTTCACGGGAAAGGGAAGGTTTGCGAGTTAAACGTTAGCGGAAAGAGTGTAGAAGAAGTTGTTAACGAAATTTTAAACATTCTAATTGGTCATGGAAAATGTCGTGTGGGTGTTGTGGATTGGCTTGGCAAGCTAGAAAGGGAAGGTTTGTTGGGTGAATTTTTAAAAATTTAAATTTTACCTAATTTTTGGAGACACTTGCCTTCTTGTTAGTAAAATGATTTTTCTTCTGTTTGCGTAAGCTTTTGCGTGATCGCTGAATTGTTCTCCTATTATTATTGGATTAGAAAGCCCCACATCTTCTGAAGCCTTATCCAAATTGATTATGACGTTTATTCCTATTGTTCTTTTCCAATCTTTTACCCAAACTCCCTGGGTTGTGCGCCCTTTCTGAACTATTAAATCAAATTTTCTCAAAATTCCACTGTAACCCTCAAGCGTGGTGTTTTCTTGTTCCACTTTGTAACCGTCTTTTTTAAAATATTGTATGGCTAATTCCATTAATGGAGATATTGGCTTTTTCTCTTCGCCTTCTTCTGTGCTCATTTCTCCTCCTCTAGTATTAAGGGTTATTTAGTTGTGTATGGAAAAGGTTTTCGGATAGGAGAAACCATGAAATCTTTCCTAATAGTTGTCTGCCACAAGTGTGGTGGTTTTTTGTTGGCTAAGGCTGAACAGAAAACAAGGACATGTCCATACTGTGACGCCACAATTTTCTTAGAAAAGGCGAAGAAAGTAGCCTCAGCAAGCGATGCTGATGAAGCGTCTACGATTCTGCGTAAATTGAAAAGGGATGCCATGCTAAAACAGAAGAGTGCTAAGCTCCAGTAATGGTTTTTAGGTAAGCCATAAGCCCAATTCCCAAAATTATTGTTAGAAACTGGGTAATCGCGGTGCCCGCACGAGTTCTTTTGTGAAGTTCTGGCATGAGGTCTGTTGCTGCAATGTATATGAAACCGCCAGCGGCGAAAGCCACGAGAAAGGTTGTCATGCTTTCTATGTATGTGAGGATGTATGTTGTGATGGCGCCCAGAATTGCAGTTATTGCGGAAATGAAATTGTAGGTTAAAGCCTTCTTCTTTGTGAGACCGCCATAGATTAGAACTCCAAAGTCTCCAATTTCTTGCGGGATTTCATGGAAAATTACTGCTAGCGTAGTTGCGAAACCTAAGTGGTAATTGCCGCTTGCGAAGGAAAGGATGTAGGTTGCTGCGATTATCATTCCATCAATGAAATTGTGAATTCCATCACCAACTAAGTTCAGGTATACAAACATGTGGACTGGGCATTCTTCTTCGTGGCAGTGGCGCCAATAAAGAAACTTTTCTAAGGCGAAAAAGGAAACTATCCCTATTATAACGTAATAGAAAGCTGCTTCTCCAAATTCTGAATTTATGGCTTCCGGCAACAAATCCAAAAATGCGCTTCCTAAAAGGGTTCCCGAAGAGAAGCCTACAAAAACCATTAAGACACGTTTTAACAAGTTTTCCTTTAAGCCTATGAAAACAATTCCTGTCAATGACATGAGGCTGACTGTTGTAACTGAAACCAATGTGGCAATTAAATCATTCATATGCTTTTGTGTTCAAATCTTCTTCTTTATATGAATATCGGTTAGGCTATGCTTAGCCGATTTCCTTAAGCATTTGACAAGTTTTGCATAACCTTCCTGTAGTTGGTTCTCCACATTCGCTGCACTCCTTCAAGCCTTCCCTTTTAGCAATTTTTCCTAGTGCTGGACGAATTCTGTCTATGGATTTGAAAATTGTGAATTTTATTCCAGTATGCCTTTCCTCCATGCGGTTTAGCATTGTGCGAATGTCGTTTCTCAAGGCTTCTGAAGCGTATGGGCACGGCATACTTTGAAACTTTATTTTTTTGACATAAGCATAAAGGGCTGTTTCCTTTTCTGGAATTTCGCAGAAGGGCTTCACCTTCTGCACAAGTTTTGGATGAGCCTCATCTGTTACAGGTTTTTCTCTTGCTATGCGTAAAACATCGCCATGAAAAATGTTTAGGAGAATTGTTTGGGTTTCATCGTCTAATGTGTGGGCTGTTGCAATTTTGTCTGCTTCCAGTTTTCTTGCGGCTATGTTTAATGCCTTTCTCCTCATTACGCCGCAGTATGCGCACGGTGTCAGCCTTGAATTGCCTTTCTCTTTCAACTTCTTGACAATCTCGTCAAGCCTATACCCATAAAGTTCTTTGAATGAAACTATGTGATGTTCTATTCCGAGTTTTTTGCAGTTTTCCCTTGCTATTTTTAATGCTTCGTCACGGTAGCCACTAATTCCTTCATCCACGGTAACCGCCATAAGCGAAGCTTTTGGGTAATCCCGCTCTATTTTTGCCAAGATGTGGAGGAGACTGACGCTGTCTTTTCCTCCAGAAACAGCAACAACTATCCTATCATCAAACTCAAGCATTTCATACTTGGCGATGGTTGCCTTAACCTTCGCCTCAATGGATTCTATGAAACATTTTTTGCATAGTTTTTCTCCAGAGTATTGCCTATAAAAAAACGCTTCTCTACGCTTGCAAATGCTGCATTGCATGGCATTTTGGCTCATTTGCGCTTCACATTTTCTTATCTGCACCAATTACTAAAAATAAATCAAATACAATAGTCTTTTGAAAAGGAGCAAAACCATGGCTACAAAGCCCGAAAGACGCTTGGAATACCGAGAGGTTGTATATGACGCTAAGCGTTGGAGTTTACTCGAAAATTTTAGGCGCAAAGCCTTGCATATAATGGAGGCTTTAGCAGTTTTTCATTTAGAATCCATTGTTCACGGGAGCATTGCAAGGGGCGACGTGAACGAAAAAAGCGACATAGACGTTTTCATACCCTATCCAGTTTCCTCTTTCAGTGTAGAGTCTGCTTTGGAAAAGGCTGGAATAAATGCTAATAGGCGTTTGGTTGTGCAGGCAACACCAGCATACACCATGAAAGCCTACATTGAAATAGACGAGAATACCAGCGTTTCTTTTCCTCTTATGAAAATGCGTAAAGTAGAAAGAGAGTTCTACCGTTTCGGCGGCGAAGCCACAATCAAAAATTTGAATGATGGCGTGCGAGTTTGTGGAGTGGATAAGCGGTTAATGCTGATTGAACCTACAAAAGAAGGACATAAGGAAAGCACGATAGTGGGTTGTGAAGAGCATGTTGCTAAACTTTTAGGGATATCTGTTGAAACCGTTTTGGATCGTGTCCATGCCCTTTTAAGAAGGGATGAAGTTGGTAGAACCGGGGTCTTCATTGAAAAAGAGGTTTTAAATGGCGAAACTTTTGAGATGGTTTTAAAGAGGCTTGCGGAGCAAAATCCAGCGGTTCGCAGAAGGTTAAAAATCGTATAAGCTTAATGCTGGTGTAATGCAAAGCGTAGTAAGGCTGCTATTCCACCCAAAGCTGTAAGCTTTATGCCAGCCTCATGTTCCGTGCTTATAACGGTTATGTTTCCGCCTTTCCTTTCAACTTTCTTCATTAAATCTTCTATGATTAGCCTTTTTTCGTCTGAAGCTTCACGCAACATGACATCCGTTAAGACAAGTTTTTCGACAGCGCCTAACTCGGCGGCTTTCTTAACTTCATCAAACCCATAAGCAACATTTGCTTCGCCTTTTCCAATTCTTTTCAGAATTTCCTCCACCAGTTCTGTTTCTTTGATGATTCGCTGTTGCTTCATAGCCTTTAATAGCACGCCCGAACGTAAGGCTTCATATATTCCAGCCACACCACCGTTGTTGACGCTTTTGACATCCACAACCTTTTTGGCTATGTCTGGAGCTTCGTTTTCTACAAATTTTGCAAAATCGTTTTTTACAAAGCCAACTCCAATAATTGCTATTGGGCCTTGAGTTGCAGCCCAAATTTGGCGTAGACTGTTTAGTGCTTTTGTGAGGTATTCTTTTGTTGCGTTGGCTCTTTTCTCTGCTTCAAGCTTTCCCGGAAGCCTTATGCTTTCTTCTGCTTTTACTTCTACGCCGTATTGGGCTGTTGTGGCTATGGCATACCCATCATCATCTATGGCAATGATTATCACCGGTTTTTCTAGGGTTTCGCATGCCCACTCCAACCTCTCAAGATGATGTTTAGCCCACTCTTTCTTCACAATGGTTACTGGTGTGTCTAAGGCAATGTTGAGCGTGTGGCTGGCGCCTGTTGGCACTATTTCTGGGGCTTCGCAAATTTTTCCGTGAACCCTAAGTCTGCCAAGAAGCTTATCCCATTTAACGCTTTCAACCCTAACTCCTAAAAAAACGGGTACCCTTTTGCCGCTTTTTGGTCTGGCGTATCCGCCTTCTTCTGGCTTTATTTCCCTTGATGTGCGAGCGTAAACCTCGTCTTTTTCGTAGATTATGTTGTATAAGTGCCATAAGTCATCAAACGTTTCTGGAATCACTTTCACAATGCCCTTTTTCAAGTTCATCTCCAAGATTTTCAAATCCTTTTAGCCTCTTTCACGCTCATTTATACAATCGCATTGGTGACTATTAAAAAGTGTTAAAAGAAACTTTTCTTCAAATATTCATTTTGAAGGGCGAGATGCCATGAAAACTCGGTTTTGGCTTTTAGACGTGAATTATGAAGTGAAGAATGATGTGCCTGAAATTTGGCTTTGGGGCATAGACGAATCTGGAAAGCGCATTCTCGTTATTGACAGAAATTTTCTTGACTACTTTTACATTGTTATCGAAGAAAGTGTAGATGTGGATAAAGTTGTTAAGGAAGTTGAGAAGGCGCATTATCCTCTTGTGGAGAGGCTTGAGGTTGTTGAACGCAAGTTTTTTGGAAAACCCGTGAAAGCCGTAAAGGTTTATTGTAGAAATCCGGATGTGATGTCAAAATATGCTAAGGCTTTTCGAAAAATCGAAGGCGTTAAAGAGTGCCTCGAAGATGACATTCGATATTCCATGCGCTACCTAATAGACAATGATGTGGCTCCTTGTGGATGGCACGAGATAGAAGTGGCTGAAGAAAAAGGCGCATTAGCTGTTCAAGTTGACAAAGTTTACACAGCAAAATCCATTCCAAAACTTATTGAAAAAACAGAAGTTCCACCACTGC
The DNA here is from genome assembly GCA_038883795.1 of Bathyarchaeia archaeon. GTDB lineage: Archaea > Thermoproteota > Bathyarchaeia > Bathyarchaeales > Bathycorpusculaceae > JASEJA01. The sequence goes on from JAVZLK010000003.1 coordinate 30,483, forward strand.
GCATTTTGGGCTTCTCAACAATCTGCTACAGTCGTGAAGGTTCGCCAAAACCAGGCAGAAACCCGGTGATAATAATTTCTGTGGCAACAAATAATGGCGAAGAAAAACAATTTGTTGCAGATGAAAACAAAAATGACAAGCCAATTTTAGAAGCTTTCATGGATTATGTTCGAAAGTTTGACCCAGACATTATTGTTGGCTTTGGCATAAACGGGCAAGATTGGCCATACCTCAACGAAAGATGCAAGAAGGTTGGGTTGCGGTTGCATGTGGATAGGGCTAGAACTGAACCGCATACAAGCGTTTATGGGCACGTTTCGATAACTGGGAGGGCTAACATTGACTTGTTGGATTATGCTGATGAGTTTCCAGAAATTAAGGTTAAAACTTTGGAGAATATGGCTGATTATTTGGGGGTTATGAAAATTGAGGAGCGAACATTAATTGAGGATGTGGATTTTGCCGATTACTGGGACGACAAAACGAAAAGGGAAATACTGAAAAAGTTTTCCGTGGAAAACACAAGATGCATAATGGGTATAACCCAAGCCATATTAGATTTTGCCATGCAACTCTCAAACATTGTAGGCTTACCAATAGACCATGTTGGCACGGCAGCCGTCGGCTTCCGTGTGGAATGGTTCCTAATAAAGCATGCACAAAAAATCGGCGAGCTTGTACCAAAAAGAATCGAACAACCCTACAGACCTTATGTGGGTGCTATTGTGCTTAAGCCAGAGCCTGGGTTGCATGAAAACATTGCTGTTTTAGATTTTAAAGCCATGTATCCAAACCTGATGATAACCTACAATCTATCCCCAGACACATATTTATCGCCTAAGGAGCCTCCGCCAAAGAGCGGGTTTTACGAAGCTCCAGAAGTTAGGCATAGATTCCGAAAAGAACCCGTAGGCTTCTACAAAGAAGTTTTATCCTACCTCATTAAAGTGCGGGATGAAATCCGCTCAAAAATGAAGAAGGTTGCTGCGGGAAGCGTTGAATATCGTGTTTTGGATGCTCGTCAAAAGGCTGTGAAGGTTATCACTAATGCTTCTTATGGTTATGCTGGTTGGATAGGCGCAAGATGGTACATAAAACCCGTGGCGGAGGCAGCCACAGCCTGGGGAAGACACACGATAATAAACGCCATTGAAATGGCTGAGAAGGCTGGGTTGAAGGTTGTTTATGGCGACACTGACAGCATCTTCGTAAAGCACGAGCCAGAAAAAATTGACAAATTGTCAAAGGAAATTGAAGAAAAGTTAGGCTTGGAGGTTAAGCCGGACAAGGTTTACGTGCGAATTTTCTTTACAGAAGCCAAAAAGCGTTATGCGGGGCTTTTGCCTGATGGACAGCTTGACATTGTTGGTTTAGAAGTTATTCGTGGAGATTGGGCGTTTATAGCCAAAAAGGTGCAGGAGCGAGTTTTAGAAATAGTTTTGAAGGAGCAGTCTCCCAGAAAAGCCGCAAAATACGTGCAGGAAACCATTTACGAGCTGAGGCAGAAGCGCATTCCATACAGAGATCTAATAGTATGGAAAACATTGACAAAAACTCCCGACGAATACGAGGTTAAGGCTTCCCATGTAGAGGCTGCCAAAATGTTGATGGAGAAGGGCTGGAAACTTTCCGTAGGCGACAAAATTGGCTATGTGGTTGTTGTTGGCTCCGGACGCTTGTATGAGCGTGTTAAGCCCTACATGTTTGCTTCTTATGATGAGGTGGATATGGAATATTACGTGTCAAAGCAGATTGTCCCCGCAGCAGCCAGAGTACTCGAAAGCTTCGGCATAACAGAAGAAGAACTGCTAAGCTCAAAAATGGAAGAAAAAGAAAATAGAAAGCTAACAGACTTCTTCGGAGCTTAACTTGCCTTTATTCCTTTGGTGTTTCGATGTCTGAAAATGTTAGTAGTTGAACGTTTAACGGAGGCTTAACAGCGTCTGATATGCGTGAGGCAATGATGTTTTTTATGTTTTTCTCGCTTGCCACGTCAACAATTCTTTGGGTTATAATTCCATCGAATATGACCGTGTTTACGCCTTCTGTTTGCTGAAGTTTTTCGGCGAGTTGGCTTACTGGCAATCGCTCTATCTGCTCCAACTTCTCATTTAACAAGATAGCCTCTAATGTTCCCTCCAAGCCCTTCGCTAATTGGGCGATTTCCTTCGGAACCTCAATTTTGTGTTTCTCTCTTCTTGGTAGTTTTAGCGCTTCTTCTATTGGAACCTTTGCTTCTAAAGCCTCAAAAATTTCCTTACAGTTTAACTCTTCAACCTCTTTTCCCCTTGGGGCTCTGGCAACATACTTGACGTTTGTTACTTGCATTAGCTCTTTAAGGATTAGGTCTCCGCCTCTATCACCGTCAAGAAGAGCAGTTGCCTCCTTCTCTTTTGAGAGTCTCTTTATTGTTTCTGGAACCTTTGCTCCTTCAAGGGCTATTACGTTGAGCATTCCGCAGCGCATGAGGTTTATTACGTCTGCCCTTCCCTCAACAATAATTATCTCCTTAGAACTGTCAACTTCTGGTCCAGCGGACAACTCTTCCGGCCCATATTTTTCAACCTTCACAGCTTTCAGAGTTTCTGCAACTTCTTTGAAGACTTCGTCCACTGATGGCATGGTTTCGATGGTCCATTTGTGGAGAATCTCCTTTGCTCTGTCGATTATCACTTTTCTTCTGGCTTCTCTTACGTCTTCAATTTTTTCTAGGGTTACTTTTGAGGCGCAGGGTCCAACGCGGTTTATGCTTTCTATGCTTGCTGCAATTAGGGCTGTGGAAACCCTATCTAGGCTTGTGGGTATGGTTATTGTGCCAGTAGTCCTATCATTTTTAGAATGAAGTTCAATTTCTATTCTTCCGATTCTGCCGGATTTTTGCAGTTCTCTTAAGTCGAGTTCTGGTCCGAATAAGCCTTCTGTTTGTCCGAAAACTGCTCCTATAACGTCTGGTTTTTCAACTACGCCTTCTATTTCGAATTTTGCGTGGATGACATACTTTATGGTAAACGTTTGTGATGAACCCGTAAGCGTCACCTCCAACTGATTTGTAAAGGGTTAGTTTAATCACGTGATGAGAGTGATTTTCGCTCTCAATTTCACATGATTGTTAACTTGGGCTCTTTATTACTTTTATGAATTATTAATCTTCTTCTTTAAGGTTTCTATGTATGTGGCTAAACCTTCAACATCCTTCAACTCTTTGCCCGCAAGCCCCAAAAGTTCACTCCAAAACCGTAGATTAACCTCTACTCCCATTTTTTCTATATGTTTTACTAGATTTTTTGTTAGTTCTTTTCCTCTCCTGTCAAAATCCAACAATAAGATGACTTTTTGCGTTTTAGTTTTTTCTAATTCTGAAATGATGTCTAAAAGGCGTTTGCCGCCTGTTTTTGCTGATATTATCTTGCCTTCCACATTAAGCGCTTTTAGGGCTTCTATGTCCTTTTTTCCTTCCACGATTATTGGTGTTCCTTTTTGGTTTTCTTGGGCTAATTGTTCCAGAATTTGCAGAATTTTCTCCTCTTTTTCTTTAAGATGGGCTAACAAAATTTTTACCTTGTCACTTCAGCCTTTTTCACGATTTCTAGGCATTCTTTTGCTTCTTTGTCTGTTTCAAAGTATTTTCTGATTGGTTCTAGGAGTTTTGCTATTTCCTTTGCCACCGCATTTTTAAGGTCTTGGGGGTGCACTTCGCCATTTCTGTAAGCCCTTTCTAACGCTTCGTAGCTTTCGAATTGGGTTGTTCCTCCGAATTTTGCTGGTCTTTCTATTTGGAAGGCTTCTTTTTCGTGGAATATTATGTATTTCACTATTTCCAGAATCGGGTTTGCCTCAATTTGTTTTTCTGGGCACCATGCCTTCTGCAGTTTCGCTCTTATCTGTTCTTCTGTGTCGTGGATGAATATGGCTGTCCAAGGTTTTGACTTGCTCATTTTGCTTGCTATAACCTGTTCCAGTTTGTCCTTTGACTTTAGTTCCACTGGTTTTGCAATTCCCATTAGGAGGTGGTGGTGGACCGCCACGGGTTTTTTCCATCCCATTTTTGGGAAAATTTCTCTCGCTAAGACGTGGGCTTTTCTTTGGTCCATTCCGCCGTGGGGTATGTCTGCGCCTATTTCTTTTATGTCTACGGCTTGCATGGGCGGATAAAAGTATTGCGAGAGGTCAAGTTTTTCGTGTTCGCTTCTTCCCATTATCGTCATACATCTTAGGCTTCTTGCAATTGTCATGTGCTTAGAGAATTTGATGACGTTTCTCCAATACTCAAGATTTTTGCTATATAATTCTGAACCTAAAACAGTCTTTACTCCTGGACAGAAAAATTTGAACGCTTTCTCATAATATTTTGCTGCTTTCAGAATCTTATCCCAGTCTCCGCCGAACTTGTCGTTGATGAAGCTGTGCCAATCCGCAAGATAGGCTTGGCATTTTATTCCAGCTTTTATGAAATCGTTTATTTTGAAACCAGAAATGACAAGGTTTCCCAGATGGAGTAAGCCTGAAATTTCAAAGCCTATGTAATGTCCGGGATGCTCGTTTGTTTCTAAAAGTTCCCTTAACTCTTCTTCTACGAGGATTTCTTCTGTGGGTGGCTTTTTGATTAGGTCAATTTTTGTTTCTATATCCAAGTCTTACCAAGCCTTCTACATTTTATGCAAAGTGAAACTTAAAAGTTGTTTCGCGGGCGTTTGTTTCCCACCTAACCTATCACTTAACTTCACCGTGGAGCCTTGCGCTCCTCTTGGTTAAGCTCTCTCCAGTGTGGGATTTTTGCGCCCGCGCCCACCGTGTCTCATGCTTGGGTAAACCCGCCTTCAATGGCTTTTCGCCTTTGTTGGGTCCGTCTGCATGAATTTTCCGGTGGGATTGCATTAGGCTCGTTAAGGGTCATCGCCAAAAGTATACAAGTTGTAGGCGAAAGAAAAGTTTTTCCTTCATTTTCCATATTTAATTGTAGGCTGTTTCCAGCATGAATGAAAACATCAAATTATTAAATTTTCTCCGTCTTTTGCCTAAGATTGAGTTGCACCGTCATCTCATTGGGTCTATTAAGGTGGAGACACTTTTTGATATCGCAATTAAAAAAGGCATTCCGCTGCCAACTAATGATTTTCAAAAATTGAAAAATTCAATAGAAATGAGCAAGCCCTGTTCAAATCTACGACAATTTTTGAACCCGTTAAAAATACTCGGACTTTGCTTTTTTGATAAAGAAACTGTTGCACGAGTTGCTTGTGAGGTTGTAGAAGACGCTGCAAAAGATAACATAAGATACTTGGAACTTGCAACTGGTCCTGCTTTCGAAGCCTCCTTCCATCGTTTATCACTTGAAGAGGTTCTTGAGGGCGTTATAGAAGGGGTGATGAGGGCTGAGGGAAAATATGATATTAAGGTGAATCTGATTGTTGGTCCAACCTTTAAGTGGATGGAACGAAAAGCTCATTCACCAGAAGAAGTGTTAGAAGCAGCTTTGAAATATCGGAATAAAGTTGTTGGTTTTGGCTTAGTAGCTGAAACTAAGGAAGGCTTACCTTTCTCAAAGTGGGGACAAAAATTACGAAAGAGATACATTGAATTGGCTGGTAAAGCCAAAGATGGCGGTTTAGCCATGGCGGTTCATGCTGGAGAGGTAGGCGATGCTCAGAGCGTCATGGACGCTGTTAAGCATTTGAAAGCGGACAGGATTGGTCATGGAATAAAGCTTGTTGAGAACTTGGCTATCTTAGAAAATATTGTTAAGATGAAAATGCCTCTTGAGATTTGTGTATCCAGTAACATCAAAAGTGGAGTTGTTAAAAGTCTTAGGCAACATCCAGTCAGACGGCTTTGGGAACATGGGGCGCTCATTACGGTTAACACAGACGACCCAACATTATGTAGGACCACATTAACCAAAGAATACAACATTATAATCAAGAATCTAGGGTTTTCTTACTTCGAACTTAAATTAATTTTTAATGCAATAAACTCTGCATTTTTAATGGAGGATGAAAAAGCCCAACTATGTGAAACGTTTAAAAGAAGTTTTGCAAAGCTCGAGGAATGCGTCAATTACCAAAGGATATTTTAGCTTCTAGCTATTTTTCTGTTCAATGTCTAAAAATCGAGAATTGGATTTTCCATGAATTTTTGGTTTATTTTCACGCCAATAGGGACCCTATCCTCTAGGTTTTTGCAAAAATTAGGGTTTCCATGTTTATTTCGAAGGCTGCCACTGGATTTTCAAGTTTCCACGCTTCCAAAACTTTTGGGTGAATTTCGCCTAAGACGCCAACATTTTTGCCATTCACTATTGCAGCACCCACTCGCCCTTCAATGAAGCTTGGATGTTTAGTTTCCCTTATTTGCCATTCAAAACCAAAATTCATGAGAAAAGCATCCAAAACTGATTTTATTTCGCTGAAACTAGCATTTGCGTGAGAAATAGCCGCTGCAAGCCTTTCTTCATCCCTTGTTTTTGTTTCCCTTTTCTCGTCCAAAAGTGTAACAGTGCCTAACTCGAAGATTTTTTGTGGATATTCCACGTGGAGGTTGTTGCTTAGGAATTCCATGAGGCTTGGGAGTAGCCAGTTTCTTAGGCAGGTGAAGGTTTGAACCTTTGGGTTTGCAACTTCAACTATCCGAGTTTTCTTGCAGTTCATCCTTGTGAATAGGTTTTCTGGATTCGTCATAGTGTAGGTTAGGACTTCTTGGAATCCTAAGCCAATCATCAACTCTCTTGCAATATTTAGTAAGCCTTGTTTTGGGTTTGCGCCGCCTGTTGTTGGGAGTTTGCGCCATAGAGGCTTGATTTTATTATAACCGTAGGCTATTGCTATGTCTTCGACCAAATCTATTGGATGCATCACATCAATTCTGTAACATGGAATTTGCACGATCACCTTACGACTTTCAATCTTTTCTATGCCGAATCGTGCTTTTGAAAGAAGCTGGGCGATTTGTTTAGCCTTTAACTGTAAACCCAAAACCTTGTTTACATAATCAATATTCAATTCCATAAGCCATGTGTCAAGGTTAGGCGTAACAACTTTCATGTTTTCATGTGGATAGTGGATAGTGGTTGAGTAGGCTTCTCCTCCACGGTCAATAAGGGATAACGTAACAATTTTCAAAGTGTTAAGAACAGTTTCATGCATCGTCCCCGTCACTTCGACAAGCACATGCCGTGTTCGCTCCGTTACTCTTCCCAAATCGTTTGAGTTTATTATTGGCGGGAAGGATAACACGTTCTTTTTTGAGTCTTGGAGTATGGGATAAACTGAATGCTTTTTCACTATATGCCCATATTCTATGCCCTTCGGATGCCGCTCCAAAATCTCCTCCAAATTCATCGTTTCTTCAAACCCGAGGGGGACAAAGCTAACCTCAGTTGGTTTGGCAACTCCATAATGAAGCGGCGGCGTTATGAGGCTGAAGTCGTATAATCCAATGGATGTTCGTTGCCTATTCCTTCCATAAGTCTGGTCCAGTTTGTCTTGCAAATGCATTAATCCACGGATTATTGTGTCTGTTAGTTTGACGCCTTTAACTATTGAGCAGCCTATGAATGGCCTAATATCCTTCAGCCTTGGATCTACATAAACCTCAATTATTGACTTGTCCACAGCATACGCTTTTAATCCCTCTTCCAATCCCAGAAAGCCTCGCAAGGTGCGGGTTAAGCCCTCAATGTTCCATATGTCTGGACGGTTCGTATCCTTAATTTCAATGCTCATTACGCCTTCTTTTTCGTCGAAAAGTTTCACTTCGCCCTTCACGTAGGCTAGGATTTCATTAAGCCTTTCCATGTCTTTATGGAGTTCTATGCCGAGCATTCTTTCAAAATCTGCATAATCAATGTCTATTGTTGGCATCCTAAACCACCTTTTTCCTCCTTATCCAGTCCAAATCGTAAGTGAAAATTTGGCGGATGTCATCTATCCCCGCCTTCATCATGAATAAGCGGTCAATGCCTAAACCCCAAGCGATGACTGGCACATCAACACCTAATGGCAAAGTAACCTCTGGTCTAAAAATGCCAGAACCCCCAAACTCAATCCACCCATAACCCTTCTTGTAGGCGCTCAATTCAACACTTGGCTCTGTGAAGGGGAAATAGTCAGGTCTAAATTTGACCTCATCAGCCCCAGCAATTTCAATGGCAAATTTTTCTAAAACGCCCAAGAGGTCTCTAAGGGTTAAATCCTTATCCACAACTATGCCCTCCACTTGGTTGAATTCTGTAAGATGCGTCTTATCCACAACCTCTGGTCTATAACAGCGCACAATCGAGAAATAGCGCCCCGGAATCTCCAAATCCTTGCTTAAGAGAGTTCTGGCGCTTAGGCATGTTCCATGACCCCGAAGGATTAGGCGCCTAGCCTCCTTCAAAGAGTAGCGGTATCCCCATCCCTTGGAACCAGTTTTCCAACCGTTTTCATGGGTTTCCTTAACATTTTTTAAAACATGCCTACTGGCGTTTATGCTGCCATATTTTGGCGATTTCACAAAGTATATGCCGAAAATTTCTCGGGCTGGATGGTCTTGCGGCGTATACAAGGCGTCGAAATTGAAGAAGGACGTTTCCACCGTTGGGCCTGTCATCTCCTTAAATCCCAAAGTGACAAGCTTTTCTTTCACTTCGTCCAAAAATTGCAGATAAGGATGCTTCTTGCCAGGCCAAGTTTTTGCCACCGGAGCTTCTATATTGTATTTTTGAAGCTTTATTTTTCGCCATTTTCCGCTGATGATAAGCTCTGGCGTTAGTTGGGTTATTTCCGCAGCAACTTTCACCCCTTTCTTTACTGCTTTCCATCCAGCTTCCTCCAAAACTATAATTCTTTTCGCCTTTTCTTCTGTTTCGAGAAGCTTTCGCCTTTTCAGAATTTGAATAGTTTTTTGAAGTTCTGGACTTAAATTCTCGATCACTTCTTGTCCTTTTCTATCCAAAATTTTCAAAAGTCTTTCGTCATCCCCTTCTTTTGGTTTTTCCAGCATCTGTAAAGTATTCGCCTTTGTATCTAGCACCGCCCAATGTTTTTTCTGAATCCAGCCTAAGGCTATAGGTATGAAATGCCTTTCTAAATTGGCTTTTTCAACAACTTTTTCTATAGGAGCTTTCTTGCCAAGCTCTTCTAAAGCATTTGTTAAGCGTCTTTCTGGCAAGCCCTTTTTCGCGTGAAATTTTCCTTCTTCATTAAGCTTGACTATTGTTTGTTTTTCTTCGTGAATTTTCAAAAGTTTCCTTTCTTGCAATGCCAAAGCCGCCCGCATAACAGCCGCATCTGAAAGCCCACTCTTAGCCATTATTTGTTCTATTGAAGCTTTTCCATCAAGCTTTTTTAGGCTTAAAAGCAGTTTATACTCTTGTTCTCTAAGCTTAACCATGATTTTTCCCCTCGTGAGTTTGAGCGGTTATGCTTCGTATTGTAGTTGTTTCAGTTTTAATAAAACTATGCATGAGCCACGCTATATTATCCACAGAAAAAGCATGGTGCCTTAAGTAAATTGGCGAGGCATCCCTTCACCAACAGCACAATAACCAAACGAAGAAATCATATTTATAGCTTATTCCCCGACAGCATTTTAACTGCAGAATCACACAAAACTTAATACGTTTTTCATGAATTTTATAAAGAGCTAAAACGCAGGCGGCATCGAATTGGCTGAAAAAAACAAGAATGAAATGATTGTTACTCCCTGGGAAGTTAGAGGCAAAGTGGACTATGAACGTTTAATAAGGGACTTCGGCACCCAACCCCTAACAGAAGAACTGCTCCAAAGACTACAAAAACACACCGGCGAACTTCACCTCCAGTTGCGAAGAGGTCTATTCTTTTCCCATAGGGATTTAGATGTTGTTTTAGACTTGTATGAGAAGGGAACAAAATTTATCTTATATACGGGCAGGGGCCCTTCTGGTCCAGTTCATATTGGGCATCTTATTCCATGGATTTTTACGAAATACTTGCAGGACAAGTTTAAGACTAGGCTTTATTTTCAGATGACTGATGACGAAAAATTCTTGGTAGAAGATGAATTGAAGCTTAAGGATACTAGAAATTTTGCTTACGAAAACGCTCTAGATTTAATTGCTTTAGGCTTTGAACCAGAAGATACGTATATAATCTTTGATGTTGAAGACATCGGCTTACTTTATGATATTGCCTTAGAAGTGGCGAAACGCATAACCTACTCCACAGCCAGAGCCACCTTCGGATTCCAAGAAAGCACAAACATTGGTTGGATATTCTGGCCAGCCATCCAGGCGGTTCCATGCTTCATACATGTAAAGTTGACTGGCGAAAATGTTCCAGCCTTAATTCCAGCAGCCATAGACCAAGACCCATATTGGAGGGTAACCCGAGACATAGCCCAAAAACTTGGCTACTACAAACCAGCTCAAATTCACTGTCGCTTTTTGCCCGGGTTAGGTGTTGGCGGAAAAATGAGCGCTTCAGAACCCGAAACATCCATATTCGTTGTAGACCCGCCAGATGTTGTGAAAAGGAAAATTTGGAATGCCTTCACTGGTGGTAAAGCAACGGTTGAAGAACAGCGAAAGCTTGGCGGCGAACCAGAAATCTGCACCGTTTTCCAATACTTCACCTTCCTATTTGAGGAAAATGACAAAAAATTGGCTGAAAGAAGGGAGAAATGCAAGAAAGGCGAAATTTTGTGTGGCGAATGCAAAACAGAATTGACGGAAAGGGTTAACAAATTCTTAATTGAGCACAGAAAGAAAAGGGAGAAAGCAAGAAATATTATAGATAAATTTCATCTTAAACGCTAAAAGGGTGTTGTAAATGGCTGAAAAAGAAAAAGTTAACGTTAACCTTTCACACGCTTCAAAGCTTCTCCACCCCATGCACACAGTGCTCGTCTCTTGCGTCGGCAAGGCTGGAAAACCAAACATAATAACTTTGGCGTGGGCTATGCCAACATCCATAAACCCGCCGCTGGTTGCCATAAGCATTGCTCCACGAAGATATTCGCATGCGCTCATCGAAGAGACAGAAGAGTTTGTAATCAACATTCCGACAATGGAAATATTGAGGGAAACCCTGTTTTGCGGAAGAAGAAGCGGTAGAAACCTTGACAAGTTTAAGGAAACTGGCTTAACGCCAGCACCAGCCAGAAAAGTGAAGCCTCCAATAATAAAGGAGTGCATAGCCCATCTAGAATGTAAACTTCACAGTCAATTTACGACCGGAGATCACACGATTTTTGTTGGTGAAATAGTTGAGGCGTATGCGGAAAAAGAAGTTTTCAAAGAATTATACAATTTAGAAAAAGCAAGGATGATATTTCATCTTGGCGGAGACGAATTCGCAACCCTCGAACCCAAAGTTTTCAAGCCAACAATTTAAAACTGATAGCTTTCGCCAGGCTTCAGTACAACAACTTTTACTCTCTGCACTTTTTCTTTGGCAATTTTCACAAATTCGTCTGCTGACTGCGCCAGAACCGGGAAGGTTTTGTAATGCATTGGGATGACCACTTTTGGCTTAAGCAGTTTAACGGCTTCAACAGCCTCCTTCGCATTCATTGTGTAGTAGCCTCCGATTGGAATCAAAGCTAAATCTGGCTTGTGAAAATCGCCTATAAACTGCATGTCTCCGAAAAAGGCTGTGTCTCCAGCATGATAAACGGTTTTGCCTTCTCCTTGAATTATCACACCTGTTGGTGCGCCTCTGGAGCATGTGTGAACTGCTGGAACAATGGAAAGCTTTACTCCTTTGATTTCTATTGTTCCGCCAAAATTCAATCCAACAGCATTTTTCACGTTGTTTTCTTTTGCATGGTTGGCAAGTTCCACCACGCCAGCAAAAGTTGCATCCGTCCTTTTGCAAATGGCGAAGGCTTCCCCTAAATGGTCTCCATGGTCATGGGTAACGAAAACTATGTCCGCCTTGCTTATTTCCGAAGCCTTCACTGGCGAGGTTGGGTTTCCATCAAGCCAAGGGTCGACCAAAACAATTTTGTCTGCAATTTCAATTTTGAAGGCTGCATGTCCAAACCATGTTATCTTAGCCAAATACACCACCCTTTAAATTAAACTTTTAAACTATAACATGGTTAGCATTAATAAAAATAGTGTGAAATCAATGAGTGTTTATGACAAAGAAGCCCTAAAAAAACTTCGGTTGTCTGGAAAAATCCTCCGTGAAACAAGGGAGGAAATAAAAAATTTCGTGCAAGAAGACATGCCAATAATCCAAATATGCGAAAAAGCAGAAAACCTCATACGCAAGAAAGGCGGAAAACCAGCCTTCCCATGTAACGTTTCAATAAACGAAATAGCAGCACATTACACGTCACCTCCAAATGATGAACGTAAAATTCCAAAAAACTCCCTTGTCAAAGTGGACATAGGCGTCCACGTAGACGGTTATGTAACAGACACGGCAGTTACATTATGTTTTAACCCAGAATACGAAAGCCTCGTGGAAACGGCTGAACAAGCATTAAAAACAGCCATAGAAAACATCCGCCCAGAAATTTCCACATCAAAATTAGGCGCTATTATAGAGAAAACCATAAAATCCCGCGGTTTCAAACCAATTTCAAACTTAACTGGGCATCAAGTTGGCAGATATCTTGTGCATGCTGGCACATCAATCCCAAACGTTTCCCAATTGTCATTCTCAAAAATTAAATTGGGCGAAGTTTACGCCATTGAACCCTTCGTAACTCTTTCAGAGGCTGCTGGTCGAGTAAAAGACGGCGAAGAAGTCACAATTTTCCGTTTTCTCAAATCAAGGTCGCTAAAAAATCCATATTCCAAAAAGCTTCTAAAGCATATCGAGAAAAACTTTAGAACATTGCCCTTTGCAGAACGCTGGTTAAAAAACGTGGTTCCACAAACCCATTATCCAGAAGCCTTCAAAGAATTAATAGTTTCCAAATCCATAATGGGCTATCCAGTATTCATCGAAGCCAGCAGAAAACCCGTGGCACAAGCCGAACACACAGTTTTGATAGTTGAAGACGGTTGTGTTGTCCTCACCTAAAAGGGAAAGCGCTCCCTTTCCTTCTCTTTAACTTCTCTGTAAATTGCCGTTATCAGCATTTTTTCATTACATTTTTGGCATGGCTCAACTTCCTTGAATATGTAATCGCCCCGCTGAAACTCTCTGACGCTTTTGAAGCCGCATTTTCTACACTCAATCGTAGTCGTTATCTGGGGAAGTTCAATCCTCAAACTCAATATTCGCCTTCTTGTTTGAAACAGCAGGTATGTGGAAAAGGCTACGCCCAAGAAGCCTATCAATAAGAGGTATCCAGCAAAAACTTCTTGTTCAGCAATAAAGGCGTTTATTGCCACTATAAGAACCGTTAAAGACAATGCTAAAGTTACAAAAATTATCATCAATATGAATGAAGAGATTCTTGCTGGTGCAGACGCTGAAGCCTTACTCATTTCAATCATCTCTACTGTCCAATACCGATAGTATTGCCAGCCCCAGCAATTATCACCTTGTCCCCTTCCTTAGTCCTTTCCAAAATAACATGCTTTATCCTCTCAATAGCATTATCAACCGCGTCAAAAATCTCTTTACGCATTGGTGAAACTGCATCACCAATATCCTCTTTTATTATCACAGCGTTTATTGGAATACGATATTTGAGAATTGATTCTTCAATCTTGAATTGGTCAACTCCAGGTCCGCCTATGGCTGTTCCAACACCCTCAGCAACTTCGCCGACCTCTTCGCCTTCAAGCTTCAAGGCAGCATCCACCATAATTATCGTAGCAATTTTTCCCTCATTTTCCTCTATTATTGTTTTAATGGCGTCCCCAATTTTGCCAACATTTCCTCCGGGTCCCTCTGCTTTTATAACGTAGGCTGTGCGTCCCTCTATTGGAACTGTTGCAACAACACAGTCTTTAGGTAGTTTTCTTATTTCGTGCCCGTGCATAAGTTTTGCTGCCACCATGGCGCCTGCCCCGTCACCTATTGGTTGACCGTAGGCGAAGGCTTTTAATGCGCTGGCGTAGGCTTCTGCTTCCCGCATAACCAGAGGCAATATCATTTGCAATTGCATTATGACGTAGAGGCTTAATGTTTTCTTTCCAAGCAAATAATAATGCCTAATCACCTTGTAAATGTAGTTTAACGCCATAGCAGCTTCCAGAGTGTTCTCCAAATTGTTGGCTTGCGTTTCATCCGCCGCTGGAGCCATAAGCTTCACTTCATCCTTGAAGCGAGCATCCCTAACGTCAAGAATATGCTCAAGCTTCCAAACAACACCTGCGGGGTCAAGACTTTGCGGCGCAATTGTAAAGTATTCTAGAAATCTGTCAACTCTGCTGGCGGGTTCCGTCTGCGGTTTTCCAATTTCTTTAATGGTTTCTATGGCGATTTTTCTTCCTTCATCCTTTATATATTTGAGTTTGTAAAGGGAGCTTTCCACCTCTCTCAGCGTCACTTGCAGTTGGATTCTCTGTCCATAAAATATGAAAAATACGAAGAAGAGAATGTAGAGAATGCTTATAATCTGTGATAAATCAATCTGCAGCAACACTATTCCCAAGAGCATCATTAATTCAAACACTATTACCAGCTCACCTTTCGAAAAACTATCAAACGCTTAGTTATAAATTTTAGGTAATTTTCCTCCAAATTTAAACACTATAAGTGGGGCTGCCAGCTTTCCCGGCTTCGCGTGGCCGAAGACCACACTACAACCGGGAACGGAGCACGGTTTAACTTCTGAGTTCGGAATGGGATCAGGTGGGTCCCGTGCCCTATGGCCGGCAAACCCCAAAATACACGTTAAGCCTTTGCTCATTAACTTTTCGCTTTTAGCCTTTTTCTTTAATGATGGCTTCCCATATTCCGAAGCCGCCTACAGTTTCTGGGCGTTCTACCGGGTTATACCATCTTTTCTTTGTCCCAATTTTCGCCCGCATCTTCCACCCAAAAGATTTCGGCTCCTTCTCTATAATCTCTAATAAATTGTCTATTTTTTGGATTATCTCTTCTCGGTCTTCCTTTTTGATTTGTTTTGGGTCTATGTTGGCTTCGGAACCAAATTTTTCGATTTCTGAAAGGAATATTTTGATTTTCTTGAGGTTTGATGTAGCTGTATACCAGAGTCCCCAGTCTTGAGCTAAAAGTTTTGCAATATATAATGCGTCTATGCTTTCCTTTTCGCCTTTTTCTTTTATAGCGTGCGCTTTTAGCAGAAGTAAACAGTCTTTTAGGTCTTTTACGCTGAAGGCTTCCCAAATCTGCAACTTCTCCAATAGCATGTCCGTCACGGTTATTGTGGGATAATCGAGTTCCAGTCTTCCCCTAAAATCAATGGGATGATTTGCCACCAACAACTTGTCAAAGAAAACATCCACGTAAAACCAGCCCTTCGGATGATAATATATCTGCCTTCCAGACGCCGCCGTGGAAAGCGTTATTTTCCTTTTAACATAGCCAATTTTGTCAAAGAAATCTTTCATTTTATCCCTATAACTGCCATAAGAGACAAAATCAATATCGCTATATTCTTGCCCCTCAATAACTCCGGTGCCAATCCTACCCAATTTCTGCGCAAAATCCCTATATTCTTGACAGTGAACTGCTATGCCCAACCCACCCAAAATCCTCAAAATTAACCCCTCCTGTCGGGTTTTCTCAACGATCTCTTGGGATTCACGCAAGAAAACCTCTGTGGGAACAATCCCCCTCCATTCTTCTGGCAGTTCCCGCTTAATTTCCTTTTTCAAAAGCCAAGCCATTCCCTAATCCTCACCATTCCTATAAAAATAAGAATAACGCATATATTTTATCCTTCCAGTAAATCTAATGCCACAAAACAAAACAGGGGGCCGTAGTCTAGGAAGGTATGACGACGGGCTCCAGAATAGCCTAAAACGGGTTTGCGGACTGCACCATGCGGAATGAAGAAATTCTGGAGCGGTCATAGAGAAACCCGTAGGAACAGTCAAGCGCTGTTTCCGGGGAAAGGTCGTCGGTTCAAATCCGGCCGGCCCCACATTTTTAAGCAATTTCAAAGCAACGTTTAAGCGGCGGCTTCGCAAAAACAGAGCAAAAAACTTGCCTTTTTAGATTAACTACTTAGCATTAGAAATTAGATAACAGGTTAGCCGTTTAAATTTTACAAACAGCCCCCATTTGTTAGCTGGCTACTATCACCAAATACGTTTGACGCCCATCTTATCAAAAGCTGAATCAGTTGATATCACATCTGCATTGTACATTTTCGCAGCTGCGGCTATTAAAACATCAAATAGTCCTCCATGTGCCCTTCTATTTGCTGCCATATGCTCCGCTTCCGCTATAATAGAAGCTTCTGTGGGTATCAGCTTCTGTTTAGGAATTATTAACGCGATATTTCTAAAAATTCTCTCCCTCTGGGATGGTGGAAATTTACGTTTTCTTAGGACCAGATTGCATTCGTGCAGAGTTAAACATAAGACAAAAATGTCATTAGCAGTACGGACCGAATAAAGATGTTGAACCGCTTTATTAAATAATGGATGCATTGGGTCAAGGGATGCTATTAAAACAACAGTATCAAGAATCTTCAAGATTATCTTCCTTGCCGAATATTAAAGATAAGTATTCCTCAGCTTCATGATCTTCTTCTTTCCAATCCTTTAGCCGACCTTTCACAATGGAATGCGTGTCAAGAATCGCCAATAAGAATAATTTATCGGGTAACCTTGAAAGAAGTTTTATCATTGCCTTGTTAATCGATGCGTAGGATTCAGCAGTGCTTTTCACACTGATTTCTAGCAGAGAATTTTCTAAGCCGCGAACGCGTTCAAAGGGAGCTGGAAGTTTTTCAACGATCCACATCGCCCTTTCTTTCTCCTTTTTGCTCTGTCATTTCCTGCATTTTCTTAAGGTCCTCTGCAAGAGATTTTAAGTTTTCGCCTAACTCTATTTTTTCCTCCGCAGAAATATCCATAATCTTGTTAATTTTGGGTAAATAAGTATTCAATTTCATTAGTACCTGAATGAAGAAACCTAAAATCTCCGGAGGAGTTTCTTGCGAAATTTTGCCTAAAAGTTCCATAGAGTATTTCATAGCCTTTGTGGACGTTAAAAAATCATAGGCGGCTCGCTGATCCCTTTGAATCTCACCTATCTTTCTTGCAAAATCTCCATAAGCTTCCAATAAGTTAGTTATCACTTGGAAGATGCTACGGAAATCAATTTGTGAGAGTAATTTTTCTAATTCCTCCCTTTCACTTTCAGTCATGATAATTTCCTCCAAACTAAATTTGTTAAAACACCTTTTTTATGTTTTGTATTCTAAATTCATTTTGTAAAACCCCGCAACTATATTAAGTATTTGCCTTTCTAAAAGTATTGTTAGTTTAATAAAATCGAGGTTTTAATTGATTTTGGCATAAATTCAACAGTTGTAAATTTTAAACGTAGGTTTTCATCTATCCGGCCGGCCCCACATTTTTAAGCAATTTCAAAACAACGTTTAAGCAGCGGCTTCGCAAAAACAGAGCAAAAAACTTGCCTTTTTCAAGTTGGCATCCAATAGGCGAAACTAAGAAATAGTTTGGTCGTTTGAATTTTACAAAAAGGTTAGGCTGGATATCTCTTTTCTTCAATGATGTTTCCTGCGACAGTTATCAAGATGTTGTTTCCGTTTATGGATACTACGCTATGTTTTCTTTCCATGTTGTAGAATCGCCAAAACTTTTCTGGAATTTTCAGTAATATTTTGTTCTCAGCTTTTTGTATTGGAATTTTTTCCAGAAAACAAGAGATTTCCTTCCATTCTGGCATTTCGCTGCCAGAAATTCCTATCGTTGAACTGTCTAATGCGTAAACGTAAGCGTATTCATTCCAAGCAGGGTTGGCTGCTTCTAGTAGTTCGGCTGATACTTCTATTACGTCTTTAGGTTTTTTTTCCTCCTTTGGATAGACAAGGTTTACTCGTCGGCCGTTCCTTTCGAGAACTTTAATTACAATTTTCCCTTCGTTCAAAAGCCTCCTTATTGAACCATCAACGCGGCCAGTCTTCCACTTCAGCTTTTTCCCCAACTCGTATTGAGAAAGCCCTGGAAACTGCTTTATAGTTTTCAGTAGGATTTCGTCTGATTCTTCGCCTCTTCGGTTCTTTTTCATCTCCGTTATTTCAATCATAATTTACTCACAGTCTCTTTCTGTCTCTCACTCTTTATGTTGTTGTTGGGATATTTAAATTTTTGGAATATTCCAAAAAGCTATACCATTAAGCACAAATATCATAAGCCTTGCTAAATAGTATCTATGTTCCGATTCCAGCCACGAAAACGATGCTACCTCGGTCCAATAAAGCTTGATTCCCAACCAATCAGATGGATAAGGATCATAGAAGCTTCGCAAGCAGAGAATGGATTGAAGGCCAAGTAAGATATGGCGAATGGATAAGCGACCACGGCAAGCCAAACCACTTCCAGATATACACAATAGTTTATGAAGGGACAAAGCCTATAACAGTCTTAATTAAGATAAAATTGCAACCCCAACAAGTTCTTGTTTATCATGCGCATGTTGTGCGAAAGAGAAAATAGGTTATCTTAAGATTGTAAGATTTAAACGTAAGTTTTCATCTATCCGGCCCCACCAAGGCATAAACAGTCCAAAAATTTAAAATTCTTTATTGGCTTTTGTTACGTAACAAAATTTTGATGGTTTCTAGTTCATATTTAGCTATGATCTCCCAACTGCGGTGTCTCGCAAGCTCTATACTTTCTCTGCTTAATCTTTCTTGAATAAGCGTATTTTCCAATATTGTTAATATAGTTGTTGCGAGTTCTTTAATGTCTCCTTTTCTAACGTATATCATTTTTTCTCCGTAGTTTTCCTTGTAATATGGCAAGTCGTAAACAACTACTGGAAGCCCGCAAGCCATGGCTTCACATAACACTAGAGGGTTTCCTTCCAAGTAGCTTGGAAAAACGAAAACTCGACTTTGTGCTAAAAGTTTGTATTTTTCTTCTTCTGATACAAAGCCTGTAAAAACAATGTTTTTAAGCAAATTCATTTTCTTTGCGAGTTCCTTAACCTTTCCTAAATATGGGCCCTTTCCACCTCCTATAATGATAACTCTCGCATTAGGCTTTTTCCTATTAACGATTTTCCATGCTTTAATTAAGTCAATTACACCCTTTCGCGGTATGATGCTTCCAAGGAAGCATGCGTCAAATTTTTTGTCGTCCTTAAATTTTTGTGCAACAGCCTGTATGAAAGAGAAGTTTACACCTATATGAACTGGGTATATCCTTCTTTTTTCGATTCCCATTTTTATTAGAAGATCTTTAATGTAATGTGAAACTGAAAAAATGATGTCCATTTTTTTAACTAAAAAGTTTCTTACATGCTTTTTAAAGCAAAAAATGAGTCTTTCATGCACGGTTGTGAAGTACTTTATTCCTCTTCTTGCCTCCGAGTAGACAAGTGCTTGCCTAATTGATGTTAAAATGCTTGTATCTTCTGGATTTAGAAGGTTTACACTTCCTACTAGAGGAATTCTTAATCTATGTTTTGCCATGACGGAAGCGAGAACATATGGAAATGGTTCACCTGGGCAGTAAATAAAGTCGAATTTTTCTTTTGGAATGGTATCAACCATTCTTTTTACAGTTAAAAAATCTTCAAGCCCAGCAAGATTAATGCGCGCTAAATTAAAAATATGAAACTTGGCCTTTAACCCAAATTTTTCACAAAGTAATTTAGCTTTATTGTTAGCAACTAAGTGAATCTCATTTCCCATGTTTTTCCATATCTTAGATATTTCAATAAACTGCCTTTCCCCTCCGGAGTAAGACTCTCCATCGCCAACAGGGAAAAAACACAATATTTTCATGGCAGCGTTCTAACCCCCTCAAACGCAGAGAATTATCTGAAATCTTCTCCAACTACAAAAATAACTTCCTTCAATGGATTCAATTTTTCACATTTCAATGAATTAATTAAGTAGGATGTCATATGAATCAACCGATTCAATAACTATATAAGAATAGCCCCCACATTTATTAATTTGTAGATAATAGTAAAAGAAAAGTGGAGAAGCAATTATGCCGTCGGAAATCTTTGATGCTGAAAAGTTCGTCGAAATTAGTGGACGGGCAGACTACTGCCTTGTGAAAAGGTTGAGGGATGTTGTAAAGTTGAAGCTTCGCACTTCGAAGAGGCTTTACACGTTAAAGGTTGAGCCTGGGAAGGCCGAGGAGATTATTAAGAAGCTTCAATGTGAAATTCGAGAAATCTAATCGCAAGAGTATTCTGTTGTTTTATAGGAAAGAAAAGATGTAGTGATTAAAGTCTGTTAGCTTCTGAACTTTTGGAGTTTTGTTAAAAGTTCTTTGTCGCCCTCATAGTCTCCAGCGCATGTCGCAATTACGCCATCAACCAAGCCTTCAAGTTTGCCTGCAACTTCTTCGACGCGGTCCATGGATGCTGTGACTGGCCACCCTATCATTTTTACCATCTCAGCGTTTTTTGGTGTTCCTACGAGGAAGTATGTGTATATGGGTTTGTTTAGGCGTTTGCATTCTTTTGCCAATTGCTCCAGTGTTGGGAAGGTTTTGTCTTCGAGGCGCATGAAGAAGACGAAGTCCCATGGTTCTTTTGCGCGGGCGATGGTTTCTTCGAGGGTTCGGCGTGCTGTGAGCAAGCATCCTAGTTTAACGTTTTTTAGGCGTATTGTAGTGCGTAGAAAGTCTCTGGCTTCTTCGGAGGATTTTAACATTTTTATGGGCTCTCCGTATTTGGGGATGTCACCCATTGTGAGCACAAGTCCGTCGAGAGCCACGGCATCTGCGGCTAAAGCCAAGCCTCCAACTTCGACGGGTCCCTTGTAATGGAGTATGAATATTGGTATCACTATTTTCTCTGGGTATTTGGTTTTGAGAACGCAGCCGACGGCTGTGCCGCTTGGCGCGGGCATTCCAGCAGCGCTGTCAGTTATGTTCCATCCATCAACCAAATCCTTAACTTCTTCAGCAAGTTTTAGAAATTTGCGTGTTGGAACAAACTCATGCAGTATTTTCATTTAGACATCATCTACCCTTAACTTAAGAGAAAACTGTAATAACATAATTAAATTTTTGCATATCACCGCAGAAACTGTAAGGTTTAATACCCTTATTCCAGATTTTATTTTTTCACTGTGCGAAGTTGGTTATAAAATGTTAGGCTGCTATGTTACTGGAATCCTTCCAAGACCAAAAGAGTTTATTGAAACAACCAGAGCCTACGACAGAAAAAGGATCGGTAAAGAAGAGCTGGAAAAAGTCTTCAAAGAAGCCACAATCAAAGTCGTAGAGGCTCAAACCGCTGCTGGGCTCACTTTCGTCACTGATGGCATGCTCAAGTGGCAAGACCTTTTAAGACCTTTCGCTGAAAACTTGGAGGGCGTGAAAGTTGGAGCTCTTGCAAGGTGGTTTAACAACAACACATTCTATAGAAAACCAATAGTTTATGGGGAGATACTGCGCAAAAAAGACATTGCCTTAGAAATGGCGAACATGGAGTGTTTGCCAAGGAATGTTCCATGGAAAGCAGTTTTGCCAGCACCATATACGCTTACAAAGTTGTCTGAAAACAACTTTTACAAAAGCGAGACGGAATTATTGTTTAGATATGCTGAAGTTCTAAGAGAAGAAATTAGAAGTTTGACGGAAAAAGGTTTTAACTATGTTCAGTTAAGCGATCCGGTGCTTGTCTATAATCCCTTCAAAGACTCAATTTCGAAGGACATGCTGGCTGACGTTAAAAATGCATTAGAAACAGCCATAAAAGGCGTAGGGGTGAGGGTTTGTTTACAAACTTTTTTCGGAGATTTCTCTCAAATCCTCCCCGAAGCCTTGGATTTTCCGGTGGATGATCTTGGCATAGACCTCTACGAGACAAGTTTGGAAAAACTAAAAGAGTACCCTTTCAATAAAGGCGTGGCTTTGGGGCTTATTGACGCCCGCAGTTCCTTGTTAGAAGACGAAAAAGAGCTTACGGCGGTTGCTAAAGAGCTGATAGAATGCATCTATCCATCAAAAGCATGCGACGTTTTCATTTGTCCAAACTGCGACTTAGAGTTCCTGCCTTGGGAAAGAGCAAAAGAGAAAATTAAGATAGTAGCCAAAGTGACGAAAAACCTCCAGAACGAGTTGAGCTGATATGGATAAGCTTTTTCCAACACAAGAAATAGGAAGTCTCGCCAAACCAGTATGGAGGGTTAAAGGCTATAGGGGAGAAGCACTCTCAGAAGAGGAAATTGTAGAAGCGATAAATTGGGGGAAAAAGTTAGGCATAGAAAATTTAGAGGCACTTGTTAAAATTTTGAGGAGAAAGGAGCGGACCTCTGAAGATAAACGCGCTTTGCTTGAATGGTCGGCTAAGTTTGTCATCCGTTTTTTTGAGGTTGCCGGGCTGGATGTAGTTTTTGATGGGGAGCAGTGGCGTTCTGAAATGTATGAGCATGTCATGAGAAACGTTGAGGGCTTCGAGTTTATGGGTTATGTAAAATCCTTCGATTATAGATACTTTAACAAGGCTGCATGCATAGACAAGCCAAAATATACAAAATCTTTCTATGTTGAAGAGTTCACTTTCACAAGAGAGAACACCAAGAAAATTGTAAAAGTGCCCTTCACAGGACCTTACACGCTTGTAGATTGGACATTCAACGAATATTATGAACGAAAGGCTGGAAGCAAAATAAAAGACTTTAAGCAGAGGAAAACTGCAGCGAAAAGGGATTTCCTCTTCGACTTAATAAAGGAGGTTGTTAGACCAGAAATAAACCGTTTAATAGAGGCTGGAGCCGAGTGGATT
Source organism: Bathyarchaeia archaeon (assembly GCA_038883795.1). GTDB lineage: Archaea > Thermoproteota > Bathyarchaeia > Bathyarchaeales > Bathycorpusculaceae > JASEJA01. The sequence goes on from JAVZLK010000003.1 coordinate 53,270, forward strand.
CAGATAGACGAACCGGCAGCTACAACAAACCCTTCCGCCGAAGAAATGAAATTATTCGTTGAGGCTTTTAACGAAACTGTTAAGGGATTTAACTGCACCTTCAGTCTCCACAACTGCTACAGCAACTATAAGGTATTGGCGAAATATGCTAGTCAACTGCGAAACTGCAGCCAATTAGCCCTTGAATTCGCCAACAGAGACAGCAGACAAGCGGGAATAGGCGAAACGAGGGTAGGTTATAAAGAACTAAAATTTTTTGAGGATTATGGCTTTCGTGGGAAGTATGGGTTAGGTGTGGTAGATGTTCATACAGATTTTGTTGAACCGCCAGAACTGATACGAGATAGGATACTTCACGCCGTAGGCATTGTAAAAGACCCAAGCAGAATATTTGTGAGTACAGACTGTGGCTTGAGAACCCGAACGTGGGAAATAAGCTTTGCAAAACTTAAAAACATGGTTTTGGGAGCTGAACTGGCAAGAAAAGATTTGTCATAGGGATAATCTGCTAAATTGCAAAAGCAATTGAAGTTATAAGGTTGAGGAATAAAGACTTATTCCATAAACCTTGGATGCGCATCCTTTGCGAACTGAAAGAATTTACTATCTAGTTTCAATCCTAAACGAGTTTGCCTTAGAAGTTCCTTATCTAGCCTACTACATATTTCAAACTCTAGGGTTAGGATATGCATACCTTTACATGGCAATCTCCGCATTAGTATTCGGTCTTCTCGACTATCCAACTGGAGGAATCGCTGACAGAATTGGAAGGAAAAGCACATTCGCATTTGGAATATTTCTTGTAGGAATCAACTTTTTACTTTCAGCCTTCTTTGTTCACCCACTCACAATAGTTTTAGCGGCCCTATTCTTTGGGTTAGGAAGCGCCTTACAAAGCGGTTCCTTTGAGGCTTGGATAGCGGATGAAATGAAAAGGGCGGATAGGTTTGAGGAATTTGACAGAGTTTTTGGAAGAGCAGTTTCCCTAGGCCTCATAGCTGATGTTACGGCTGGAATTTTAGGAAGTCTAATCACTTTTTTGGGTGGTTATTGGTGGACTATTCCTTTTGGAGGAACAGTTGCGCTAACAGCTGCAGTTTTAGCCATAACCGTAATGAGGGAAAATGTTGGAGAAGAAGAAAGACAGCCTTACAGTGAACTTTTGAAAAAGGGAGCGAAAATTCTTCTGGGAAAGAAGGCGCTGATGTTTTTGACTTTAAGTCAAACGTTATTTATTGCTGGGGCCTATGCTTATTGGGAAACACTAACTCCAGTTTACAGTGAAAGAGGCATACCAGAAGAAATGTTTGGAATATTGGGCGCTGCAATGCATTTGCCAGCAGTCTTTACAACCGCCTACGCCCATAAGCTTGGAAGAAAAGTGGGTGTTAAAAAATCTGTAATTGTTCTCTCTTTTGGTTGGGCTTTTTTCTGCTCTTTAATGATGTTTTTAGTTCATCCAAGCTTGACAATAATGCTCGTAATGATTTTAGAAAGCACTCTTGCCACACGCCATCCAATAATGGAATTTTGGCAAAACACCCTAATTCCAAGCGACGTTAGAGCGACGGTTTTAAGCGGAATAAGCACAATGACCCATGTGGGACAAAGCCTTGTCCTCTTCTTCTTATCCCCTTTTGTCGAGGTTTATGGCATAATTTTCGGTTTGGCATCAGCTGCACTATTATCTGGAGTTTCTGTGATAACCTTGCTTTTGATTAGCCAAAACAAAAGTTAGATTTTTGAGGAAATGTAAATAAGCTTGCAAAATTTAACCAAAGCGGGGAAAAGTGTGAAGGTTGCTGTTTCCGGCAAGGGCGGCGTTGGAAAAACCCTAATCGCTGGCGGTCTTGCCTGTGCATTTTCTAAAAAAGGATTGAAGACTATAGCTATTGATGCCGACCCTTCGCCGAATCTTGCTTTAACTTTAGGCTTATCAGCGGAACAAGCAAGCAAAATATTGCCAATTTCAGAGAATAAAGCGTTAATTGAGTCTAAAACGGATACGGGATTTTCAGGTGTTTATCGGCTTTCCTTCACGGTGGATGATATTGTTCGGGATTTTTCTGTTAAAACTCCTTTTGGCGTTAACTTGATTGTTATGGGAACCGTAAAGTCTATGGGTTCGGGATGCACTTGTCCAGCCAATGCTGTTGTGCGTAATTTGTTGCGCCATCTAATTTTGGAGCGGGATGAAGTTGTCATTTTGGATATGGAGGCTGGCGTTGAGCACATGGGGAGAGCAACAGCAAAGCATGTGGATATTATGCTGGTCGTTGTGGATGCAAACATGAAGGCGCTTGAAACCGCTAAACGCATTCACGAATTAGCCTTTAACGCGGGAATGAAAAGGGTTTTTGTTGTTGGAAACAAAATTGCCGACAAGAGGCAAATGGAAGTTATAGAAAAATTTGCTAAGGGGAATGGTTTAGAAATTTTGGATTTTGTTCCTTTTGATTTGAGGGTTGTAAAGGCTGAGATGCGGGGAGAAACTCCGCTTAAATATTGGAAAGAGGCTAAGGCTATTGTTGCCATAGAAAAATTGAGCGAAAAATTATGGAAAAATGAGGTGCAAGCGTGATGAAGATAATTGTTACGATGGGTCGGGGTGGAACGGGAAAAACAAGTTTTGTGGCTTTAATGACAAAATACTTCATAGAAAACGGAGAAAAACCATTATTGTTGGTGGACGCCGACCCAGACCAAAACCTCGGCGAAATGCTGGGCGTAGACTTAAAAGAAGAAGGCAAAAAAACAATTTCAGAACTCCTCGTAGAAACTTTTCTCGAGCAGGGCGGGACAACAGTAGGCGTTCCGCCAACAGAAAGGATTGAAAGCAGGATTTGGGCTTACGGCATACATGAAGGCGAATTCTTTGATTTTATCGCCCTTGGAACAAAATGGGTTGAAGGGTGCTACTGTCTTCCAAACGCAGCATTAAAAGGCGCTTTAGAGGCTTTAACAAAAAATTACAAATACATTCTTATAGATTCGCCTGCTGGTTTGGAGCATTTGAATCGGAGAATAACCTCACGCGTGGATGACATTTTCGATATTATTGATCCTTCCAAAAAATCCTTCGACCATGTGGAACGAGCCTATCGCATTGCCCAAGAAGTTAAAATTGAATTCAAAAATTTCTATATCGTTGGCGGTTTTAGATTTCCAGAAGAGCTGGGAAAGCAAGCTCAAGACAGTTTAAGGCTTAAATTTTTGGGCAAAATCGCCCGTGACGAACTGGTTGAAGAGTATGTTCTGGCTGGAAAATCTTTGTTGAATCTTCCTTCAGAGTCTTCGGCTTATGTTTCTGTTAAGAAGATAATGAGTGAAGCTGGTTATAGTAAACGGTGATTTGGTTATCTGCCAATTTTGGTTCATGTTTAATGGAAGATAATTTCAGAAAAACTTAAAATAACACGTTAATAACCTTACATCTTCAAAACCTTTCGGTTGTGTTATGGTTGAGTCGAAAAGGTTTACGTGTAAAGATAGACGAAATGAAAACCGATGTGGGCTTAATCAAAAACCTTGAACTTTCCATTGGCAAAATAATCGAAGAAGCATGGACCGAAACCATGGGACCAACACCGTTTCCATCACTAACAGCCCTAAGAGAATGGGACATGAGGCTTCTTCAACGTTATAAGCCATTTTACATGCCCTTCTGCGACGTTTGTTGTTTATGCACTTTTGGAAAATGCGACTTGACTGGAAACAAGCGTGGCGCCTGTGGAATAAACATGTCAGCCCAGCAGTCGCGAATTGTTCTTTTGGCTTGTTGTATAGGAGCAGCAACCCACATTGGGCATGCCCGCCACTTGGTTGAGCATTTAATTGAAAAGTATGGCAGCAACTATCCCTTAGACGTGGGCGGATTAAATGTTGAGGTTGAAGCCCCAGTAACCCGCCTTGTTTGTGGAATAAAACCCCAAACCCTCGGCGACCTAGAAGAAGTTTTAGACTACCTTGAAACGCAAGTTACCCATCTCTTGTCAGTAACGCACACGGGACAGGAAGGAAGCAACATTGACTTTGAATCAAAAGTTTTTCACGCTGGAATGGTTGACCAAGTTGGAATGGAAGTTGCAGACATCGCCCAAATAGCAGTTTACGGCTTTCCAAAGGCAGACCCAAACGCTCCTCTTGTGGATTTGGGGTTTGGCACAGTAAACGTGCAGAAACCCGTAATCCTATGTATTGGACACAATGTTGTTCCCTCTGTTGGAATAATTGATTATATGAAAGAGAGTGGGCTTGACGGCGAAATTGAGGTTTGCGGACTTTGCTGCACAGCCCACGACATAACAAGATATTATAAGCGTGGAAAAATTATAGGCCCTATATCGTGGCAGCTGCGTTTTATAAGAAGCGGCGTTTCAGATGTTGTGGTTTTAGATGAGCAGTGTATTAGGGCTGATGCTCTTTACGAGTCTGAAAAGGTTAAAGCGCCAGTAATAGTTGCTTCAGAAAAGAATTGTATGGGTCTGCCAAACCGCACCAACGACCCAGCCGACGCTATAGTCGAAGACTTAGTTAGCGGAAAAACTCCAGGCGTACTAATCCTCGACCCAGAAAAGGTTGGGGAAGTTGCCGTTAAAGTGGCGTTAAAGGTTGCTCCATTAAGGAAGAAGTTTAAGGCAATCCCAGAAGCTGACGAAGTTATTCAAAGGGCGAAGGAATGCAGACAATGCAACGACTGCAGAAGAGCTTGTCCCCAAGACTTACACATTCCAGAAGCCATGAAAGCAGCTGCAGAAGGAAACCTAACACTTTTTGCGGATTTATATGAGTTTTGTGTTGGTTGTGGACGCTGCGAAGAAGCATGCCCAGTCGGATTACCAATTCACAGCTTTATCGTAAAGGCTGGAGAGAAAAAACTGAAAGAAGAAACCTACAAAATAAGGGCTGGCAGAGGCGCCATCCAAGACGTTGAAATAAGGAATGTTGGTAGCCCAATTGTCCTCGGCGAAATCCCAGGTGTTGTCGCCGTTGTGGGATGCGCCAACTATCCTAAAGGCGGTTTGGAAGTGGCTGAAATATGCCGTGAATTTGCCAACAGACGCTACATAGTTGTAACTTCTGGATGCGCTGCCATGTCAGCTGGCATGTATAAGGATGAGGAAGGAAAAACACCCTATGAGGCGTTTACTGGCGAATTTGCCGCTGGCGGAATCGTCAACGTAGGCTCTTGTGTTGCAAACTCGCATATTGCAGGAGCTGCAATAAAGATTGCAAATATATTCGCAAAACGCAATTTAAGAGCAAACTATGAAGAAATAGCCGACTACATACTTAACCGTGTGGGCGCCGTAGGCGTTGCTTGGGGAGCCTACTCTCAAAAGGCAGCGTCAATCGCAAGCGGATGCTGGCGTTTAGGAATTCCAGTAATTGTTGGTCCTCACGGAACAAAATACAGGCGAATGCTTTTAGGAAGGGCAGACCGCGAAGAAGATTGGTATGTTTATGATGCCCGTTCTGGCGAACGAGTGTATGTTGGTCCAGCGCCAGAGCACCTTTTCTACGCTGCTGAAACTAAGGAGGAAGCCATGGTTATGATTGCTAAGCTTTGTATGCGTCCCAATGACACTACTAAGGGAAGAGCAATAAAATTGACCCATTACATTGATCTGCATAAAAGGTTGTTTGGAACCATGCCTAAGGACATACACTTGTTTGTTCGCAATTTAGGCGACATACCAATAACAATGAAGGATGAAATAATAAAGATTCTTGAGGAAAAGGGTTGGAAAGAAACCGTAATTCCAGACCCAACTCTACTGCCGAGACTAATTAGGAAGAGGAAGGAGTGAAAAGCCTATGGCGACAGCTGAACCTTGGCAAACAGCAGAAATTCCAGGACCAAAAAAGGCTCTGGTAATCCCAAAAGCTGAGGTGGTGGCAGCAATGATAAAAAGGGCAAAACGCCCCATACTAATTGTTGGACATAAGGCTGCAGAAATAGCCTTTGAAGACAAAAAACTCATAGATTATATGATTGAGATGGCAAAAAAGGCAAAAATTCCAGTAGTAGCCACAGCCCACATGGTAAACGAATTTTTAAAGAGGGGTTATCAACCAGCGGATTGGATGCCCGCCGTGGACATTGGAAATAGGTTAGCTGATGCCGCCTGGACCGGTCTTGATGGTAATGGACGGTATGATTTAGCCTTGTTTGTTGGGCTTCCATATTATATGGAGTGGACAATCCTTTCTGGACTGAAACATTTTGCTCCAAACCTAAAAACTATAACTTTAGATAATTATTATCAGCCTCATGCAAGCTGGTCATTCCCAAACATGTCAATTAAGGATTGGATGGAAAATCTTAAGGTAATAATTGAAAAGGTTGGAGGAGAATAAAATGTCAATGTTTAAGGACATACCAGTCGACGTAGGCGTTATCTATGAAGGCGAAAGAATCCGCAAAGAAGATATGTACGTGGAACTCGGCGGACCAAAAGTTAAAGAAAAATTTGAACTTGCAAGGGTTAAAAAACCAGAAGAAGTTGAGGACGAAAAAGTAGTCATTCTCGGACCAGACTTGAAAGACATGGAGGAGGGAAAAACCTACCCCTTTGGCATCCTCATAGAAGTTGCTGGTCCCACCCTTGAGCCAGAATTGGAAGGTGTAATAGAAAGGCGCATCCACGCATACTGCAACTACATTGAGGGCTTCATGCACCTAAACCAGCGCTATGATATTTGGCTTAGGCTTAACAAGAAATCCTTCCAGAAAGGCTTAAACTCCTTCCAATACATTGGAAAAGTTTTGCATAGGCTTTTCAAAAGCGAACTACCCATAATCGAGAAGATTCAAGTAACTTTCATAACGGACCCAGAAAAAGTGAAAGAACTCTACAACGAAGCCATAAAAATTTACGAAGCGAGAGACGCCAGAGCTAGGGGGTTAAAAGACGAGGAGGTTGACAAATTTTATGGATGCATTTTATGCCAGTCCTTCGCTCCAACCCATGTCTGCGTAATAACACCACAACGCTATTCAAACTGCGGAGCCATAAGCTGGTTTGACGGCAGGGCAGCAGCCAACATAGACCCTAAAGGACCAGTTTTCACCATTGAAAAGGGCGAACTGCAAGACCCGGTTAAGGGAGAGTTTTCAGGCGTTAACGATGCCGTGAAAAAGAAGTCTTTGGGAGAAATCACGCGGGTTTGGCTTTACACAGCCTTCGGCTATCCGCATACATCTTGCGGTTGCTTTGAGGCTGTAGCCTTCTACATTCCAGAAGTCGACGGTTTCGGAATAATCCACAGAGGTTACAGAGACATAGCTGTGAATGGTTTAGGCTTTTCAACGCTGGCTGATTCAACGGCTGGGGGACGCCAAGTTGACGGATTCCATGGAATATCCATAGAATATATGCGCTCTCCAAAGTTTCTACAGGCTGACGGAGGATGGAACCGTGTGGTTTGGCTGCCAAAAGAAGTCAAGGAAAGGGTGAAAGACTTCATCCCCGCAGAACTTCTCGACAAGGTTGCCACAGAGGAAGAGGCAAAAACAATTGATGAGCTCAAAACTTTTCTTAAAGAGCATAATCACCCAGTTGTGGAAAGGTGGAAAGAAGAAATTGTAGCCGTTGAAGAAGCTGTCCCAGCTGAAGCCAAGGAAGAAGCTGCTCCAATGCCAGTTGTTACGGCATCCACTTTGCCAATAACTGCTGGAGGCTTCAAAATAATATTGAAAGATGCGAAAATCTACGCCAAAAAAGTCATTGTTCGTTCCATGAAAAGTGAAAAAGCAGAGAAAAGGTGAAAACCTTGGCGAAAAAAGAGAAAGAAGAAGTCTTAGGAATAAAACTGAGCCCACGCTTAATAGAGCTTCTTGCAAAACTTCAAGAAATTGAGCTTGAAGATTTTGAAATGAGCGTTGGCGACTTAGAAATTTGGATACAACCAGGCGCTGTGGCAGCCCCAGCCATCACAGTGCCAAAAATTGTTCCACCAGCCAAAGCCAAGCCAACAGCCATAATCGAAACGGAGTTCATACCACCAGTTGAAACTTATCCGGGCAGGGTTGTTGAAGTTAAACTTGGAGCCACAAAAAGCGAAGGCGGCACCCGTGGAAAATCAATAATTATTGGCGGCGAAACAACCCCAGCCTTCTACACTTTTGAAAGGGCAATGCCGCATCCGCCGGTCATAGCCGTGGACGTTTTCGACATGAAGGTTCCATTGCCAAAGGCTGTGAAAATGCATGTGAAAGATGTTATGGAAGACCCAGCGGCTTGGGCTAAACTGGCTGTTGAAAAGTTTGCGGCAGACCTCTTAACTGTGCATTTGATAAGCGTAGACCCCCTCATTAAAGATGCCCCACCAAAAGAGGCTGTGAAAACCATAGAAGAGGTTGCTCAAGCCGTGGATGTGCCCCTCATAATTGGCGGTTGCGGAGACCCGGTTAAGGATGCAGATGTTTTTGAGGCTGTGGCTGAAACTTTTGCTGGAGAAAGATTCCTAATAAGCTCTATAACAAGGGACATGGATGTGGAGAGATGCGCAAAGTTCGTGAAAAAATATGGGCATGTGGCACTATCCTTTACGCCAATGGATTTGAACCTTGCAAGAGAACTCAACCGCCGCCTTTACGATTTTCTGCCAAAAGAGGACATAGTTATGGATTTGACAACAGCAGCCCTTGGCTATGGTCTGGATTATGCATTTACCAATATGGAGAGGGCTAGGCTTGCAGCTTTAATGGGAGACCCAGAATTAGCCCACCCCATGTCTTCTGGAACCACAAACGCTTGGGCAGCAAGAGAGGCGTGGTTGGAAATGGCTCCGCAATGGGAACCAAGAGAGTTGAGAGGTCCCTTATGGGAGGTTATTACGGCTTTGACGTTATTGCTTACTGGTGTTGACTTATTTATGATGATGCATCCAGCCGCCGTCAAAACCATAAAAGACGTAATTAACCAGTTGCTGGGAAGTGGTTCTGGTAATGCTGAACGGCTTATGGAATGGGTTTCCATGAAAATTTAAACTGGAGCGTATAAGCATATGAGCGAAAGGGAAGTTAAGGGGAAGGTTGGCGTAAAAGAGTTAAGTCCAATAGACGTTTACAAGCTTCTTCCAAAAACCAACTGCAAAGAATGCGGCGAAGAAAACTGCATGGCTTTCGCCACAAAGGTTGTCAACCGTGAAATAACCATCGAAAAGTGCCCGCCACTTTTAACAAAGGATTATGAAAAGGCTTACCGACAGCTGAAGGAGATGCTGAAGCCAGCCATAAAAGAAGTTGTCATAGGCGCCGGAGACAAAGCCGTAAAAATCGGCGGAAAACTTGTCATGTACCGCCACGAATTTACCTATTTTAACCCAACAGCCATAGCCATAGACGTAACCGACGAAATGCCCGAAGAAGAAATTTTGGACAGAATAAAGAAGACTGAGGATTTTAGCTTCGAATACATTGGACAAACATTAAAACTTGACATGATAGCCATACGCTCCACATCAAACAACCCAGAAAAATTTAAGGCAACTGTCAAGAAGGTGGCTGAAAACACACGCCTACCACTAATATTATGCTCATTAAACCCAAAAGTTCTCGAAGCGGGATTGGCGGCTATGCCAAAATCGAAACCGCTCTTGTATGCCGCCACAAAAGAGAACTGGAAGGATATGGCTGAAATAGCACTTACATACCAATGTCCGCTAACAGTTTTTGCGCCTGGCGATTTGAAAATGCTCAAATCATTAACAAAAACCCTGCTTGAGTATGGAGTTGAAGACTTGGTTTTGGATCCCGGAACTTTTCAAGGCGAGGGCTTAGCGGACACGCTTAACAATTTTGTTATGATTCGGAGGGCGGCATGCAAGAGGGGCGATGAGCTTTTGGGTTTTCCGTTGATGGGTGTTCCTATGGTTGCTTGGATGGAGAAGGGCGAGGCTCCAGAGGAAATTGCCAAGTGGAGAGAAGCCTATTTGGCGGCTATGCTCATTGTCCGATTTGCAGATGTTCTCATAATGCATAATGTGGATGGTTGGGCGCTTCTTCCGCCAGTCATACTGCGCCAAAACATTTACACAGACCCAAGAAAACCGGTGGCTGTCGAGCCAGGCTTAAAAGTTTTTGGAACCCCAGACGAAAACTCGCCAGTGATGTTCACAACAAACTTCGCCCTAACATACTACACAGTAGCCTCAGACATTGAAAATGCAAAAATAAACACTTATTTGCTGGTGGTGGACACGGAGGGAATAGCCGTAGACAGCGCCGTAGCCGGAAGAAAACTAACAGCAGAGAAAGTCGCCGAAGCCATAAAAACGTCAGGAATAGAAGGCAAGGTTAAACATAGAAAACTAATAATTCCAGGAAAGGCAGCTCGCCTAAGCGGAGAAATCGAAGAACTAAGCGGATGGCAAGTGCTTGTTGGACCCCGCGACTCATCAGACATACCAAAATTCCTCCAAGAAAAATGGCAAACCTAGCAATATTTTGCTTCTTATATTTTAGAGGATTAGTTGAGTTATTATTAGAGCTGCGATGAGTATTGGCAGTATTTTGAGTGCTTTCTTGTTGAATTTTTGGGCTTCTTCTGTTTTCTTTGCATCTACGAGTTTCATGATGTAAACAGACGCTGAGAGGTTGTAGAGGAAAATCGCGTATATGGCGAGCATCATTCTGTCAGCTAAAGTAAGATAGCCTACTGGAGGTATACCGCTGAGTAATGCCAAATGAAAAGCTGTAGCAGACATGAGGGTTGTGACGCCTAAGCCTATTCTTTGAGCAAAGTTTTGAGGCGATATGGCAAAAGCAAGCAAGGATATCATGGTTATAACAGCAACGGGTAAAACACTTTTAATGAATGAAGAAATTGCAGGACGCTTTAATGTGATACTAAACACAAATCTAGAATATGCCTCATCGATATATGAATGCTCCATTACATTTGCCTCGAAATCTCCAATCTCCCACCCTGCCACATTTACAGCTTCGTCGACTGTTGACGTTGGGTCTGTTTCAAAGACTAAGAAAGAGGCGTTAAGATTCTTGTGTTCTATTTCTATTGTAAGCTTGTGGGTTTCATATGGATATCGGGAGAAATCGAAGGTTTTTATAAAATCTCCCCTAACACGATATTCCAAATATCCCAGCGTCTCGTTTACTTTAACTTCATATTTTGTGGGAAATCCGTTAACAAACTCAAACTCCCTTACTTCGTCCAAGCTTATTTCAGAAGAATTGAACCAGAACCATAGATAGAAGTCTAATCGATAACTGCTCGCAGCCAAATCCACTTTTTCCACATTTACAACCAACACTCCAATCATAACATTTGCAGGGTTACCAGACGAATTTACGGTTCTTACATTATACATTAAAATTGAAAATAGAGCTAACGTTACCAACCATAGGAATATTCGCCAACTTTTCATGAATTCCACCTGCAAAGCAGCAAGGCTGTTCTGCCTCATAAACCAGTTTATTATATAAAAATTTCGAGTATTCTGTGATCCTACAATACATCTACGGTTGGGGGACTCTGCAAAATCAAGAACTTTTGACAATAATAATCCTTGGGCAGTCGCTGTTTAGGAGTACTATGTTCTGATTTTTCTGGAAAATCTAGAGGGGGAGGTCACTATTGGCTGTTTTCACAACCAAAATTATGGAGAAACCATTTGCGGTCTGTAAAGTATCAAATATTTCTCGGTTGTTGGGAGTATTGCTTTAACTCTTTCGTGGCGTTTTTTGTTGTTTATGCTATGCTCCAGCATTGTAAAGCTTCTGGGTGTACTGAAACTTTCTATTTCGCCATTCTCTCTTTTCCGTGTTACCTTTATACAATCATCCACTATGCAGCTTAAGACGCAGGCGCCACAATATATGCAAAGCTCCTCTATAAGCCCAACCTCCCCAGCCTTCCAGTATAAAGCGTTTGTCGGACAAGCTTTTATGCAAAGTTTGCATTCGACTCCTTCGCAAATTCTTTTGTTAATGGTTATTTTTCCTTCAACAAAAAACTCTTTTACGCCTAGGGGTGCCAAAAGCGCTTCTCTGCGCTTCTTCTTTTCTTTTTCAGCAGTTTCCGTCAAAATTTGGAATATGTCAACAGTTGAAGGTTTTTGGGTTTTGGATTTTTTGGGCATGGGCTTCCTCTTTATTTAACCAATTATGGATTTAACTGGTATAATGCTCATGGATTATAATTACTTATCCCAAATATGAATTAAAAATGCTTCAAAACTCCAAATTTATAACTAACCTTTATCTTACTAGTTTCTGGTTGAAACTGAAATGTGTGAGTTTAACGTAATCCTCGACGGAAAAACAGTCTACAAAGACGTAATTTACGCTAAAACCGAAAGCAATAATGTGATAGTCAAAGATGTTCTTGGAAAATCTAAAGAGTTTAGAAACTGTAGAATCGTAGAGGTTGATGTGAACACAACCCGCCTAGTCCTATCAACCATAAAGGGTTAAGCTCTAAACAGTGAAACAATAAAGCCCGCCGTCAAACCAAACAATATCGGGAAGGGCAGTCCAGGAAACATACCCCTCTTTTCTAACATTTTAAAAGCTAAAAGGCATCCGGCTAAAATGCCAATCAAAGAGGCTAAACATGGAAGGAAGCCAAAATAGAGGAGCATATGTCCACAAAGCATAGAATAAAATGTTAAATCGCCAAGCCCCATTTGGATATCCTTAAAAGAGAAGCTTAAACCTCTAAGCTGCTCAAGCCCGCTATGGGCTATTTTTCCAACAGGTCCATGATAAACGGCAAAGGCATCATAAACCGCCAAGAAAACTAGAATCAAAAAAGCGCTTAAAGTTGGAACCGTGAACCCTAAGAAGGCACCCAAGCCCCCTCCTAAACAAAGGATTATCACATTGCAGAGTTTGCTGTTTGTTCTGAAAATTATTAGGTCAGCCACCGCTGTTACTGTTATGGATAAAGTTAAAATCAAAACTTCTGTGTATGGGATAACAAAAATTGAGAATGCAGCGCTTAAATAGATTATTGAAAGCAGAAAAACAGCCGTCGTCAAGGCAAAACCAATAATCAAATTTATTAATCTTCGATTTCTCTTTCTCAAAAGCAAGTATAATAATGAGGCTCCCAAACCAACGAGAATGACGAAATACAGAGCATTGCCAACTGATCCAACTCCCTCTGAAAACGGGGTTATCTCATAAGCTTCCATGGAGGATGCTGAAATTAAAAAGGCGCAAAAAACTCCGAATGACAAGCTTGCCAAGATAGGCGTTAAACGGATAATTCCCAAATCAAGTTTATCCTTCAAGGCTCCTACCCTAATTTTTTAATGGTTATTTCAACTTTCAAGTAGCATTTATTACAGAATAAACTTTGCTTCCTATCCGTGTCGAATATGGAATTGGAGAAAAACATAACACAAAATGGATTAGAACAATGTCCCAAACCCAAGGTGTGTCCAAGCTCATGCACCGCTTCCTTTGTGGTTCTCTCCAGAAAAAGCTCCATGTTCGGACGCTCACCATAAAATTCCGGCTTAAGCCTCCACAAAGAAATCAAAGCCACTTTTCCTGGGCATTCCGCCTCTCCAAAAACAAAGTTTAACCCTGGAACAAAAATGTCAACATCCACAATTCCCAAAACCCTATTTAAGGCTTCTTCTTTTTCTGCATATTCTCGAATTTTGCTCAATATGACACTGGAAAAATACTGATTCCGCTTTTTGTCGAAGGTTTCTTCCGGGATTGGCAAATTTTTAGAGATAATGGTGCATGTGGTTTTTGGAAAAATCATTCTTAAGTTTTCCTGAATTCTTTGGATTAGGTTGGAATTTATTTGTCCGATTTGCAATATTCCAATTTTCATGGTTTCACTTTAAACTTCAAATACATCGCCAGCCCTCGGGGCGAAAGCCTCTAACCCCAATTCATTCCTAACCCATTTTGCAAACAATTCGCAGTTTCCTTCTGCTCCATGAACCACATAAACCTTAGGCTTTCCACCGAGATTCCTAACCGCATCTTTAAGTTGACTTGCACCACAATGGGACGAAAAATCAAAATGCTCAACCCGAGCCTTAACCTTCCTAATTTTTCCATCAATAAGACAAACGCCCTTTTCCAACAATTCTCTTCCAGGCGTTCCAGGAATCTGATAACTGACCAAGAATATGGCGTTATGCGCTTTTTTTCCAATTTTTGAGGTGTAAAAAACTGCTGGACCGCCCTTTAGCATTCCAGCCGGCGAAATTATCACGCCGGGCGTTTTGATGGCTTTTCTTCGATCCCTCCAACCTTCAACCCAGTCGACGGAGTGCATGGCGTCCATGAAAAGTTTTGGGTCTTTGAGGAAATCCCTATAGTTCATGAGTATTCTGCTTGCTTCCCGTGCCATCCCATCCATGGTGATGGGATATTCAAAATGATGAGCAGCTAAAACGCAGGCGATTTCTTGGGACCTTCCAACACCAAAGGCTGGAACTAGAACAGAACCGCCTCTCTCCACAACATCTGTCACTTCGTCCACGAAGCGTTTCTCTAGTTCTAAGCGTTCTGTATGGTCTTCGTCTGCATAGGTGCTTTCAATTATCACAGCATCTAAATCGCCATACTCCATTTTTGCCCCTTCCAAGAGCCTCGTGTCAACGGTGTTGAAGTCGCCGGTGTAAAGAATCCGTTTTCCCTCAGCCTCAATCAACACTTGAGCGCTTCCTGGAATATGTCCAGCGCTGAAAAGCTGAAACTTCATATCTCCAATTTTCTCTTCAGCGCCAAAATCCACATCCTTGTTGCTTCTCATCATGGATTTCAGTTCAAGATATTCGTAAGGCAAATAGTAACTGGAAAGGTGGATAAAATCAGAAATTAATATTTGTGTCAGCTCCAAATTCAATCTAGTCGTATATAAGGGCTTTTTTCCGTGAATATAAAAAATCGGGACAGCTCCAGAATGGTCAAGATGGCTATGAGTTAGGATTAGGGCATCCACATCTTTTGGCGGTACATGTATTGGAAAGCCTGGCTCATGATTTAACATGACGCCATAATCCAATAAAACTTGCGTTTTTTCGGTTTTCACTGAAATGGCTATTCTGCCCACTTCTTGGGTTCCGCCTAGAAAGCCAATTTTTAATGAACTCATGTTTTCAACCGCTAACGCAGTAATCATGTTCTCTGCTATTTTAAAAATGTATTGACTTCTCGCTTGGAAAAACCCTAACAAGTCCCTTTTTTATGGCTTTCAAAATTTCATCCACGTCAAATGAAGCCTCAACTTGTGTGTAAACACTCCACAATTCATTAACATTATGAGCGTCGCTGCCAGCAACCCCTGGCAAACCCATTTCTTTGGCTAGGTTTTCAGCCCTTCTATTAAGTTGGGTTGGTAAGGCACCGTTTAAAATTTCTATGGCGTCAACATCGTAGTTTTTAGCTGAATCTCCAAGCCCATAAGCCCTGTAAGGATGGGCAACTATGGCTAGGCTTTGGCTTTCCTTTGCAAAGTCTATCACATTCTCAACGGTCCATGGTTGTGGTGGCAACTCCTCAGCTCCTAAAAGGATTAGGTCGCCTTCAAATGTGGCTATTTCAACCCCTGGAATTATGAGAATGTCTGGATAAGCAGAAGCCAATTGCTTTACTCTATGATAGCCTTCAACTCTGTTGTGGTCGGTGATTGCCACGGCTTTTATGAATGGATGCGCATAAAGCTGTTCAACAATGGTTTTTGGCTGGGTTGAAGAGTCGAAAGAATAGTTTGTGTGCACGTGCAAATCAACATTAATCATGGCTTCTCACTTTTGTCCTTCAAAGTTTTCTCCAACTCTATTAAAACTTCTTTCTTCCATTCCTTTTTGATGTCAAAATGCTTAAAATCAACATTCTTTTTCGAACAAGCCTTCCTACAACTTTTGAGAACATTTTTATTCCAATTTTCTCGGTCGTTAAGCAGAAAAACCATACTATAATTCCTACGGGTAACGTATTCAGCCACCTGATTTGCTACATACTCCACGGTCTCTTTGTCGAGGGGGCGAGCTATCTCATGCTGGGAAAGGGGATAAACCTCATCCAACTCTATTGGAATAACACCAAAGGGAGCTGCATAAAAACACACATGAACCATGTTTAAATGTTCTTTTGGCATATGTCTTAACAATTTTTCAAACTCCTTAAATTCTTGGGATTTGTGGAACGGTTTTGTTCGAGTTTGGGGAAAAAGGAAAAGGATTTCTGATTTTTCGGGTGGAGAACATCTTTCCACCATTTTTTTCCTATGTCGAACAATTTCCGGGCGCATAAGCCCAACAGAATTGAAAAAGAAGATTCCACTTTTCTTAATTGAGGGACTGTGTTTTTCAATGAAATCCTCATATTTTTTAAGCCTTTTGAGAGCTTGAAGCAACGCTGGATGCCCATGCGCCCTCAATTCCATATGCTCCCATAATCTGCCATCCCTTATAGCTTGTTTTATGCGTTTCAACTCTGCAAGGCAAACGTAAAGATTATGCTCTGCAAGAAAAACTTGCCTTTCCTTCTGAGGCATTTCTATGACTTCTTTTGGCGAAGTTTTGGAACATTTTGGGCATATGCACGGAAAATATTCAAGCTCATTAAGCCTAACCGTGCCACATTCTGTCATGTAACGGTTTTCTCTGGCGTATATGGCGTAGGCTGCAGAATCGAAAAGGTCGCATCCAAGAGCCACAGCCAAAGCGAAAATTAGCGGGTGTCCTGCACCGAAAAGGTGGAGGGGTTTTTCAATTGGCAGATTAGCCTTAGCAGTCAGTATCATATCCACTAAAACGTCAAAATGATAGGATTCCATAACTTCTGTGGGGCTTCCTAAAGCGTATATTTGAAAGGACAATTTTCCCATATCAACGGCTGACTTGGCTATTAAGTCTAAAAATTTGCCGCCTTGAACTGGACCAACCCAAAGAATGTCATCGCGAGATTTAATTTTGAAAAGTTCCCTTGCCCTCTTTAAAGTTTCATTAACGGTTTGCTCTGCGTGTGTCCTCGAAACTTTCCATCCCGTGGGCCAGTCCAAAATTGTTGCTATGTCAGTGTTTATGCTTTCTTGATAATGCACAATTTCTGTGGGGGTTATTTCTATATCGCCATAAATGAGGATTTGATACGCACCCGAATCCGTCATTATTACTTTGTCATAATCCAAAAATTTGTGTAAACCCTCTTTTACTGGCTGATTTTTGAAACGTTTCTTTAAAATGTAAGCATTTGTTATCAAGGCTTCGCAATCAAAATCCTCTTGAAGTTTTCTTGGCGGAATAGGCTGGATAACTGGATTTATGACTGGAAAAAGTAGGGGAGTTTCCACGGCGCCGCTTTTTGTTTTAAGCTTGCCGATTCTTGCAAGCAAATCCTTTTCTTTGACCTCAAAACTCATTATTCAAACCTAAACAAAGATTATGAAAGGGGCTTATAAAAAAGTCTATTTTGCTTATTTCTTGTTTCTTCTAAAAGAAGCGGCAATATAGCAGAAACTCCGATAGCCATAGCAGAAGCATAAAATGGAACCAACTCACCCCACCCTTCCCATAAGATGCCGCTTAGGGCGTTTCCAATCATTAAGCCAGCCCAGAAAGTTGTCGCTGAAATCCCATTTACGAGACCCCATTTTGAAGACGGTGTGGCTTCCATCATAAGTGTCTGAAAGGCTGGCCATGATGCGTTTAATATAGCGTTAGAAAGGAACATGAAAATAATCAATTCTATCGTGCTTTGTGAGTAGGCAAATAATAAAAAGAATGGAGAAGAAGCTACAAAAGTTACAAACATAACTTTTCTTCTATCAAAAAAGTCGCTGAGTTTGCCTCCTGGAACTTGCACAATTATTGAAGCAGCTCCAAAACCTATAGCGTACAATATGCCTATAAACGTGTAATCGACAGGAAAGTGGGATTCGACAAAAACGGGAATCACTGGGCTGGTTACGCCTATGCCAATCCCCTGAACTATGTTAATCAAAGAGAAAATAAGCACCGCAAAGATGTATCCATTGATATTGGCAACCTTTTCATTTTTCTCATCAGAAGCTAAAGCCGTTGCCAGTGGTTTTCTTCGGGTCTCTTGCATTATAAGTGTTAAAGGAAAAATTGCAAAAATTAGTGCTGAACAGACAAAGAAGGGAAAGCGAATGTCGAAATAGTCAGCTAAAACTCCGCCTAAGAAAGGCGCCACCGTAGAGCCTACCAACCAAGAAATGTTTGTCCAGCTGTAAGCCGAAGCCATGGTTTCGGTGGAGGAAGCATCTGCAACAATAGCCCATCGAATTGGCAGGTACAAACCCATAGCAAAACCAGAAAGCATAACCCAAGGCACCAAATCCACCCAATTTCTGGCTAAAGCATACATCAACGGTGGAAAAGCAGCCATCAAAGTGCCCAACGCATGTAAGCCTTTTCTTCCATATCTGTCGGAAAGGAAACCGCTGAGTATTTGCATGACTGCAGCAATGGCATTTGATATGGAGAATACAAACCCAAGCTCGGTCATGGAAGCATTAAGATAATCTTTTATGTATATGGGCCATATGGGGCTAAAAAGGTTGGTGGCGAAGGAGCTCGCTAAGAAAACGATGGAAAGGATCAGTATGTTTCTCCCGTAAGCCATAAAGGGTTTCAATTCCTTTGCCCCTCGCCAAACTAACCAGCCACCACTCGAAAATGGCAACCGTCTATTTAAGAATTATGAGCGAGACATAATTTTCGTTTTAGCTAAACACACATATATTACATTTTTCTTTAGGTCTATGCCGCGAAGGAGCCAAAAATGGTTTGCGCCATACAAATCTATGAAAAACCAAAACTTAACAACCCCATATTAATCGAAGGTTTGCCAGGAATAGGATTCATAGCCAACATTGCAGCCCTACACTTAATCCACGAATTAAATGCTAAACTTTTCGCGGAAATTTTCTCCGACTCCTTCCAAGACTTGGCGGTCACCACAGAAACTGGAGGCGCACGTTCTCCGATAAACGAGTTATACTATTACAGAGCCTCAGATAACAAGCGAGACTTAATCATATGGTATGGCAACACCCAAGCCCTAACAACCTTCGGACAGTATGAGCTTTGTGGGTATGTGTTGGATGTAGCCAAAGAATTGGGTTGCCAATATGTTATAACGCTTGGCGGCTTCAAAAAAGATGAGGTAAAAACGCCGCCTGAAATATATTGTGCGGCCTCAGACCCAGAAACATTAAACGAAGCCTTAAGCTTAGGTGCAAAAATGATGGTTGGGCAAATATTCGGCGTTGCTGGTCTGTTAATAGGGCTTGGCAAACTTAGAGGATTTAGAGGCTTTTCTCTTTTGGTGGAAACCTTAGGCACTTATCCGGATGCAAATGCCACAAAATACGCTTTGCAAGCTTTAAACAAGTTTTTGGGTATGAATGTGGACTTGTCAAGGTTAAATGCTGCTGCAGAGAAGACCGAGAAAATATTGGAATCCTTCGGTTTGATTAGAACTGTTGAAGAGGAAAAGAAGAAGGAAGAACAAAAGTTCCGCTGGTTCGTTTAGCCTCCGCATGTGTTATAGAAATTTTCAATTCTGCCGAGGATTTTCTCTATCCTCCAGTGGGTTTTCATTTCATGTTTCCATTCCCTTGGAAGTTTATGCTTGAATTTTCCAGCGGCACGTCCATCCATGATAATGATTACGCCCTTGTCCTCTGGACTGCGCAAGAGTCTACCAGCAGACTGCGCCAGCGCATTCAAGCATGGAATATCATTTGCATATTCCATTGCTTTCGCTCCAAACTTTTCCTTGAAATATTCATAAACCGCAGCTTGAAGCTCGGTCTTTTTTGGATACGGCAAGCCAACAACAACCACAGCTGACAGCATGCTCCTTCCTCCAGCGGACATGTCAACCCCCTCGCTTATTTTGCCTCTAGCAACTCCAAAAACCACACAATGTTTATGGTCTTTCAAGAATTGAAGCACGTCCAAGATTCCAGTGCCCCTTTGCTCCATGATAAAGGGCAAATCAAACTTTACAATGTTTGCTATTTCCTGCATAACCTCGTAGGAGGGGAAGTAAACGGCTATTCTCCCATCAATTTTGTTGATTATTTGTTTAAGGTGTTCGGCAATTCTTCTCCATTGGATTTGGTTGCGTTTTTCAAATTTTGTTGTCACTGCCTTATCCACTATGATAAGTCTATTTTCTGGTGGGAAGGGGCTTGGAAGTTCCATGGTTTCGCAGCGTTTCCTTTCAATTCCCAAGACGTCCATGTAATAGTTCATGTGCCAAAGGGTTCCAGACATGAGGATGGCGGAACGAAGCTTATTAATTATGCTCGCGGCTAAAGCTGGGTCCAAGCAACGAATTCCAATTCTAACGCTTTTCCTTCCATCCCTATCGATTCCAACGTTCACGTATCGAACATAACTTGAACCAGTTAGGCTAATCCAATCTGAAAGAAAGCTTGCGCATCTTGACAGGTATGAGATTGGACTTTTGCCAACTTCTGCTCTCTTATGCCTAACAATTTCGCCTTTGTCTGAGAAGTCGGAAATCAGCTCTATTAACTTATCAGCGTCAAACTTTAGCTCTTTTAATATTGCATCAACTATAACGTTTTTTCCAATAATATGCTCAGAATCTGCGCCATATTTTTTGTAAACTTTCTTCCCAATTTTAACCATCACATTGTATAAAGCATCCAAAAAACCATAATCATCCAAACCAAAAGTTTCAATTTCCTTCAAAGCCCTTCTTACGGAAGTTGCTGAGAGTTCATCTGAAAATATGCCAGCGGCATAGTAGGGTAGGCTGTGGGCTTCGTCGAAAACGCAGTTAACATCTTTTATGCGCCATCCAGCCTTTCCTAAAATCGACCCTCGAACAGAATCCACGAGAAGGTAATTGTAATTGCCTATTATGATGTCAGCGTACTTCGCAAGAATTTTTGTAGCCTCATAGGGACAAACTTCTTTATCTCGGCAAATCGCATAAACCTCCTCTGGCAATAGGGGACCAATTTCTCTAATCTTGTTAATAACAGCGTAAGCATGCCAGCTTGGCTTCCATCCGCTGTAAGTTCGCTCATAATATTTGCATGTTTTTCCAAAAGTTCCTTCCTTCAAGCCCTTGCAATAATAAAGGAAGTCTCTGTAGCTAATATCCTTCAGTTTTGTGTCTTCAAAAGCGTAGGGACACATTTCTTTCTTACTCTTAAAAACAGAAGCAACAAAACTAACGTTGCAGTGTTCTTTTATGCTTTGGAGCTCTCTACAATAGATTTCAAGCTGATTTTTGGTTCTGGTTAAGGCAAGAAGTCTACCCACAGAATTGTTCCATTCCTTAGCCATGAAGAAAGCTGTTAATACGGAAATGGACTTTCCAGTGCCACAAGGCGAAGAAAGCAAACCTACCTTTCCATTTCTGATAATGTCAAAGTTAAATTTTATAGCGTCAAGCTGGAAGGGACGAAAGTTTGGGTAGGGAAAGAATTCTTTAACCAACTTCTTAAAATCAGCTTTTCTCTCCACTTTTGCCTCTGACATTTGAGTAAGCAAAGTTCCACACTTTTCACAAAAATGGCTTTTCACATAATCTTTCATGGAGTAAGTTTCGCCGCATCGACGGCAAACAAACACCCCTTGAGATTTTTCAGTCATAACTATCCTTTAGCCTCTTTTAAGATGCTTAGCATTTTTTGCGAATTTGCTAGCATGGCATGATTGTTGTTGAAGAAGACATAAGCTCTTTTAGGCTTAACCGTCCAGATTTTTTCCGCCACTTTCCTTAACTCTTCGTCAGTGTAGAAGTGGGCATACCACTCTGTTCTTCCATGCATTCGCTCATAGACCAAACCATTTGTGTTAAAGACTTCTGTGGGAAAATCTGGGGAATCAACGCTTACCCAAGTTATTCCAAGACGTGAAGACCAATCCACCCATTCTTTATCAAACCATTTTAGATTTCGAACTTCAAGGGCAAACCTTTCCTTGAGTTTAGTTTTCTCGAAGAAGTTTTCTATTAATGGAGCAGATTTTGGAGTCATGGATGGCGGAAGCTGAAACAAGAAGAAGTCTATGCTCTGTTCCATTGGCGCGAAAAGGCTTCTAAACCTATTCCACAACTGAAAAGCCCTATCGTTAAACTTGAAAGTGTGGGTTATCAAACGGTTAACCTTAACGGACCATCTAAGCCCTTTACCCTTTAAAGCCCAAGACCTAACCATATTCGGAAAAGGAAAACGATAAAAACTTGCATTCAACTCCACAGCATTCAAGCCAGAGTTCCTCACGTACCAATCGAAATTTCCGTCCTCATTCCAAGAATACGCCCACCCCGAAGTTCCAACGTAAAATTCCAAACCCTTTTCACTAAAGGAATACTTTCGCATAGTAATAAAAGAATTTATTCCTTCTCATCTTTAGATTTAAGTGCAGCCTATCCTTTTTCATTTTAGGGCGAAAATATGTCTAGAAGTTTTAAACCCACAGTTTTTGCAGACGCTCGTGAAAGCTTAGACGTTAAAGACCATTTAATAGAGCTTGGCTCTGAAGTTGTGGAAAAGGTTTTGGCGCCTGCAGATTACGTGGTTTCAGAGGATTATGCGGTTGAGAGGAAGCAGCTTCACGATTTTTTCCGCTCGATATTTGATGGAAGACTTTTTGAGCAAGCTGAGAGGTTGGCTGAGGCTTATGAAAATTCTTGTTTGCTTGTAGAGGGCGATGTAATAAAAGCTGTGAAAGCTCTCCGCAATCCTTTGGTCTTTTGGGGCGCTATAGCAAAAATCATGGCAGATCACCACATTTCCTTAGTATTCACACCAGATGAGCAGCACACAGCCATGTTCCTCCATAGCCTCGCCAAGAAACTCCAAGAAGAAAAGCGTAGAAAAATATTGGTTAAGCACAAGCCTAAAGCTTACACTCTGAAGCAGATGCAAATTTCAGCCGTTCAAAGCCTACCCCTAATAGGTCCAGAAAGAGCTGAACTTTTGCTCAAAAAATTTGGAAGCGTAAGACGAGTTTTCCAGGCATCGAAGTGGGAGCTGCTTTCTGTAAAGGGATTGGGCGAAAAAACTGTTAGGAAAATTTTGGATTTTCTTGATGCCAAATATCAATAAAAAGAAGGAAAACATGTTTAGCCTTTAACTTCGCTGATAAACTGCTCGTAAACCTTCTGCACCCGCTCAGCAGCCGGACCAGAACCTTCTACAACGCCTTTCTCTGTCACTTTAACCTTGTCCATGACCCAAATGAAACCCTTATCCTCATAAAGCTTAACCATTGTTGGAAAAACCTTTTCAAGACGGTCTGCCAAAGCCTTAAGGTCAAAGGGTTTCTCCACGCTCAATATTTGCGCTACAACATTGCCATTGAGGAAAACTCTGTGCAAAATTTTTCCCTCTTCATCCTTTGCTTCGGCGAGGCATAGGCTTAAAGTGTCAGGGTTAATGCCGACTAAAGTTCCGCTAAAAGTTTTCCCAGTGGTTGTTGAAACAATCACGCTTTTATCCACTAACGTTGCCACTTCGGTGAAAAACTTCCTCTGCGCCACTGACAATTATTTAACCTCCTTTCTACGGTTAAGAGTTAGGAAAACATGTATTTAGGATTTTAACAAGCCAGACCGAACAGTTATCTTATTTTCTCTTTTCACGTAGCATTTCTTATCCAAAAAAATCACTTTATTAGGTTCGAGGTCTTCTTGCAAGCAGACACCAGCCCCAACAATGCTGTTCGGTCCGATTTTCACGCCTGGCAAAAGTGAAGCATTAATGCCCACTTTGCAGAAATCACCCACTATGGCGCCAAGTTTGTTAGTGCCAGAATCCACTTTTTCGCCTTCCACCATAACCTTAACGTTTTTCTCGTCGAATCGGAAGTTTGCGGTTACCGCTCCGGCGCCGAAGAGGCAGTTGTCTGAAATTATGGAGTCACCTATGTAATTCTTGTGGAACCAACAATTGTCGCCTATCAAAGAATGCTTAATCTCGCTCGAAAAACCCACAACGCAGTTATCACCAACAGAAGAGTAATCTCGAACCAAAGCATTATCGCCAATAAGGCTGTTTGAACCAATATAGCAAGGTCCTTTTATAGAGGCTCCGCCAAGAATTTTAGTTCCACGCCTAATCCAAACCTTCCCCTCAACATTCGCCCCTTCAGAAATTTCCACATCATCTTCGATTATTTTTTCCTTTATTTGCTCATCCATTAAATGCGCATTTATGGTGAAGAGGTCCCAAGGATACTTGTAGCTGGCAAAGAATCCTTCATAGCGGGCGGCTATAACCATATTTTTGTCTTCGATGAACTTTTGAATGGCATCCTCATATTGGTGGTCTGAAACTGGAATTTTCTTGAAATAGCTGAAAATTCTTTTAGTCATTAGGTAAACGCCAATAACTGCTAAATTGCTTGGTTCAGTTCCCTTGGGCGGCTTTTCAACTAATTTTGTTACTTTGTTGTTTTTGATCTGGATTATGCCAAACTTCCACGTTTCCTTGACGGGTTTACATGAAAGAACTATCTCTGCATTGCCCTTTCTAAATTTTTTAAGCATTTCTTTTATCAGAGAACTCTCAAAAACATCATCGGCATTGACAACAAAAAAGTTGTCTTCAACCAAATTTTTCGCAGATTCGAGGGCATTCGCCATTCCAAGGGGCTTTTTCTGAGGCGCATATTCAATTTTAACCCCAAATTTTTTACCATCACCCAAGTAATCTTTAATCAACTTTCCATTTTCGCCTATCACGACTATGAAGTCTTCTAAGCCAGCCTCTTTCAAAATTTCAATTACATGCTGGATTAGGGGTTTTCCCAAGATTTTAAACATGGGCTTTGGCTTAACAGCAGCTAATGGGAAAACCCTTCTTCCGCTTCCACCGGCAAGAATAACTGTTTGCATTAAAACTCCTCCATAACCTTTTTTAATTCCTTCACAGCAAACTGGTAAAGCCCTTCAAGTTTTTCTT
Organism: Bathyarchaeia archaeon; assembly: GCA_038883795.1. GTDB lineage: Archaea > Thermoproteota > Bathyarchaeia > Bathyarchaeales > Bathycorpusculaceae > JASEJA01. The sequence goes on from JAVZLK010000003.1 coordinate 78,196, forward strand.
CAGTTTTTGCTTCAGCGGAAACTCTTATGAGGGGTTCAGTGTTTGAGGGTCTTAAAAGAACCCAACCATCCTTGTCCAACAATTTTATTCCATCCACATCTAAAAATTTCAAACCATAATCCCTAAACTTGGCTCCCAATTTTTCGATAACTGCAAATTTTAGTTGGTCGGGACATTCAAAATTCTTCTCGTGAATGGATGGATATTTGGGCAAAGAATCCACAATTTCAGAAAGCCTTTCACTCCTTTTAGACAATATTTCAGCCATTTTCAAACTGGCAAAAATTGCATCATCCATTCCATTGCATTCCAAAAAATAGAAGTGGCTGCTGGTTTCACCGCCCACCAAAGCCTTTTCGCTAATCATTTTATCCATAATAAAAACATGTCCAATTCTTTCAACAATGGGAATCCCACCATGCTTTCTTACAAATTCTTCAACAGCCATGGAACAACTTAATTCATAAACTATTTTTCCACCGCTCTCCCTTTTCAGTGCATCCTCAGCAAAAACCATTAGGGCTAAATCGCCTGGAATTATTCTCCCTTTATCGTCAACGAAAACTGCTCGGTCCCCATCCCCATCATATCCTACGCCAAAATCTGCCTTAGCCTTAACCACTTTTTGCTTTAATTCACCTAAGGTTTCTTCTTTAGGCTCTGGTAAGTGCGCTGGAAACCTTCCATTAGGCTTCTCGTTTAACGTTATAATGCTGCAGCCTAACCGCCTAAAGAGGGATGGAACAAGCATGCCACAAACACCGTTGGCAGTATCGGCAACCACGCTTACATTCCTATCAATTCTAATTTTGTCTAAGACAAAGTCCGTATAATCCTCAAAAACTCTTTCATACTTCATCACTTTTCTTTTTCTTCCCCCAAATTTTTTGAAATCAATGATCTTGACAAGTTCTTTTATTTTAGCCATTTCACCGCCGTACACGCACCCGTTCCGCTTAAACAGTTTAAAGCCATTCCATCCTGGAGGATTATGAGAAGCAGTAATCATAACCCCAGCATCTTTTTCCAGGTGATTAATTGCGAAATAAACCAAAGGCGTCGGAACAACGCCTACATCAACAACATTACAATTGAAAGACAATCCAGACACAAGAGCATTTCTAAGAGTTTCACCACTCAATCTAATATCTCTACCAACAACAACCTCCTTACTTTTCCCCCAAAAAACACCCATCGCAGCCCCAAGAACTGTGGCGATATCCTCTGTTAACTGTTTTCCAAAGATTCCTCTAATATCGTATGCCCTAAAAATGCTTTCAAAATCTGGTCGCTCACTAGCAGCCAAAGTGATATCTCCATTAAATTCTTATTTTATCATTAGTAAATGCTTTGTTAAAAGCATTCAGCAACATACTATTAATTACTTTTGCGTTCCTTTAGGGCTTCATTTTTAATTTATCAAAGAATTTTATCAACTGCTTTCGTGTGGGATGCATTTTGTTAGGATTTGATATGTAATATGCTGCAACAGCATTAGCTAACGCAAGTCTACAACCATCCGAAAGTCCGTGGGCATCGCCTAAAATATTTCCAGCGTTCCAAGCATCACCCGCTCCAGTCACCCTTCTAACTGGAACTTTGAAGGCGGGAACGATTGTTTCCCCCTTCTTTGTAAACGTCGCCGAAAAATCTGTTGTGTGCAAATCAACCCTCGCAGACAAATGAGCCGCTAAAATTCTTGCAGACTCCTTTGCCAATTCTTCAAAGGATAAACGTTTCGCCAAAGCTTTCATTTCATCACTCCTCAGATAAGATGCATAGCAGACAGCTTCATTCTCATTCACACTCAACACGTCGATTCTTTTGCTCTGCAAAACTTCCTTAATTAACTGGGGAATCTTGCGTTTGTTAGGCGTTGGGTCTGCTGAATCGTAATATGTTTTACCTTTACCCCTCGTCTTTACATGAGTGAAAACCGTTTTCGCCAATTCCGTTCCAAAACGCCTTGTCCCCGCCCAATTAAAAACGCAAACATAATCCGCATCTTCCATAACACTAAAATCATCCCTATTCAAGTAATGCGGTCCAAAACTTGCGAGGGCACCCACATCCCTAAGCATAACATTAACTTTTTCGCCCTTGATTTCGAATTCCATGGCGGTTGTTATGGACAATTTTTTAAAGATTTTCACATGCGAAAAATCAACCTTTTCCGATTTAAGATAAAACTTCAACAAATGCAATCCAAGCTCATCGGTGCAAACTATTGGAGTCACTTTCACATTCAAAGCCGCAAGCGCAGAGGCAGTATTAACGGCGTTTCCTCCTCTAAAATCCGCTTGTGCTATTCCGTCTATACAGCCACCCTTCCTCTGAATTACCTTCCAGAGGTTTTCTGAAAAAGTTTTAATGTTCCATTTTAGGCTAATAAAGCGGTCGAGGAAAAAATCTGGCATAACAACAACATTAAATTCCTCAATTCGCGCCCTTAAGAACTCTTTCAGTTCCTTGAGAATCTCAAGCAAAACTCTTCACCAAACAATAAATTGTTGTTAAATGTTGATAACGCTTTTTCATAAAAGTATTTAAAGGTTGGACATTTGAGTTAAACGGGGATGGATAAATTGAAACATAAACTCTATCTTCGCTTTTTATAGATATTTTTTGGTTTTATCCAAGCAGGAAACGAACAAAAATCCACACAATGTCGCCGAAAAATAAGGCAATAATTAAGCCTGCAGTTATGAAGATGAGCATGGGCAAGCCCGGAGTCGCCCAAACCATATCTTGAATTTTTCCATCTTCTACTGCTTTAGCTAACCTTTCCACAATAGCGTTTCTTTCTTCATCTTTCGGTATGAGAACAAGCTTTCTTTTAAATCCATCTTCGGAATCTTCCAAGTCTTCTAATGGGTAGAGGTGCCATTTTTCCTTCAATTTGCCAATAGAAACCTTATAACCTGTCATCAAAACCAAAAGTTTTCTCCAAAAAGATTCCTTTTCATGCTCTTCAAAGAGTTTTTTGCCAGTTTTTTTGTGCCAGAAAATGTTGTGAAAGAGCATGTAGATGGCTGTTGCTGCAGCCATTAAAATGGAGTTGCTGAAAACTGTTATTGGAAAAAATTTTTGGGCTATGGGCGAAATTTCAGTTGAAAGAGGCGTAAGCAGATCATTTGGGTGGAAGGGTAGTGCGAGGGCTAAGCACATTAGGGCTTTGGCGTCTGCTCCTCCAAAACCTCCAGAATAAAAGAGTATGATGGCGAAGGCTGATGTTAAGCCAAAGCAGATTCCATAAGAAAGCAGTTGTGAAGACTCGTAGACGTATAGTTCCATGAAGGTTAATGCGAAGGCTGGTGGGGCGAAAAGGATCCATAGGCTGTTGCTTACTTCACGGGTTTTGTAGTCGCTCCATGAAGCGTAGAATAGGAAGGATAATGTTATAGTTGTTCTTGCTAGTGCAGTCCATGTTTGCAATGGAAACATCATTCAGCCCAAAGGAAACTGTTTCAGATTTTCCTATTTAAATGGTTTAGATAATATTTTGGTTTTAAAAAGAGCGATTAAAGGAGAAGATTGTTCTAGCTTGTTGGTGCTTGTTCTGGGAATGGACCTAAAGGCTGTTGTCCGGCTAAGGGTATAATCTTGAAGTAATACGTAGTTCCCGCAGTCCAGTTATACTCCACGGTGAGCCTAACGATTTGGCCTGCTGCAAGTGAAACCGGAAGTGAGGGAGTTGTTGTTTGGTTTTGTAATGTTGTGGATGAAGTTCCAATGTAAACTTGAATTATTTGGGTGTCTGAAGTTCCAGAGTTACCCACGTCGATGTCTATTTTCTTTGTTACGCCTTCTGTGTAGAATCTTACGTTTGCTTTGTATAGGATTACACCTGCGTGTGTCCCTGCGCTGCTCATGTATGTCATTATCCAAGCGTATGTGACGACTATGGCGGCTACGGCTATAACTATTAGTAAGAGTGTGGCGAGAATTGGAGATATAGCCTTTTTAGTTTTTAACAGACTTTTAGCCATACGGTTTTCACCCTTCTTGTTGTTTAGGAAATCTGAAGATTACTTATTTAACTTGTATGAACTTTGAATATGCATTTTAGATAAGTGTGCGCAATAGCGAACAGGGTTTAGTTTTCTGTGGTTACCGTTATTGTCGGCGGATACTCAACAAGAATCCATAAGCCAGAGGCGTTGGTGTCTCCACCTCTATAGATTGGCGTGTAACCTGTCCCAAAAGTTACGACCGCGCCGTACCAGCAAATATCTAGCGCGCTGGTAAAGCCCGTTACAGACGCTAGTGAACTTACTGGAAGAAGTTCGATTGCCCTTTGGGTAGGATAACTAGAACTTATTGTTCTTAGAGCGCCTGTCGGATTTCCGGTTGTGGTTTTATCATCAAAGTAGTACAACATTTTGTTGGATTCGTCTGAGAACATTATTCCAAACCCTGCTGATGAAGAGTTTAGTTGTGCCCAGTGATGCTGCCAAACACCAGACCTGTTATAGAATAAATCATAAGCTGTAGAAACTTTTGGGTAGCCGTTTGGCAATGTACCATTTTCTGTTAACGAAGAAAAGCTACTTTGTGTGCTGACTCTTAATAGGCGTATTTCTGTTATGCTTCTTGGTTTGTCTGTTGAGTTAAGGAATATGAGGCGCAGTTGATAGGTGTAGTATGTGGCGTTCGCAGGAAGTGTTATAACAACATGAGCATAAAAGTTATAACATTGCGGATCGTCAACACCACCTGAAAATTCCGGTTCACCATGCACGATGCTTCTAACCGTACCGTTATATATGGTATACGCCCACTCAGGATCCGTATTGTCAGATTCATCATTTATTTGCATAAGGTTTGTCGCGCTTGAAGTGCCTCCGACGGTTGCCGTCACCGTGAAACCAGTACTCGAAAGTGTAATGCTAAGTTTGCCGTTGCTGAGTGTTCTAGTAGAGGGACTATCTTTGAAGTAACGGTTGACATACGCCCATGGTGTTTGGATTGCGGTATCGCTTCCGTTCCACCATATGGTGACTTTTGTAACGTTTGGATTTATAAGGAAAACTATCATGTGTCTATTGCCGAAAACGCTTGCGTTGCTCGCTAAACCTAAAGGAATTTTGTAGTCTGAAGCCCAATCTTCTATCTGGAATGGTACCTCTTGGTTTATGCCGTTTATGGTCTGATTAATGTGTATTGCTTTTACTGGTATTGGCGGTATTGGTTTTGCTTGTGTTGTCAATTGCAGGTTTTGTCCAAGCCATCGCATTGTGCCATTCTGCAGCAACTCAACAACTATTGTTGCGTCAGTTGCGCTTTTTAATGTTGAGTAAAACGTGTCGTTCCATGTTAACGTGCATATGTATCGGCTGAATGATGAAGCCACCACTATTAAGCCTCTTTGGTCTTCCACTTGGATGATGTATGAAGAGGGGTCTACTCCGGATGGAATGTCAATGGTGTATGTGCCGTTTGCGTCCACATTCAATGTGCTTGGATTAATTGGTATCCATGTTGAGTTTTCGTAAACATAACGGTAAAACTTGAAGTTTTGCCTTCCTAAACTTAACAATGGTTCACCTTCATCTTTAGTTATTACTAGCACTGTTTGATTAGTCGGGGTTGTTTCCTTTATTTGGACTGTTAATTTGCATGAAGTTTCATAGGTCATTCCATACAATCCAAGACCAGTTAAGCTATAATTTACAGCCAGCTTTCCCCTACTCCAACTATTGTTTGTATACCAGTATGTGCTTAGGTCTACACTGCTTAAATTGAGTGAAGCTCCCAATTCTGGATGCATTCTGGCTATGTTCTCTAATCCGCTACGAGTAAAGTTTATGGCAAGTTCCCTTGCATATGAAGTGTTTCCAGTAACCTGCAACGCTGAACCATAATAGCCAACTGTAAAGCCTAAAATTTCTTTTAGGGCCATGTTTGTTTCGTCTATTGCGCTTAATATTTGAGGCTGAACCTGTATTGGACTGGTGCGTATTGTAGAGTAGGTTATTATGACTGTGGCTATGAGGATAACTGCGACAAGCAAAGCCGCAATAATAGAATATTGACCCTTACAATTCATTCATTACACGCCTCCTACCTGTCCCAACTGCAAAACAACAAGCCTCGTGGCGTTACTAGCCGTATACTCAGAACGATAAAGCCTGGGCTTATAATCACATAAAAGTCCCAGCGCAGTAAGCCGGATATCTGGTGTTCTGGTTAAACCCAACGCCAAAAAAGCGCCGGAAACAGTATGCCTAAAAACTGCTCCAGCAATCCAACCACTTACATTATTAAAAATGTATGTGGTTATTTTCAAGTTATATGTGCCTGTTATCCATGAAGGTAACGCTCTAGTGGCGGTATGATAAGTGAATGGGTAAATACCGTAGTAATTGCAATAATACTTTGCTTCTGATGAAAGAGACACACTTGCCAAACTAGGATTATCGCCAGAATCACCAGTAATCCAACTGTCATCATGCGCGTAATTTTGATTATTCAGTCCCCTTAGAAAAGCGTTCAACCCAGCAGGTCCAGTTTGGTTCATTCCATAAATGCCCCAACCATTGTGACCATTTGCCAAGTTTACCGTATTCGTCACATAATAGAATGGATAGCCGACGATGCTAGTCCAAGTCCAATTGTAACGGCGTGTCATGTTCCCCAAAAAGTGACAGTAACGAGCATAATCATTAGAATATGGGGTTGTACAATACATCGACGGTATTGGTACGGCTTCCCCGAATGTGTTTATGACTACAGCATTTCGAACAACCTCGCCTTGTAAACTTTGGTTGTTTAGTATTTGCGCTAGTTGTGCCGTGTTTTGCACCATTACTGTTGTTTTGAAGTATGGCGATAACAGATTGTACAGGTCTTGAGCCAGGCTGTGCGCCGTATAGCCTGTAATCCACCATCCACGAGCATCACTGCAATTTAATATGTAAAGGGTTCCGCCGACTCCGCTTTCGCCAATCTTCTCGGGAATAACCTTAAAAGTCACGTTAGAAGAAGCAACAAGATAAGAGGCTGCATCTGAGCCTATTCCCAAACTTTCAGCATTAGAAATAGAAGTGATGAAACGATAAAGCTGTAAGCTGCTTCCGCCCTGTACTTCATAAACTGTTAAGTTGTAAATTATGTTGGGCGGCAAACAAGCGGAAAGCGCAACTTGAAGCTCACCCCAAGCCGAATCGCCGGGCGACTTGAACACCATCTCACTTAAACTATAATTCACATTCAAAACTTCAAGCGTTGATAACGCCAATCTTCTAAGATTTAAAGGTGAAACCTCTCGTGGCGATGGCAAAACAGCGAAGAAAGCAGCAATTAGAAAAGCTCCTAAAATTATAACTATTACCAGCAAAACTTCAATTGTCCGCATCATTTTAGCCCACCACCTCGTAACCTTCTAAACTCCACAACGAAAGCTTAGCTTGATAGGCAATATTGTTAACAACAACTTGGCGCATATCAGTAGCAACCCACTCTTGACCGGTAGGGTCATTGCCAAAAACCACTGGAAAAGCCATGGAGCTTATACCCCAAGGCATCAAAACAACACCAGTTTCTTGTGCGCTTTTTCTATAAGTGATGACCAGAATGCCGGGATTGTTTCTTATGTTTTGTGGGATTGTGACATAAGCGTAAGGAAATCCTCCTACGCCATAATTAAGTAATCCCGTGGAATTTTCTATTGGTATCTGTCGAAGAGTAAAGTCGTCAGCTAATATAACAAAAGTTGCGTTGAACGTGACTGCTGCAGTATCACCCATCTCATGTACATCATAACTGTGGGCAATCAGTATCCTTCCCTCTGCAAAATCATCGATAAATGGGATTATATAGTTCGACGTGTATGTTACATGTTCATGATAACCCATACCCATAAGACCACCAAGGTAAGCATACACAATGAAAACGTAAGAGACTTCTTTTTTAACATTTGTAAATCTTAAAAGAACTGAACCTTGCGCATCAGTGAAATTGTCGCCATATTCTAATGCGTAAGAGGGGTATGGACCGCTACCTCCTTCAGAGACTGTGAGAAGACAATAGCTTATATGGGCATTTGCAAGCGGGAAGCCTACTCCAGTAACTGTAACACTTAGAATTAAGGGGTCTTTTAGCTGTACTTCTTCTATCGAAATCGTTACAATCGGAGTCATAGTTAATTGAAATCCATATGTTCCATTTATTCCAAGCAACTTCGCCACAGCTGAGTAGTTAATTACCTCAGTATATGGCACTAGTAAGAAATTACCAAATCCCATGGTTATGTTACTATAAGTCAATCCCATCCTTGGGTAATAAACTGGTTCTCCAACTGAAGACCGCAATCGCATAAGTGAAAACGGACTAAGTCTGTATTGTGTGAATTCTGGGTCTTGCAATCCAAAACCATAAGGAGTGCAATTGCTTTTACCCCAATCTGGTGGAATGCCTGGATTTAGGAGCATGTTGTCGAGGAGGTCGCTGCATTTTGTTGCAAGATATCTGTGACGCTGATATAGAATGGCTGTTTGGATTATCTGATTGAAAAGGCTTATGAAAAGTAATATGGCTCCCAAAAAAATTGTGACGGAAACCAAATGATCTATTGTTGAGCCAGCCATTCTTGCTTAACCTCCAAAAGAGAGGCATATGGTTCCATTTGCGAACTTTTCAGCCCATATGCATGCGTTTGTAGAATTGCTAATGAAAACGGATTCACGCCAAGTAACATTTTGACCCAAAATAACCGAAGTCGTTACCGCAGTTCCAACAGTTCTCAGCTTAAGCGTTATCTCCAACACCTTACTTGAATTCAAAGCAGGATCCAAAACGGTCTTTAATGTTGCATTTCCGGTGTATGGATAATTCTCTATGAATGGTGGGACATCCACTTTTTGCGTAACGGTTCCAGCTGATATAGAATCATGGTTTAAGGCGAAATACACTTGCTGTATACTGCTTCCTAAATGACTTGCAGCCTCCTGAAGTGCAAGAGTTCTACGCGAATCCACCCAGATATTCATGAGCCAACTTGCCGTCAACGGAAAGAGGAAAATCTGCAAAATCAAAACTGGAACCATAATCACATACTCGATAGTTACATGCGGCATCCATAACCCCCTCCTATGCATGCAAGCCTAAAGAAACAACCACCTCACTAGTGTAAAATTCAATGATGGAGCCGCTTGGAACATTTAATGTCTCTTCCATCTCATCAAAATTGAAGAAGCTTTCACCAAGACCCAAACTACTTTTTGGAAAAGAAACACTTATTTTAACCGAATTAACACTACTATTAGTTTTAACTGAAACATTCCTTCCTGTAAGCGTTACAGACTGAGAAAGACGAGGATGCGTGCCAGTGGAAAGGATAGGCAAATAAAACTTGAAATAGTTCTTCACCTCTCCACCAGCAGAAATGGTCGAATTCAAAACCCTAATTATTGGAGCAACAACAACCCTTATGTAATTGCCATCAGCCATAGGTAACTTTTCAATAACATAAACATAGCTTACAGGCGCTGAAGGCCCAACTTGAAGGAAGGATCTATTGGATGGAAAGATGCTTTCATAATAGTTATTTCCAACCGAATATTTGCTTATAGGCATATTAAACAAAAGAATACCCGTAGTATAATTTGCAAAGTAAACAGTTCCATTCACATAAACAGTATAATTCAAAGCTGCACTTTCAAAATTAACCTCTCCATACTTACTTGCGTAACGAACCGTCTGCGTACGCCCAACAATCCAAGCCACATCATCAATTTGAAGCCCAATCGTCTGCATAAACTGTTTTACAGCGCTAAACTCGTTCTCAGCCATTCTCGCAGTCAAAAAGTTGTTGGCAAAAACAACAGCCACAAGAAGAAGCACAACCACAGCGCTTGTTAATATGACAGTAGAAATTGCTGGACTAACCCCTCGCCTATCTTTTCTAAACTTGAACTTCACAGTTCTCCTAATCGTTTTTCCCTCCTAACCAAAACTTATGAACATGGGCACCAACTTCGCTGCCAAAACAGCAATTATCACCAGAACAGCCGCATGCTTAAAGCCAGCAGCAACAGATTCCTCGCTGATTTTGCCAGCCACAATACCAATTAAATAGCTGTGGAAGATACATGAGGTAGTAAACGTCATTATCAGTGGTGTTAAGTCTTTTTTCTGTCCAGTTTCAGCCACGCCAAGAGTGCCCGATGTGAAGCCTATCATCATTGTTGTTGTTGCCACAAGGAGAATAGCCGCGAAATAGGGCATCAGAATATATGGGCGAACAGCCATCTTCTTTTCTTTTTCAACCTCCTGCGTTAAATTGTTAAATCTTGCCAATGATTCTATCATGGCGATTGTTCCGCCGCCCACATCTATTGTTTCGACAAGTAGAAACATGACAATTTGTGCCATCCAGCTTCGCATTCGCTTGACAAAATCCATTATAACCTTTCTTACCGGGACTCCCCAACTGATTTCAGAGCTTATTTTTCGCAGTTCTTTGCTGAATTCGCCATAATCTCGGTTGGCAAGACTTTCAATACATTTTTCTGGAGATAAGCCTGTCTTTCTGACCTCTGTTAAGTCTCTAAGGAAGCTGTTTATGCCTTGTTCTATGCTTGCCTTCTTTTTTGAGAGTCTGCTATTAACAACTGCTGCTGGCGCTGTGGCAACGAAGAGGGATATGGCGATGGCAACTGGCATATCGATAATGTTTTGGAAGTTGCTGAAGAATGGCACCTCAATGAAACCCATAAAGTTTGTCAAAAGCATAAACAATATTACGGCTATGATGCCGCAGATTCCAAAAACCTTGTATGGACGCATTTCCACAACTGGAGTTTTTGGTTGCATACTATGAGCCAAATAGATGAACATGAAAGAGAGCATGGGTGTGAACAAATAGGTGTACAAGATTATTCCAGAATACATGGATATACCAACGCTGTAAATGGATTCTACGCTGAATAGTATGTAGAAGCAAAGGGACATCAAAACCATCACAATAATGAAAGTCTCTAGTAGCATTCCAAGTCTTTCAGCTGCAGCCTTAACACGCAGGGCTCTCGTTTTGAAAATGTCTTCAGCTTTTCTTTCGAGAAAATGTCCGATGTCACCGCCTATGATTACTGTTGAGGCGTAACCAGAGAGGAAATCTTTGAATATGTCAAGGGGATTCTTCTTTGCGGCGTTCTCTATAGCTGAAAGGGGGTCTATGCCAAAAATCTCTACATCTTTTATTATTTCCCTTGCCTCACTTCTCATGGCTGGCATTAGTTCGACTTCTGCAAGGCGCTTAAAACTTGTGTATGGTGCTATGCCACCTGAAGCCATGACGCTGATGTAAGCAGCCGCAAAGGGCATTTCCCTTTCAAGGTTGCTTGCCCTTTCACCAGCCCTTGAGATTGGTATAAGAAGGAAGCCTATCATCACATAAAATGGAAGGGGCACGAGGAAAATTATTGGGATGAAGCCGTAAAGGTAGAGGATAATTATTGATATTATTGAAATGGGAAGCGTTAAAGCTGCGATGAAAAACATTAGGGAAACGTAGGTTTGTGGGTAAATTTTGATTTTCGCCCTTTCAAGATAGTCCTTAAACTCGATGACATTTTTTAGAAAGGAAGGCGCAACCTTACCGAAGATGCGAAAGGACCAAGCTTCAAGGGTTTCTAGAAACGGCAATTGCTTTTACCTCCTCCCCAGCAACAACTTTTTCATAAATCTGTTTTGGTCTGGCGTAATATTCTGCAATGATTGCAGCCACATCTTTGTAACTTCTTATGTTACGTTCACGCATCCAGTGGAGAATTTCTTTGCGCCTCTCTATCTCCTCAATTAACTCCTTTTTGGTTGCGCCTATGCGCTCAGAAATTTGCGACAACATCAAACTTTTGTCGAAGGCGGGTATGTGAGCGTCTTTTGTTGGGTGCCACTTGAAAGCACATCTATAATCTTCGTAATCTGCGATTTCGTTGACATTAATTACACGTCTATACGCTTTCCTTTCGGCACCTTTTACCAAGTGAACCCTTTGAATGGATAACACGATGTTCATCAATGGGATATAGGCTGGCGAAATGTCCATGGGCTTTGATGTTAACCGCTTAACTGCCGAATCTAAGTTTTCAGCGTGCATTGTGCACATGCCACCGTGTCCTGTGGCTAAAGCTTGGAAGAGCACATAGGCTTCTTGCCCCCTCACCTCACCCACAATCAATATGTCTGGTCTATGTCTCATTGAAGTCTTTACTAAGTCAAAGAGGGTTACTTCGCCTACGCTGCTTCCGCCTAAGCCATAGCTTTGTCTGGCAATGAGCGAAACCCAGTTTTCATGGGGTAGGTTAAGCTCTGCCGTTTCTTCTATTGTTACTATTTTGCTTCCAGGCTTAATTAGGCAAGCTAAAGCGTTTAGGGCTGTGGTTTTCCCAGCAGCCGTTCCACCCAAAACCATAATTGAAGCCCTATTTTCGAGGCAAAGCCAGAAATAGGCTGCCATCTCCTCTGAGAAGGTGCCCAAATTTATTAAGTCAATTATTGAATAGGGATCTTCTCTAAATTTCCTAATAGTGAAGGCTGTTCCAAAAGGCGTAACCTCACGTCTATAACATACTGCAAGTCTATGCTTGCCCGGCAGTGAAGCGTCCACTATGGGAAAGGCTGAACTTACATGTTTTCCAGCCATGTGCACAAGCTTTACAACCATGTTGTCGAGTTCTTCATCATTCTCAAATTCCAAATTTGTTTCAATACTCTCGTAGTTTCGGTGCCAAACATAAACTGGCTTGTTAACTCCATCACATGAAATATCCTCAATATTTGGATCCCGCATTAACGGGTCGATTTTGCCAAAACCTACAAGGTCCCTTTCAGCATGATAGAGAATCTTATACCATGAAACGTCAGGGAGCCATCCCAAGCTTATGCGGTATTTGTCAACGATTTTTTTGGCTTCTTCTGCGAAGAATTTTCTGGGGTCAAGGATTTCCTCTTTTGGTGACTCTATTTCTGCCAATAAAATTTCTAATATGCGGTTGTAAACGCTTCTTTCAAGGGGGTCAAGCTGCAACTCATCTAAGATGTATTTGTACTCGCCAGTTTTTGGGTACTGAACTATTGCGACATGAGCAAATGGTTCATAGAGTGGGTACTTCTCAACAACTTTATATCCTCTCGGTATGGGTTTTGGTGGCGGTGGGGGAATAACTACTTTAGGCTTTCGTTTAATGTTAAATTTGACTCTCACTCTTTTAAGTTTAGTTAACGTCTCTTTGAGCTTCAGTCGTGCCATTGCGTTTTCTCCTAATCAATTATTATGATATGTACGGTCTATTAAATATTACGTCTCACGAAACTTTACTCCGACCCCTCTTCTTCACCCGCAGAAATTTCAATAATCTTCAACTTAACGAGCACGATGATCACGACGGCGATGATCAATGGAATAAGAATTATTAGAAGCATAGTCATCCAAGGCAAACCTTCACTAGGCTTTGCTTCTGGGCTGACGGTTATTGAAATTTGCTCTTCTTCGCTTAAATATCCGTACTTTGTAGCGTTGGCAGTAATGTTGACAGTGAGCGATGTTGTTGTTTGAGGAGCAATGTAAACGAAGGTGCAATAGCCATCAGCATCCGTCCAATTTGTCGTGATAGGAATGCTTCCATCAGTGCATGAGAGAGTAACTGCTGCATTGAAAACTGGAGTTTGGTTGCAAGTGACATGCACACTTACTAAGGTAGATTCCTCTGGAGCAATTGCTGACTTGACTATTATTTCGACATTGATTATTCCTGGATTGACGGCTATGTTAAGCCAATTTTCTCCATCAACGTATCCCTCTTTAGTTGCTTTCGCCAAAAGTGTTATGTTACATGCTTCATCCACTGGGGGCGCCGTGAAAGTGAATGTTGCAGTACCTGCCTCATCACTTAAGACAAAAGCTGGAATGAAATTTCCTCCACTTTCAGACGTCAATGTTATATTCGCTTCTGCAATTGGGTTTCCTTCGTATGACACCTGAACCGTCACAGCCATTTTTCCCTCTGAAGTGATGATAGCGGGATCTGCTGTGACTTCAACAAAAAGCACTTTTGGTTCTATAGGTATCGTGCATAAACCTTGTCCCTTTCCATAACCAGTTTTTGTGGCAATAACCAGAATAGTACTGTTTATTTGAGTTAAGGTTTGAGAGGCTGTAAAACTGAAAATTGCCATACCATTGGCGTCTGTAACGCCTGTTGTTGCCGAAAGGTCACCATTTTCAGCGGATAGCGTAAGCGAAACATCGGAAACGGGTATTTCAAAACTATCCAACACTTGAACTGTGATTGTTGCTGTTTCTTCAGATTTAAGCGTAGGTGGGTCAGCGCTCATTTGAACAGTAAGGGGTGGAATAACTTTCAAATAATCGTGGGCTGAACCATCAGTGTAAGAAAGTTTTGAAGCCCTCGCAATGATTCTAACATCCGTCACTTCAGTGACATTTGGCGCTTTAAACACAGCAGTAAAATAACCTGAGGAATTTGTTAACCCAGAAAATGGCGTGAAAATTCCACCTTTTACAGAGAAAAATGTTACATTCGCATTTTCTACAGCACTTGTCCCGTAAGAGACATAAGCAGTAACAAAAACCTCATCATTATATTCCACCTTATAATTACTAAGAGTAATAGATACCTTTAAAGATGGTAGGTTCATAACGTTTATTTGTGCAGAAACAATATTGCTTGTAACGTTGAAATCGTCCCTAACTTTTAATCTCACAGAATAGGTACCTACGGAAGAATAGTTATAGGTGAAGAGGGATAGGGTTGTCCAGTCGCTGCTTTTTCCATCACCGAAATCGTAGAAGTAATAGTTAATTCGTCCGTCATCATGGGAGTCAGCACCTACGAAGGTGACTGGTTGATTTGGCGCAACTAAAACCTTATCTGTCCAGAGAATTGCCGTTGGAGGAGCATTACTGTAATCTATGGGATGCGTTAAGAAGAAGATGAAGTCAAGATTAATCCCATCACCGCCAACCGGATTTCCTTTTCCATGCGGGTTTAATGTTGGATGGTAAGGTCCACTTTCGTTGCCCCAATAATTGTATGTTGCATCCACAGTGGCTCCAGAGGAAACGTCCATGCCTAACTCGTTGCCAGTTATGTCGTTGAAATGGGCTATATGGCCTGTTCCGCTTTCATACATGATTCCAACATGATTGTTCAAAATGTAATTTCTTGTAATGTTGGTAACAGCATCGCTTGAAACGCAAAAACCATAATTGTTTTGTGAAACTGTGTTATTCACGATAACAGTGTTGCCATAAGTTTCAGCCTCGCAGAGTATTCCGCTGTGCTGGTTAAAGGATATTTCGTTTTGAGTTATGCTTACTGATGTTAAAACTCCGTTTAATATTATGCCGTCTCCATTACCGCTTACGAAGTTATTCAACACATAGACTTGGCTGCCACCACTTACGAAAATTCCACCTACACTGTTGTTTAACACCTCACAATCTTCAACATGCACATAGCCACCAAAAATTGCAACTCCATTTTCAGAATTGTATCTAACAGTGCTTTCTTGAATATTCACATAACCATTTTCTACGGTTATCCCATTCAAGCCATATTCTATAATACAATTTGAGAGTAAAGATTCTTGTGCAGAATTAAACCAAAGCGTTCCCCATCCGCCAGCTTTAGGTTCAAGCTCGTTTGAAGTAAACCTTATCGTTTTATCCTCTGTGCCTTCTGCAATAAGTTTGCCTTCTATGGTTATGTTAAAAAATCCTCCAAAGCGCACTTCAACCCCTGGCTCAATGGTTAAAGTTGCATTGGAACAAACTATAGTTTCGTTTGAAATTATGAAGGGACTTTCCACAAGAGTCCATGTAGTATCTAATGTAATGTATCCTTCAACATAAGTTGCTCTTACAGGAAGAAATAACATTATGTTTGCAAAACTAAAAATGCTAAAAATCAAAGTTAACAGAATAAAGTATGCCCTAAATTGCTTCTTCATGTTTTCCATCTCTCAGTTATCAAGTATCGCTATGCCACTAACAGTTTAAGCATTATGAATTCTGAATAAAACTTCAAAATCTGTAATAAGCGTCTTAGCAAGAGATTTAATGCCGTAAGATAACAACCATAACAAGAGGAGGAAAAATTTGAAAAGTTTCATAGCCTTCGCTCTAAACGATTTTCCTCTAATAAAACCAGGGGATAACGTAGCAAAGATAATTGTGGAAACCGCCGGAAAGAATGGCTTGAAGATTGAGGACGGCGACATAATAGCTGTTGCTCAAAAAATTTTCTCTAAAGCCGAAAAGAGAGTTGTGAAATTGAGGGATGTCATCCCTTCAGAGAAAGCCAAAGAAATTGCAAAAATAACAGGTAAAGGACCGAAATTTGTTGAGCTTGTTCTTAAAGAAACAAAGAGAATAGTGAAGGCTTCCCGTGAGATTTTATTAGTGGAGGACAAACGCGGTTTGGTGTGCATAAACGCTGGGATAGATAAATCAAACGTGGAGGGAATGGAAAACTATGCATTACTTCCACAAAATCCCGATGAATCAGCACAAAAATGCCGCAGAGAAATTAAAAGACTAACAGGCAAAAATGTTGCCGTAATAATATGCGACACCTACAGTCGCCCCTTCAAAAGGGGACAAGTAAACTTCGCCATTGGTTTGGCTGGCATAAAACCCTTCAAAGACTACCGTGGAAAAAGGGACCTTTTCGGACAAATCTTAAAAGTTAAAAACGTTGCAATTGCCGATGAGATTGCTGCAGCAGCAGAACTTCTCATGGGACAAGCGGATGAGGCAACACCAGTGGTCATTTTCAAAGGCCTAAACAACATCGTGCAATTTTGTGAAAACTGCAGTGCCAATGAGCTTCAGATTTCAAGGGAAGAGGATCTCTTTAAAGAAGCATTATAAATCTTGCAAAAAAGGATTGTTAAGCTTCTCTTCACCAATGGTTGTTATAGGTCCATGTCCAGGATAAACAATATAATGGTCAGGCAAAGCTGCCAATTTCTTTAGAGACTTCATCATATCTTGCTCAGAGCTTTCCGGAAAATCGGTTCTTCCAATAGAACCCCAAAACAACGTGTCGCCAGTAAAAACTTCCTTATCACCAATAAACGCTACCCCTCCACGGCTATGACCAGGCATATGCATAACCTTTAGAGTTATTTTTCCAAATTTGACTAAATCTTCGTCGTGAAGCATTATGTCGGGTTCTGGCGAGAAACTCCTAAAAACAAAAAAATTAGCAATTGTTTTACCTTTCTTGCCAAGCATAGTGGAGTCGAACTCGTGAATTAGGATGGGCACGTTAAATTTTTCCTTAACAATTCCGTTTCCACAAGTATGATCGGGATGCCCATGAGTGTTCAAAATAAACTTCAATATTAAAGATTTATCATTAATGTAACTGAAAATTTTTTCCGCTTCATGGCTGTCGTCAAAACCCGGATCTATTATTACTGCTTCCCTTGTTTGCTCACAGTTTACAACATAACAATTTGTCATCAACTGGCCAACAGTAAACAACTGCACTATCATTAACGTTCACTAATGAAGCCTAATTAATAGCTCTTCTGATTTTGCTGCACAATAAACCTTACCGAAAGCATTAAGTTTTTAGAAAAAACAATAACTATTGGAGATTGGAGAATCTTTGAAGCTTCAAGAGATTGAAGAAGCATTTAGCCACTTTAAAATATGCCCCAAATGCAAGTCTACAAAGGGTTTTTGGCTTGGGATAAAACGTGACATTGGCTATGTTCAATGCAAAGATTGCGGAGCAAAATTTGAACTTCATGAAGTTTACACCTTTGGCGAAAAGGGCAAAGCTCCGGAAAAGTTCACGTTTTTTAGAAGGTAAAATTCGAATTCAGAAACCGAATATTATTCAATTTTTGAAAGAAGATTCATAAACAAAATTTTTGCAAAGCTACTAAGGGCATTTCATTGAAAAACCAGAAAACACCATTCGTTTCCATAATAATACCCACGTACAACTCAAAAAGAACTCTTCGCCAATGCCTCCAATCAATAAAAGAACAAACCTACAAAAGAATAGAGACCATAATTGTCGACCGCCACAGCACAGACGAAACCGTGCAAATAGCCAAAAAATTCAAAGCTAAAATATATCGGGTAACTCAAGAAAGAAGCGTAGCCAAAAATCTGGGAGCCAAGAATGCCCGAGGAAAATATCTTCTATTTATAGACTCAGACATGGGGCTAAGCGCCAAGGTTGTTGAAGAATGCGTAAAATTATGCGAGGAGAAAAACTTCGATGCAGCCGTTGTCCCATTAACAACAATCGCCATCGGATTTCTAGCAGAATGCAGAAAATTGGAAGTTGAACTATATTTTTACGATCCAAACTATTTCTTAATGCCGCGATTTTTCAGAAAAACAGCCTTTCTCAAAGAAGGCGGCTTTGATGAGAGTTTAATTTGCGGTGAGGATTTTGACTTGGCACGGCGATATGAAAGGCGAGGCTATCGTATCGGGATAATAACCCAACCAATAAGGCATCTAGAAGGGAAACTTTCATTGAAAAAAATTGTTTTGAAAGCACACTATTATGGGAAAAGTTTGCCATCCTTTTTTTCAAAGGAACCAGCCTTAGCATTGCGTGGCTACTGTCCCACCCGTTTTGCTTGGAACATCAAACGCCTCGCAGAGAAACCGGTCCATCTTATGGGTCTCGTCATAATAAAGTTGATTGAGTACATTGCCTACTCCATTGGAATTTTTAATGGATTGATTTCGCCAAAAAGGGGAGAAAATGAGGTTCCAAACTTCTACTGAGCTTGACGCCATAGTCTCTGTGATAATTCCCACATGCAACTCTAGCAAAACCTTAGAACGCTGCCTTAGATCGATTAAAAATCAAAACTATAGGAAAATTGAAGTAATCATTGTAGACGCCTACAGCAAGGATGAAACACGAAAAATCGCTGAACAACTCGCTGACAAAACATTTCTTCTAGCACAAGAGCGAAGTTATGCTCGAAATTTTGGAGCAAAACAAGCCAAAGGACGCTTCCTGTTTTTTGTGGACTCGGATATGGAGCTAACGCCAAATGTCATCACAGAATGCGTCACCATCTGCACCTGTAAAAAGGCAGATGCTGTTATAATTCCTGAAGAAACTTTTGGAGACGGCTTCCTCGTTGAATGTAGGAAACTGGAGAAAAGAATGCGGCTTAAAGGATTTTACGCCGAAGCCCCCAGATTTTTCAAAAAAGAAGTTTTCCAATTCGTCGGTGGATATGACAATAACCTCGTAACTGGAGAAGACTTCGAACTTACCCAACGCATCTACAAGGCTGGATTTTTGATAGAACGATGTAACGCCATAATAAGGCATCACGAAGAAAATCTTTCACTAAAACAACTTGTCAACAAAGTTTATTATTATGGGAAAAAACTCCCAGCTTACATAAAAAAAGAGCCCAGCCTAGCCTTCAAAACTTCATCACCGATTCATTTCTTTAAGCACATTTCACTGTTACGAAAGCATCCCATCCATTTTACAGGCCTATGCCTTCTGAAGCTAGTGGAATATTTCGCATATTTCGCTGGCACTTCCGCCTACTTTCTCTCCAAAATGCCAACCAAATATTGGGTGAAATGAACGATGAAGAAGTTATTAACCTATTGGCAAACTTTCATAACAAAAATTAGAAACTGCCAAAAAATTCGAATATTACTTGACTTCTGCATAATCACAGCCATAGGCACCATAATCTTTCGAAATTTTCTCTTTACAGACAAGTGGCCTGCTGGAGGAGACGCCCTCGGCATAGTTTCAAGAACATATCTTCTTGGTAGCGATTTTAAGTGGCTTTATGTTTGGAGACCCCAATCCTTTGGGTTTGTGGAGGTAATTCACGGTTACGATTTTTTCCTAATGATTTTATATTGGATTCTTAATGATTCTATAGCCACAGCCAAAATTTTCCTTTTCTTAACATTCATTGTTTCTGGCTTTTCCAGTTACACATTAACTTACTGGTATACTAAAAATTCATTAGCCTCTCTTGCAGCATCTTTTGTTTATATTTTAAATCCTTGGCTTTTCTCCCAATACACAGAAGCACATGGAGACATACTTTTTAGCTACTCACTTGCGCCCATTGTCTTCTTGCTCATTTTCAGAGCCTTTGAAACAAAAAGTTTGAAAAACATTTTTCTAGCTGGATTAGCTTTGGGCATTTTGGTTTCTGCTTTTCATCCTGAATGCGTCGTAATCTATGGTTCAACTTTTCCAATATTCACAGCAATCTATGTGTTAATGCCAACAAAAGGCAATACGAGATTAGCACAACTTAAGAGCCTCTTAAAAGTAGCATTGCCATTATTGATTATTTGTCTTTCTTTAGCTGCATTCGTTCTAATTCCTATAATCCTAAATGTGAAGCCGCGATATTACCTTCCAACATATAGGTATTATGTTGAAGAAACCTACGGTGGAGTTTATAGAAATTTAACAGATGCTTTCACCTTACAAGCCGTTGAAGTATGGGGTTACGTCAAGGTGGTGGATGTTGTCACCAGCGTTTCTTTGCAAGATTTTCCAGTAAAAAATCTATCATTAACAATTTTTGCTATTGCCTATGCTACAGTCCTATTCAAAAAAGACAAATATAGCATCTTCTTTTTAGCATCAGCACTTTTCACCATGTTCGTTGCGAAAGGGCCGTATCCCCCCTTCGGCGACTTATACCTTTGGGTATGGTTCAACCTTCCCCATTTCGCCGTTTTCAGAGCTGCAAGCAGATGGATAATGATGGCTTGCTTGTCTCACGCCTTCTTTATGGCTACTCTTGTAGATATATTAACAAAATATATTAAAGAGAAAAAGTTCCGCTTACTTAATCATTCTTTTGCACAATTTAGTACCAAAATTACCAAGTATTTAGGAAAAGGCGGATCTGAACTTCCCATAAAAGTTACAAGAAACTTCTTTGTTTATCTTCACAAATTTTTGTATTATGCAAGCATAGTTTTGATAATTGCAATTTTTCTAAATGGATTTCTTTCCGTGTGGTACTTCTTCCAAGAAGGCTTACAAGTTTATTCGCTACCACAAAACTATGTAGAGCCATATCAATGGATAAGTTCGCAAAATGGAGATTTTAAAGTTGTGAGCGTCAACCGAGACTGTGCAAGATGGATGGGCTATAGTTATGGATTTGATTTCGCTTTCAGCGCAATGCTCACGGAAATAGGTTGGGCGCATGATATAGGCTATGAAAGTTCTTTCATCCATAACAAGCCTGTAATGCAGGATGGAGGATGGGATGTAAACACTAGAAATTTCGTAGACTATTTGAGATCACGTCTTGTAGGGCAACAAAAAACTCTCGATTTTCTAAAATTAATTGGAACATTCAACTATAAGTATATCGTTTTACCCGCTTACCTTGACGACGATGTAAAGGAATTTTTCCTACAACAAGAAGGAGCTTTAGAAAACGTCATTTACGATAAAGACGAAGCCATAATAATAGAAAATCCTTATTATGTTCCACGATTTTTTGGCTTTTATGAAAGCGTAAATATTCTGAGCGGATTTAAGTCATTTCAATCTCTTTTCAACCTAAACACTTTTAATCTGAACGGAACTGTTCTTTTATTTCTCGATGAGCCTAACTACAAATGCTTAGATGAACTTCAAGGAAATAGTAAAGCGTTGATATTTGTTAATGCTAACCTCCTAGATCTTGCAATGTTAAGGTTACAGGACAAAGCAAAGATAATAAATGCTGCAGATTTTGGAGTATGTAGTTATAACACAAACAAATATTGGATACAAACCTCTTCTTGGAGAGATGTTGGCGCCTTTGTTTTTGGTGGAAAAACTTTAACCACTTACGGAAACAATAGTTTGGATATTCCATTCGAAGTCCCTGAAAAAGGGATTTACGAAATATGGGTAAGAATTGGTTTTCTTTCAAATAGGGGAACACTATTGGTTTTTGTTGATTCCAATTTTGTTGGCGAAATTAAGCCTGAAGCCGATTATTGGTGTGGGCTTTTATGGATTAAATTGAACACTTTAGAACTTAACCAAGGAGCGCATATTATAAGGCTAAGTAATGAAGGAAATGGCTTTAATGACGTTGATGCAATTGCGATAGTTCAACCAAGTTTGTTCCAATCAACATACAATGAATTATTGGAATCCATTGAAGATTTTCAAGGCAGAATCATCGATATCATAGGAGCAGCTAACCTCTTCGCTTATAATGGTCTCCCAGACGGATGGGCAATTCACATTCAAAAATACGAGGATGACTTGTTAAAGGCAGAAAATACACTAATGCCCATAGAAGAAAGTGCTCAAGCCTCAGCAAGCTCCATTCAAGATGAGCATATTCCACAAAATGCTGTTGATGGCTTAGCTGGAACAAGATGGGCTTCAAATCCAACTCAAGAAACTCCACAATGGCTTCAAATCGAATACGCCAGTGTCCAAGAGGTGGCTGGTGTAAAGATTCTTTTTGAAAACGCCTACGCGAGCAATTATATAATTCAAACGTGGGATGGGAGTCAATGGATTACACAAGTAGAAGTTAAAAATAATACTTCGCTTTTGCCGGTGCACATGTTCAAGGAACCAGTTAAAACCAATAAGTTGTTACTTAATGTAACCGCCTATGGCACACTCCATCATTTAGTAAGTGTTTTCGAGTTTCAGCCTTGTAAACTCTCTTCAGCCAAAGCAAACCATTTCATACCCCGACGAGATAGCTACATGATTGCTCTGCGTCTTGCCTCGGGTCAAGACTATGGAATTTTAAACCTCAAAATAGGTAACTATTCTTTCCAGTTCAACTGCTCTAGTGATGAAGAAAAGCTTCGGTGGTATGAAGTTGGGCCAGTAGAGTTAGAGAAGGGAGAAACCGAGGTTTTGGCAAGTGCTTACGGCAAAATAATATTTGACCAAATAATTCTTTACACCGTAAAAGAAAACGAGGAAGGCATTAGCCTCCAGAGCCTCTTCAGCTCCGAGAATTCCCCACCAACTATTAGCTACGAAAAACTGAATCCCACAACTTATAAACTCCATGTAAAAACCGAGCAGCCTTTCTTTCTGCTTTTCTCTGAAGCTTATAATCCTCTTTGGAAGGCAAAAATTGACGGCGCTTCCCAAACAGTTCAGTCAATTATTGCTTATTCGCTAATTAACTGCTTTTACATAAACAAGACTGGAGAGTTCGAGGTAGAAGTTTACTTTGAGGGACAAACTTGTGCCGATATCGGATTAAAAATTTCATTTTTATCCTTGAGTTTTGTTGTGGCAGTTGTGCTAATTCCACAGCGCTATCTTAAACGGTTAAAGGGTTGGTTAATTGAAGGGGGAGGAAACTGCAATGGTTCCTAGTGCACAAGAGGAAGAGTATTGGAATAAAGTAGCCATTGAAGCAGAGAAAGAAGAGCTACAAAAAAGAGTGGAAAAATGGCATAAAGCCGCAAAAAATTGGCTTGCACATTACAGCGATAAAAAGACACGGGACTTTATTGTCCAAACGATTAAGAATCATGTAAAGCTAAAAAATGGCGCAAGAATTTTAGATGTGGGATGTGGAGCTGGAAAATGGGTAAATCTTTTTGCTGAAATGGGATTTGAAACCGTTGGGATAGATTCCAGCCCGTGGATGATTAGGTTAGCAAAGAGCAGAGTGAAAACAACTCTTCAGAGCAGAATTAAATTTTATGTGATGAACGTTGCAGAGTTAAAGTTTCCAGATGATTCTTACGACATGACAAATTGCGTCACCGTTCTCCAGCACATTTTCGATGATACTCGCTGGAAAAGGGCAGTGTACGAGATGGTTAGAGTTACAAAACCTTGCGGCTACATACTCATTTTTGAAGCTGCCCCTTCATTTATTTTGAAAAGGCGTACGCCACGTTTACGGTTTAGGAGTATGAAAGAGTACATAAGCGAGTTTAAAAGTGCCGGAGCACGTCTCACCTATTGGAGAGCAACCGACCTCTCATTTCCAATAACCTTTTTAGGTTTAAGAAAATACGCAGCTTCTTTCAGCAAAAGAGTTTATTACTATTTTGCAGGCGAGCTTCCAATGTTTCCGCCAAGTTTTTTGTCTGCCCTTTCAAGAGCCGCCGCAATTTTGGCTGAACCAATAGATTACCGTCTTAGCGAATCTCCTTTAAGTGTTCTTTCCGTTGGAAAGATTTTGTTATTTAGAAAATTGCAATATGATATTCGGCTTCGGAAACTGAAGACTGCTTAAAGCTCTTTTCTTCAGCCCAGAATTTATCAGAAAGACGGAAGGAAACTGCATGAAATGCTTCATAATTTTGCCGTGCTTCAATGAGGAAAATAACATTAAGCCACTTATTCACTCTATAGACGAAGCCTTAAAGCCTCACATTCCCTATAAGATTATTGCAGTGAACGATGGAAGCTATGACAGGACAGGTGAAGTTCTTAAAGACCTTTCCGCCAACTATCCAATCGAAATTCTTGGACATGAAACTAACATGGGTTTAGGCGCTGCTCTCAAAACTGGCTTGCTTGCAGTAGCCAATGAAGCCTTAAATGAAGATTTTGTTGTTATCATGGATTCAGACAACACCCATGATCCAAAGCATGTCTTAGAAATGTTGGCCGCTGCAGAAGACGCTGATATTGTAGTAGGTTCTCGTTATATAAAAGGAGGAGTACAGCTACATGTTCCCTTACATCGAGTAATTCTTAGTAAAACCGTGAACTTTCTAGTTAAAAAACTGTTTCATTTATCCATTAAAGATGCCACGAGTGGTTTTCGGTGTTTTAGAGCTCGATTGTTTAAGATTTTACATGATACTTTTGGCGACAGGATTCTTGAGTCAAGGGGCTTTGTTGCCTCCCTTGAGCTTCTGCTAAAGGCTGCTCATTTTGGAACCACCGTCAAGGAAGTTCCTATTCTTCTGGATTATGGGAAGAAGGGGGGTGTTAGTAAAATGCGGTTATTTTCAACAATTTTTAGCTATCTTTCGTTAATTTTGAAATTCAAGTTTTTGAATAGTTCGAAACATTTTAATTAATTTAGTTTTTTGTTTGAGTGATTTTCGGCTTTTATTCTAATTCTGAGTCAGAACCTCTAAAAAATTTTTAATAAACGCTTCACGCCATCATACATGACCCAAAGAGGAATGAAAATGGAAAAGAAAAACAAACTTAAAGCAGCAACTCTCTCAATAATAATTCTCTGTTCTATCATAGCCCTAATCTATCTAGAATCGTTCAACGTAAAAGCTTCCAAATCCAGTTACGATCCAGATTATCTGACAGTTTCCGGAGTTTTATCCACAGATTACTATGTGCTATTTCCCTTCGAAAAGAAAAACTTAACCATAGGCTTTTCCAAATACGGTGAGATGATAGACTACGAAACAAAGGTTGGATTAGATTATAATGATGAAACCGATCCATTTGCAACGGACCCAAGTCAAGTGTATGAGTATGAGTGGGTAAACGGTTGGGTAATCAATATAACTTATGTTCATGGAGGAGACTACTACAACAGATGGGCTTTTGCTCTTTACAGCGACTACTACAATGAAAATAGCATAGCTGGAGACTGGAGAGAAGGCGTAATAGGTGCAACAAACACAACCTATCTGGGTGGAAGGAAAACAAATGGAGGAGCAGTAACCCAGCCGATAAAAGTTCTTTACAATGGACCAAGAAGGTTTGTCGCTTTACTAAACACAACAATCTACGAAGATACTGCCCATAATATTCCACTTGTAAGAATAACATTCACCATAGTCTTCAATAAAGCGGAAAAACAAGTGATTGTATTCAAGGATATAAAGAGAGTGGACAACAGAAAGGGAACAGGAGTAATGCAGATAGAGTTCAGCGAAAGAGGCCAGTGGGACCTTGGAGCAGGGAAACCGCCAATGTCTTATGTATATATCCATACGCAGCAATCAACACTCTATAATGAAGAGTATCAAAGCTGGTATAACGGAAGCACCTCTGCCTACAAAGGAAAATATGATGTGGTTCAAATAATCGATGATGACCTAAGCCATGTGGCTTGGGCGGCTTGGTGGCCAAGACCCTTGGTCAGTTATGTTAAAGCCATAAGCGCAATTGGAAGGGATAAGATTTTAACGACTTTCAGCACGAAAGTAGAGAACTTCACCGGCGACGGATCAACTACGGGTTTCACGTTAACTGGAGATCCTGATCCATACCCGAGAAACAAAACCAGCAATGGTTGGGATGATAGCCCCATGGTTTTTGTAGGTAACATTTACCAGATCGAAGGAATTGATTACACTTGGAATTCCGAAGCTAACAGAGTAATCTTTGCAAGCGCTCCGTCTAGTGGCGCCGCAATAAAAGTCATCTACAAAACTGATGCAGATAGCTTATACGACCCGGGTCCCGAACCTTGCGTTCCATTTGTTGTTGCCGAATGGTGCTGGGACACAGACGATGCCACCGACATGTTCAGAGCAGTAACAGTCTACGGAATAACTGATCTCCATGACGGAAGCGACGCAGACATCACTGGGGGATCAAACACTATTGATTCTGAAGTAGACTATTATTTGGACAGAGTCTTTAACCCCTATGACCTTTACAGCGCAGTTCATAAAGGAACAAGAAGATGGGTGGACTTCCACAACGTAACAAGCGCAGAAGTTACAGCACAAAGAGTCAGCTTTAACCTGACCCATAAACCAGTGATATACACAAGCGATTGGACGGACTATTGTCAATTTTCCGAAAAGGTTGAGTGGGATGGAGAACTAAAAACTCCGTATAGAGCAAGAAATACCTTCGGAGGATACAATTACACATTCTACTATGATGAGAGCGACGGAACAGGCAACATAACCATAACCGGCGACAACGTTCCAGCAGCGGGAACCGTAATAAAAGTGCTCTACTCAACAAACGCAACATGGGAACAAGCAAAAACAGATTTGGGAACTTTCGGAAACGCAAGCTTAACAGAGGATCTTTCGCTATCTTGGACAACGGTGACCCTCGTCCCGAATAATGCAATCAATAGCACCACGTGGACAGACCCGTTTGGCACAACCTATAACATCACAGTACTCTATGATTGCATGTCTGCTTTACCCTACACCGCAAGTAGCACCGATGAAATCCGCTTGACACTGGACATAAAAGTCAGGCCCGAGTCAAGCTACGTCAAGGTTCACAATTCCACCTACTACGGATGCTGGATTAACGGTTCATTGACGCAACTTGTCTTCTACGGCAATATGAGTGTAATGTTCAAGGTAACTTCAAGTAACACCGTACAGACATACCGATTCAATTACACAGAGCACTTGCACATTACGGGAGACATACTATTAAGAGTAAACCATACAACGGTATCTGGTGAGACTGACTATGAGATAGCCAACTATACAGTAGTCTACGCTAATCTAACAACGAGTATTGGCGGAAGCTACGAATGGATAATTGTTGGCAAAGATGCAGCCACTATAGACTCTTTAGGAGCAGCCTACGTAACAGAAGCCTTCGACTCAATAAAAGAGATTAAAGTCTGCGCGGCTGGAATGGATGTAAACGACACTTCCTTCGGTCCCTACAGTCCCTTTGTTATGGGCGGGGCATCAAGTGGTTCGAGAGCCGATTATAGGGATTCTTTTGGAAGATCAAGTTTGCAAGATGACTGGTGTAGGCGCATTTACGTATCCGGTGGAACACAATATGTTTATCCGGGCTATCCAATTTCAACAAGCAACATGATCTTTGAAGGTGGACCCATCGCTCAGCTTGGAACAGAATACTTCAACGAATTTACAGACGCATTCTTCGCATTCAGCACCTACGTTGTCAATGACACAGGGCACTCTAACAAGATTTTAGCACTTTCATGTTGGGCTCGAAATGCCACAGGAGGAGGCTACGCTGTAATAGCTGTCTATAAAGACTTGAATGGAACAATAGGCCTCGTAATATGGGGCTACAATGGAGATGACACATACTATGCAAGCAAGTGGTTCTGGGATGGATTAGGCGGAACACCAGGAATAGTGTATCTGCAAAGCGAAAACCGTGGAGTTACGGCAATAGTTCTAAAAATAACCTATTCCAGTGCAGACCCAATTCATCCAACGGTAACTATTGTGGAACGCTTAGGAACGATAAGTGAAAAAGACCAACATGACCCATAATTTTCAACAAATCCCTCTTTTCTTTTTATATTTCCCCTCAAAATAGGCTTTTAAGCACCTCTAAATCTTTTTTGGCAACCTTTTCCCAACTAAATCTTTCAGAGTAAACCTTCGCATAACTGCTTAACCTATACCACTCATCCTCATCGAGCTTTAAAACCTCCAAAACTTTTGAAACCATATTTTCAATGTTCTTTACTGGAACAGGGAAAACGCCTTTGCATCCTCCAAAAACTTCCCTTAACGCAGGAATGTCATAGGCAACCACAGGTAATCCACAAGCCAAAGCCTCTGCAACAGCAATACCCCAACCTTCAAAAAGGCTTGGAAATATGAAAACCTTGCTTGATTTTAACAAACTATAGAGTTCCTTGTCGCTGCAACGCCTCATCAAAAAAACATTTTTCTCCAAACCAAGCTTAACAACAGCTTCCTTAACCGCTTGAATTTCAAGTCCACTTCCAACAATCAAAAGTTTCGCGTCATTTCTTTTTTCAACAATTTTTTTCCATAAATTTAAAAGGTCAAATACTCCTTTTTCTTTGGCTATTCTGCCAACAAAAACTCCATCATAACGCTTCTCGCCATTAAAGGATGCGATTTTATTAATAAAGTTAACATCTACAGCGTTGCCACTTACAAAAATTTTAACAGCAGAAACGCCATTTACCCTCAAAGCTTTAGCAGTAAAATTTGAAACAGCAATTATTGCCTTCGTTCTTTTTAAAAAAGAAAGTGTCACATAAAAAGTAAAAGTTTTAATTAAAGAAACAAGCCTGCTGTACTTTATGGTTCTATAACAATTATAAAGTGAAAAATTTCGTTTTGCGCCAGAAAATGGAATGTCAATATGGTGAACAACAACAACTAAAGGCAAACGCCAAACAGAAGAAACAACGTAACCTAAAAAAAGATTTGGCAAAGTATTATTCGGAACAAAAAAAAGATTTGGCTTTTCACGGCAAAGAAGAGAAAAACTTTTGAAGATAGCTTTTGCAACCCAAAAACCCCATCCAACATAATTGCTCAACCACCCTTTTCCACAAAAAATAGAAGATAACAGATATTTTTGGCATCTGAGTTCAAATGCTCCCAAAAGAGTTGGCGCAGACTCTAAAACAGTAATTTTGAAACGTTCACTTTTACAAAAAATTTTCATAGTTTCAACAAATCTTTTTTCAGCCCCTCCTAAGGCAGTTACTGAAACGCCAGGGTGAAAAAATATGACGAAAACCCTTGAAATTGAAGCTTTATTCTTCCATGACTTAAAATTCTCGGCGTGATAAGCCATTTCTATTCCTTAAAATTGGCTTTTCCATACTAGTTCACGAATGGTTTCCTCTAAAATTTTCATGTGTCTTTGACAGGAAAAATTTTCTTCCACAAAGCTTCGTGTCGTCTTAGAGGTTTCAGCCTTATCCATATCCGCGGCCTTCATGGTTTTCTCTGCAAAATCTTCAATATCATAAGGCTTGGCCCGAAAACCAGTCTTACCATCAATTACGGTTTCACATGGACCGCCACCATCATCCCAAACCACGGATGGGGTTCCACAAGCCATGGCTTCTACAGGGCCTAACCCAAAATCTTCTCTTGGAACAGAATAAACGTAAACATCTGCCGCATTGTAAAGTTTTACAAGTTCCTCTTGAGATTTAAATCCCAAAAACTTTACCCTTCCTTCTATCTTAAGTTTCTTGGCGAGCCTTAAGAGCGTCTTTATGTATTTGGCGTTTTCTTCGGAAATTTTCCCTGTCACAGCCAACATTGCCGAGGGAAAATCCTTCACTATAAAGCTCATTATCTCTAAAAGCCATTCCCAACGCTTCACCGCAACTATCCTTCCAGTGGAAAGGATAAAAGGCCAACCAAAATCCCTACGAACTTCTTTAACGATTTTTTCATCAAGAATTTTGAAAGTTTCAATGTCAACTGGCGGGTAACAAACTTTTGCTGATACCCCATAAATAGTTTTAATCCTTTTAGCCGTGAAATAACTGTTTGCCAAAACAACATCAGAATTCACAACGCCCAAGTAGTCTAACTCCTTCAATAATGGACTAGCAACTTTACTTAACCTAAAAATTATTTCACGAACATCATTAAATCTCCATAAAGCTCTTTCCTTATGGTTTAAATAGAGAAACCTTGGAGGCGAATGAATATAACTAACATATTTTAATCCTCTAAATTTTTTGTTTAAATACCCTATCCAAGGAGCAGGACCATAACCATGACAAATTAAAACATCCTCCTTTCTAAATGTTGGCAGGGTTAATGGCGCAAAAGGCATTGACAATATTATTCTTATCGCTGGATTGTTGGGAATTAATGGAGAAAAGAAACTTTTAGTATAACAATGGGGGTTTGACGACTCTTTATGCATGCTCTTATCCACATACGCAAAAAAGCATTCAGCATCGTAACCTCTTTTATGGAATAAGTCAACTTGCTTCAGAATTACTCTTTCAGCACCTCCAAACTCTTTCAAGTGACTATAAAGTATCGCTATTTTCAAGGAAGCCCCATCCCTTACACAGCCGAATTTTGCGGCGGCTTTGTTTTTCCATTTATTTTGCCATGTTTGTGTCTTTTTCAGCACGGTAGGGTTTTTTGTCTTTAAACGATTATTAAAAAGTTTTTAGGAGTTCAGACTCCGAACTCGAAACAAAAGAGAATCCAATAAACTTTTTTACTTCCATGCATCCTAATACAGCAAAAACCCCGAAAGGAAATAAACATGAGCGAAACACCCACTGAAGGCGAAACCCAAATAACCCAAACAAACTTCGAAGAAATAACCAAACTTGTTTCCACAGAGTTCCAAATAGAAGAAGCTTTAATGGAACATAACATTCCAACATATTATCTGAAACAGCCGCAAGAAACAAAACAAGCTTTTCTAAGGCTGCTGAAAAATCTAGAACCAATAAATTTTTTAGCAATCCTAAGGAAGAGGGACGGACGGATAGTTCTAAAAATTATTCCAAAACCCCATGTGAAGCCTAGTAACATTATGGTGAATTGGATACTATTTTTTGCAACCATAGCAACAACCTTTGTCACAGGGTACATGTTTTCAGAAAACCTAATAAACCCAATAATTGGTGGAGCCACATTCACTATAGCTATAATGGCAATACTGGGTATGCATGAAATGGGACATAAATTAACAGCTAACAAAAGCGGAATAGAGGCAACACCACCATACTTCATTCCTGGACCACCGCCAATGGGCTTTTTTAGTATAGGAACCTTCGGAGCGGTTATAATGCAAAGATCTCTTGCACCAAACAAGGATTCACTCTTTGACATAGGCGCAAGTGGACCCATAATAAGTTTTATTTTGGCTATGATTGCAACAATAATAGGTTTACCATTATCCCATCCAGGATGGGAACCCCGAGGCACACCAACTTTACCCGTTCCGCTTATATTTGATCTTCTTGAGCTGGCGTTCCCATTTTTGACCCCACCTCATCAAACGGAACCTCCAGGACCAGGCTATATCCCCGTTATCTACTTGCATCCGATAGCTATAGCCGGATGGGCTGGGCTCATTGTTACTTCGCTTAATCTTTTTCCTGCAGCAATGCTTGATGGAGGACATGTTTCAAGGGCATTGTTTGGCGAAAAAACTCGGACGGTGCTAACTTTTTTGTCTGTTATTGCGTTGATTTATGTGAGTTTTCCGATGGCTATTTTTGTTCTTTTCATGTCGATGTATAGACATCCGGGACCATTAGATGATGTCTCCAGCTTATCAAAAAGTAGAAAACTTTTGACAGTATTTTTGGTGGTTATTCTTGTGCTTTCTTCTTTCTTTCATTATTTGGTATATGCTTTGATTAGACTTCTGGGGCTTTAAGAGATGATTTGTATTCTTGTTGTGCGTTTAGACAGTAACGTTTATTAAATATTGCTATACTCGATATCTTCTTGAAGAGACCTATCCAAACCAAAACATAAAAGGTGAACTGAGTGAAGGGATTAGCAATCTTAATAGCTTTCTTCTTACTTTTCACATCAGCCTCTCTGCTTATTCCTTCACCAATGTTTCCAGGAAACTTTTTCTGCGCATTAATAGGAGAAAGCGCAACTGAATATTCAGAATATTTAAGCGCCGTTTTTAATGGAATCTTTTATGGTGTTATTTTGTGGTTGGTTTTTGTTCTTATAAGCAGAAGATTCGAAGAAAAATAATCGCTTCAATTTAGATTTCTGGTTGTGATAGGAAGCCTACAAGCCTAATGGTGCTTTTACACTTATTGCACATTAAAATCAATTCCGCCAGCTCATCACCCTTAACTTTGGTTTCAAGGATTTGATAAACCTCATCGGTCTCATCGTCTGGAGATATTATAGTTCCACATTTTGGACAGGGGAAAGCTCCATCTCCATCAATCTTTGTCAAATCAACTGTGTAAATCATGCCTTTTTTGGCTGTTGTTTTCTTCATCATTTTGATGCACCTTTTCCTTTGAAGGGCATGGTTAGCCAAGAATATAATTAACAATTATGAATTAGTAATATGAATGCAAAATTCATTTACTGCATTTACGTATCAAGCACGCTTACAAGTCATAAACTAAGCCTGGAATTCTTGGAAAAGGCTGCGTTTCTCCTATATGTCTTGCTCCTACTATCCATGAAACCAGCCTTTCCACTCCTATCCCTGCACCAGCAGATGGTTGCAGTCTTCCTTCTTTAGCCAGTTGCAGTAATATCCTATAATTTTCTTTTTTGATTTTGTCCCTTTCCATTTTCTTGAGTATTTTCTCGTATTCCCACTCTCTTCTTCCGCCAGATAATACTTCGCCGTATTTTGGAAGAAGCAAATCATAGTTGTCCCAAACGCCGCTTTCGAAGTCTTCGAAGTCATAAAACTCTCTCGGAATGTTTGTTATCCAAACTGGGTACTTGATTTCTTTTAGAAGCCATTTTTCCCAAAAATGCCCATGGCTTTTTTCAAGTTCTTTTCTGTCATAAATTTTGAAGGGTGTTTCTAGTGTGGTTAAGTTGTCGTATTTGCCTAAATATGTTAATTCTTCCCGCATGTTAGCCCGTAAATGGCGTAGTAATCCAACCAATATTTTTTCAACAAGGCTTCTAACATCTTCTGATTTAGCCTCTTTCATTTCAAAGTCTAATTGTGTAAATTCGTATGCGTGGATTCCAGTGTTTGCCCTTTCCGCCCTTTCTATTCTTATGTTCGGAGATAGCGTAAACAATTTGGGATAGATTAGAGAGGATGCAACCATTTTCTGAACTATCATGCTTAAATTTGCCCTAACGGTTTCTCCATAAATTTCCACTTCAACCCGTTTATCAATTGAAGCGTCAAGGTCTGGCCAAAGAGGGTCTGTTGATTTGGAAAATATTACTGGCAAAAGCCATTCAAAACCCTCTTTGACAAATTCTTCTGTAAGATATTTTAAAACACGAGTCATTACTTTACCAATACATTGTTTTCTCTGCAATTCGCTTTTAGAAAGTTGCTCCAAAGGCTTTGGAATCTCCATAAGCCTTTCTTTCGCAACTGAGAGAAGCTTCTGTCTTTTCTCCATGTGCTCACCTTTGAACTCGAATGTTATCTGTTTCAAATGTGAAGTCGTTATTATAAACTTTTTATAAAAAATGCTGCAATTTTTCCAAAAAAGTAAACTTTTATATTAGATTTTTGTAATAATTACAATTATGGAAGCGAAACTCGACGAGAAGGATTTGGCTATTCTCTCTCTAATTCAAAGCAATTGTAAGCTTACCGCCCGAGAAATTGCAAGAAAAATAGATTCGCCCATTACGACTGTTTTCGCAAAAATAAAGCGCATGGAAGAGGTGGGCATAATAAAGGATTATAGGGCAATTTTGGATTCGCAGAAACTTAACAGTGGAACAACGGCCTTCATTCTCGCCTCGGTCTCCTACAGAACAAAAGACAATGCTACATTGATTTCACAGAGAGAAATCGCCAAAGAAATAGCAAAGTTTCCCGAAGTTCAAGAAGTGCACATTATAACGGGGGATTGGGATTTGTTGATAAAGCTTAAGGCTGAAAATGTTGATGTTATAGGGAAGTTTGTTATTGACAAGTTAAGACTTGTTAGAGGTATAGAGAAAACTTTGACGTGTATGGTTTTCGAAACCTGCAAAGAAACAACAGAGATACCAATCATGTTAAGAAAGAAAACAAGTAAAAATCATATATTAGAAGGAATAAAACAGCGTAAATAAAAAGGGAAAGCGGGTTTCGGTCATTTTTGGGATGGCTTAATTTAGGATTTATAAAGGTTTATACAACAAAATATAGAAAATATATCTAATTCAAGGAGGAGAAACGCAAAACCTTGGAAAAATTTGATGCAGTTGTAGTGGGAGCCGGAACAGGCGGCTGTTTAGCTGCGAAAACATTGGCTGAAGCTGGCTTAAAAGTTTGTTTGGTGGAGAGAAAAAGAAGAGAAGAGATTGGAGAGAAGATATGTGGAGACGCCCTTGGAGAGCATCACCTAAAAAGTGTGGGTTTAGAAAAACCGCAGAGCGGCGAACTTGAGAAGAGAATAGAGGGCATTAAAATTTATTCGCCAGATTTGGAAACAATTTTTACCGTAAAGCATGAGGATTTTGTTGGTTACCTGTTGAATAGGCGGCTTTTTGGGCAATGGCTTTTGAGAAAAGCTCTTGATAAAGGCGTTGTTCTTCTAGATTCAGCGCAATGTTTGGAACCGATAATTGAAAGGCATTTTGTGGCAGGAGTTTTAGCCAAAGATTTGAAGACTAAAAAGAGAATCGAGTTGAAAGGTAAAGTGGTTGTTGATGCCAGCGGTTTTGTGGGGGTAATTAGGCGAAAACTTCCGAAAGAGATGGGCATCGAAAATGAAGTAGCAAACGAAGATGTGGAAGCCTGCTATAGAGAAATAAGACAACTCAAACAAGAAACCAATGAAATGAATTACTGCGAAATCTACTTGAACCAGAAAGTAACTCCAGGCGGTTACACATGGATTTTCTACAAAAGCAGCGCAAAAGTTAATGCTGGTCTTGGAGTTTGTATGAGAGGTAAGTTTCCAAACCCAAAAAACCAGTTCTATAAGCACATCCTAACAAAACCACTTTTTGAAGGCTCCCTCCTTCTAAACGGGGGTGCATGGTATGATCCAACACGCAGACCATTAAACAACATGGTTGGAAATGGAGTTGCCATAATAGGCGATGCAGCATGCCTTGTAAACCCAATTCACGGGGGTGGAATAGGTCCCTCAATGCTAAGCGGCTACCTAGCCGGGCAAGCCATTATCAAAGCTTTGGAAAAGGGTGATGTAAGCCAAAAGTCTTTGTGGTTGTATAATGTTGAGTATATGAAGAATTATGGGACGAAACAGGCGGGACTTGATGTTTTTCGCATATTGCTTTTGACTTGTCATGATGAAGATTTAAACTATGGAATGAAATATAAGCTGTTGACTGAAGAGGATGTTTTAAAGGCTGGTTTAGGCGAAGAATTCCACCTTAAAATAACTGAAACTGCCAAGCGAGTTTTCAGAGGATTGAAGAGGATACGCTTTCTTAACAAGCTTAGGCTTACGGTTAATCTAATGAATCAAGTTAAAGAGCATTATCGAAACTATCCAGAAACGCCCGAAAATTTCAAAGAATGGCAGATGAAAACAGAAGCTTTATTCAAGGAAGCCAAGTCTAAACTTATGGAGTAATGCTGGCTTTTATGCGAGTTGCAGTTTTAGCCACAGGCGGAAAAGACTCCACCTTAGCGCTTAAAAAAGTATTAGATCAAGGTTATGAAGTGAAGTATTTAGTGAGCATGATTCCTTTAAGGGAAGACAGCTGGATGTTCCATTACCCAAACATCCGCCTAGTAGACCTATTTTCAAAAGCGGTGGAAATCCCCCTAGTAAAGGCTGAAACTTTAGGGATTAAGGAAAAAGAGGTTGAAGACCTCAAGCGGGTTATTGAAAAACTTGACGTTGACGCCATAGTTTCAGGAGCCATAGCCTCCAACTACCAAAAAACAAGGGTTGAAAAAATCTGCGAACAGTTAAACCTGAAATGTTTAACGCCCCTTTGGCAAAAAAATCCCATAGAAATTTTAGAAGAAATCGTGAACCTTAAATTTCATGTTATCATAACTGGAGTTTACGCTTATGGCTTTAACAGAGAATGGCTTGGAAAGAAAATTAACGAAAAAACAATAGAAGCCCTAAAGGAATTGAGCAGACAATATGGCGTTTCAGTTGTTGGTGAGGGAGGAGAATACGAAACCCTAGTGCTTGACGCTCCATTCTTCAAAAAAAGAATAAAAATTGTTGAAGTGGAAAAAGTTTGGAAAAACCAAAGCGGCTATTTGCTGGTTAAAAAAGCGGAGCTTGAAAACAAATGAATTAGGTATTAAAAGCGTGAGCTTTATAGTTTTCAAATTGCATTTATTTTTGGGAGTCTTATGGTTGAAGAAAGCGATATAATAGAATTTCTCAAGGTTCATGATGGTAAGGCCTCCTTAAACGATGTTGCCACGGGTTTGGGAATACCAAAATATGGACCAAACTCTGCCTATGCTCTTTTACAATCCCTAAAAAATAAGGGTGTTGTGGAACGCCGTGGCGAACTCTGGACACTTATTATGGAGGAGGTTAAGCCCAAAGAAAAAGCGACAGTAGCGCCTGCTCCAGCACCACCATCAACAGTGGAAAAAGAGGCCGTTATGCCTGATGTTGAAAAACTTATGAAGGCTATGGCAAAAACCATCGCGGAAGCAATGAAAGGCGCTCAAGTTCCACCAGATGAGTGGGAACTGGCGACAAAACCGATGACAACAAAAATTGAAAGAAAAGAGGAAAAGTTAAGCGCTCTTGTATTAAAGCCAGATGAGGCTGTTGAAGCCAAAAAACCCTTAATAGGATTTCCAACAGGCACGTATTTAGACTATTTCTTCTTAACGCCGGAAGGAAAACCCCTAAACGGATTGCCAATATGTGGACAATTCGCCATAACAGGCTTGCCGGGCGCTGGAAAATCGATTCTTGTTGAAGAAATAGCCGTAAGAGTGGCAGCTTCTGGAAGAAAAGTGCTTTACGCAACAGCAGAAGACACATGGAAAAGCGCCACTCCACGCTTTGACTTGCAATCTCGCTTAAAACAGAAGGCTGAAATCTTGGGTTTAGACTGGAATAAAATCCGTGAAAACCTTTTTGTGCTTGACACAGTGGCCTATCCTGAACTCCGCGACTGGAGCACCTTCGCAGAAACATATCGTTACGTTGCAGAAAAGGAGAAAATAGAATTAGCCATAATCGATTCTGTGACCGTTCTTGAAGCCTACCGTGGAGCCCTAAAATATCGTGTCATGGAAATAGCCAGATACAACCAAGTCCACGGTATAACCGCCCTCTACGTCAATCAGCGAAGTTCAGAAGTTTGGGACAGCTATGACATGGCAGGCGGAATAGGCCTAGCCCATAATCTCGATGGGACAATAATAGTGGATTATGGGCGTGTTTATTGGCAAGACCAGCAAGTGGATTTAGCCGTTAACAGAGGTGAATTCGTCCGCATATCAAGAGTTTTAGATTGCAGAATGTGCAATTTTGAGAGGAGAAGAATAAGGGTTGACATAACACCAGACGGCTTTCTGAGAGCCATGGAACCCATACCAAAGGTGGAAGGAACAAAATCCCAGTGAAAAGGCAACATGTCAATAGTTAAACCGCCTTCCTTCGAAGAACTTGTTAAGGCATATGGTTCGCCAAAAAAAGCGGTGCTTCACCTACTAGAAGCTGGATTTTCACCAGAACAGATAACATGGAAAATTGGAATTCCATATCACCGCTTACGCCTTTACATGGAAGGAATAGAACCAAAAATAGAGATGTCGTTCTCAAAAATAGTTGAGGTTTATGAGCGCCTCGCAGTCTTACGTGGAAAAAAGGGGAAAGAAACTGAACTTACAAAATTCTTCCAAAATGAAGATTTACCGTTAGAAATTAAAGCCCGCTTCGCCATTGGAACAATAACAGAAGAGAACCTAAAAATTGGACCTGGCTTAATTGAGAGAAGCATAAGCCTAGCCACAGACACCCCGTTAAGCGATGTTAGAAAATTTTTGATAGATTATGGAGAGCACGGCGAAGTTGCTTACTTGCTAAAAAAGCCTAAAAATCCAGAATTGACCGTTGGAGAAGTCTATGAAGCCATTAAATTTTTGCCAAAATTGGGAAGGATTATGGAAAGGGAACTTTACATTTCAAGCCTTCTGCGAATAAGCACACCAACAGAGGCAAAATATGTTGTCAGACTTCTGCTTGGAGATTTAAAACTTGGCTACTACGCCAGCACAGTCGTTAGAGCAGTAGCAAGAGCATATGGAGTGCCGCCCCAACTAGTTGAAAATGCCTCAGCCATACTGGGCTTACCAGAAGCTATGACACTCGCCTCAGAAGGAGCGCTTAAACTTTCAGAGGTTAAAATGCGCCCAGGCCAGTTTATCAAACCTCAACTTGCCCACCTTTACGAGCCAGACAAAGTTGTTTATCCAGCTAGAGCAGAATATAAACTGGATGGAAGTAGACTCCAAATCCATAAGTGGGGCACCCAAATTTGGCTTTACTCGAGAAGAGGCGTTGAAAAATCCCAAACGTTGCCTGAAATAGTGCAAATAGCTGAAAATTTCAAGGCGCAAAGCTGTATTGTGGACAGCGAAGTCATAGCCACGGACGATTCTGGAAACCCGTTACCTTTTCAAACATTGCTTGAGAGAACAGTTCCAAGAGAACTCACACCTGAAGAACTAGAAGAGAGAAAAAGAAAAGTTAAGGTTACCGTTAAAGCCTTTGACATACTATTCCTAAACGGTCAAGAACTCGTGAACTTACCCCTTTCGACTAGGCGAAAATACCTATTAGAAGTTGTTCCAACAGAATACATTGTGGGAGGAGTTGACTGCCAAAGCGAAGTTGAGCTTATGCGCTTTTACGAAGAAGCCTTAAATAAAAAATTTGAAGGAATAGTTGTAAAGAACTTGAATTCGCCATACGAAATCGGACAACGCACATACACATGGCTTAAACTTAAACCAGAACGAGACACGATAGACTGCACAATAGTAAAAGCCCTATACGGAAAGGGCAGAAGGGCAGGCCTATACTCGTCATTCCTACTCGCAGTCCGCGACCCCACAGAAAAGAAGCTTTACACAATTGGCAAAGTCTCAAACTTGCCGGAAGAAACCATGGACGCCCTAAGAACAATGGTTGAAAACACAAAAACAGGCGAAGATGAAGAAGGCGTATTCGTTAAACCTTCATTGGTGGCGGAAGTTACATATCAAGAAATTCAAGAAACAGATGAATACACAAGCGGTTTCGCCCTAAGAGTGCCAAAAATTGTTAGGTTTAGAACAGATAAAACCGTTAATGAAATGGACAGCGTTGAAAAATTGAAAAAACTTTACGAATTGCAATATGAAAGATACCCAGCTCAAACAATTTAGTTTTACTGTGGATGAACTTTGACTATTTCTCAAAATGGCTAGTATAAGCTTCTTCTGCTTAGAACTCTAAATCCAGCGTAAGGTTGGAGAAAAGGAATATCTGCTGTTGTTTTGTATTGTTGGTTTCGGAGTCCCAAGGAGATTTCAATGAACTCTTTTATGGTAGAGGTGGCAAATTCCCATGTAGGCCTTCCATAAGTAAGTCCATTACATGTGGAATCAGCATATATGAAAAGCGTTTTTCCACCAAACTCATAAGCGGCTTCTTTTGCGTATCCAAAATCTGGTTTGCCTAAAATTTTGAAGGGCCAGAGCTTGCATGCTTTTGGTTTCATGTGTTGAAGCCCACATAGGTATATGTTTGAGAGGCTGTATAGGAAAATGCATGAGCCATCGCTTCTTCTTTTTATAAACAGCTTATTTAAGCCTGAGACCGTTTTGTCTACGCCATAATTGTTCACAATTTTTAACCATTCTTGAAAGTTTAGAACGACACTGTAAGCTTTGCAACATAAACCACATGCTTTGCATTTCCAGTCAGCGATGTACCGCCATGGAACGAACAGCATTTCTGATCTACTCGCCCTTTTCCAATAAATTTCAGAATTATTTTTCTATTAAAATTATTTTGCAAAATTTCTCAGTTTTTCAGCAAATTCTATGGGAAACTGGGTGGCTTTCCACGTTTTCTTATCTAAGGCTACTATGACCACATAACCATTAGCTAACAAAGCTCCAGACTCCTTATTGAACACTTTAAAACCATACTTCACAGATTTCTCCCTCAAATCGTCCACCGTTAACTCCACTTCAATGAGATCATTAAATCTTGCTGGTCTTTTATATTGACAAAAGGCTTCAACCCTAGGAAATAATAGTCCTTTTTCTTCTGCGTCGTTGAAGCTGAAGCCCAGATGTCTATAAAATTCTTCTTCTGTTCTTTCAAAAAATCTGAAATAATTGGAATAGTGCACAATTTGGGCGGAATCCGTGTCCACCCAGGTGACTCTAAAAGAAGTTTTAAAAGCTGAAGGCACCATAAGGTTTCACTTATTAGCGTGAAAATCTAAACTTTCTTGTACAAATAAATTGTGTGAGAAGGATATCCCAAAGTTTGATTCTCACAAAAGTTTACAACTTTGACTGGTTTCCACCCAACAATTTCATAATCGTGAGAAACAACTCGGGCTCCGGGTCTAAGTTCAGACTCGAGTTTTGGCTTAATCTTCTCATTTGCACTTGTTGTTAAATAAAGGAAAACCACATCAGCTGATGTTAGGTCAACGTGGAACATGTCGCCGTTCACTATTGTGACTTTGTCTTGAAGCCCTTGCTCATAAACAGCGCTTAAAGCCTTTTTCACAAGGTCTTCTCTTAATTCTACGCCTACCGCTCTTGCGCCAAAGTCTTTTGCAGCCATTATTACCGCTCTGCCGTCTCCAGCGCCTAAGTCGAAGAAAACTTCTCTTGGTTTTAATTCAGCCAATATAAGCATTTGACGAATTACTTGCGGCGGGCTTGGAACGTAAGGGGCTATATACATTTATGAAACCTCTTTTTATGCTTGATTTAGCGTTTTCTGTTTAATCAAAATGTTTTGGCTCTTTTAAAGACTTTTGCATCTCAAGCAACGTAAGTGGCTTTTTTTGGGGTTGGTCTTCTGGCTTCTCCACATTTCATGCAACTTTGAGTACATAATTCCAAGTATTTTCCTTCATCTCCAGAGCCAACGCTTTCTGCAGCCTTGCGGCATAGTGCACTTGCCTCCTCACATCCACGTTCCTCACAGAGTTTTGAAACGGAATGGCAGATTTCCTGCACATCTTTTGGCTCCAATACCGCTCTGTTTGTGCGGACAAGTAGGCAGATTTCTCTGGCTAAAACGCATGTTTGAATGTATTTAATTCTCTCAAGAACTTCTTCCCGCAATCGTTTACGGCTTATTTCCAAATCTTCATTTCTCCTGAACAATTGATAAGCGATGTTTAGGCACAATAAAGCAGCCCTTCATTTAAAAGTTGCTATGCCCTTTTGAGTTACCAGAACCTTTTGGTAAGGGCTTTCCGTTCTGCTTCCAAAACAAGTTCATAGAATTTGTCGCTAAGCTTTTTCTCTTCTTCAAGAACTTCTTTAACATCTGATGGTTGAACTTTTCTTGCACAAAGTGCAATCGCAGCGGCTTTTCCATATTTTGTTATTAACTGAGCTGTTTGCAATGCTTGTTTTCGTAGTTTCTCCTCGCTTTTTGTCAGTTTTTCACCCTTCTTTTCAATGAGCGGAAGCGCCTTCTCCTCTTCCACCTTCAGAAGCCCTATTGCTTGGGAGCCGCATCTTGGACATTTTGGTTTGTCCGGTAAATCCTTGGCTCGTATCATTTCCATGTAGCCCCAGCAGTTTGTGCATATGAAATTGCATGTTTCATTAAGTAATCGGGCTTTAACAGATTCTATAAGCACAGCGCGCATCCTTTCGGGAGGAATTAAATCAGTTTTCATGCTCACCCTTTCAATTCCAACACGAGCCACTGGTGTTGCATTTCCGCCAGTTTCAACTTTTTGCAGTTGAATTTCGCCTTCCCGAACTTTCTTAAGCACAAAAACAAGCTTTTCCAAATCCAAATCTTTAGTGAAAACTTCTTTCAGTGCCTCTTCAAAAATTGGTGTGCCTTCAAAACTTTTTATCAGCCTTTGGAGGCTTACATTGCTGAAGTCAGCCCACTTCTGGAGGGCTCCGAAACGTCTTGCCACATGAATCATTCTTCTTTTGAAAAGGCCAGTTTTCACAGTTGCCCTTCTCAGAGTGTCCCTAATTGTTTGGTCTGGCATGGCTCGTATTTCATCGAAAAGCGCTATGAGTTGGTCAGCGTTTGCGGCGCCCATTGTTTGCACAAATATGCGGTACGGGTCATGTTGGACAACCACGGCGTAGCCTATCTTTTCAGACAATAACTGGCCAATTAGTTGGGCGAGGGCTCTGTTCGTAAGGGAACCGAAGTTTGCGTGGATTATAACGAATTCTTCCCAATCTTCGATTATTATTCGTTTATCTGTTGGAACCAGAATTCCAGCATTTACTTGTTCTATTGTTTCTGCTAAAGCCCGCAAGATTGTATCCTTGTCTGATGGATAATTTTCGCTTAATTTGGTTGCTGTTTCTTCTGGAGAAAGCCCCTTTAGCATTTGTTCTTCAACAAAACCCCTAATTGCGCCAACTTCTTGCGCCACTTCAAAGGGCACTGGGATTTCTTCGCCTATCCAGCTTGGTATGGCGCCAGTTGGGTCGTCAACTGGTCTAACATAAACGCGTTCTTCTGATATGTGGAGGATGCGCCATGGGCTTCCTCTGATGATGAATTTT
Organism: Bathyarchaeia archaeon; assembly: GCA_038883795.1. Taxonomy (GTDB): domain Archaea; phylum Thermoproteota; class Bathyarchaeia; order Bathyarchaeales; family Bathycorpusculaceae; genus JASEJA01. The sequence goes on from JAVZLK010000003.1 coordinate 121,221, forward strand.
GTTCCAGGCTTGCCATACTCTGCCATGAAGGCTTCGTCTAAGACGCCTATGGCTGTGTCGCTGGATTCGTCAACAACCAAGAATTGTTTTTCTTCTGGTATCATTGATAAATTGTCAAAGTAATATTCAAAGAGGGCTTTTGTTCTTCTTGGTTTTAGGACAACTTTGTCTTCAAAGGAAACCCATGCCAAACGGGGAAAACGCTGATGCATATACAGAAGAATTTTTTCTATGTCTTCTAATGTTAAATCTTGGTAGGGGTAGGCGTTTCTGAACATTTCCAAAATCTCGTCGAATTCAAGCCGCCTATTTTTTAGAAGCAAACCAGCTATCTGATGAGCGAGGGCATCGTAAGGCTTTGGTGGAATGTCCACTGGCTCTAAATCTTCCTTTAGGGCTCTTCTTGCTATGGCTAAAGCCTCAAGTGTATCATCAGAATCCATGGCAACAATTAACCCTTCAGCTATGCGCCCAATTCTGTGGCCGCTTCTGCCAACCCGCTGAATAAGCCTTGTCACTTGTCTTGGGCTCATGTATTGGATGACCAGGTCTATTCTGCCCACATCTATGCCTAATTCCAGACTGCTTGTGCACACAAGCCCTTTTAGTTCGCCTGATTTTAAGCCTCTTTCTGCTGCTATGCGGGATGGTTTGGCAAGGGAGCCATGGTGTATGGAAACTGGGAAGTCTATGTCCCAAACTTTGAATCTGCTAGCCAAAACTTCTGATATGGCTCTGGTGTTTGTGAACAAAAGCACAGACTTATGCTTGCTCATGTATTCACGGATTATTCGCAGTCTTGCTGCAACCTCTGGATGCGTATAGAGCTGTTCAGCAAGTTTGAAGTCTAAATCTTCTGGCTTTGGAAAAACAATTTTCAACCGCATCATTCTGGCAACTGGAACACGAACAATTTCGATGCTCCTGCCATTGCCAACAAGAAACTGCCCCACCTTCTCTGGACTGCCAATGGTGGCTGATAAACCAATTATTTGAAAGTCTCTGCCAATCATAGCTCTAAGCCTTTCTAAGGCTAGAGAAAGCTGACTTCCGCGTTTGCTGTCAGCCATCTCATGAACTTCGTCAATTATCACCCACCGCACTTGTTGCAGATGCTGGCGCATAATCCAGCCGGACAATATAGCCTGCAAGGTTTCTGGGGTTGTTATTAGAATGTCTGGGGGGCTTCTGGCTTGTCTTGTCCGCTCCTTTGTTTCCGTATCACCATGCCTAACAGCCAATTTTATGTCTAAATTGTTACACCACCACTCAAGCCTCTCCAGCATGTCACGGTTTAAAGCCCGCAAAGGCGTAATATATAAGACCTTAATGCCTGGAGTTCCCTGCTGTCCTTGCAAAAGCATGCTTAAGACCGGAAGAAAGGCAGCTTCAGTTTTGCCGGTAGCCGTTGGCGATATAAGCAAGACATTTTTGCCCTCAAGAATTTTTGGTATGGTTTTTTCTTGGGGTTCTGTTGGTTTAGAGAATCCCCTCTGCTCAATGAGCCTTCGAATGGGCTTAACAAGCAAGTTAAAAGCGTTTTTCGGCTGGTCTTTCAAGCTTGGTTAAACCTCGAATGCTAAAGAATAAGCATGAAACCACAAGTAAAAGCATTTTGGAAAACCCTTCAAATAGCTTATATCCGCTTACTATAATGATAAAGAAAGAGAGAAATGTCGTCAACTAAAAAGAAGAGAAAAAGAAGAAAAAGAGTTCGAAAAAGAAAGGCGCAAATCGAGATAAGACAGATGACGCTGGAAGACCTTTCAGAGGTTTGGCATTTAGGCGAGAAAATATTCACACCGTCAAGCTTACAATTCACATATAGGACATGGAACATTGACGAGCTATTATCCTACTTCTACAGCGACCAAGAACTATGCCTAGTAGCCGAAAACACTTTCACCAAAAAAATTGTAGGATTCGCCCTAGGAACCATACTGAAACGACCCTTCAGCCCATGGACATATGGCTATTTCGTTTGGGCTGGAGTGCAAAAAATGAGGCAAAAAAGCGGAGTTGGAAGAAGGTTGTATAAGGAGTTGGAGAAGCGGTTCAAGGATAAGGGCGCCCGTATTGTAATAGTTGATGTGGAAAGCAGCAATCAAGCAGGCATACATTATATTAAGAAATTAGGATTTAAGGAAGCCCAATCTTATATATGGTACTCAAAGAACATAGAACAGTAAAAAATGATAGATCAGTAGGATATCCTTTCACATAATGTTTTAGGTATTATATGTGTTTGTTGGATGATTTTGCATTTTTGATGTAATTTGTGAAACTTGTTTAATGTTGTTTCTCATTAAATCTGCTATTGAAGCAAATTCATGCGTCACTAAAAAATAATCTTTATGCCCATCTTAAACGTGTCATCAATAGCTTTTTCCTTGAACTTTGTCATCAGCATTTGTTAAAAGCTTATTTTAATGTCTGTTAAATCCCATGTTAACATGGTTTGTGCCAAATTTAGAAGAATATTCACACAAATTAAGTCAAATTTTCCTTCATTAAGCACGTTCTTCAAATCACATACGCATTTTTAGGTTTTAACTTGAAAGCTTTTGCAAAATATTTTCCATGATTTGTAAGGAAGATGTTTAAACTTGATGTCTAATCTGGGGTTTTCTATTCGAAAACAATGGAAAGTTTTTTATGTATCATCATACGAAACCATGGTAATCGAGGATATTGGAGGAAATTAAATGGCTAAATGTCCAAAATGTGGAACCGTTGTTAACACGCCTAAGAAGAAATGGACGATGGCTGGACGCCCAGACAAATCCGGAAAAAGAATGCAATTAGAAATCGGACTCTTCGACTGTCCCAAATGCAAGAAGCCATTCCGAGAAGTCCTAAGCAAGAAGAAAGTTTAAAATAGCCTAAAAGCAAATGGCGACCTCAATGCCTAAAAGTCAAACAAAAGAACACATCTGCCCAGAATGTGGAACACTTGCAAAGGAACCATACAAAACATGGGAGCTTATCGCTCCGTTTCCAGACAAAAAGATGAGGATAACCCTAACAATCTTCGGCATGTACGAATGTCCAAAATGTGGCAAAAAATTCAAAGACATAGTGAGTAAAGCCAAGCTGGGCGCAGAAGGCATAGAACTTTAGGCTTACACTTATCCCCTCTTCCCCTATTTTTCCTGTTTTTCACCGTTAAGTTTTAAAACATGGATGCTTAAATCAACAAGAACTCTTTAGCAAAGGAAGCGTAAATAATTGGCATTAGAAACTCTAAAAAAACTTTGGAAAAACGAATATTTCCAAACAATTATAACACTTATCTTGCTCGTTGTACTTGTTTTCGGCTTCTGGTATATCACTCAAACAGCATTAAGAACAGAATACCCCGCGTTGGCGGTGGCTTCTCAAAGCATGCTGCCAACATTAAATGTAGGCGACCTCATAATAGTTCAAGGGGTCCCTCCGGAAGAAATAAACGCAGCTCCGATGACTGGCGACATTATTGTCTTCAAAAAAGCAGGTAATGACCTTGTGGTCCATAGGGCAATTGAAAAAATAAGCGGCCGAAATGGTTATTTATTCGTAACGAAGGGAGATAACAACCCAAGTCCAGACCCTGAAAAGGTTGATGGAAAAGCAATTGTAGGGAGGGTTGTGGCAAGAATTCCCTGGATAGGCAATTTTGCTTTACTATTGCATTCGCAACAAAACATTTTTCTTTTTACAATTTTCATTCTAATCTTAATTGCCATTTTTCTCTTTTTCCCTTTTGAAACTAAAGAAGAAAAGGAAAGTGAAGAGACGTTACTTTTTGGAAAAATACCGCTTAAAATGATTTATCTTGTAACTCTAAACATTTTTCTTATAGGTCTAATCATTTTTGGTCTTTGGGGGGCTTTTACTTTTTGGAACCCTGGCGCTGGTTCGAATAGTCAAGGCATGTATGTCACGATTTACGGAATGTTTTCTGACGTTAACTTTCATGAAACGCATTCCCTCGAAGCTTTTCTATATCAAGGTTTTCTCACATATACAATTAATTGTCAATTAAGCGATGGGCTGCGAACCGGCGTTCCAACATTTTCATGGAGCCAAGCTGCAATAATCCTTCTTATGCTGTTGGATGCTTGGACTTTGATAAAGATTTTAAGAAAAAAGGGGAAATTGAAGCTTAAACGAGGGCGAGAGGGCATTTAAATACACGCCATTCTTCAATTTTATGGTGTGGGAAAGGTTTTTGAGACCTAAGGCTTTATAAAGGTATTTAAGCATTCAATATGAAAAGTGATACTTATGCCAAAAGTTAAAGCTATAATAAATATCGAAAACGTTGTTGCTTCTGCAACATTAAACCAGAAAGTTGATTTAAACGCTGTTGTTAAGGGTTATCCAGGCGTAGAATACCGTCCAGAACAGTTTCCAGGGCTTGTTTTTAGGCTTAAAAGACCAAAAACAGCCACTTTGATTTTCAATTCTGGGAAAATGGTTTGCACAGGCGCAAAATCAGAGAAAGAAGCACGAAGGGCAGTTATGAAGGTGATTAAGGAGTTAAAAAAGGGTGGAATAATAATCATTAGCAAGCCGGAACTAAAAATACAAAATATTGTGGCTTCTGCGGGCTTGGGTGGAATGATAGACTTAGAAAAAGCAGCGTCCACCCTTGGAAAAACAATGTATGAGCCAGAGCAGTTTCCAGGTTTGATTTATAGAATGGATGAGCCAAAAGTGGTTATACTATTGTTTGCAAGCGGAAAACTTGTCTGCACCGGAGCCAAAAGGGAGCAAGACGTTTACGATGCTGTCCACAAACTTCATAAAATATTGGAAGACCAAGAACTAATATTCTACGAGTAAAGCCTTGAGCCTTATCCTATTTTACCTCTTTTTAATCTGCCTCAAAATAGTTTTTAATTGTTCCTCATCTATTGCTCCAATCTCATATAGCTTAGTCGCTATCTCGCTAACCTTGAGCAAAGCATGAACCTTTATCCCACTTTTTTCAAGTTTTTCTTTTCCGCCTTCTTCACGGTCTAAAAGCACGACAGCATCATTTACAACTCCACCCTCAGTTCTTATGGCTTTCGCTGCCCTTTCCAAAGATAAACCAGTTGTAATTAAATCGTCAATTAATAGGATGCGGTCTCCAGGCGCAATTATCCCTTCTATTCTTCTTTGTCTTCCATGAAGGCGGATGTCTTTGCGAATGTAGAGGAAGGGTTTCCTTAAATGGTATGCAACTAAAGATGCAAAGGGCATGCCTGCTATGGGAATTCCAGCTATTCTTTCAAAGTTTTCTGTGCCAATTTCCGCTTTTATGAAGTTTACATAAAAATCGCAAATTCTATGAAATGCGTCTGAAAAACTTGGTATTACCCTTAAGTCTATGTAGTAGGGGCTTATTTTCCCGCTTGTAAGTCTAAAAGCTCCAAACTGAAGCGCATCTATCTTTTTTAATATTTTGCATATTTCAACCTTAACTGCTTTGTTTTCTTCCATGGACAAAATTTCACGTCCGCTTGGAAATCTGGTATATTTTGCCAACTTCTGGAACCAAACAGGTGATTTTTGGCATTTCCCTCTTCAAAATTTCAGCAAACTTCTTTTGATCCGATGCTGAACCTGTATGATATGGAACAGCAACTTTAGGCCTGGTTAACCTTGCAATCTCAGCGCCTGTTTCTGGAGAAGTCCCAGGGGCAATTCCAACCGTGCAGAAAACTAAATCAAACTTTTCTTTCTCGCCTATAGTTGCCATTTCTGGAAATGGTAGGCTGTCTGCTGTGTGAAAGATTTTAACTCCATCCTCGCTTGTGATTATGAAGGATACAGGCGTGGCTGCTGGAGGATGATTACATTTTTCACCCTTTATTGAAACTGCACCAAGTTTCACTTCTGCACCCGGTTGAATTTCTTGCAATTTTTCTGGGGCAACAACATTTCGCAATCTTTTTGCGGATGTGGGGTCAGCCACAACCACACATAATGTGTTTTTGTGGATTTCTGAAATTAGCGATTGGTCTAAATGGTCATAGTGTTCGTGGCTGATTAAAATGGCATCTACACTTTTGAAAGTGCGCGGCTTAACTTCTACAGGGTCTATCACAAGGGTTTTTGTTGGAGTTTTTATGGTTACTCCAGCATAGCGATTAAACCACGCAAACAATATTTCATTTTTGGCAGGAGTCTTCTCAATAGCCATACTTGATTCCTCCAGCTAATAATTATGCGCTTTAGTTTTTAAAGAACTTGTGCTGCTCTATGCAAATTTTTACGAATACTATTTTGGTAAGGCTTAATAGTTGCTGTTTACGTGTTTTCATATTTAAAAAGTGATGTCTGATGGTTGACGTTTGGCTTCCGTATGGAAAAACTGAAGTGTGCGCTAGAATTCCCACAAGAAACTTTCTAGGCACAATTGAGCCAAGGGAAAAGCCGGGCGTGCCAGACGCTAAGGCAGAGATTGAAAGGGCTTTGAAAGAACCTATTGGCTCTAAAAGGTTAAGCGAAATCGTTAAGCCAGAAAATAAGGTGGCTATCGTTGTTGATGATGCAACTAGACCCGCGCCAAGCCATCTTATGGTTCCGCCGTTGTTGGATGAGTTGAATATGGCTGGTGTTAAAGACGAAAATATAACAATCATTTTTGGCTGTGGAGGACATAGGGCTGTTACGCGGGAAGAGGCAGTTAGTCTATTAGGCGAAGTTATTCTTAATCGTGTAAAAACTGTAAGCCACAACTCTAAGGCTCAAGACCTTGTTTATGTTGGCACAACACAGAAGTATGGAACAAAAGTTTATTTAAATCGCATTTTCGCGGAGGCTGATGTAAAAATTCTGACGGGCGATGTTTGTTTTCATTATTATGCTGGTTATGGCGGAGGAAGAAAAAGCGTTTTGCCAGCAGTTTCAGGAGAAGAAACAATAAAGCATAACCACGCCATGCTTTTGCATCCAAGCGCAAAAACTGGAGTTTTAAGTGGAAATCCAGTCCACGAGGACATGGTTGAAGCGGCAAAACTGGCCAAAGTGGATTTCATTTTAAATGTTGTAATGAACAGCAAAAAGGAAATTGTGAGGGCTTTTGCAGGCGATTTGGAACAAGCCTTCTACGAAGGCGTCAAGGTTGTGGATGAAATGTACCGCATCCCAGTAGACCGCCGAGCAGACATAGTTGTTGTTAGTCCTGGGGGGCATCCAGTTGACATAAATCTTTTCCAAGCCTATAAGGGTGTGGACAGCGCCCTTGAAGTTGTTAAACGTGGTGGTGTAATAATTTTGGTTGCTGAATGTCCTGAGGGACATGGAAGCCAGGTTTTTTATGATTGGATGGTTAAGTTTAAGGATTTGAAGGCGATGGAGAGGGAAATTAAGAACAATTTTGTTTTGGGTGGTCATAAGGCCTATTATTTGTTGAAGGCTTTGCAAAGGGTTCAGATAATTTTGGTTTCGACAATGCCCGATTATTATGCCACAAACATCTTCAAGTTGAAGACAGCGAGAGCCGTAAACGATGCGTTAAATGAAGCTTTTAACATTGTTGGGAAAAATGCAAGGGTTTGGGCTATGCCCTACGGAAACTTTACATTGCCAGAAGTCAAAACAGCTGAAGAGTAAAACTCAAAAGGATTAAATCTCAGTCTAAAGTTTATGCATTAAACCGTGTGGAGAAGAAAACTTGCAGCAAACATTCAAACTGCGAAAATTCACAATGAATGACCTTCAAAAAGTAATGCACATAAACCGAGTTTGCTTACCAGAAAACTATACGGACTACTTTTTTATTGAGCTTTACCAAAGATTCCCAGAAACCTTCATTGTGGCAGAGGAAAACGGCGAAGTGGTTGGTTACATAATGTGCCGTATTGAACTTGGCTTATCCAACTTCGGTTTCAGCGGATTACTCAAGAAAGGACATATTGTTTCAGTGGCTGTTCTACACCAGTATAGGCGCAAAGGAATAGGAAAAGCCCTGGTTGCCCAAGCCTTGGAGAACATGCGCATATACAATGCAAAACAATGTTTTCTAGAAGTTAGAGTAACAAACACTCCAGCCATAGAACTTTATAAGAAGTTGGGTTTTGAAATAACCCGCACAATCCACGGATACTACTCTGACGGCGAAGACGCTTACGTTATGGCGCGAAAACTTTAGATTTGGAGCCTTTCCGCCTTCTCGTTTAGGAAGTTTATGGCTTGAAGTATTGATTTTGCAAATCCAAACAAGCTTATAAGCGTGACGATGGCAATTAATGGGCGAAAGTCAACAGTCAAACTCAAATTTTGATAGGTAACGCCAAATATTCCGCCCTTCAAAGAGAGGATTAGATAGCATATAACAAACAAAGCCTTAGCTGCATCAAAAAAGTGCTTAAAAATTGTTCCAGAGGTAAGTTCGCCAACAATCATCAAAATTATGTATACTATGACAAAAGTTTCAATTATCTGCTGAAAGCCAGGAATCAGTTCTGAAAGTGGGGCTAGAAACATCCATAAGAGGATGTATGCTGCATAAAAGAGGATTCCCTTCACTGTCGCCTTTAAGGCTTTGAATGTCATTTGCTTAAGCTTGTTTTTGTTATCTGCCATAAGGAATCACCAAGTTTTCATAATTAAAAAGAGAAGTCGAAATGGAAACGTTAAAGTATCCATTATTAGTCACTTCGCTTCTTGAAACATAAAATTCGACAAACCCATTAAAGAAAGATTGTTGTGGAACGTCTATGGAAATTTGTCCTTCGCCTAATGAGCTGCTGGCGTTGTTATACATTTTTATTTTTATGTCTCCAGCTACATCAAAGAAGGCGTGATTCTCAAAGCTTATTGGTAAATGAACTAGAAAATGTGTTAAGTTAGCCGCTACGTATTGAGGACGTTCTAAAGTAAAATTGTATAGTGGGGCGCCCCATGGCATGAAATAGTTTGTTGAGGCTTGAATTGGAATCAAATCGGCAATCACCATGCCAACCATCTCAAAAACTTCTAATTCAGTATCATTAAACAAGAAATTCTCATCACGCTGCAAAAGCGCATTAAGGTCGATGGTAACGTTATGCGTTACAGTTGCCTCTTCATCCTTATTTATGATTGGTATTAAAGTAGTTCCTCTTGCGGTAATGAAGTTTTCTGCGCTTGAAATTTGAGTTGTCAGGTTAAAATTGCGGAGGCTGTAAAAACCTTTGTTTGTAATTGTTAAGGGAAGAGTGAGAAGTATTTTGTTATCTGTTGTTACATTCATTTGTGGTTCGCCAAAATCTAAACGCAAATCTTTAACGGAGTAGACTGCGGAAACAAAGAATGCGATTAGAAAAATCCAGAAGAATGTTGTAGTTATTCCTATCATTCGAATTGGTATTTGCATATTGCTCCTTTTCCGGGCACGTTAAATTTACTGTTGAGTATTGTTTTGCTGAGGTTGTTTCGGCTCTGATGGCGGCTGCGAAATTTGTTCTGGGGGTATAACAACCATTTCTGGCTCTTGCGGCTTAACCTCTTCCTTGGGCTTTTCAGCTTTTGGTTTTTCAACTTTTGCCTTCGGCGGCTGAGGTTGCACTTGCGGTTGTGGTTTCTGTTCTGGCATAGCTTCTTTTTGTGGAACTGTTGGCGTAACTTGCGGTGCATGGGCTATTATTGTAACGCCTCTTATTGTCAAAAGTGAGCCAACCCAGCCCATAACGCCGAGATACATTATGCGGATACAAGTTGCAATTAAGGGAGCCAAGGCTTCGCCAAAAGTTTCCACCAAATTTTCGGAAGCCATTATTGATAGGCTTTGGGTTAGGAATCCATAGGCGCTTATGAAAGTGAATACTAAAAGGGCTACGCCTACCATAAGGACTGTGATTCCGGAAAGGGCTATTTTTTCTCTGAAGGTTTTGAACATGGTTTTGCCTCGTTTTTAGTGAGATGTAAAAACGAATATTAAATCTTCCGATATATTAAACAGAATCCAAATTAGCTATCAAAAATCAAAAACAAAAATACAAAAATAATGAGTGAGATTATTGCGTCAAACCAAGTTTCTGGTAAATCTTCTGCTTGTTCTCCTCAACTTTTTTGGCTACATCCAAGAATAGATTATTTCCATGCGAGTCTATGGCAACAGCCAAAGGACCAAAATCCTCCACTTCAAAAATCCAAAGGGCTTCCGGGGTTCCCAAATCAAGCCATTCAACACTTTTTACGTTTTTGATGGCTTTTGCAGCCAGTATTGCCGCCCCTCCAGTGAAAGCGCCGTAAACAGCGCCGTATTTAGCCATGGCATCCGTTGTTCTTTTACCCATTCCACCCTTGCCGATAACCACTCGAACCTTAAAGTTTTTTATGAACTCATCCTCGAAAATGTCCATTCGTGTGCTTGTTGTTGGACCAGCAGCAACAGCGACCCACTTATCACCTTCTTTGCTCACAACTGGACCGCAGTGGAAAACAGCCAATCCTTCAAGGTTTATGGGTAAAGCTTTTCCTTGTTTGAAATATTCTAGGGCTCTTCTGTGGGCTTGGTCTCTGGCGGTTACAATAGTCCCCGTTATGTAAATTACATCGTTCACTTTTAATTTGCGAATTTCCTCTTCAGAAATTGGTGTTTTAAGTTTATAAACAGCCATATTTCTCACCTCACCATTTCATTTTATGTGTTAAATACTCAACTGTTCCATCAGCATTAATTCGTGCCGAGGCTCTTCTGGCAGCCCAACAGTTGAAGGCAACAGCCGCTGGAAAGGATGCTGGATGCCTATAAGCATAATCGATGTGCACGCCGAGCACCGTGGTTTTTCCACCCAAACCCATGGGACCAATTCCAGTCATATTCGCAGCTTCAAAAATTTCCTTTTCCAGCTTAGCAATTTCGGGGTTTGGATTAGGCTCGTTTAAAGGTCTTAGAAGCGCCTTTTTTGCAAGTTTCATGGCTATGTCGCTTCCGCCGCCCATGGCAACACCCAGAATTGTTGGCGGGCAAGGCTGAGCTCCAGCTTTTATGACAGCGTCTATAACGAACTTTTTCAGTCCGTTTATGCCTTCGCCTGGAACAAGCATGCCCGTCAAACAAACGTTTTCTGAACCGCCTCCCTTAGTCATGACGGTTAATTCTATGCTGTCGCCGGAGATTATTCCCCAGTGTATGTATGGTATTAGGCGTCCAGTGTTGTCTCCGCTGTTTTTTTGTGTGAAGGGGTCAACGGCGTTTGGGCGTAGGGGGATTTCTTTTGTGGCTCTGCGCACAGCTTTTATTAATGGTTCCTCTATTTTGTCAAGGTTTTTTGCTTCTGTCCCAGCTTTCACATAGAATATTATGGTGCCAGTGTCTTGGCATACTGGTGCCTGATATTTTTCGGCTAGTTCAATGTTGTCAAGAATTGCTTTCAGCTGTGTCTTACCAGTTTCGCTTGTTTCTTCTGCATAAGCCTTTTTTAAAGCTTGTTTCACGTCTTCTGGCAAGTATATGACTGCTTGTTTTAGTATGTTAAAGGCAACGTCTTCAAGAACTTTTGTCATATCCATATTTTTCCCTTCTTTTGTCGGTTTTATGAAAAATTCAGCTACTTATATCTTGTCTCCGGTTAATTGCAAATTTAAGATGGTTTTCACTTTAACCTAACTCTCCACGGAAAAAACGCTGACACACTTCGCTTATTTTAAATATTGCTTAACCTAACTCTGATAAATTGCAAAGAGAGAGTGAACTGCTTGATGAGTGAAGAGGAAGAGAGGAAAGAAGAAGGCGCTATTAAAAAGAAATATGAGTTTTTGGAAGACTTGCCAGGAATAGGTCCAGCCACAGCACAAAAATTAAGAGAGTTGGGTTTTCACACGGTTGAGTCTTTGGCTATGGCTACAGCCCGCGAGCTGGAACCAGCTGGAATAAGCGAGAAAAAGGCTTTCGCCATCATTGAAGCCGCCCGCTCTTCCATAAGTGTCTCCTTCATTAGGGCAGATGAACTTTTGAAAATGCGTCAGAGTGTTTTGCGTTTAACAACTGGAAGCAAAGCCCTGGATAGGATTCTCGACGGTGGATTGGAAACTCAAACTATAACAGAGTTTTATGGCGAGTACGGAAGTGGAAAAAGCCAGTTATGCCACCAATTATGCGTTAATGTTCAGTTGCCTCCGGAAAGGGGCGGCTTATCTGGCGCCGCCTTATACATAGACACGGAAAACACTTTCAGAACTGAAAGGATTGTGCAGATGTCCCGTCACTTGGGACTAAACCCAGAAGAGGTTGTTAAAAACATCATTTATGCTGAAGCCTACACGTCCGACCATCAAATGTTTTTGTTGGATAATGTTGATGACGTTATAAAGCAGAATAATGTGAAACTCATCATTGTTGATTCCCTAACTGCCCATTTCAGAAGCGAATACCTTGGACGTGAAATGTTAGCTTCTAGGCAGCAAAAACTGAACAAACACATGCATAAGTTGATTCGTTTAGCAAGAGCCTTCAACCTTGTGGCTGTCGTGACAAACCAGGTTATGGCAAAGCCAGATGTGTTTTTTGGCGATGCCGTGCATCCAGTCGGCGGTCACATTGTTGGACACACAAGCCACACACGCGTATATCTCCGCAGGGCTGCCCATGGACCAGTACGAATTGCCCGTTTGGTTTCTAGTCCCTATTTGCCTGAAGGGGAGGAAATATTTAAAATAACTGAGAACGGCATAGAAGACGTTTCCGAAGAAGAAAAGTCTAAGTCTCGTGGGCGTTAAAGATGCCTATCCCAAGGGTTTTAGTGACGCGGTACTTCCAGCTTTTAGTTAATAGACAGTTTGCCGAAGCGGAGCGGGAACTGGAAAAGATTAAACAGAAAATGCACAAAACGGAGTGGAATAGGGGGTATTTTAGAGGCTTATATGGGATGATGCTTGCCAGACGCTCAAACAACAATGACTCTTACGCATTTTTCTCGAGACTGGATTTAAATGATAAAGGCGCCTTACACAGTTATAGGCGAGAGTTTTTGAATCATATCAAGAATAGGCTTCACGGAGACTTTGACCGTGGATTTTTCTCAGCTTGGGCTGACTGTATGCATGTGCTCAGCAGAATGAATTTCGCAAATAACCCAAACGTGAACAACACAATTTCTGATAAGGGACGGCTGGAAACTTTAAAGGATGATAAAGGGCAAGCTACAATCGAGAATTTTCTTGGAAAAAAGCCTAAATAGGCTAAGGTGGCGGCGGTCCAGCCATTATTGTGTAGAAGAGAATCCAAAAAACAAGCCATGAAAGAAAGTATATGCCAACACCAGTTGTGAAAATTTTCTGCGGCTTCTCCATTTTAGCTGCCCACTTGAACTTCATTATGTAATAGGATATCACATAAACTATTATTGCTATACTTACGCCGTTCAAAAAAATGCTATAGTCTACAACATCCGGCGGGACAACCCTTGCTTGCGTATATCCCGTAGATGCTAAAGCTGCGATTATGCCAAGCAACAACCTAATCCAGTATATTTTCTCTATAATCCTCATAGCCCTTCCAACGCCTTTCCATCTTATATCCAAGATTAGGATTTAAAAGTTGCCCAGCCCAATAATGTTTCAGCAAGTTTTATTTCTGCAAGAAGCAGTTTTATGGCTTGGAGAAGAGCATGGCACAGATTGATAGAGAAAAGGAAGTGCTTTATTCCCAGCTTCGCTCCATAGAATCTGACCTTTCCAGCGCTTCTGGAGCAATAAGTGATGTGGAAAGCAAAATAGCTTATGTTGAGGCTTCTATGGGTTCTCTTCCAAGCAGACTTATGACTGTTAGGGGGCGAGGCTATGCAGCTATGGGGCATCTTGAAAAAAGCATAGACTTACTAACCAAAAAGTGGACGGAAACTGCTCCAACCATTAAACAAGCATTTCTAAACAGCGTCCAACCATTAACCACCCAAATTCGAGCATTACAAGCAGAAACTCAGAGATTGCGAACAGAAATAAACAGTGGCAATATTGGTTTTAGTCATTCCTTGGCCAGTCGCTTATCCATCGAAACCTCTTCTATAAAAATGAGAGCCAATATAGAAGCAGGAAAAGTGAGCACACCCCTTAACGAGTTCATTTCAAGCGTCAACGCCATAGACAGAGATCTAAAAGTGGCTGAAAAAACCATGGAACTATTTTCACTAGCAACTTTCCCACTAAAACAAGAAGAAAGTCCAGTTTTGGCAATTGAAGGAAGAATCATGACCGGAGAAAAAAGCGAGGGAACCTTATACTTCACAAATCAAAGGTTTATTTTCGAAGGAAAGAAAGAGGTTGTATTGGAGAAGAAATTCTTCATAGCCACGAAAAAGAAGATTGAAAGAACAGTCTTAATAGAACAGCCCATTGGCGCCCTACAAGAAATATCTAAAGGCAGAGTGGGTTTATTGGCTTGGACTGGAATCTACATTCGCTTCAAACCAGAACGTGGTTTAGCAGAGACGCCTTTCGACGTGAAGGGGTGGGAAGCCGACATAATAACAAGATTCTTCAGCTACATAATTGGCGGAGAAGCGGATAGAGACATAGCCTCAATAAGAGGAACCATGGTTAAGGAAGCGCCTACAATACAACTTGTCCGATGTCCCCATTGCGGTGCACCCTACACTCGTGAGATTTATAAGGGAGAAACATCTGTGAAGTGCGAGTACTGCGGAACATTAATTATAATCCGTTAAGGGAAATTTTGTTAACTTCGGTTGCCTATTTATAACTTCTAATCACATTTACCTTTTAGACGTGAAAAGGGAATGCAGCGAAAAAAAGAATTTACAAGCTTTGATGCGGCTGCCGTTGTTCGCGAGTTAAAAGATGTTATTGGAAATTCTCGTGTCAGCAACGTTTACCAGTTAAACTCCAAAACCCTACTTTTCAAATTGCATATACCTAACAAGCCAGCTTTGCATCTGGTTTTGGAGGCTGGAAGCCGTTTACACTTAACTTCCTATGCCGCAGAAAAGCCTACCGTTCCTCCGGCTTTTTGCATGGCTTTGAGGAAATACTTGCGGAATGCCATTTTGGCAAGCGTTGAACAGCACGAGTTTGAGAGGGTTGTTGTTTTCGCTTTTAAAGGTAAATTGGGAGATTTGCGGCTTATTATGGAACTTTTTGGTGATGGCAACATCATTTTAGTCGACGGTGAAGGCAAGATTCTCCAAGCTTTGGCATATAAGCGAATGAGAGACCGCAACATTCTCCGCAATGAAATATTCGTTTTCGCTCCTTCTAGCGGAAAAAATCCCTTTAAAGTGGGTAAAGAAGAGTTGACCAACACCCTAAGAAATTTTGGCAGCGTTGAAGTTGTTAGGGCTGTTGCACGTTTCCTAGGCATCGGTGGCATTTATGCTGAAGAAGTTTTGTTAAGGGCTGGAATAGAAAAAACTAAACCTTGCAATGAGTTAAGCGACTCTGAATTTCACATCCTTTTTGATTGCTTGCAGAATTTGCTTCGGCAAGTTTCTAATGGAAAACTGGAGCCATGCATTATTTTAAACGATAAAGGCGAGTTTATGGATGTTGTGCCTTTTAGGCTTAAACGCTACGAGAAGCTGACACATCAGTTTTATGAAAGTTTTAACGAAGCCCTAGACGAATTTTATGCCAAAACTGAAGCCTTAGAGAAAACCAAAGTCAGCGCTAAAGTTGAGAAGTTAAAGCAAGAAGTGGAAAGGCTCAAGCGTGTCATCGAAAGCCAAGAAAAAGCTTTAGCCGAAGCGAAAAACGAGGCAGATATTAACAAGCGTATTGGAGACACAATATACGCTTATGCAGGGGAATTGCAAGCTTTACTGGACAAATTTTCAAGTGGAAAAAAGACTGGCAAAGAATGGAACAGTATTGTTTCTGAAGTTTTGGCTGAAAAGAAAGCTGGAACAAAACCAAGCATATTTTTTGACTCTTTTGACGCTAAAGGCTTGGTGGTATATGTTTGTGTCGAAGGTTTAAAATTTGGTTTGGGCTTGCGGAAGAAATTGTTTGATGTTGCCGCCCAATTTTATGAAAGGAGCAAAAAGGCTAGGCAGAAGTTGGCTGGCGCCAAAACCGCCTTAGAAGAAACACACAAAAAATTAATGGAAATTGAAGCAGAGATTCGGGAAACAGAAGCTTTAGAACACGTCAAGCCTATTGAAGTTTTGGAAACCCTCGAGAAGCGCCGCGTTAAACGTAAGGAATGGTTTGAGAAGTTTAGATGGTTTAAATCCTCAGATGGCTTCTTAATTGTTGGAGGCAAAGACGCCGTCAGCAATGAAGCCTTAATCAAGAAATATACGGAACCTACGGATATTGTCTTTCACGCAGATATAATTGGCGCCCCCTTCGTTATTATTAAAACTGAAGGAAAAGAACCAAGCGAACAATGCCTTAAAGAAGCCGCAGAATTCGCAGCCGCATACTCAAGGGGCTGGCGCGAAGGCTTCGCAACAATCGACGTTTACTGGGTAAAACCAGAACAACTAAGCAAAACTGGGCCCTCAGGCGAATACGTGCCCCACGGAGCCTTTGTTGTAAGCGGAAAGAGAAACTGGATGCGCAACACTCCGCTAAAAATAGCTGTTGGTGTGGTTGAAGAAGATAGTGAAATAAGATTTGTTGGAGGACCCGTTGACGCTGTTACAGCAAAAACAAAAGTTTACGCTATAATTGTGCCGGGAGAGGAAAGCATCAAAGAGTTGTTTAGGCAAATTTTGAAGGTTTTAGCTGCAAAAATTCAGAAGGAATTGAAAGAGAAAATTTTGAAAGCTTCAGTTGAAGAAATAAGGGAGCTCATTCCCTTCGGCAGAGGCAGAATTTTGGCAAATAACCTTTAATATTCTTATGCATTACATACTTTTAGATTAATCATGGGTTATATAAAAATCGAAGTTAAAATTCGCAACATTCATAAACCCGAACTTGGAGATGTTGCTGAATTATTGGTTGATACGGGTTCAATTTATACGATTTTAAATAGTAAAAGACTTGAAAAGCTCGATGTGAAACCACGAGGAAAAAGGCGATTTAAAACAGCAGATGGAAGAATTATTGAGCGAGATGTTGGCGCAGCAGAAATTGAGGTTAAGGGCCAAAGCACCTATTCCATAGTAGTTTTTGGCAAAGAATCTGACGCTGAAGTTTTGGGCGTAACAACACTTGAGGAACTTGGATTACAAGTTGATCCGGTAACAGGAGAGCTAAAACCATTAGAACTCTTATTGCTTAAATTATTAATTGCTCCTCAACAATTAAACGCTTTAAAATTTTAAAAATTTTAAATTTGCAATGCCAAGCTTGAAAGAAAAATCACCATTAGCTGAAAACCTATAGAGGTAGGTCTGCTATTGGCTTTTCCCGCAACCAAAAACCTATAGAGGGTATCCAATTTAGCAACACAGCAAATCATAAATTGATATTAAGTTTTTGGGCTTTGACGTTTATGGCGTTTTCCTTTCTCTTCCAGTCGGCAATGCAAGGCTATTTATTGCATAGGAGGTGATCCGGCCGCAGGTTCCCCTACGGCCACCTTGTTACGACTTTTCCCCCCTCACGAAACCTGGATTCGACGCAGCCACAAAAGGACCACGCCTCACCCAGGAGTCGCTCGGGTGGAACGACGGGCGGTGTGTGCAAGGAGCAGGGACGTATTCACCGCGCGATAGTGACGCGCGATTACTAGGGATTCCATGTTCACGAGGGTGAGTTTCAACCCTCGATCCCAACTACGGCAGGCTTTAGGGATTGCCTCCCCCTTTCGGGGTTGGAACCCACTGTACCTGCCATTGCAGCTCGCGTGTGGCCCGGGAGATTCGGGGCATACTGACCTGCCGTGGCCCGCTCCTTCCTCCGCCTTATCGGCGGCAGTCTCCCCAGAGTGCTTGGCTCAAGGCCAATGGCAACTGGGGATGCGGGTCTCGATCGTTGCCTGACTTAACAGGACACCTCACGGCACGAACTGGCGACGGCCATGCACCTCCTCTCAGCTCGTCCGGCAAGACCTTTAATCTGGCCTTCACTCTGCTGTCGCTCCCGGTGAGATTTCCGGCGTTGACTCCAATTAA